>NZ_JBALCO010000206.1:0-1621 GCF_036919595.1 Nostoc sp. | reverse complement strand
CGTGAGCATCTGTGTGCTAGCACTCCTTATAGTCAAATAGCTACAACGCTTATTGTTGGCTGGTGCGCCGCAGGCGCACCCCCTGAACGGTTACACCTAAAGAGCCAAACTCTCACCTGAATCATATTTCTTTTGCTTGGCCTAAGTCGGTACTGAAAGATGCTCAGGGTGATTGTGTGGGCTTTTTGATGCCGGAAATTAAGGAGGGAAAAGAACTTATTGATGTATACAACCCTAAGAAAAGAAAGGATTTAAAACTTGACGTTGATTGGCGTTTTCTCCACACAACAGCGTTGAATATCGCCTCAATTATTGAAGCAATTCACATTTCTGGCTATGTTTTAGGTGACATCAAGCCGCAAAATATTCTTGTAAACGATCGCGCCTTACCTTCGATTATTGATACTGATTCTTTTCAGGTTCGGAATCCGAAAAATAATAAGGTTTATCGTTGTTCAGTTGGTTCAGATGGCTTTACACCACCGGAACTGATTGGCAAAGATTTTGATAGCATTGATCAAACGGAAGTACACGATCGCTTCCGGTTAGCAGTGATTATCTATCAGTTGTTGTTTGGTGGTGAAAGTCCTTTTGCGGGAAAGTGGACAGGTACGGGGGAAACTCCAAAAATTAATGAACTTATCCGTCAGGGTTTATGGTTGTATGCACCAAACAGTTTGATTCAATCTGTAGAAAGGATAATTCCTCTTGAGATTGTTCACCCAGAGGTTCAGCGATGTTTTCTCAGATGCTTTAACGATGGTTATAAAAATTCTAACTTGCGCCCACCTGCTGGGGATTGGGTAAAGGCGCTCAGGCTTGCTGTTAATGAGTTAACTATCTGTGGAAAGGTAGACAGCCACTACTACAGCCGAACTTATGGTAAGTGTTATTGGTGCGATCGCTCTACAAAACTTGGTGTTGATATTTTTCCTGGTATTGTTAAAGCAAAAGCATCTGCTGTTGTGGAATCAACACCACAACCGCGAGTCATTAATCATCACGTAATAGGAAACCTACTGCAAACCCTCACTGGTCATTCTAACTGTATTCGTTCTGTAGCCTTCAGTCCCGATGGTCAAACCTTGGCTAGTGGCAGTAGTGACAACACTATCAAACTGTGGGATGTAAGGAGGGGAAACCTACTGCAAACCCTCACTGGTCATTCTGGCTGGGTTCGTTCTCTAGCCTTCAGTCCTGATGGACAAACCTTGGCTAGTGGGAGTGATGATGACACTATCAAACTGTGGGATGTAAGGAGGGGAAACCTACTACAAACCCTCCGTGGTCATTCTTACTCAGTTTATTCTGTAGCCTTCAGTCCCGATGGACAAACGTTGGCTAGTGGGAGTGATGAGAACACTATCAAACTTTGGGATGTGAAGAGGGGAAACTTGCTGCAAACCCTCTCTGGTAATTATAGCCTAGTTCTTTCTGTCGCCTTTAGTCCCGATGGTCAAACCTTAGCCAGTGGCAGTGGGGATAAGACTATCAAACTGTGGGATGTGAGGAGGGGAAACCTACTACAAACCCTCACTGGTCATTCTTACTCGGTTCATTCTGTAGCCTTCAGTCCCGATGGTCGAACCTTGGCTAGTGGGAGTAGAGACGGCACTATCAA
>NZ_JBALCO010000205.1:0-3752 GCF_036919595.1 Nostoc sp. | reverse complement strand
TAATTTACTCTTTTTTTTTGGCAATAGCTCCTACCAAACCACCCAAGTATCACGTTTCTCAATTATTCCACCTCATTAGTATGGAAGCAAAGCCTCCTATTATAACATAAAAATAATTCTGCAAGAGGTCTAATATAGGAAAGAGAGGAAGCAATCACTCTGTTAGTCTAAAATTGCGAAAATTTGCGTCAAATCTATTTCTTTTGGTACAACTACTACCATTAGGTTAACTGATCAGTAGTTGCAAGACAATTGTATGATTTGTTCTCTAAAGGAGACAATATAAAGATAGGGCAAACGCATCATGTCAACAAGAGAATTTTATTTTCAATAAGCTGTAAATTAGTCGCATTAATCCATACTTATTGACACAAATTTAGCGATCGCTTTGAGTCTTGAAAACTAAGCCAAACGAGAAATGCTGATTTTGTCGTTGGTTGTTTGCCTATGCCTGGGTTCGATGTTGATGCTTGTGCAAAACTAAAAGTGCCACGTCCTCAAAGCCACAAGCTTTCTGGAAAAGTTGGTATCTGAGTTGAAAAAAAACTGAGATTGATTGTCCAGAAGGTGAAACACCAATGGACGTGGATGTTGCTGACGTTCCATTCCCCTCTGTAAGCGTGTGGATAAAAATACCTTTTCCGTTACCACCATACGCAACTTATTCATCTCCTCCTTTCCCAAGGGGAAAAACAGCCGTCTGCAATGCGCTATAGTTTGGTGGATATCTTGAAGAACATACGGAGATTTATATCATGACGGCTGCTACCACGCCCCAGGTTCCTGTTGAAGCCTTAATCCGTCCGGCAGAACCTTGTGTGATCGTTATTTTTGGAGCAGCGGGAGATTTAACCAAGCGTCTGCTGCTTCCCGCCCTCTACAACCTCAAACAAAGCAATTTGCTGCGGCAAGAATTTGCTATCGTTGGAGTCGCACACACTCCAATGAGCCAGGATGATTTTCGCAGCAAACTCGCTCAAGACATTCATGAGTTTGCAACGGTTCCCGTAGAGGAGCATCTCTGGCAACCGCTTGAGCAACGACTGTACTATCTTGCTGGTGAGTTTCAAGAAGCTGACACTTACCATCAGTTGCAAGATTTACTCACTCAAGTCGATCAAGACTGTGCCACTCAGGGAAACTATTTGTTCTACCTGGCAACTGCCTCTAACTTCTTTTGCGACATCATTACGCAGCTAGGTGCGGCAGGATTGGTGCGTGAAGACAACAATCAATGGCGGCGAGTCATCATCGAGAAACCATTTGGGCACGACTTGGACTCGGCTCGTGCCCTCAATAAATCCATTGGTGCTGTCCTTGAGGAAAAACAGATATACCGCATTGATCACTACCTGGGAAAAGAGACTGTACAAAACATTCTGGTGTTTCGGTTTGGTAATGGCTTGTTTGAACCGATTTGGAATCGTGAACATATTGATCACGTACAGATTACCGTGGCCGAAACGGTTGGAGTCGAAGGCAGAGGCAACTTCTATGAAGGCACAGGGGCATTGCGGGATATGGTGCAAAACCATCTTTTTCAACTGCTGGCAATGACGGCGATGGAACCGCCGATCTCGTTTTCAGCTGATGAGGTGCGTGATGAAAAGTCAAAACTATTGAAGTCCATCATTCCGCTCACTGCTGAAGCTGTCCAAACTGACACCGTAAGGGGACAGTATGGTGCGGGAACGGTGAAGGATACTCAAGTGCCTGCTTATCGCTCAGAACCACGAGTTGCGTCCGACTCTACCACTGAAACTTATGCTGCCTTAAAGTTGAACATTGACAACTGGCGTTGGGCAGGGGTGCCGTTTTATCTCCGAACCGGCAAGCGTCTGGCTCAACGCGTCACAGAAATTGCAATTCAGTTTAAGCAAGTACCCTCACTATTGTTTCGCCAAACGTCGATTGATCGCCTCACGCCCAATTTCTTGACCATCCGCATTCAACCAAAAGAAGGAATTCACTTCAAATTTGGCGCAAAAGTGCCTGGTCCGGCCATGACGATGGATGCGGTTGAAATGAACTTTTGCTATGATGACTACTTTGGCAAGATTCCGAGTACCGGCTATGAAACCTTGCTCTACGACTGTATGATCGGTGATGCGACTCTGTTTCAGCGCTCAGACAACGTAGAACTAGGCTGGAGCGTTGTCAGCCCCATTCTAGAGGCTTGGGCAACCACGTCACCTGAAAACTTTCCCAACTACACAACAGGCTCATGGGGACCATTGGCAGCAGATGATTTGTTGGTGCGCGATGGTCGGCAGTGGCTCCCGGATTGACCCATAATTATTACCAGGGAGATTGCTGGCATACATACTTACTTGACTTTCTTTAAAGTGGAAGGGATGCCCCATTAATTTTCTTTTATTTCCCCTGGCAACGGCTTATTTAATAGGAAAGCTGTTAATAGCTAAACCACTATCCAAATTACCATATGAGCCATGTGCAAAATCTGTTTCGTTTGGGACATTAACTGAAGTCATTTATCAAGGACGAAAATATCCAGATATTAGCTGTCCAAGTAATGATTATAGAGTAAGAACTCTGTATAATGACGCCGAAAGCATTCAAAAGGAATTGAAGTTTTAAAATTATAAAAATCAATTTTCAAATTGAGCCATGATTAGCCTTCATGTTATAAAATATGCCAGATCGGAGCTTGAGGTGAGGATTTTAATGATTAGTCATGAAGCCCTTTTGCTTAAACGCCTTTGTGATCATACTATCTACCTATCAAAAGATAATTCGTTAAATCTGTCTTATATCAAGTTCGGGTGATTACTTATAATAAAATCTATAAATATAGGTTGGGTTATAGCAAGATCCCCGTAGGGGTACATCAGTGAAACCCAACATTTACTTCTTGTTAATGTTGGGTTACCCTGCGGGAAGCCCGTAGAAGTGAATGTGCATTAAGGTTTAGAAGATATATTGCGATTGTTTGCTTATCAACTCAAATGCGGCATCCAAGTACAACGTAATTACGATCAACATCTTCCTAAAATCCTTGCTTATGGCAGCAAATTGAATCAGGTATGGACGAACTTAATTGACAAAGCCATAGATGCAATGGATGGTAAGGGACTGCTGGAAATTACAACACACCATTGCGATCGCTTCGCCCATAGTGACATCATCGATTCTGGTAGTGGAATTCCACCTGAAATTAAAACCCGCATTTTTGAACCTTTCTTCACTACTAAATCAATGGGGCATCGTTCAGGACTCGGTTTGGAAACCGTTCGCCGGATTGTAGAAAATCGCCATCACGGTACACTATCATTTGAGTCATTTTGATTAATTACTGAATTTGCTATAACTAATAATTTTTGATGCAATAATACCAATTAATACCAATAGACCTAACGCTCTGCGAAAATAATTAACACCTTGAAATAATTCTAGCCAGGCCCAAGTAAACAAGGAGCCATTTGCTACTACATCTAACACTGTATTAATTTTGCCAGTCGTAAAAATTAGAGCAAGTATACTGGTTACTATCCAAACAATAAGAGGTAGATTTGGCATCTGAGCTATAACAATTTTGCCATCACTGTCACGGAAGGTTTTATCGATAAATGTATTTTCCATAGCTTTTTATTGCCAATTAGCTAAAAATTATTGACTTACAATAGTATTGAGAAGATGCTATAGCAACCGCTAGGTTGGTTAGGACACTAAACTCAGAACATACTCCATCGCCGCTCGCAAGGTAGGGAAGTACTCCAGTTGCTTGCGGATAC
>NZ_JBALCO010000204.1:0-4568 GCF_036919595.1 Nostoc sp. | reverse complement strand
ACTAGTAATATTGTATAAAATATTTAACTCATACGTAATGGGTGATTAGCGATCGCACCTTTTTTAGCCGACCTCACAAAATCGCATTGCTCCCCCGGCACTTGGATAACCCCAGCACAAGCAACAGATCCGAAATACTGGGTAAAGCATTTACGCCAAACAGTGCGCTTTAGTGAGGGAATTGCCGAATTGCTGCAACAGCCAAAGCGAATTCTTTTAGAAGTTGGTCCTGGGCAGACATTAAGTACCTTAGCTAACAAACAATCATGCGCCCAGCAGGTAGTTCTTTCTTCACTAAGACATCCACAGCAGCAACAATCAGATGTAGCGTTTTTACTAAATACATTGGGTAGACTCTGGCTGGAGGGAATAAATGTGGATTGGTCAGAATTTTATGCCGATGAAGAACGTCATCGTATTCCCTTACCAACATATCCTTTTGAGCGAAAAAGATACTGGATTGAGCCTATCTTAGTTAATGATCACAATCCATCGCCTAAAAAGGAAATTTATGTGTCTCAACCAGAAGATGTCATAACCAACTCAATCAAAGCTCCAGATACGCAAATAGTCAACCAAAAAGACGAGAAACCTATAGCAAATACAGCTATTGAACAGATAATTTCACAGCATCTTCAGGTGATGTCTAAACTGGTAGGCTTATTACCACAGGCAAGTTTGCCCAGAGAAGTTTTGCCTTCATTGGAAGCTATCCAACCTCTTCATCTACATGAGCAAATTGCTCAAACCTCAATTAATGGTGCGTTTAGTGTAAATCAGTCTACATCTACTAAGTCAGAGTCTGAGCAACAAATCAAAAACCGAAAAATTGCTCTTACACCTAAAGTTGCTTCTCAACAAATCGAGAAAGAATCGATGATGTTGAGTCCCCGCCAGCAGAAACATCTGGATGCTTTAATTGCACGTTTTGTCAAGCGTACCCAAGAATCCAAAAGACTTACCCAAGCTTATCGTTCTTGCCATGCCAATAGCAGGGCAGTATCAGGGTTCTTTCCTTTTATTAAGGAGATGATATATCCAATCCATGCAGAGCGTGGGGAGGGTGCTAGACTCTGGGATGTAGATGGGAACGAATATGTAGACATTTCAATGGGGTTTGGTACGCTTTTATTTGGTCATTCGCCATCTTTTGCGATCGCAGCCATCCAAGAGCAGAGCAAGCAAGGTATACTAAATGGCCCACAATCGCGTCATGCAGGTCAGCTAGCTGAGTTAATTTGCGAGTTAACGGGTGCAGAACGGACAGCTTTTTGTAACGATGGCACAGAAGCAGTAATGGGGGCTGTACGCATAGCACGTTCTGTTACGGGACGCTCAAAAATTGCTTTATTTGCTGGTTCTTATCACGGCGGTTCTGACGCAGTTTTGGTCAAAGGAGTAACAACCAACGACGGAACGCTGCGTTCTGTGGCGATGACTTCAGGTATTCCATCATACTTGGCAGAGGATGTGATGGTGCTGGAGTATGGTACTCCCGAATCTCTGAATATTCTTAAAGACCATGCTCATAACTTAGCAGCAATTTTAGTTGAGCCGATACAAAGCAGTCGCCCAGATTTGCAGCCCAAAGAGTTTCTATTTCAGTTAAGACAATTGACTCAAGAAACTGGAACTGTTTTAATTTTCGATGAGGTGGTTACTGGCTTTCGGATGCACCCAGGTGGCGTTCAAGCTTTATGGGGTATTCAAGCAGATATCACGACTTATGGTAAAGCTGTTGCTGCTGGCATCCCTATTGGGGTAGTGGCTGGCAAAGCTGCTTTCATGGATGCATTGGACGGAGGTATGTGGAACTATGGAGATGAGTCTTACCCCCAGGTAAAAACAACTTTTTTTGCTGGTACTTTTTTCAAGCATCCTCTGGTTATGGCTGTCGCCTGGGCTGCACTCAATCACATCAAGAACAGTGGTTACAAACTTCAGGAGGAGTTAAATCAACGGACAACACAATTAGTCGAAACTCTCAATAGTTACTTTGAACAAAAGCAAGTACCGATTCAAGTCGTTAATTTTGGCTCTCTCTTCCGTTTTGATTGCCAGACTCAACTTAGTAATTTACTTTTTTATCACTTGCTTGCAAAAGGAATTTATGTCTGGGAAGGACGCACCCTTTATCTATCTACCGCTCATACAGATGAAGATATTGAACAGGTGATTTTGGCGGTAAAGGAAAGTGTAGTTGAAATGCAAGAAGGAGGATTTTTTCCCTCTGAACAGATTTCAAAAAACGGTAAACAGATGATGAGTAATCCAACTTTTACTGGCTCATCCTTAAACTTAGTTACTGAATCTCTCTCGGTTACTTCAAACGCAAAGTCCGCTGATGATTTGTTTGAAACCCTGGTTGAGCAAATGCCTGATGCTTTGGGGAATACTAATGCCGTTTACCGTAAAAAGGTTGAGCAAACTATTGGTAACATTTGGCAAGAACTCTTTGATTTTGACAACGTGAACATTCATGACAATTTCTTTGAGTTAGGAGGTGATTCTCTAACAGCCCTTCAAGCTATTTCTTTGTTAAATAAAAAATTCAAGACGTTATTGTGACTTTTCATAACCCCAATATTAGAGAATTAGCAAGCGATGTGGAAATTAGTCTGGGAAATCATCCCGATTATCTTCCCATGCGCGTCTCTTTCAAATTAAATTTAACTGGGCCAAGTTATGCAGTCCAAACTTCCTGTTCCACTTCTTTAGTTGCTGTCCACGTTGCTTGCCAAAGCTTGCTCAATTACGAATGTGATATAGCCTTAGCAGGTGGCATTTCGATATTGGATATGCAATCAAAAGGTGGCTATCTCTATCAAGAAGATGGGGTTTTGTCTCCTGATGGACACTGCCGCGCCTTTGATGCTAAAGCAAAAGGAACTATTTTCGGTAGCGGTGTAGGAATTGTGATTCTCAAGAGGTTAAAAGATGCTCTTGCTGATGGCGATCGCATTCATGCAATAATTAAAGGCTCTGCCGTCAACAATGACGGTTCTTTGAAAGCTGGATTCACAGCTCCTAGTGTAGAAGGTCAAACGGACGTGATTGCAGAAGCCATAGCCGCTGCTGGGATAGAAGCCGAGACTATCACTTACCTAGAAGCACATGGGACAGCAACACCGTTAGGCGATCCTATAGAAATTAAAGCTCTGACAAAAGCTTTTCGTACCAGTACACTCAAGCGCGGCTTCTGTACGATCGGTTCAGTGAAAACCAATGTTGGGCATCTAGATGCGGCGGCTGGGATCGCAGGCTTAATTAAAACGATTCTGGCTCTCAAACACAAACAAATACCACCTAGCTTACATTGTGAGCAGCCCAATCCTCAGATCGACTTTGCCAACAGTCCCTTCTATGTTAGTACCACACTGGCGGAATGGAAATCGGGCAGAATTCCTCGCCGGGCTGGAATTACTTCTCTTGGTTTTGGTGGAACCAACGCCCATGTGATTGTAGAAGAGGCTCCTCTGATTGCAGCCTCTAGCGTTGGGCGAACCCATAAGTTGTTAATGGTGTCTGCAAAAACCAGTTCTGCTTTAGAAACCGCCACAGTAAATCTAACAAATCATCTTAAGCAGCATCCCGATATGAATCTGGCTGATGTGGCTTACACTCTCCAAGTTGGTCGTCAGGCTTTCAACCATCGCCGGATACTGGTGTGTGATGATATTGATGATGCAGTTGAAGCACTGCCTACTCTGGAAGCTCAACGAGTTTTTACCCACTACCAACAGCCCTGTAATCGACCCACTGTATTTATGTTTCCTGGACAGGGAGCGCAGTATGTGAATATGGGTTGGGAGTTGTACCAGAGCGAACCCAAGTTTACTGAGGAAGTTGATCGCTGCTGTCTGATTCTAAAACCTCACTTAGGGCTAGATTTACGAGATATTCTTTATCCCAGCGAAGCACAAACCCAAACAGCTACACAACAATTAACACAAACTTCTATTAGCCAAAGTGCGCTATTTGTCATTGAGTACGCCTTATCCAAATTGTGGATGTCTTGGGGTGTGCTACCAGAAGCGATGATTGGTCACAGCATAGGGGAATATGTGGCAGCAACTCTTTCCGGGGTTTTCTCCCTCAAAGATGCTTTGGCGCTAGTAGCAGCAAGAGGACAACTGATGCAGCAAGTTCCAGTAGGTACTATGCTCTCCGTTCAACTTTCTGAACAAGAGGTGCAACCCCTGCTCCCAAAAGAGCTTTCTCTTGCGGGAATCAATAGTCCTTCCTTATGTGTTGTTTCTGGTTCGACAGATGTCATCGATAAATTGCAGCAGCAACTACAAAAGAAAGATGTAGGCTGTCGAAAGCTGCATACGTCCCACGCTTTTCATTCTCAGATGATGGATTCCATCATTGAGCCATTTACAAAGTTATTACAAAAAGTCAAGCGAAATCCACCTCAAATTCCATTTATTTCCAACGTAAGTGGCACTTGGATTACCACAGCACAAGCAACATCGAATAAGTCATAGTAACTTTGTTTTGACTCATAAACCACTTCATACTCGAAGGCTAGTTTATACTCCAATTCCCCAAGCTCTTAGCAGTCT
>NZ_JBALCO010000203.1:0-7656 GCF_036919595.1 Nostoc sp. | reverse complement strand
CTAAGAACATCGGGAGCCGTGTACACGGAAACGGGTACGCACGGATCTAACTGAGAGGTGCGCGGGATAACACCCGCCATCGACTCAAACAAATCGCTTTTACATCGCATCTACCCGCTTAGTGCAACATTATTGTTGTAATTAGTAATAGCTTTAAGACTCTGGCGCATTTTTTAGACTCTACCTTTCGGCAGACCCCTAACAAAACTCGCAGTGGTAGCGATCGCCATAACATCTGTAATTCAAAACTCACATTTTTTTGACAACTGGCTGTGCCACTCGATTCCCCTGTAAGTGGCTGATATTAGACTGACCGCTTCTGGGAGTGCCGCTTTGATTGTGGTAATAGGCAGTATAATGTTCCTTAACGAACAATTTTCAAGGTATCGTAAAGTAGCTTGTAGCGATTAAACCCTGCTTCATATAAAGGATTTGCCTGTGGTACCACATGGCTATCCTGCGGTACTATTTTCAATACAGCTTCTAAATTAGGGTAAGCACCAACACCCACCATTGCCAAAAGAGCTGCTCCGTAAGCCGCTCCTTCTTCGGCTTTGGGAGCAATCAGTTCTGTTTGCAAAACATCTGCTAAAATTCGTAACCAAATGTTAGAGCGTGCCCCTCCACCCGTTGCCAAGAGTTGATGAACAGGAGCGATCGCGCTAATAACTTCCAAGGCTGACCGCAAGCTGAATGCAACCCCCTCCAAAACGGCACGAATTATATCTGCCTGCATATGGGCTAATGACAAATTCACTAAAGCACCCCGAGTATCTGGATCGAGATGGGGACTGCGTTCTCCTGAAAGGTGAGGCAGAAATAGGAGACCACGGGCACCAGGCTGCGATCGCTCTGCCATATCCATGAGATCGGTGTAGGATATATGCGGTGCAAATGTATCTCGATACCACTGTAGAGAACCACCGGCTGCCAGCGTTACTCCCAAGAAATGATAGCCACCATCTACATGGCAGAACAAATGTACCCGGCCTTCTGGATCGGGAATTGGGCGATCGCACGCTACAAAGATAACTCCTGACGTACCAATACTTAAACTACCCCGGTTCAGGTTGCTTGATGAGATGCCTAAACCGTAAGCTGCTGCTGCATTGTCACCTCCGCCTGCGATCACAGGTAATCCCACAGGTAATCCCACGCGGGCGGCTATTTCTGATTTTAGCCGTCCCGCGATCGCGGTAGATTCGATGATTGGGGGGAATAACGCCGGGTTGATATCGAGAGTATGGAGAATATCTGTATCCCATTGCCGATTCGCCAGATTCAGACACCCGACACCAGACGCATCAGATGGTTCTGTCACTGACTCGCCAGTTAACACATATCCCAGATAATCTTTTGGCAAAAGAATTTGCCACAACCGAGCATAGGCTTGTGGTTCTTCAGCCCGCAACCATAGAAGCTTTGGCAGTTGAAATCCTGTAATTGCCGGATTTCCAGTCCGCTGGATCAACTCCTGACGGGGAATCGTGGCTTCAATCTCAACAACAGCTTTACCTGTGCGCTGGTCATTCCACAAAATTGCTGGTCTGATCGCTTTACCTTGGGCGTCGAGAGGAACCATGCCATGCATTTGTCCAGACAAACCGAGGGCTATCGCTTGGTATCCGTCTAACTGTTGAGTAACATCTAACAGAGCATCCAAACTTGCTTCGACCCAATCCGATGAGTTTTGTTCCGTCCAACCGGGTTGTGGAGTGAACAAGGGATAGCTTCTGGTTGTTTGAGCGATAATTTGCCCTTGCAGGTTAACTGCGATCGCCCGTACTCCTCCTGTACCCAAGTCTAAACCAACTACGATATCGGTCAATTGTCCTCCTAAATTCTCAATCCTATAGGACTTACAAAAAAAGTCTCTCAAACCCTCTTTCCTTTATGTCCTACCCTGCGGCTTCGCCTTTAGACGTTCTCGTAAGAGTAGCCGCTTTGCGTCTATGCGGTTCGTTATAATTTTGCGTAAGTCCTGAAACCTTCAAATAACTCTGCTCCTGCGACAACAGCCCCCATACTTGGGTTCAGCGATTACAAACCAGGTGTAGGTGTTTAGGTCACATTCAGCAGCAGAGGGCTTGGTGGTCGAACTGAAGCGTTCGATACCTGCGTACAGAGGACAAGAAACTTAGAACTCATAAATTCTTGCTTTTGTCAAGGCAGAAGTTCTATTCCTGTTGCGTTGGTCGAATTAAAATTTCATTCACGTTGACGTGAAGTGGTTGGGTAACGGCATAAGCGATCGCCCGTGCAATATCTTCCGGTTGCAGGGGAGTGACGGCTTTGAAACGGGCTTCGAGCGCCTGTTTTGCTGCGGGATCGCTAATGTTGTCAATAAATTCGGTGGCAACCAGACCGGGTTCAATAATGGTGACGCGAATATTGTGTTTGTGAACTTCCTGCCGCAGAGCTTCTGAAATCGCATTCACGCCCCATTTTGTGGCGCTATACACACCCATGCCCGCCCGTGTAATCCGTCCGGCAACGGATGAAAGATTGACCACATGCCCTACGCCCTGTGCTTTGAAGATAGGCAAAACTGCATGAGTCGCATACAGCAATCCCAAAACGTTCAGGTCGAACTGTCGCCGCCACTCTGCTGGATCGCTATCCTCAATCGTTCCCAATCCTCCAATGCCGGCATTATTCACAAGAATATCGATTCGTCCCAAAGTTGTGTTGACCTTTTGCACCAGATCATTAACTTGGGTTTCATCGCTGGCATCCGTGACAATCGGTAAAGCCTTTCCCCCAACCGCTTCAATTTTTTGTGCAACTTCGTTCAATCGCTCGATTCGACGAGCCGCGATCGCCACGTGTGCGCCTTCTTCTGCAAGAGCGATCGCCGTCGCCGCCCCAATTCCCGAAGATGCACCTGTAATAATTGCCACTTTTGCATCTAATTTGCCTGCCATCATTTGCTCCTGATAATTTTCTGATACTTGATGATTGAACTCACTCTCTAGTAACTGTAGCCCATCACTAGCGGCTTCAGCCGGGTACCACTGACTGCGCTTTCTTTCAGTCGCTTTCTGATGGTTCCATACCTGCGTACAGAAAACAGGAGACATACTCTCCATAAGTTTGTGCTTTTGTCAATGCGTAAGTACTAGGCGGAAATAAAACTTCCGCCTTGGAAATTAGCAGCTTTCATCTGGTTAAGTTTTCTCTAACAATCGGGCTAATGTTTCTTTAGCTCCAAACTCATACAATTTGCGTAGATTGTTTGCAACCGTATCGGCAAAAGGCGACAGCGATAAATCGCCAAAAATTTCAGTCAGGTTGAGCAATGGTTTGGCATCGGAACCACTAGAATGAGCTAGTTGAGTTAAAGTACCTGCTATTGGGTCATCAATGGGAATAGAGTTACCTTGGTCATCAAGTCCATTCAGGTAACGAAACCAAGCAGCAACGGTTAAGCTCATGTAATCAATTGCCACATTTTTGCGTAGCGCGTCACGAACTGAGCCTAAAACAAATTTTGGCATTTTGGCGGAGCTATTGAGGCAAAGACGCGGCAATTGATCGCGAATCTTAGGATTGGCAAAGCGTTCAATTAAAGTTTTTTTGTAATCGTCTAAATCAATCCCCGGTACAGATTGCAGTGTCGGCGTAACTTCTGCCATCAAATTATCGACGGCTTGCCGGATTAACGGATCTGCCATCACCTCATGAACGTAAGTGTAGCCTGCCAAAGAGCCGAGATAACCAATCAACAAGTGACTGGCATTGAGCAGTCGGATTTTCATCATCTCGTAAGGATGAACATCGCTGGTCATCTGAACTCCAACTGATTCCCAATCCGGTCTACCTGCGCTGAAATTGTCTTCCACTACCCACTGAAGGAACGGTTCAGCAACAACTGGAAAGGCATCATCGATGTTAAACTGTTCTGCCACCATTTTGATATCTGCTGGGGTTGTGGCGGGGGTAATCCGATCGACCATGCAATTAGGAAAAGCAACCTGTTCAGCAACCCAACGCCCCAATTCCGGGTTTTGCATTTGGGCAAATGCGGTCAACATTTTGCGGGCAATGTTGCCGTTACCTTGCAAATTGTCGCAGGACAATACGGTAAATGGTGCTATTCCCTGTTGACGGCGGCGATTAAGAGCTGCTGTCAAAAAGCCATATACTCCAATTGGCTGATCGGGATGCTGCAAATCGTACTGAATTATTTGGTGATTGGCATCAAATTCACCGCTACCTTCAACATAGTAGTAGCCCCCTTCGGTAATGGTGAGGGTAACGATGCGGCATTTGGGATCTGCTAAGGTGTCAATCACAGCTTGGCGGTTATCTGGTGCAAATAGATATTCGGTAATTGATCCAATCACACGAGCGCGATCGCCTGATGGTGACTTTTCAACTAGGGTATACAAACAATTTTGTTTTTTCAGTGTATCCCGCATCCGTTTGTCGAATTCTAGTAGACCAACCCCGCAGATTCCCCATTCACTGCCGGGATTTTGATGGAAGTAATTATCCAGGTATAAAGCCTGATGTGCCCGATGAAACCCACCAACACCGATATGGACAATACCATTAGTGATTTGATGGCGATTGTAATTGGGTACGCGAACGTTATTTCCTAAATGGGACAGATATGCTTCATTCAACTTGATTGCTGAGTCTGTGCTGATATCGCTGTTCATGAGATTCATTTTGGGTTAGGTAGTGACGATGAACTTTGGGAATGGCTTCACCGTCGCGATCAAACAAATCTTTTCGGTAGTAGAGCATGGAACTTTCCCCATAGAATGGTACAGCATAGAGTTTGCCATTGTTGGAAAGCCCTTCTCGTATGGGTTTGAGCAGGTCATCTCCATCATATTCGCCTAGTTGATCCAAGGGCTTTAACTAATCCCGCCTAGCCCAGATTGGTGTTTTATAAGAACCGATCGTCATAACATCAAACTGCCCACCTTAGCTAGCAACATCTGTAGTTGTGCGTTGGCGCAATACATTTTCTTCCAGCACAACCCATCAGAGTTAAATATCAGAATTAGCTGACTCAAATTTGCGAGAAAGCCCTTGCATCACCACCATGTTGCCATTATTAACAGTGGGGATCATCAGTCTAGTTTTCTCTGCGGCTTGCAATCGCGGTGAACAAGCATATAGAAGTTGCACCAGCATCACTCCAGCGAGAAATGCAACCAGCACTTTAGCGAAGCGGAAGATACGCATCGCATGACTCCTTTAAAGTAAAAAAACCGAATGAAATAAATTTTTGATTTTATGCTCTATTTTTGGGCAAAAGCTCAATAATAGAAATCATACCAATCCCATTTCAATCATGGGCATTTGCAACAATTCTTCAATTAATCCCAGGATTCATACAGCCAGGACATAGAAGGCGATTCCCAATCTAAAATCCAAAATCCAAAATGGTATAAAAGGTTAAAAATATGACAGCAAAAGCAACCTATCAGTTTGCAGGTAAGACCATCCTAATTACGGGCGGTGCGGGAGATATTGGCAAGGCAACTGCACACCGTTTTGCTGCTAATGGGGCAGGAATAGCCCTGCTAGATTTGAATGAACCGAAGATGGCAAATGTGGCCGAAGAACTAAAAAGTTACAACGTTCCAGTCGGCACATTTTGCTGTGATGTTACAGCTATTGATGATGTTGGCAAAGCCTTTACTGAGGCTGTAGAGCAGCTTGGGCGGATCGACTATGTATTTAATAATGCAGGCTATCAAGGAGTGTTTGCCAAGACCGACGAATATCCTGAAGACGACTTTCAAAAGGTGATCAACATTAACGTTGTCGGTGTTTTCCACATTCTTAAAGCAGCTGCACAGCACTTGCGTGATGCAGGTGGAGGTGCGATCGTTAACATGGCAAGTTATGCAGGCGTAATCGGACCGCCAAATATGTTAGCTTATAGTGCTTCTAAGTTTGCAGTTATTGGAATGACTCAGACAGCAGCGAAAGATTTAGCTCCCTACGGCATCAGAGTAAATGCACTGTCTCCGGCGCTGATCGGCCCCGGTTTTATGTGGACACGGCAAACAGAATTGCAAGCAGCAGCGGGTTCTCAGTACTTTGATGTTGATTCCAAGGTAGTTGAGCAACAGATGATTAATTCAGTGCCAATGCGACGCTTGGGAAGTTTGGCAGAGGTCGCAAATGGGGTAACGTTTTTGATGAGCGACGAAGCAAGTTATATAACCGGGTTTAACTTGGAGGTGACTGGTGGTCAATAGAAATTTCCCGATAGTGAGCAAAAATTATATCGGTGGGCATATACTCAAAGCCATACAATCATTCTTTTGGTAGGTACATAGTTTCGGAAGGTAGGGTATAAGAAAACCTTTATTAGAGCGGCGCGATCATAAATTAGATTTAGCTATATTTGGTAGTGACACTCTTGCGCTTGTTGGCTAATTCGCACCATTAGCAACAGCATTAACAACAAGATTTTTATATGAAACAGGACTTACGCAACTGGCACAGTGCGATCGCTATTTATTAGTACATACGTCTTAAAAATCTCCGAAAACAGGTAAAAGCTTTGCATGACTGACTTTCATCACGCGATCGCATTCTGGAATTGAAGCGCTGTTTAAGAGGATGTTTTAAAAGTCGAAACCAGTACACTGGTCGAGAGCCGGAATTGTCCAACGAGCAGTTACAGGATTATTAGCAACCTCATTCACATCTACAGGTGTCAGTGTTGGAACTCCCAGAATTTCTAAAGAAGCAGAGATAGCATTACGAAAGTGATTGTCATTTAGTCCCAACCAATCCCGCGAGTCTTTCAACATTTCTTGTAACTGCTCAACTTATTTAGTCAAATCCTGTTAGCGTACTCTGGCTTGCTCCAGTTCCTCATTAATTACTTGCGTGTTTACTGTTTCCTTGTTATTGAGTTGTTGTGCCTGATTAATCGAATCGGTAAGATTATTTACTTCTTGATGGCGAATTCCATTAGCCAGTAAGCGCGACACATTTCTTTCAACGACTGGTGCAAGGCTACCAAGTTCTTGTTGAATCGTGGCTGTTTTCCGCACCAGTACATCCAATACTTTGTCTTCTGTGCGTTGCGGTAAGACAAAGTAGTAGCAATGGACAACAGGCGATCGCTGTAATTTGCGGTCAATCCGTCCATCCTTGACGGGTTCCACGGCACATCAAAGTGGAACAAGTCAGCACAATTGTTTTGCAGGTTCACCCCCTCCCGTGCTGCATCTGTAGCAATCAGGATTCGCAAGGGATGACGCGCTATTTCAGCGTTAAATGCACTTTTGGTAGCTTGAAAAAATGCGGGTCTACGAAATTATGACCAAGCAACTTTTATCTGCTCTCTATCTGTTATTATCAATTCTGTTCAAGTCAGACAAAAATTATTCTCGGAGATAAACAATGGGTAAGAAATATGATGTTTATGGTATAGGTAATGCCTTAGTAGATATAGAATACGAAGTATCTCCAGAGTTACTACAACAGTTAAAGATTGATAAAGGTGTAATGACACTCCTAGATGAAGACAGTCAAAATCATATTTTGGAAAATCTCAAAAATCTTCATTGCCATAAGAGTAGTGGAGGTTCAGCAGCAAACACAATAGTGGCAATTAGTCAACTAGGAGGAAAAACTTTTTATTCCTGTAAAGTAGCTAATGATGAATTTGGAGAC
>NZ_JBALCO010000202.1:0-8659 GCF_036919595.1 Nostoc sp. | reverse complement strand
CTAGTAATATTGTATAAAATATTTAACTCATACGTAATGGGTGATTAGCGATCGCACCTTTTTTAGCCGACCTCACAAAATCGCATTGCTCCCGAAGATAGCCTCTGTGTTTGAAACAACTACAACTGGAGCGTCCGTAGTCAAATCCAGAACGAAAGTGACTTCCGGAATCGCCAAATCGGTAGAGAAGATATCTAAAACTGAATTGGGGGCGTTAACTTCTGAACTAGCCAAAGCTACCGCAGTTCTAGGGATTGTTATCGGCGCGCTTCAAGTTGCTTCAGGTGGATTTCAGACATGTAAAAGCTTATACCAATCTTCCCAAATTGAAAAAGCGAAAGGCTCTCAGAAGAAAATCATTCAAAACGTTGCCGATGGATTAGAACAAATCAAGGCGCAATTACCCGATCTTTTGATGACTGCCGAGCCAGATGAAATTCTTAAAGTTGAGGAGAAAATGCAAGAGCTGCGCGACACGCTTGAACAGCTTCAAGAACTAGAGATAAAGTTCAATCCGGCGATGGCAGCCGCCAAGAAAATCAATAGACGGAGAATGGAAGATGGCATCATGAAAACAGCAGGGGGCGCAGTTGGTATTGTTAGCAGCGCGCTGACGCTGAGTGGTGTGGGTGCTCCTATTGGAATACCTTTTAGTGTAGTAACTGGCATATTGACTATCGGGTATGCGGTATTAAATTACAAGCGTAATCGCAAGGCCAACTCTCTGACTGATATTGCTGAATATCTGGATGATGAAGGTAAACCGAAAGCAAGGCCAGACTCGAAACCAGATTATCGAATTATGGAGGAAAGGATCTACAAGTGCTATTACAACCATCTCTCTAACGTTCTCAAGGGAACTAAGCCAAATGGGATGAAAAAAAGCGAATTCACCAAAGTCAAGGAATTTGCTTGGGAAGACAAAAAAGATCGGGTCAAATCGCAAGAGAAAGTTATTGTTACTAATCTATCTGCTGCTGAACAGCTCGATAAGACGACCAAAAAGGATAACTGGATTGAAGTGCAAGCAAGTGGTGAGGTAATCTACAAAGAAAAACCAAAAGGACTTGAAGAAGTCTGCTATCAATTGAGTGCATCGGCTCATAAGAGTAAGCAATCTTTGAATGCTTCCAAAGAGACGTTGGCAGATACCCTGACGCTGCTTTGTATGCATAGCTATAATAATGAGACTAAAGAGTTTACCAACGCGCGGATCGAAGCTAAAGACAAAGCTGATGCAGAAGCATTAGCAGAATATGGTACACTTACGCTGAATACGTTACTGTCAGCAGCAGATATAACGCCAAAGCGGTGGACTCGCTGGTTTGATGAGACAAGTGGCGACTCTGAAAAGCTTCGAGAGAAAGTGTTGAAGCATATTAAGTAGTCTTCATCTAAAAATATTACTTTAGGAAAATATATGAGTCAGTTGTTTGATCGGCTCGTTGGCTTTTACAAACGATATGGTTGGCCAATGGAGCAGGTTCCCGATAATACAATTCTCACAATTCGGTATAGTGGAGATATTGCGCTATGGGATTTCATCGCCTCCAGTGACGAGCCTACTCAGACGATTACGATGTTTGCCAGGGTTCCAGAAGTCTGCCCCCCTGAGTTATTCAAGACGATGTCAGAGTTTTTGGAGCGAGCCAATTTTGGCATGACTTATGGAGCTTGGGTAATGGATCGTCGAGATGGAGAGATTCGCTACCGGGTCGGCGCAGATGTCGGCAACCTAGCTATCAACGATGAGTTCTTAGAGAGTTTAACGCTCTATACGAATCTCACGATGAATCATTACTTAAAGGCAATATTTGCCATTCTCAAAGAGGGAGCTTCAGCGCAAGCCACATTTAACCTTGTATTTTCAGACGATCAAAACTAATGTAGTTTAGCTAAAATGTTGGCTCAAACGAAACCTTGCTTCAAGCAACTCCTGCTGGTCTTACAACATCTTGATCGGCGCTTAGAAACCGCAGTCGCCGCTGTTGAAGCTGCCTATGGCACAGAAGCGAACAACGGCCTCTATCGCGGATTACAGATTGATGCCGCAGAAGTTGGGCAACTGATCGAACAAGCGCCAGGAAACTCAGTACTTTATTCTGAACAGCTTCAGAACCTTCCCTCAGATGCTGTCGAGGCTGGATCTCCGCTAGCATGGCTTCAAGATTGTTTTGGTCTATCAAGTTTTGATCTTAATATTATTGCTGTTGCCCTCGCGCCCGAACTCGATCGCCGCTACGAACGCCTTTATGCCTATCTGCAAGACGATGTTCGAGCTAAACGCCCCACGGTTGACCTCAGCTTGAATTTACTCTGCGCCTCGTCGCTGGAAAAACTGATGCGAAGAACCCACTTTGCAGCTGAATCTCCCCTGATCCGGCATGGGTTGCTGCATTTGATTCCAGACCCAAATCAAGCTGAACCCTCGCTGCTGGCACACATTATTAAACTCGATCCGCAAGTTGTTCGCCTGCTGCTAGAGGAGCAAGGACTTGATCGGCGGCTAGTTTCAGTCTGTCAGTTAATTTCACCACAAATCCAGTTTCAAGAATTGCCAATTTCCGTTTCAATTCAGCAGGCGTTACTCACCCTCATTCAAGCCGATTGGCAGACCAACCGATCACTCAAGCTGTATTTTCATGGCATCGATCGAGCAGGCAAACGACAAGTTGCTGAAGCGATGGCTAGTGTTCTGAAAATTCCGCTGCTGACTGTAAAATTAGCAAAAATTTTAGCTGCTAAGTCCGAGTTTATCAAAACGTTAAACCTGATCTTTCAAGAAGCACTGTTTCAAAATGCCTTACTCTATATCGAAGAGCTAGAGGCTTTGCAAACTCCAGACCATGAGCTTTTTTATCATACCTTGATTGAGAGTTTAGCAACATATTCTGGCAGAACCATTCTCTCTGGTCTCAAACCCTGGCTCTATACAGCCGCTCAATTGATTCCTCAAGGCATTTTCAGTGTTCCTTTCGCAATGCCAAATTTTGAACAGCGGCGGTTTTACTGGATGCATTACTTAAAGGCGGCAAATATTTTTCTTTCCTCATCAGAGTTAGATACATTAAGCGATCGCTTTCGGCTCACCTCTGACCAGATTGCTAATGCTGCGATCGCTGCTACACACCAAGTAAAGTGGAAAAACGCTGCCCCTACGCTACATTCTTCCGAGCTAGCTGCTGTCCAGATCAACGACATATTTTTAGCAGTGCGAGGCACATCCGGACGCGACCTAGAAGCACTATCTCGACAGATTAATCCACACTATCGGTGGGATGATATTGTGCTGCCTGCGCCTCTAAAAGCCCAGCTTCGGGAAATTTGCGAGCATGTCAAGCATCAGTATCTAGTCTGGGAACGTTGGGGATTTAATCGCCAGCAGTCTTTGGGCAAAGGCTTAAACGTTATGTTTGCCGGAACTCCAGGTACTGGAAAAACAATGGCGGCTGAGGTAATTGCCCAAGAACTTCAGCTTGACTTGTACAAAATTGACTTGTCTCAAATTGTCAGCAAATATATTGGCGAAACGGAAAAGAACCTCAACCAAATTTTTACTGCTGCCACCAATGCAAATGCAATTCTGCTCTTCGATGAAGCAGATGCACTATTTGGTAAACGGAGTGACGTGAAAGATGCACACGATCGCTATGCCAATCTAGAAATTAGCTACCTTCTACAAAAAATGGAAGAGTACGAAGGATTGGCAATCTTGACAACTAACCTTCGCGCTAATATGGACGATGCTTTTATGCGACGGCTGCGATTTATTGTAGAATTTCCAATTCCAGGTGAGAAGCAGCGACAGCAAATATGGCAGAAAGTTTTTCCAGACCTTGCACCGCGCAGCCCGGAACTAGACTTAGGGTATCTGGCTCGCAATTTTGAACTAACTGGGGCTAACATTCGCAGCATTGCCCTCGCATCTGCTTTTCTAGCTGCTACTGAAGGAAATCCAATCGCAATGTCTCATCTCACTCAAGCAGTACGCCGCGAATACCAAAAGATGGGAAAAATCATGAAAGAAATTTAATAACTGGACTTTGGACTAAAAGGCTAGAGAAAAGCAGTCAGCAGCAACACTGACTGCCGTAAAGTCAATAGAACTCTTGCATAAATATTTTGTGGTATGATTATAGGTTGTTCTACTTTCAGTTTTTGGTAAGAGGTTATAAATTTTTTCGAGCAAGTATTATCAGGCGATAAGCCTACGGCATGGCTTCGCTTAACGCTAACTAAAAAAATGGCAGCAAACGTTGTTTCAGCTATGCGAAATTTGGCATTGCATAATAGAGGGATGAATTGAGGTTATCTACTGTGCAATGTCCATACTGTGGGTCTACGGAGATTCGGAAGAACGGAAAGCGAAGAGGTAAACTCTCATCACATTTGCAATGAATGTGATCGCCAATTTATCGACGTGTACAATCCGCCAAAAGGATATTCAGAGGATCTGAAACAAGAATGTTTAAAAATGTACTTGAACGGTATGGGTTTTCGCGGAATTGAACGGGTTAAAGGGGTGCATCATACTACTATCATTTATTGGGTCAAACAATTAGGAGAAAAACTTCCAGATGTACCAAAAGAAGATATCATTCCAGAAGTTGGAGAACTGGATGAATTAGAGACATTCATCGGTTCAAAAAAAACACTCTTTGGCTCTGGACAGCAGTAAATCACTTTCAGCAGGGTATTTTAGCCTGGGTTTTAGGAGATCATAGTGCCAAAACGTTTGAGCCATTGTGGGAAATTGTAAAACAGTGGAAGAGCTATTTCTATGTGACAGATGGCTGGAAAGTCTACCCAAGTTTTATCCCTGATGGAGACCAAATTGTGAGTAAAACATATATGACCAGAGTAGAAGGCGAAAATACCCGCTTGCGTCACTACTTAGCACGACTGCATCGCAAAACATTGTGCTATTCAAAGTCGGTAGATATGCTGAAATCTTCAATTCGATTATTACTTCATTACTTGAAGTATCAGGAGATACCCATACTAAATTAAATCATCCCGCATTTATGCAACGCCCTTTTTTACTATCTGTCCGACTTTTCAAACACCCTCTAATTAATAGAAGATAGTTTTACATTACTCAACTAATGATTGTAGAGTAGTGGAAAATTGTCTGCGACTTTGAATAAATATAATAGACCTCTTGCAAAATTAATTTTATGTTATATTAGAGGATTAAAATTTTGTTACGGCTAAACTTAATTCGTAGTTGTAAATTGCAGCCAGTAAGTTACAACGCAGACCATAACGACGACGGCGATTACGATATCTATCACCAAAAACCTGAAAAACTTTCAGGCGGCGATTAATGTGTTCAATACCGATTCTAGCTTTTGCCAAAAACCGATTATAGTCTTTTTCTAAGACAGAAAGTTCTCTATTTTTAGGCTTTTTTTTGGGAGTATAACTGTTGCTATTAAAGTGGACTAATTACCGTAGTTGTACAGGATAATGGTTCTCTGCACAATAGTAAGCTGGTTCGTCAACAATGGCAGCGTTGGCAGCAACTTGGACAATACATTTTCTTTTTGCCCCCTTATTGTTCACAAATGAATCCCATTGAAACCCAATGGCATCAATTAAAAAGTCATGAAATTGCTGGTCAAATGTTTGACAACGAATATGACTTAGCGATCGCAGTTCTAGAGGGGATGACAGCCCGTAGTCAAACTTGTGGATACATAGTGGAACGTTTTATATTTAATTGCACCTAGCTACTTATTGCTTTAATCCAAAGCGCAAGGTTCCTCTGCTGTGGATAAGCAGCGTTCTTATCCACGGTGAGTTCTTCAAAGCGTAGCGATACACCCGAACTCCACGGGTGTATCGCTACGCTCAAGACTTTAGCGGGTCTGTTCAGCGGGAACGTCGAAGCGATCAAGCATCATCACCTTGTTCCAGGCTGCGACGAAGTCCTTGACCATCCGCTCGTGACCGTCATCAGCGCCATAGACTTCAGTAATCTGACGCAGTTCCGCATTCGAGCCGAAGATGAGATCGCAGCGGGTTGCGGTGAACTTCGCTTCACCTGTTTCGCGATCGCAGATATCAAAAAACATCTCGCGATGGTCAGCAGGCTTCCACTCGTAGTCCATACTTGTCAGGACACGGAAAAAGTCATTGGTCAAGACACCCGGTCGGTCAGTGAAGCTACCGTGCTTTGAATAGTCCCAATTCTGATCGAGGGCGCGAAGTCCGCCGACCAGAACCGTCCACTCGGGCGCAGTCAGCGTCAGGAGTTGCGCCCGATCGAGGAAGATCCGCTCCGGCTTCACCTTATAGCCAACCGCCTCATTGTGATAGTTTCTGAAACCGTCCGAAACTGGCTTCAGCCAATTAATCATTTCAACGTCTGTCAATTCCTGAGTTGTATCCATCCGCCCTGGTGTAAATGGGACGGCAACAGAAACCCCAGCGTCTTGCGCGGCTTTCTCAATCGCAACACAACCACCGAGAACGATTAGGTCTGCGATCGAGATTTTTTTGCTGCCCGACTGAGCGCTGTTAAACTCGGACTGAATTTGCTCAAGGGTCGATAGCACCTTGCCAAGTTCCTGCGGGCGGTTCATTTCCCAGTCTTTCTGGGGATTGAGGCGAATGCGCCCTCCGTTCGCGCCGCCGCGCTTGTCAGAATGGCGGTGGCTCGACGCGGCTGACCAAGCGGCTGACACGAGCGCCGAAACAGAAATCCCACTTGCTAAAATCTTATCCTTAAGAAAATTGATATCGGCGACATCAACAACCTCATGATCCAGGGCTGGAATTGGATCTTGCCAGATCAGATCTTCCTCTGGGATTTCCGGACCAAGATAGCGCGTTTTCGGACCCATATCTCGATGAATCAGCTTAAACCAGGCGCGTGCGAACGCATCGCTGAAGTAATCGAAGTCACCCAAGTAGCGCTGACAGACCTCGTAATAGACGGGATCGACCTTCAACGCAATGTCCGAAGTCATCATCATTAACGGGTGTTCAACACCCTGTTGATGGGCATCTGGTGTCTTTGGCGCATCAGGATTGCTCGGCTTCCACTGAATAGCACCTACTGGACTCTTTGTCTGTTCCCACTCGTACTTAAAAAGATTGGTTAGGTAACTGTTGTCCCACTGGATTGGGTTTGGAGTCCACGATCCTTCGATCCCGTTCGTCATCGTATATTCGGCAAACCCAGTGCCTTCAGGGTTCTGCCACCCCAAGCCCATAGCCTGAATTGGCGCGGCTTCCGGCGCTGGACCGATCTTGTCCGGCGAGACCATGCCGTGACTTTTGCCAAAGGCATGACCACCTGCAATGAGCGCGACAGTTTCTTCGTCATTCATGCCCATACGCGCAAACGTCTCGCGAATGTCTCGCGCTGAGCCATAGGGGTCGCCTTCGCCGTTTGGACCTTCTGGATTGACGTAAATTAGCGCCTGGTGCGAAGCTGCTAGCGGGTTCTCAAGGTCGTAGTATTCCTCGTTCGGCTTCCCAACCCACCGAATCGTGCGAGTGACCATCTCGTCAGGATGACCAGGGTGTTCCTTGATATCGTCAACCGGATCGCCGTTCCAGAACTCCGGCCCCCAGTATATCGCGCGATCTGGCTCCCAGGCATCAATGCGACCGCCACCAAAACCGAAGGTCTTAAACCCCATGATTTCGAGCGCGCAGTTGCCAGTCAGACTCATCAAATCAGCCCAGCTTATTGCCGCACCATATTTCTGCTTGATGGGCCAGAGCAGCCGTCGTGATTTATCTGTGTTCCCATTATCCCACCACGAATTGATTGGTGCAAAGCGTTGCATACCCTGACTCGCTCCGCCTCGACCGTCTGCGATCCGGTAGGTGCCTGCTGAGTGCCACGCCATGCGAATCATTTGAGGTCCATAATTACCATAGTCGGCTGGCCACCAGTCCTTTGAATCGGTCAGCAGCGCTTTGATATCGCTCTTCAACTGTTCAAAGTCAAGCTTCGCGAAGGCTCCTTTATAATCGAAATCTCGCAGTGGGTTAGCTTGGGGCAAATTTTGGTGAAGCAGTTCGACCTGAAGTCGGTTCGGCCACCAATCATCGACTTGCGGCTTGGAGCCGAGCGCGCCACCAATGCGGGTTCCCCGGAAGGGACATTGTGCAGGAGGGGTGGCAGGGTTGTTGTTCATGGGGCTGTTATTCATTCAGTTCAATCCTTCTTCATTAAGTTCAATTCTCTCTAACAGTTTATGTTAGTCAAGCTGTGTTAAGCGCCATTTGTGGCGGTTTGAACGGCAAGTGCCTTCATCGCTAAAGTTTTTGCAAGTGCTGAATGAGCTACCCTTTGCTAAGGGCATTCATTTAAGCAAGTGGCCCAGACTTGCAATTTCACCCCATTCCCAGACTTGTAATTTCACCCCATTAATAGAACCAGTCCATAGGTAAGATAAACCAAGTAAGCGTTTAACTGTGTGAAAAGCCTCTTCCATTGTAGAACCATCAGCTATCCAAATTCGTTCAAAGTTTTGCAATGCATACTTAACACTATCTGGTAATGGTCGCCTAACTCTTTGCTGCCAATTGAGTTGTAATTGAGGTATAGCGGTTATCAGTCCAGTTCAGTACACTTAGGAGAGAGCAATTCTATTGATAACTGGTCGCTATGAAAGCCTACTCTCTCGACTTGCGTCAG
>NZ_JBALCO010000201.1:0-9149 GCF_036919595.1 Nostoc sp. | reverse complement strand
TGGATGTTTAAGTGGTTTATTCGACACACTACCTTTGATTTTGCCACTCTTGAGATGTACGGAGTTTTTTCAAAAATCAAATAGGAGTCCTATATGGCAAAGATGTCCCAAGTGCATTTCAAGCTTTCGGTTGGGCGCAGATGCAAAGTCATGGTAACTTGCTTTTGCGCCTTTATGGTCAGGCACGTGGACGTGCTGCCGAATATTGGGGAGAGAAATATTTAGAATCAGACCGTTGGGTACAGACTATGGGAGTTCCAGAACGTACTCGTTCTTGGTACACTTCCCAAAGTCCAGCTTTTCGTAGCTACCTGAATGCCTTTGCTGCTGGAATTAATGCTTATGCTCAAGAGCATGGCGAACTGATTAATGATCAAGTAAAGGTAGTGTTGCCAGTCAAAGCAGAAGATGTTCTGGCTCACTTACACCGAGTTCTGCATTTCACTTTTATTGCTAACCCAGAAGAAGTTGCAGAAAGTATCGCAGGCGATATTTCAAAGGAGCCAAAAGCAGGATCTAATGGTTGGGCGATCGCTCCATCACATTCTGCGAGTGGTAAAGCGATGCTGCTTGCAAATCCACACTTGCTTTGGGGGGATTTATTCTCATGGTACGAAGCCCAAGTGACTGCTCCAGGTATTGATGCTTACGGAGCAACACTTGTAGGAATTCCTGTATTGGTGATCGCATTTAACAATAACTTGGGCTGGACTCATACCGTCAACACTTTCGATGGCTGGGATGCTTACGAACTCAAATTAGCTAACAATGGTTATCGCTTCGATGGCAAAGTTCGTCCCTTCGAGACGACAAATCTTTCTCTAAAGGTAAAACAAAAAGACGGTACAATACGCAATCAATCTTTAGTTGTAAAACGTTCTATCCACGGGCCAGTACTGACACAGAAAGACGGTAAAGCTATAGCACTACGAGTTGTCGGTCTTGATCGACCAAAGGTACTTGAACAGTGGTGGGATATGGCACGCTCCCAAAACTTGAAACAATTTCAAACCGTACTCCAACGCTTGCAACTGCCAATGTTCACGGTGATGTATGCAGATAGAAATGGGAATATTATGCACCTGTTCAACGGTAATGTTCCAGTTCGTTCTCAAGGTAATTTTGAATACTGGGAAGGGATTATTCCTGGTGATACTTCCAAGACATTATGGACAAAAATCCATCCTTATAAAGATTTACCACGCATTATTAACCGCTACTATTGCTGCTCTAAAACATTTCTGGAAAAAGTAAACTCCCCTGCTCCACTTTTATAAATCTAGTTTAACCTCTAAATCCGCTAACAGAGAGGCTGAAGCGCTAGGCGATATAATCCACAAACGAGCTAAACTATCTTCTGGTAAGCTGGTTTTCTCTCGCTTGGCTTTGCGTTGTGAGTCTGCAATCACGGTGAACAGTTTCAGAAAACAGTTGCGTACCTCTGACCTACTTGGTTGATTGCGGAATGCTTCCAAGAGTGCCGTATTTAGTACAGCGATTCTGCCCAACAATCCCAGATTTTCAGCTTGGGCAGTTGGTGCGCTTGTAAACAAAACGTCAACAAATCTGGCTTCATCAGTGACTTGTTTGTTAACTTCTACTCTACCTAAAGGAGACAACAACTCCTCTAATAATTCCTTAGAAAACTGATCGTAAGGCTTGCTACTCATCTTTTAAAGGCGAACTGTGTTTTATTTTACAAGGATTGGTTATGGTTGCATGGTGGGCATTAAAACCCACCATTTCACTTACGCTGCTAACTCCCAACTAATCTCTGACGCAAACTCGAAGGGGAGCAATGCGATTTTGTTAGACGACTCAAAAAAAGTGCGATGCCTTCGGCGGGCTGCGCCTACGCTAAAAATCAAATCTAAGTGAAAAGTGATTTTATTTACATAAGTTTTATTGTTTTACACAAAAAAATATCTTGATGAGATATCTCAAAAAGACTACTATTATGTCATTTGAGGATTATTCCCAAATATGCTCAGTCTTTTATACTTGGTATCAATTACAGCAAACATTAACTGAAGATGAAAAGTAAAGTATAAAATTTATCAAACAGTTTGAGGTTTAATAAAGGAGTTAAAGATAGAACCACAAAAATTATCCCAACTTCCAGCTATCCATTGACCTGACTTTTCCCGTTAAGTCGTGAAACAACGAAAAAGCAAGAGTTTCACACTCTAATTTATTATCAACAACTTAATTTTAATGACAATGAGTCACGAGAGAATAGGGCTTTAGGATAAGGGTATAGTAAGCGATCGCAGCCAAATAACTGTTTTTATTGAGAATCTAACTCTGTAACTGAGAATTAAAGTCCGATCTAACAAAATCGCATCGCTCCCACGCAGTTAATCATCTGGAGTCCATTTTTTCAAAGCCTTATCAGGAAGTGGAATTTCTGGAAGTAGAATCCATTAGTATTTCTGAGGCTGATTTTGACCAGATTGTCGTCCCACTTGCGGCTAGCCCTCCAACTTCTTTTGCTGCTATCAGAAATAGCCGCAAGTGGGGCGACGAGAAAAAGAGTGTTCATTACTTGAGAAATGCCCTATTACAATTGATTGACACTAACTGATTGTGCGGAAATGAAAAAGATGGTTTCAGTGTTTTTAACATTAACCACTAATATTCGTCACAGTTCCGGTCGAGTTCCGGTCGAGTTCCGGTATTCTTACATCTTCAAATACGGCTGAAAAAGAGAGTTTTTTTATTTCTCCAGCAAGACTTAATTTTTTTAACCATTTTCTGGAATGTCGGAGCATAGGAAGTTTAAAAATTAGTGATAAATTAACCACAGCATTGCAAAAATTAGCCATAAGTCCAGTTAAAGCAGACAGATTGGCTATCGAACGCCTAGAAAAACAGTACGGCGCTTCTTTACTAGAAATTACCAATGAGCTTGAAAATTATGCCATAGTCTATCAATCCATATCGGACGAAAGGGCTAAACCCAAAAATCAGTTGATTATCCTTTGCTGCTATGGCTGTCTTTGGGGTGCAGTTATCGGAATTGCGACGTTGCGTAAATCCTAGCTTAGACAAAGAGTACTTAAACTCTCTATGTCCAGGTACTAACCTTATACAAAGCTCTTAAAACTGCCAAATAACAGTTTAGTTACTGCACTTGTTTCCAACAACTTACTTAAGATAGACTATTATTCATACTTAAGTTAAGTGCAGAAACAGAAGATAAAAAAATCTTTAGAACATCTATAACTATACTTGACCTGATAGATTCCATAGACTTTCCACAGCTATTTCTGCTGTTATCTACAGTTGTTTTACAAGATGATGGGCTTTTGTTCACCCATCGAAGATTTTGTTATGACAATAGGCATAAGCCTATCTTACTGAGTTATTGCTATGTAACGTAAATAAAATCTGTTTCTAACCCTAGCTTTAACGTAAATATTTATTTTTATGACATTTTCCTTTAACATTTAGCAACATTGACAAAGATATCTAATTAGCGCACAATAATTCGGCTAGCCTTTGTCGCCCGTTCCATTCTTAATATCAACTTTATAAGACTATTCAGTTGTTAGTACAGATGATTCGGTTAGCATTGAATAGGGTGAAACTTTACTTGTAGTGCATCACTTCCAGCTTATTATCTCTATAATTTGCTCTTGATGAAGTAAAATGGCATCAAATCAACCCAAAACATTTTTACTACTTTTAGAATTGGGATTATCGGTATCTTAACTTTAAGAGCTTGTGGCATAATGAGCAATATTCCCATAAGAGAAAAATTCTTGTTGAGGTAGATTGAATGCCTGTTACTTACGAGCTTAGAGATTATCAACATCAGTGGATAAAAGATATTTGGAATTCTTGGGATCAAGGTAATAGGCGGGTGCTTGGACAACTCCCAACAGCCGCCGGGAAAACGGTGTGTTTTGCACATATTTCCCAGAAATTATTTGACCAAGGGAAGCAAGTTTTAGTCATTGCCCATCGGATTGAGTTGATATCTCAAGCTGCCGAAAAGCTAGAGCAAATTATCGGTGAACCAGTTGGGATTATCAAAGCAGGTGTTTTGGCTAATCCGGAACGGAGAATCCAAGTTGCTAGCGTTCAAACGTTGAGCAGACGAGAAGTATTAGAGTTGCCAGCAAACATTGGACTTTTGATATTAGATGAAGCGCATCATGCAACTGCTTTATCTTATAGGCGATTAATTGAACATTATGAAAGCGCCCAAATATTAGGTGTAACTGCCACTCCCCAAAGAATTGACGGTCAAGGTTTTGTTGATTTATTTGATGATTTGGTTATTGGTATTGACACTGCTAAATTAATTCAGGCTGGCTATTTAAGTAAGTTTCGATTATTTGCAACGAATCAGACTATTTCTACTATAGGAGTTGCAAAGTCTCGTGGGGATTTTAGAGCCAAAGAGTTAGCGGTTGCCGTCACTAGCCCAGGGCAAACGCATCTTATTTACTAATAAAAACTAAGGGAGATTCCAAAATGACATAGATAATTGTAAAAACTGATAAAATGATAAATAAAACAAATTAAATATTTTTAAAAATGTGAATTAGCTTATATTTAACTAAATGACTAATCATCAATACTAAAATAATTTAATTATGAGCTACATAAGAAGATATTTACTTAGAGAATAAATATATTCTTATGTAAAACATTAAACTCAAGTTTTGATGTACTATTTTAAGCTAACGCTAAAGTACTTAGTAAATATTTGTTATCCATCGCCGCGAGAAACTGTTTATTTTTAATTCCACGTTTAACCCGCTTCTCTTGAGTTAAGAGATTGACTGCAATATGTCTGAGAATTGCAAAATTCTGTGGAGCATTATCTTTTCTAATCCGACAGTCATCTTCTCTTAAGGCAACATCCAATAGCCAATGCAATGAATTTTCAATTCCCCAATGACTACGAATGGAATTACCAAACTCTTCAGCCTCTGACTCAAGACTACTGATAAAATAACGAGTTTCAACTGTTGTTTCACCACTGAATGAACGGACAGATTCTACCATGCCAACACTATTAAAATTTGACCATATTGAATCTGGGTTAAGCCGAGATTCAATTTGAGATAACATTACGTAATTGCGGATTTCATGACGACCATGCCCTGTTTCTTCTGTTTTGTATATGCTATATTTAATCCCCTCAAAACCTGTGGCTATCCCTGAAGAGAATAGTTTTTCAACTTCATCATAAAGATTTCCTTGATTCTTCTTTAACGCAATTACATAGTCTGCATTTTGCGATGTGATTAATTTCACAATTTCTTTCTGGCAGCCAATTGCATCAATTGTCACAATACATCCAGACAGTTCTAAAACCTTTAATAATTCTGGAATAGCTGTAATTTCATTCGATTTCTCATCTACTTTTACTTGCCCCAACACCAATTTATTCGTACTTGCCCAAGCACTTACCATTTGGATTGCACTTTGCTCACTACTTTCATCGCCAGAACGACGTAATGTTTTTCCATCAATTGCAACAACTTCTCCATTAGTTATCCTACTTATGGATTTCATCCAACCAATAAAACATGACTGAAATTGTTGCGGATTTATTTGTGCAAAAACTCGTGCAAATGTATCGTGTGACGGTATTCCATTTGGTAATTCTAAAAACGTTTTTAACCACTCATACTTGGCGCAACCATAAGTCTCTATTGCTACCCAACCATCCGCACCACAAATCACTGCACATACGGCAATGGTTATGATATCGATTAAGTTATGCCGCTTTGTGCGATCTATTCGTGGGTCTTCTATTCCCAAAAAATGTTCAGCAATTGTGATTTTCGGCTTGAGCTTCATCTTAGGAGCTGGAAGAATGTAATTCTTCTTTCTGATAAATGTGAGAATACCACGGTCAATGAAGGGCAGCCGTCCTGACTTTTCACGCCATCTGTAAAAGTCACTTTGATTAGTTAGCGATGGTGTAACCGTGCCTTCCTGGTGGCGATCGCATAAATTGAGTTTTTCTTGTGCTGATCTTCTCGTGATTCCTAGTCATTAATCTAAAACTATTGAGAATCAGACTGTGAAAAAACCTACGCTAGAAGAGTGAATAACTGACCGTGAAAATTCAGGCAGCCGTCGGCTGCCTCTAACTCCTTCTCTTAATGATTATCATTTTCAGTTTGAGCGAGATTTAATTTCCTCAAAGCCTTATGTAGTTCGAGTCTTGGTGTATTTCATCCTGATTCAGGCTCGTCAATATTTAGATGCGTTTGCCCTGGTCACTAGCCAGATTGGGGTTAGTGAAATCCTTGAGAATTACTTGAAATATGCACGAAATCTTCGTACAGTTATTTTTGCCTGTAGCTTAGAACATTCTCGTGCCCTGGCTGCGGAATTTTCTCGTAATTATATTAGTGCCGAACATTTGGATGGGAAAACTCCCCCACAAGAGAGATTAGAAATATTGCAGCGTTTTCGCAATGGGACAACGCAAGTAATTACTAATTACGAAATCTTAACTGAGGGCTTTGATTGCCCTAATATTGAGTGCGTCTACTGTGTCCGTCCAACTGAAAGCTCTACTCTCTGGCTGCAAATGCTGGGGCGGGTTCTAAGAACTTACATTTTAAAACCTACTGCGGTGATCATTGATATTACCGATAATTGGAAAAAACATGTGCTTCCTGATGAAGCCCGCAAATGGAGTTTATTGCCTGAAACTATATCAGAAACACAAAACAAAGGCTTAATCCAATGTGAGCATTGCACCCATATTTTTAAACCGCTAACTGATGAATTAGATAATTTTGATGCCGAAGTTGACGAGGATGGAGTGGTGATTCAACATCACCAAGCTATTTGTCCAAGCTGCGGTGAAACGATTGATTTTACTACTAAAGAGAATCCTGAAAAGCCAAGTTTTAGTAGAATCCGACTTAGACAGGGTTTTAGTCTTTCCCTTACAGAAATTGACCTTTCTGTTTCTACTTACAGATTAAACTTAGTTACTGATACGCTCAGAAGGCAAGGTTTACGGGGTGCGAATCCCGCTAAAATTTATAGTGCCATTTTCATCGCTTTTATTGAAAATATCACTAGATTTACTCTTGGAGATTGGCGCGAAATCGTTAAAATGGTTGAGCCATCTCAATCAGCAATTACCAAAAAAGCATGGGAACTGTACAAGGAAGCTTTTGAGCGACATAAGAACCGTATCCTGGCTATGTCTTTTGTTGAACAGAGAAAGCTAAAACAACAGGGTAGTAGCAATGGGGTAACTAATGCAACGACAATAGAAGTTCTTGGGCAGTTGGAGAATAGTATATTCTCGGAACCAAAACCACACCAAAAGTCATCTAAGTTCAAAAAGAATTTAGGCGATAATTATTTTAGACTGAAGTACAAATCACAATGGCTTGAATCTTTAACTTACTGTTCAATGCTAACAGGCGATTTTTTAAACATAAATGCTGGACTATTCCATGTGGAAACTAAAGATATATATGTAAATATCTGTATTGAGGTTAGAGAACTTCCTGGGCTGAAATCCAAACTAACAGAGATTTGTAATGCCGCAGAGATTGAATATGCCTTTACTAAAGGATTTGGCAAGCAAGCCTTGGTCATGTTCCGATTAAGTTGATTGCCGATGTTAGGTCATAACTAAACTTAACTTGTTGAAAATTAATTAGCTGGCATTACCCAAGCTATTTTGAAAGTTCCAGGACTTACGCAACTGGCACAAATAGCGGGCGGGGCTACACGCCGCCACGCAACAATTTAAATCAAAGCAAGTACATAGGAATACTTGGGCGTTTTCGTTGCTGAATTAAGTAATTAGACAGCAAATTATGCTTGATTTGATAAATAGTTTGGCCAGTTTGAGCGGCTAAATTTTTTAATCTAATCCAAACCAACATTGCACAAGCAATATGATTTCTTTGAAGCCTAGCTTGACGACATTGACAATATTCAATGCCAGTTAGTTGTTTAATCTCTCGGTGAAACTCCTCGATTTTCCAACGAATTTTACACACCTCTTGTACAACATCCGTGGAACTTTGAGATAAATCGTTAGTGGCGATATAATCCGTTCTGTTGGTAGAAACAGCAACCCGGAATAGGTTCACTTTTTTCTGAGCGGGAAACCCTTTAATTTTTATGATTTTACCACATTTTAACTCTTCAGAACTCCATTCTAATAATTCAATACGTTGATATTTTTCGGTGGCAAATGTATCATCAACTAACCGATTATTTTTGAAAGGGCAATAATAAATTTTCTCTAGACTCTCAATATATAGCATTAAACTGTGTACCGCATACCATGTGTCCATCAAAACCGTATCAAACGGTAAAAACTTATGATCCACAAGGTTTTGCAGCAGATATTTCACATGGTCTATCTTGGTTTTACCATCCACGTCTGGATTAAAAATGCGGTAATCTATTACCCAAAATCTTTGAACTTTAGGATTCACATATACACAACTTACTACACCAATTCCTTTGAGGACGCCATGTTCGTTACCACTATATTGTCTTCTGACTATTTCTATTTCTTCAGAATCCCTTTTATCTCAAACGCTATCATCAAATATTCTGTAAATTGTCATCAGACTCAACTACCTCTTTGACGTTATCCCATAATAAACGAGGTGTAAACTTTTCGGGTTTCAAATAATAGTTAATTGCCTCATGGCTAATACTCTCTAAATGCTCTGCCAAATTGGTAATTGTATAATTAATTTGACTACTTAATAAGTCTTGACAGTAATTAAGCTTAGTAAATCTCATTACCTTAAGCAACATTTATCTAATACAACCTCTACCTATTTTCTCATAAATATTTCAATAGTGTTTCCTTTTGCAGCGACTTCTTATGCGTTGACTAAGCTTTCGGAATCGGATTCAATTAATACTCATGTACTATTAACTAGCGATCGCCCTGTGCGCGTCACATACAGCAGATTGCAGGTTTATGAGGTACAGTAACAACAGTTTGTAAACCAGCTTTTCAAATGCTTGGGATTGACTAAATTGAGTGCGATCGCAATTAAAATATCAAGCATTTTTGCAGTGGTTGGAGAAAACTGACGTAAAAAAGCCTTAAGTTGTGACCACCAGTGTTCAATAGGATTAAAATCAGGAGAATAGGGTGATTGATAAAGAACATTTGCCCC
>NZ_JBALCO010000200.1:0-11510 GCF_036919595.1 Nostoc sp. | reverse complement strand
GGGGCAAATGTTCTTTATCAATCACCCTATTCTCCTGATTTTAATCCTATTGAACACTGGTGGTCACAACTTAAGGCTTTTTTACGTCAGTTTTCACCAACCACTGCAAAAATGCTTGATATTTTAATTGCGATCACACTCAATTTAGTCAATCCCAAGCATTTGAAAAGCTGGTTTACAAACTGTTGTTACTGTACCTCATAAACCTGCAATCTGCTGTAAGTCCATTAATTAAGGGACAAACACCTCTGTGCTATTAAATTGGGAATGGAAGGTACGGTTGATATTATTTCTAGAGAAGAGACTGTGATGCAATTCTTTTTGAGGAAGGCAAGGTTGATTGCAGACTTGTAGGGTGATCGCTGCTAATGGCGAGGTGATTTAGAAACATCTCGGCAGATATTGTAACAAAGTTTAGCAGCAGCTTTATCCTTGCCAGATAAGCAAGCAGTAGGAGATATTCTACTCAGTTTAGGCAACACAGCCCGCGCTCAACAAGATGTCCCAGCAGCTATGGAGTTTTACCAAAAAGCTGCCACAATAGCCACTTCACCAACTACCCGCATTCAAGCTGAAGTTAATCAACTTAGGCTACTAGTGGAAACTGATAAATTTGATGCCCTGCAAGCGTTATCGTCCAAAATCCAAACTCAACTTGCCGAATTACCGCCCAGTCGCACAGCAATTTCTGCTCGGATCAACTTTGCCCAAAGTCTAACGCAATTTAAAAAAAAACTAGCACAGACACGCCCTCATGGTTGAATATTGCCCAACTTTTATCACCTGCTATTGAGCAAGCCAGAAGTTTGCAAGACCAACGAACAGAATCTTATGCTCTTGGTATTTTGGCAGAGGTGTACGAACAAACTCAACAATGGTCTGATGCCCAAAACCTTACTCAGCAAGCCTTACTGATGGCTCAAGCTATCAATGCTCAAGATATTGGCTATCGATGGCAATGGCAGCTAGGACGTTTGTTGAAAGCTAAGGGAGATACCGAAGGTGCGATCGCAGCTTACAATGAAGCAGTCAATAGCCTCCAGTATATCCGCAACGATTTAGCTGCCGTCAATTCAGAAGTAAAGTTTTCCTTTCGGGATGAAGTCGAACCTGTATACCGGGAATTAGTAGATTTACTTTTGCAACCTGAGGAAAATTCTCAACCAAATCAAGTAAATATTGAAAAAGCCAGCAAAACAATAGAATTGTTGCAAGTCGCAGAACTTGATAACTTTTTTCGCAACACCTGTTTGAATGCTCAAATTCAAAGTAAAAAACAAGACCAAACGGCAATAACAGTCATTTATCCATTTATTTTGCCAGACCGACTGGAGGTGATTCTCCAGTTACCGCAAAAACGTTAGTTGCACTATGCTACTGCTGTAAGTAAAGATGAAGTGCAAACTACTTTAAAACAACTACAAGAAAGTTTAACCAAGCCCCATACATTACGAAAAATTCAGTCTTTGTCGCAAAAGGTATATAACTGGTTGATTAAACCCGCTGAAGCTGCTTTAGCTGAAAGTCAGACTCCTACTTTGGTGTTTGTGCTGGATGGGTGGTTGCGAAATATCCCGATGGCAGCTTTGTATAATGGCAAACAATATCTGATTGAGAAGTATAGCATTGCACTGACTCCTGGTCTGCAACTGATTGAACCCAAACCATTGCAAAAAGAATTAAAAGTAATAGCCGCAGGATTGAGTGAACCAAGTTCTGGATTTTCTGCACTACCCAACGTGAAGCGTGAATTAGAGCAAATCCGTGCTGGTATACCTAGTAATATACTTCTCAATCAAGAATTTACCAGATCAGCTTTGCAGAATCGAATTAATTCTCTGTCTTTTCCAGTCGTTCATCTGGCAACTCATGGTCAGTTTAGCTCCAAAGCTGAGGAGACATTTATTGTTGCTTGGAAAGACCGTATTTATGTCAAGCAGTTTAATCAGTTAGTGCGAACTATCGAGCAAAACCGACCTGAAGCTATTGAATTGCTTGTGCTGAGTGCCTGTCAAACAGCTGCTGGAGACGAACGGGCTGGGTTGGGAATCGCTGGTGTCGCTTTTCAAGCAGGAGCGCGGAGTATCATCGCTTCTTTGTGGAACTTAGATGATGAGTCTACCTCTGTGTTGATCAATGAATTTTACCAAGAGTTAGCTAACAAAAAGTTGACTAAAGCTGAAGCACTTCGTCGCGCCCAGCTCGCTCTTTTACAAAATCCTAAGTACAAACGTCCGATGTTTTGGGCACCCTACGTTCTGCTAGGTAATTGGCTGTAGTTTTATATCTGGATAAATACAGCAGTTTATAATTTGGTGAATGACACTGATGCAGTGCAAATAGATTTAGTAACTCTTAATCTAAGCAGCGATCGCTCATTTGTTCCAGCAAAACAACTACTACCACACCAGAACCCATCATAGAAGCTACTGCAATTCGATTGTATCGACTGACAATTCAATCGTATTGACTGACAATGCGATCGCATCAACTCGCAATTCGATTGTATCAATTAACAATGCGATTGTATCGGCTAACAATGCGATTGTATCGGCTAACAATGCGATTGTATCGATTGACAATGCGATCGCATCAACCCGCAATGCGATTGTATCGGCTGAGGAATTATCTTCTATAAATTTATGTAAATAAATTAGGAAGTTTTGTGGAAAACTACCGCCATTGAAACTGAGAATTATCCAGAGGTGACTGCAACCTACCGTCAATCCACATTAGTGGTGTGACATAAACAAAAGTTTAGCGATCGCTGTTTGCTTAGAGGGGTGCAATGTCCAAGATAAATGTTCGTTGGGGCTGGTTTATAGGGATTGCGATTTGTAGCGCAAGTGTTTGCAATACTACAAATTGCGCTTTTGCTCAAATCACTCCAGATGGCACTTTGCCTAATAATTCCATCGTTACACCAGATGGCAGCACCCTCAATATCACAAGAGGAACCTAAGCGGGTAACAACTTGTTTCACAGTTTTGGGGAATTTTCTGTGCCTATTAACGGTGTTGCTTTGTTTAAAAATAGTGTGAATATTCAGAATATCATTAGTCGGGTAACTGGTGGATCAGTCTCTGATATTAATGGCTTAATTCGTACTAACGGTACAGCTAACCTGTTTTTGCTCAATCCCAACGGAATTATTTTTGGTCCCCATGCCTCCTTAGACATTAAAGGTTCTTTTGTGGCAAGTACGGCAACTAGTCTGAAATTTGCTGATGGCATAGAATTTAGTGCAACTAATTCTCAAATCACTCCTTTACTGACAGTGAGCGTTCCTATTGGCTTGCAATTAGGAAGTAATCCGGGAAGTATCCTCAATCAATCACAAGCAATTAATAGCGATCGCAATGGTGAAATTGTCGGTTTGCAAGTAGAACCAAGTAAAACTTTAGCACTCGTGGGCAGTGATATTGCGTTGGAGGGTGGCTATCTAACGGCAGCAGGGGGACGAATTGAACTAGGCAGTGTGGCTGGACTTGGCTTTGTGAACCTAAACCCAACAAACAGCGGCTGGGTTTTAGGATATGACGGTGTACAAAATTTCCGGGATATTAAACTGTCTCAACGAGCTGTTGTAAATGCTAGTGGCAGTGGCGGTGGGGATATTCAAGTGCAAGGTAGGCAGGTGATGGTCACTGATGGTTCACAAATAGTAGCTAAGACTCTAGGGACAGGACTAGGAGGGGCTTTGAGCATAAATGCCTCTGACTTTGTACAAGTGAGCGGAGAATCAGCAAATCCTCAAGATTTTAGCCGTTTGACCACTCGAACCGAAGGTAGTGGAGATGCTGGAAACATGACGATCACCACAAGCAAGTTTATTGTCCAGAAAGGGGCACAGGTATTTACTGTTACTCGTCCTAAAAGTACAGGGAATTGGGGAAATTTAATCATCAATGCCTCAGACTCAGTAGACGTGAGTGGAGAATCATTAGATGGTGGAGTCAATAGCCGTTTAACCACTCGAACTGAAGGTGGTGGAAACGCTGGAAACTTGACGATTACCACCGGGAAGTTGATTATTCAGGCTGGGGGACAGATATCTGCGGGTACTCTTGCCAATAGTCAAGGCAATGGGGGGAAATTTAACCGTCAATGCTTCAGAATCCTTAGAGGTAAGCAAAGAAATAGTAGGAATATCAGGTCGTTCGGTTAAAAGCCGTTTAACAAATCGGACTGAGAATAACCAATCTACTGGCAACTTGAGAATTACTACCGGAAAGTTAATTATCCAGGATCAAGCTGAGGTAGGTGTTAATAGTAATTTCGGCTCTGGCAAGCCAGGCAATTTAGAAGTTGTGGCTCGTTCTATCCTACTAGACAACCAAGCAACCCTCAATGCTAGGGCAGCATCAGTTGATGGCGGTAACATAATACTACAAGTGCGGGATATATTACTATTACGTCGCAATAGTCAGATATCTGCCACGGCAGGTATTGCAGGTGCTGGGGGAAATGGCAGTAACATCACAATCAATGTTCCTAATGGCTTTATCATCGCCCTTCCAAATGAAAATAGCGACATCACTGCCAATGCCTTCACTGGTACAGGTGGTAAAGTAGACATAACAGCACAAAGTATTTTTGGATTCACACCACGCAGTCGAGAAGAGCTTCAAACTTTATTGGGAACTAACGATCCAAATAAACTAAACCCTGCAAGACTATCTAGTAGTGATATCACCGCGATTTCGCGCACAAACCCTTCCTTGAATGGTCAGGTGAGGATCAACATACCGCATGATAACTCTAATCGGACATTCATTAACTTGCCAGCCAGATCAATTACTACTGAACTAGCACAGGGTTGTCAAACAGGTGAAACTGCTGCTAAAAGCCAATTTGTGATTACTGGACGCGGCGGCTTACCACCTAATCCGCGTGAAGCTCTTAATAATGATGCAGTGCAGGTAGGTTTGATTACTCTCAATCCAAGCAATGATAACCGCGATCGCTCATTTGTTGCCAGTAAAATAACTACTACACCAGAACGCATTGTAGAAGCTACTGGTTTGGCACTAAACGAAAAAGGGGAAGTCGTCCTGACAGCAAATCTTCCCACCACCACGCCCCATAGTCCTTGGTTAAAGCCTGCATCTTGCAGAGCAATTCCTAATTCCTAATACTCGCCAAGGCGCGAGAAGCAAGCTACGTAATTCGTAATTCGTAATTTGTAATTAAAATTTATCAGATTGCAATCTGGTTTTTTTCATTGACCTGCAATTTGATTGTATCGTCTGACAATGCGATCGCATCAACCCACAATCCGATTGTATCGACTGACAATGCGATCGCATTAACCTGCAATGCCATTGTATCAACTGACAATGCGATTGTATCAACCTGCAATGCGATTGTATCAACTGAGAATGCCATTGTATCAACCCGCAATTCGATTGTATCAACTGATGAATTATTTTGTATAAATTTTGTAAATAAATTAGGAAGTTTTGTGTAAAAGCAACGCCATCGTAACAGAGAATTATCCAAAGGTGACTACAACCACCAAAAACTTACATTAGTAGTGTGACAGTTTAAAGAGTTGCACTATTTCACTCCACTTCGCAGCTTTAAGTTTGAAATACGATTGGTTTTCTCTGAGGGTGGCTTTATGCGATCGCATAAAGCCATGATAAAAGATAGAAGAGTGTTAACTAAAATTTAATGTTTTTTTAATACAAACAGTGAATTTTTTGAGATAATTGAAAAGATAAGATTTATCAGCTTCTGAGATTTATTAATTATGAAACCTAACTTAGAGGAGATGTCTGCGAGTTTTCCCCGCCGTCAAATTCTCAAAACTGCTCTCACCTTTGTGACTGGCTTGACCGCCACATCATTAGTATCTTTTTTGATGACCAAATCTACAAAGCCAGCACAAGCAATTGTTGTGCAACGACCAAATGAGTTTGAACTTCAGGGCGAAGGTATTTACATTAAGTATTCACTTCTGAATGGAGTTCCACAGCTTGATTACAGAACTCAAAATATTTCCACTCATTTCAGCGGTGACCAAATCAAAACCTTAGCTACTGATATCGGTACATTAGTGACAGTAATTATTCGCAATCCACCAAACCCTAATTTAGGAGGAAATGTAGTCAAACTGAGCTTACTTTTGCCAATTATCAACTTAGTCATCGGGACACGAGAAACTCCTGTTCAAACAGAAGCCATTTTAACTACTCAAAAAACATCAGGATCTATCCGCACTCCCCTGTTTGGACAATTACAGTCATATCAGACTCTCAAACTCCAGGGAACCGCCAGGGCAAACCCATCTTAATTGGAGCGGAAAATGAGGTATAGATCAAGATTAACACTACTCTGGATTTGTACCAGGTAGCTTTATCTTATACAGGCTTTTTAACCCTAGTTAAAAACAGTCAAATCAGTGAGGTGGGCCTTCTGACTTGAGGATGCTCAACAATGGTGGAGTGAATAATGAGGTATTCAATGCACCATTGTTGAGTTCAGTTCCTAATGAAAACCGATCCAGCTAAACCTTGACTCGTCGTCGGAGTCAGCTTTACTCCTGATCAATTTTTTCAATATCATCAGGTGTACCAGTGGCAGAAATTTTTGATGTGCCAGATTTACCTGCACCTGAATTGCCACCAGAAGCACCAGCACCGCCTGAGTGTTTAGAATCAGTGTTACCTTGTTCTTCCTGAAGCTGTTCAAGGCGGTTTTTTTCTTGAGCTTTATCTTTTTGGTCAGCCATATCTTATTTACATTTCTCGCTATCGGTTAGTTCTTAACTCTACCATTTTCCTTATTATGGCGGCACCAAAGGTAAATACTCTTAATTGGGGTAGTTTTGAATAAAGTGTCAGAAGATTGTAAACTAATTTTGTGCCCATTGTTGGACTCCAGGAACAACGCTTGAAGATATTTGATTGTTGCCCAGGTCTAAGTTTTGTTTTATATGCGGAACTAGGTTAGGTAATAGTTACGCTAAGTGCGATGAATCAATATACATCACTGAAATTTAGCTTTTGTCCTTACTGTGGTTTTCCTTATAGAACCCATTTGACATCTATTGATTCGCTAGCCTTTTAAGCATGAGTCTGATGAAACAGAGATTGAGTTTGGCTGTGGCATTAGTCAAGGTTCTTTCAAAGTTTTTGACCCAACTCTTACAGCGTTCCATCCAAGCATTCGAGCGGTCTTTATCCCCATCGAGTTGCCATTACGACGAATCCAGTTTTTCCTTGTGCCGCTTTTTCGGCTTTGCTTGGCTTGGATACCGAGTAAAACCGGATATTGGTCATGATCTGAGAACAAATATTAATATAGTTCAGTTGTGAATTTGTCTAGATGATAGCCGTGGTCAAGCAGGATATTAATCTTAGGAATGTTGACAGGTTTAGTGCGAAAGTAATCAAGGTTGTTGCTGAGTAATTTAATTAAGCCCTGGTCATCAGATACACTCGCTTTGGTGCAGTGGGGAAAAAATGGCAAGCCTAGCGTATCAACTGCAAGATGACGTTTGATGCCATTGCTATATTTGTAATGACAAAACCCTTTAAATTTGGCACTGGCAGTACAGGTATTTTTAACCGCTTGCGAGTCGATGATCAGTAACGTTGTCCATTTTGGTTTTTTTTTACTTTGCTTACCAGACAAAAGGCGAAAGCACCAAAGTGTAGTCATGGCACAAAATATGCTTGATCTAGTGAAACGACGAAATTCTGCGATCGCAGATTGCTGGGATCAAGATATCACCTGAACGCCACGCTGGAACTTTTAAAAAAATATACATACAGACTTTTCAAGTGTGAGATTCCCACTTCTTTTTTACTACCCTATTTCAGTTCAGCTACACTCTCAAACTATTTTTGTCGTATTTTAAAATACGACAAAAATTTTTCAATTATTTTACTCTGTCACTGGATTTATTAACCAAAAGAATTCTATATACCTCCACAGATAGTAAAAAGGCTACAAGCTTTCCCTTGAATGATACCAATTCACTAAAAACCTGATTAAAATAAAGCATCAAGATAAAACCCCAACCTGTAATTGAAGCAACGATTGATATGTTTAATTTATCAAAGGACTTTTAAGCTATCTGGGAATTCCACTACTTGTAGACTTGGTGAAATTTGTTTAGTACATAAAGCACTGGTGTAATACACCAAATAGATGTCTGCTTTGTTGATATCTTGCAGATAGTAGACGATGCTACCTCCTGGACTATTCCTTTGTTGGGGAAATGTCCCTGATAATATTACAGCTTTAGCATTTAGCAGGTAAAAGCTACCTGGTACAATTGTTTCAGCTTTGCGAAATACCTCGACACTATAATCTCCCAAGGATCACTTACAGATCGGGAAATACCCAATTTAATATCGGGATTGAGAAACTTATCAAGCAGATTTTGTGTTGTGAGTAAAACTTGTGGGGTGGCGATCGCATAGATAGGATTGCTGGTAAACGTCTCGACTTCTCCACTTAAGTTGTTTTGATTGAGTACAAGGGTATTACTTAACCTCTGAGAAAATCTCCAGTTATTCAAGCAGAATTGCTGTTTGTAGATGGCATTTACATCTTCCACTACGGAGATAAAGAAATTCCTGAAGCCCATGTCTACAAATCCATTTCACCCGCAGCCTTGAGAACTGTGATTACTACTAATCGACCTATTCCTCATGCGATCGCAGTGTATGCTGGCAGGTGATTAATAAATTTTAGCTATCACAAAGTTAAACTAAAAGATGAATGTCAACTCATCCAACTATCATGCAGCTATTAAAAATAACCGATAAAGATTTTTCTACTCTATTCAATGCACTTGTAAACGATCGCACAGAAGCAACAGTTGATGTCAGTGGTACAGTTAAAGATATTATTGTTGATGTGAAAGCCCGTGGTGATGCAGCAGTCAAGGAATATACAACTCGTTTTGATCACTATAGTCCTGATTCTTTTCGTCTGAGTGAAAGTTTTATTGCTAAACAAGCTGCCCAGTGTCCCCTAGAAGTACAACAGGCGTTAGAATTAGCGGCAAAGCGAATTACTGCTTTCCATTGTCAACAACTACCCCAAGATATCGCATATACGGATGAACTTGGAGTAAAACTAGGCTTAAATTGGATAGCTTTAGAAACGATAGGTATCTACGTACCCGGAGGACGAGCCAGCTATCCCAGTTCATTATTAATGAATGCTTTACCCGCAAAAATTGCCGGAGTAGAGCGAATAGCGATGACCGTACCCATGCCTGGTGGAGAAATCAACCCCGCCGTATTAGCAGCTGCTCAGGTAGCAGGTGTTACCGAGATATATAGTATTGGTGGAGCGCAAGCAGTGGCCGCCCTCGCCTACGGTACAGAAACTTTAATTCCTGTGAATAAAATTGTTGGGCCTGGTAATGCTTATGTGGCGGAAGCCAAGCGCCAGGTATTTGGAAAAGTAGGGATTGATAGTATTGCCGGTCCTTCGGAAATTTTGGTAGTGGCAGATAATAAAAATAATCCAGAGTGGATTGCTTGGGATTTGCTGTCACAAGCAGAACATGACCCCAGCGCCCAATCTATTTTAATCACTGATTCGGAAAGTTTTGCCAAAGATGCGATCGCAGCTGTTGAGCGGATTCTCCAAACCTTACCTACCCAAACAGTAGCGACTCAAAGTTGGGAGAAACATGGTGCGGTAATTATTGTCAATGACTTCGCGGAAAGTATTCCTCTTTTAAATCAATTAGCACCAGAACACGTAGAATTATGCGTAGATGAAGCGCAACTTTTGGCTAAACAGATTCGGTGTGCGGGGAGCATATTTTTAGGACAATATACTCCAGAAGCGATCGGCGATTATGTTGGTGGCCCCAACCATATTTTACCAACCTCGCGTTCAGCTCGCTTTGCTTCCGGTCTGAGTGTTTATGATTTTATGAAACGAATTACCTATTTGCAATGTGACCAACAAGCATTACAAGCGATAGGAAAAGCAGCAATTACCCTTGCTCATGCTGAAGGTTTACCAGCCCATGCGGGTAGTGTAGCGATGAGATTAACGTGAAAGGTAATAGGGAACAGGTGAGATCGGCCCCGTCTTAGCGGTCTGCGTCACGTAGACGCAAAGCGCCTTCCCGTTAGCGCAGTCTTAAGTTTAAAATTTCTGGAGTCCTCGTAGGCAAACAAAAGTTTGTGTAGCCACGATTTATAATCACCGGGTATATTTGCAAAAGTGAGATGCACCCGTTCCTGTACCTATGCCAAGATCAACAATTTTCTATCCAGGTAAACCAATACTGTATTCAGTACAGTCTGTCAAATAATCGACCGGGAAAGCCAAGACGGTGTTTTGCTCCCATCGATAGCAGTTACATACACCAAAGTCAACTTTCATAAGTAAGTTTGTTACGAAAGTTTTTAGGTAGTATGAATGCGTTTGCCCTATGCCTTCTTTAACTATGAAAGAAAGCAAATATGAAGACATAACAACTTACGAATCTTGTCCCTCAACAATTTCTTTTTGGATAAAACTAATTTGTGCAGCTAATTCTTGCCGAGTAGAAGCCTTGAGTAGATATCGGAAAACAAACCAAGTTAAGTAACCAATTCCAGTCAACTCAAAAGCTCGATTTACCTGCGGAATTTCATTTACTACATCTAATACAGCTATAACTATCTTAACTGCAATAGTTGCTGCAATAATTGTAGCAAAACAAATAATCGGCAGTTGGTATTCGGTGGAAAATCTACCTAAGTAATTAGGAAATTGCTTCAATAAAGCAGAAAATTTACCACCAAATTGCTGCAATTCAGTTAATGGTTGATTAGCAGGTAATAGCGATGGTTGAGTTTCAACATTTGAACTTTCAAGTGCTGCAATAGGTTCAGGTGATGTAATATCAAAATATTTCAATTGTTTTACATCACTCTCCCAAGGTACTGATTTATTAGCATTTAGTAGCAATGGTTGAGCTTCAACCTTTGAACTTTCAAGTACTGCAATAGGTTCAATTGATGTAATGTCAGCAGATTTTGATTGTTCTACTTCGTTCTCTCGAAGCAATGGTTGAGCTTCAACCTTTGAACTTTCAAGTACTGCAATAGGTTCAATTGATGTAATATCAGCAGATTTTGATTGTTCTACTTCGTTCTCTCGAAGTAATGGTTGAACTTCAATTTTTGAACTTTCCAGTTCTGCAATGGGTTCAGTTGATGTAATATCAGCAGATTTTGATTGTTCTACTTCGTTCTCTCGAAGTAATGGTTGATTAGCAGGTAGTGGCAATGGTTGAACTTCAATTTTTGAACTTTCCAGTTCTGCAATAGGTTCAGTTGATGTAACATCAAAAGATTTTGATTGTTCTACTTCGTTTTCTCGAAGTAATGGTTGAACTTCAATTTTTGAACTTTCCAGTTCTGCAATAGGTTCAGTTGATGTAATATCAAAAGATTTTGATTGTTCTACTTCGTTTTCTCGAAGTAATGGTTGAACTTCAATTTTTGAACTTTCCAGTTCTGCAATAGGTTCAGTTGATG
>NZ_JBALCO010000199.1:0-14071 GCF_036919595.1 Nostoc sp. | reverse complement strand
TAGGTCATAACTGTAAGGGTTTGCCATAGGAATGCACAAATCAATCACTTCTCTATATATCCTACGTCCTAACTGAGATGGCGACTGCTATAATTCGATTAGATTGTAATCAGGACTATAAGCGGATAGATATTCTCAAATAATATTCGGGAAATTCTTTTCAATCTCGCCACAAATATCTTTACGTTTATGGTAACTAGCATTATCTAGAAAAATGATTATTTTCGGATCATGCTCTCGTCTTCGAGACTGTTTCCTAAATCTAACCATTCTTGCACAACAAATTTATGTAGCTGTTTCAGCTGTTAATAAAATGTTTCTGCATTTCCTCTTTCAACAAAATAACATATTCGTTTTTTATCGAAAAGCCTTAAACCTCCCATCATGTTTATTCGACCTCTACTACGTTGAAGAGTGACTTTATTAGATTATTGTCAGTATCTACTTAGTAGCCAATTTAGCCTATACAACTGGTCAAACTATTTATCAAATCAAGCATAACTTGCTTTCTAATTATTTAATACAGCAACTGAAACGCCCAAGTATTCTTATGTGCTTGGTTTGATTTAAATTGTCGCGTGTCAGGGCTGCACCCTACTGGATAATGCATATTTAATTTCACCAGATGTCTATCTCTTTCTTTTTTCTTCCCTTTGCGTTCTTGGCGTTCAACTCTTGGAGACGCTGCGCGTTGGCAAAAGCCTCTCGCAGAGATGGCGGTTCGTTTCCTTATCTATATTTTTCACGACTCCTGCAAGGATTACGGTCATTCAATTCGTCACGGAGTTATGAAATGCTGTACTTAGTCAAAAAGAGGAGATTCCAAAAAACCAGAGTGAATAAAGTAGGAGAAGTAAGTATTGAGTAGTTTATTGTCCACAGGTGGGCAGGTAATATTACTACCTACTAACCCACTAACTGTATTGTGAGTATCAAATTGCAGAGATTTTGGTTGAAAATAGACTTCAGAAATTGATTGTTGCTGCTCTGGAAGCTTTTCAGATAAGAAAGATAAAAAAGGGTATAAAGCATTTTCTGGCATATTTGGAACAATAAATATGACTTTATAAAGCCAATCCTCAAAAGGAATCTGTTGAATTGAATAGCCAAAATTCTGTATCCAGTTAACAAGCTGATTCCATGAGATTGATTGAGGATTAGAGATGTGAAATATTCTTCTATTAAGAGCTTTTTCTTTTGATAACTGGATGATCGCACGGCTGATGTAATCAACAGGAACAATATCTACTGGCATATTCCAATCAGGTGCTAATCCTAGTTGAATACAGCCCTTGATCAGGCTGCGTAAAAAGTCGGGACGGTTACAAATTCCTGTTTGACTGTGTCCTTCTATCCAAGTGGGACGATAGATAGTTGTGGGAATTCCTCGCTCAGAAGCAAGTGTAACTAATTTTTCTGCAACCCATTTGCTTTGTGTGTAACCGTAGAGACCATGTGGGCGATCAGCTTCCTGTTCTAAAATGACTTGCGTTTCAGTATAGGCAGTCGGTGAAAAAACGCCAACGGTAGAAAGGAAATGAACTGGTTTAATCTTAGTTCGACTTGCTAATCTCAGAACTTCTTGTGTACCTAAAACGTTTGCAGCTTTTAGCACAGAGTATGGATAAACGAAGTTAACTAATGCACCGTTGTGGTAGATAGTATCGATAGTTTCTGCCAAAATTTTAAATTGTTCAGACGGTAAGCCTAGTAGTGGTAGCGATATGTCGCCGATAACAGGAATAATTCTGAAGCTTCTATTTTGATTCCAAAGTTTGTAAGATTCCAGTATGGTTTTGATGCGTTGGCTACCTTCTTGAATATTATTAGCCCTAATTAAGCAATGAACCTTCACCTGGGTTTGTTCAAGTAATTCGTGAAGCAAGAAAGCTCCCAAAAAGCCTGTTGCACCAGTTAACAAAACATTGACTGGTTCAAAAACTAATTCAAGTGATGCAGTTTTAGAGTTAATTGTTGGATCTAAAATAGCATCAGCTTGTAGATCGAAGGTAGGATGAATAGTTAATGCTGGCTCATCTCCAGCTTTTATTGCTGTAATGATTTTAGATAGTTCTGCAATACTGGGAGCTATGAAAATATTTTGTAAGGATAACTCGATCTGGAATGTTTTTTGTACCTGCAAAAGCATCCGGGCTAACAACAGAGAGTATCCTCCCAAGTCAAAAAAGTTGTCATGAATTCCAATTTGTTCCAGTCCCAAAATTTGAGTTGCGATCTCAGCTAATCGCTGTTCAACATAGTTACGAGGGGTAACAAAAGCTTCCTGTGAATTAGGTCTAACTCTGTTTGGTACAGGCAATGCTCGGCGATCAACCTTGCCACTAGGCGTAATTGGTAGAGCTTCCATAGCGACGAAGGCAGCAGGAATCATGTACTCAGGTAGTTTTTGTTTGAGAAAAGCACGAAGTTGTGGTAATAGATTGACAAGATTAACTGTCTGTTCGTCTTCAAAGTTATTAGCAAGTTTGTTTTGAGTGGTTATTTCAGGGAGAGAATACTGTTGTAGTTGTCCAGTTTGCGATGTAGCTGAAGAATTATCTTCAGACTCTTGTTGCTTAAGACAAAGATAGGCAACTAAGTGCTTTTCACCAGGCTGATCCTCGCGGACTATTGCAACCGTTTCCTTAACCGCAGGATATTGGTTAAGTACAGTTTCAATTTCTCCTGGCTCAATCCGGTAGCCACGAATTTTTACTTGCTGATCTATCCGTCCTAAATACTGAATATTGCCATCGGCAAGATATTTTGCCAAGTCACCTGTCTTATACAAGCGCTCGCATTTGTCAAAAGGACTGACAATAAATCTTTCTGCTGTCAAGTCAGGACGGTTGAAATATCCTCTTGCTAAACTGACACCACCAACATATAACTCGCCAGGAACTCCAACAGGCACAGGCTGTAAGTGTGAATCTAGCAGATGTATTTGGGTGTTAGCAATTGGTTGTCCTATTGCTGGCAAAATTGGCCAATCTTGCGGTGAACCACTCAACCTCAAGGCTGTAATTACATGAGTTTCAGACGGACCATAATGGTTGTGCAAACTACAGTTAGTTAACTGACTAAATAAATGTGCGATCGCTGTTGTGATGCGTAATTGTTCCCCAGCAGTAATCACCTCAGATAAACTAATCGGTATGATTGTTTCCATCTGTGCTACTTCCGCTAACTGTTGCAGTGCCACAAACGGTAAAAACAGCCGTTCAATACCTGCTTGGTTGAGAAATTTTAGCAGCCTAATAGGGTCACGGCGCATTTGTTCGGAAATCAAAACCAGTGTACCGCCTGTGGTGAGGGTAGCAAAGATTTCCTGGAAGGAGACATCAAAACTAATAGGAGTATATTGGAGTGTCTTAGCACTAGAACCGACTGTTGAATTTTGCCACTGCCAAGCAATTAAGTTGACAAGCGGACGGTGAGGCATTGCCACACCTTTGGGTTTACCTGTTGAACCAGAGGTGTAGATGACGTATGCTAGATTGTCTGGAGTAACTTCGCTTTGGGGATTGGTTGTCGGATTTTGGGCGAGCGCTTCCCACTCACTGTCTATGTAAACTATCCGTATGTTAGGTGTTGCTACTTTTTCGATTAGATTCTGCTGTGCCAATAGTACCGACACTTGTGAGTTGTTGAGCAGAAATGCTAAACGTTCTTGAGGATAAGCCGGATCTAGTGGTAAATAAGCCCCGCCTGCTTTGAGAATTCCTAAAAGTCCGATCGCCATCTGGGGTGATCGCTCAATGCAAATACCGACAACAACATCTGGTTTAACACCAAGGGTTTGCAAATAATGTGCTAGTTGATTTGCTTGCTGATTCAATTCTCGGTAAGTCAGGTGTTGTCCTGCAAATTCAATAGCGATCGCATCTGGTGTTTGCTCTACTTGGGCTGCAAACAACTGGTGAATACATTCTTGAGGAAAATCTCCTTGGGTCTGATTCCATGTATTGAATTGTTGTTGTTCGGCTATACTTAACAAGCAAATATCTGAAACTTTCGCATCTAAGTTAACAACGATATCCTTTAATAGTTTTTGGAAATGTTCAGCCATGCGGGCGATCGTAGTCGCTGCAAATAAGTCGGTACTATACTCGAAGTAACCTACTAGACCAGTTGGTGTTTCAGTTAATTCCAAAAACAAATCAAATTTGACAGTTTTATTATCAAAGGGCAGGTGAGTTAACGTTACACCCGGCACTTCCCAAGTGCATCTGGGCGTATTCTGCAAGTTAAATACAACTTGAACCAGTGGGTTATGGTTGAGAGTGCGATCGGGTTGTAATGTTTGCACCAGTTCCTCAAATGGTAAGTCCTGATGAGCATAAGCTTCTAAAGTCACCTCTCGAACTCGGTGTAGCAACTGCCGAAAACTAGGACAACCAGATAAGTCTGTTCGCAGGACGATGGTATTGGCAAAGAACCCTAGCATCTTTTCTAGTTCCGGGCGATGGCGATTAGCAACGAGTGATCCAATCGCAATATCGTCTTGTCCAGTATAGTAAAATAGTAATGTTTGGAAGGCGGTTAGCAGTGTCATAAATAAGGTAGCCCCTTCTCTACGACTCAATTCCTGAAGTTCTTTGGTTACAGGTGTGGATAAACTCAAGAAGTGACGTGCCCCTCGATAGGTTGACACTAGCGGTCGGGGGAAGTCTGTTGGTAATGACACTATGGGTGGTAGACCATTTAATTGCTGTTGCCAATAGGCAAGCTGATGTTCTCGGATTTCACCCTGCAACCACTGTCGTTGCCACACCACAAAATCAGCATACTGAATAGTTAAATCTGACAGGGGAGAAGTCTGTTCTAATGCAAAGACAGTGTAGAGAGTCCCCAGTTCCTTCAATAATACGTTGATTGACCAACCATCACAAACAATATGATGCAAGTTGATCAAAAGAAAATGCTCCGTTTCACTCAGCTTAAAGAGTGCAGTACGCAGCATGAGATCCTCAGATAAATCAAAGGAGCGTCTAGCCTCTTGGATAATTAATTCCCAAACTTGGCTTTCTTGTGTTGTTGAATCTATTACAGGTAGTTTAAAGGTTGGAGATGGATGGATCACTTGTATAGGTTGCCCATCCACAGCTTTAAAGGTAGTACGTATAATTTCATGACGGTTGATAATTTCTTGGAAACTTTGCTCCAAAGCTTGAACATTCAAGAAACCATTGAGGCAAAAGGCTTCTGGGACATTATAGAAGGGATTATTTGGTACTAACTGATCCAGAAACCACAATGGCTCCTGTACGAATGCCAAAGGTAAGTTAGCGTCGCGTCCTACTGGTTGAATAGGGAGAATCTGTGTACTTCGTATTTGTTGCCTATCTGTTTCTATAAGCTTTGTAAGATCAGCGATTGCTGCTGACTCCAGTAGACAACGCAAAGGCAACTCGACTTGAAAAACATCTCGAATACGAGAAATTACCTGAGTTGCTAGAAGTGAATGTCCTCCTAAATCCAAAAAATGATCATAAATTCCTACTTGCTTTAAGCCGAGAATGTCAGCCCAAATATTTGCTAGTGCCATTTCTGCCGGGGTTTGAGGAGCAACCCAATTCTCTTGGTTAGTTTCGTAGCTTGGTACAGGTAGGGCATTGCGGTCAACCTTACCACTAGGAGTCAGTAGCAGTTTTTCTACTAGCGCGATCGCACTCGGTATCATGTACTCTGGTAGCTGTGTCCGTAAAAATTGCCGCAGTTCAGTTAGAGAAATTGCTGGGGCATCCCTATTACCAACCACATAGGCGACTAAACGCTGTTCACCTGGTACATCTTCTCGTGTAATTACTACTGCCTGCCGTACTTGAGGATATTGTTCAAGTACAGTTTCAATTTCTCCTGGCTCAATCCGGTAGCCACGAATTTTTACTTGCTGATCTATCCGTCCTAAATACTGAATATTGCCATCGGCAAGATATTTTGCCAAGTCACCTGTCTTATACAAGCGCTCGCATTTGTCAAAAGGACTGACAATAAATCTTTCTGCTGTCAAGTCAGGACGGTTGAAATATCCTCTTGCTAAACTGACACCACCAACATATAACTCGCCAGGAACTCCAACAGGCACAGGCTGTAAGTGTGAATCTAGCAGATGTATTTGGGTGTTAGCAATTGGTTGTCCTATTGCTGGCAAAATTGGCCAATCTTGCGGTGAACCACTCAACCTCAAGGCTGTAATTACATGAGTTTCAGACGGACCATAATGGTTGTGCAAACTACAGTTAGTTAACTGACTAAATAAATGTGCGATCGCTGTTGTGATGCGTAATTGTTCCCCAGCAGTAATCACCTCAGATAAACTAATCGGTATGATTGTTTCCATCTGTGCTACTTCCGCTAACTGTTGCAGTGCCACAAACGGTAAAAACAGCCGTTCAATACCTGCTTGGTTGAGAAATTTTAGCAGCCTAATAGGGTCACGGCGCATTTGTTCGGAAATCAAAACCAGTGTACCGCCTGTGGTGAGGGTAGCAAAGATTTCCTGGAAGGAGACATCAAAACTAATAGGAGTATATTGGAGTGTCTTAGCACTAGAACCGACTGTTGAATTTTGCCACTGCCAAGCAATTAAGTTGACAAGCGGACGGTGAGGCATTGCCACACCTTTGGGTTTACCTGTTGAACCAGAGGTGTAGATGACGTATGCTAGATTGTCTGGAGTAACTTCGCTTTGGGGATTGGTTGTCGGATTTTGGGCGAGCGCTTCTTCATAATTATCCAAGCAAAAGCGATATGTAGTTTGTAATGACAAACCTTTGCAGAGATGACTTTTAGTTAATAATATAGAAACTTGGGAATTATCCAGCATGAAACTGGTACGCTCTGCTGGATAATTGGGGTCAATAGGAAGATAAGCACCACCTGCTTTTAGGATAGCTAGTATAGCAATAATGAGTTCTAAAGAACGTTCTAAACACAAACCAACGATAATATCAGCTTGCACTCCTAATACTTGTAAATGATAAGCAAGTTGGTTGGCACGCTGATTTAATTCTTGATAAGAAATACATTGAGCTTCCAGTTCTATCGCAATGTTATTGGAAGAATACAGAACTTGAGTTTCAAATATTTGATGAATTAGCGATGTTTCGCTAAAATTGTAAATATAGTTTTCGTAGGAGCAATCTACTTGAAAATTCTTCCCATTTATAATTGCCATATTTTTATTGCCTCAAGCATTTATTGTTTTTTTTTCAGAGAAAATTAGTAACTAAAAGTATACAAAATTATTAGGACTTACGCAAAAATCGCTAAAAAGCTTAATTTATTGAACCGCAAAGATGCCAACATCGCCAAGACTCATAGAGTGTGCGTAAGTCTTAATCATATATAGTAAATAATGTTTGTACAATTTCTTATGGGGTATACCCACAACCAAACTTTGTTTTTTTGAGCTAATAAAATTTTCTAATTCGTCCAATTATCCATTTTTTTTAATCTCATATAGCAGTAATGTGGACAAAGAGGGGTGGATAGGCATCTGCATGAGTTGCACACCAGTAATTCAGGACATTCTAAGCTGTCTCCAATGCAGAACATATTGGCGCTCCACCTTCAGCAATAGGGTCAAACCAGACAGGAAACTTGATAGTAGTTTCGATGATACCGCCTGTTCCATCAGGTATCTTCTTTTTCCTCTCTTCTAAACGTAAAGGATTAATTTCAAAAAGATCAATAAAATTTATCCATTCCTGAGCTAAAGTTCCTGTAAGTGGGTTGACAATCCCTATAGTAGTATCGTAACCAATTACACCAATTTCAAAATAATTGTGAATTCCTTCAGTTTTAACACATTTTAAAATAAAGTCGCTAAATAGTCGATTCATAACATCGCTCAACATCAAGCTTTACTTATACAATACTCCGGACAAAATTAGGCAGCAATAACGCCGTAAGCTCCTAGGTTTTGGTAGTTAGGATGGGATTTAATTACAGTTGGCGAAAGTCCTAACGTTGAAATAAAGGTGTCTAGCAAATGGTCATTGAGTGCGCGTCGCTTGACACTAGCCATTGAAAAGACAAAGGGTTTTTGACCCGACTGCTGTTGATGAGCATTGAGCTTGGCAATATTTAAGGCGGTGAAACTGGCATTGAAATGGAAGTTTAACTTTTTGACGTCCCGTGCTTGACAATCACTCAGTCCGGTAAAGTGTTTCGCATCACCGAAGGTATCGCGGTTTGTAGATGCTGGTTCATCATTGTTCACTGTTTGACAGATATCCCTCTCCGTATTATCTCGTAGTTCTTTTCAGGAATCAAATATGATTCCTATAGCATCTAATTTGATGATAATTAAGCTTAATTATTTAGTATTGATTGCGACTAAAAATTTCAAAAAGAGAGAATTTAAGTATAAAATTCTCAAGCACTGCTAGGTTTAAGGAAAGAATTAAAAATAGAGCCACAAAAATTGTGCCAACTTTTAGCAATCCATTGGCATCGCAGATGTAACATTATCTCTGCGTTATTTTGAAGCCAAAACTTACTATTTCCCAGGGGGAGTAGAGGGGCAGGGGAAGCAAAGATTAAATAGTATTTTTGCTACTAAAATACTCTAAAATATACTTAGTCTCTTCCTCCCCTTTACCCCCCCTGCCTCAAGAGCCTCCCCTGCTTCCCCATCTCACAAAATCGCATTGCTCATCGCTTATTTAAATCAGTAGATGAATTACAATCACTGCTAGATAAGCTGTTGAATCAAGGCGAGTTAGTGATTAAGTGGCATCGGAACATCAAACATAAAGGTAATTTTAGCTATATTGCAGCTTAAATGCTGATTAGCTTAGAACTATCCCTGATGAACATTGACTTGCTATTGACTAGATAAATGCGTAGTGATATTAGGCGACAGCTTTAATCAAATCGGCTGCTTAATCGCCTCGTCTGATCGGTTGAACAACAATCTCACTGACATCCACATCTGCGAGTTGCTTGATCGCAAAAGCAATAGCACGGGCGATGCTGCAAGTAGATCGGTGCGCCGTGCCCCTAATACAACCTGTAAACCTTTTTAAGCAAGTAACTTAGCGATCGCTTCACCAATATCGCTGCTGCTAAGGCGATCGCAATAACTTTGTTTTCTGTAGTTGACATAGTGATTGTTCTCCTTTTTACTTTTGATATTAGTTACCAGGGTAAGCGCATCTCAAACCCTATTGACAAGAAGCATTTGAAGGATCATGATGGTGTGATAAACAAGCAGCAAGAATCGTCAACATATAGTTGTTATCCATAGCGGCTCGATTTGATTTTTGACGATTACTACGCTTGAGCGATCGCTCTAAATTTAGTGCATTAAGTGCTATACGTCGCAGCAACGACAAGTTTTTTGGAGCATGGCCAGTACGGACGCGGCAAGCATCTTCATTGAACGTAACGTCCAAACTCCAATGCAATCCATTTTCAACGCCCCAGTGGAGACGGATAGCTTGCCCTAATTTATGAGCATTGCAGTCTAAACTAGTTAGATAAAATTGCACTTCACGAGTTGTTTTATTCCACAAATGTCGCACCCGCACAACCATAACTAAACATTTCAGCCCGGCCCAATCCGAATGATTATGTAGAGGTGGTAGTTGAGAAACGGGAACACACCACACTTGTCGCTTTTCAGTACGGTGACCACCTTTTTCTACCCGTTCGTCGGAACTATTGGTAATCCCTTCAAACCCAAAAGCCAAGCGTGCAAGAAACCAGTCTAAAACTAGTGTATAAAGTGTAGGATGATTACCTTTAAGCGCTAAAATGTAATCAGCTTTAGCATTAAAAATTTGAGATGTAATTGCGATTTGTGTACCCATTGCATCAATTGTAATAATGCATCCTGCGATATCTAATAATTCTAATAATGCAGGAATTGCAGTAATTTCATTTGATTTGTCAGCTCCTCTCACTTGTCCCAAAACAAGGCGGTACTCGCTCGACCATGCGCTGACTAGATGTAAAGCTGTTTTTCCCAATGTCCGATCATAAGAACCTTTGAGAGTCTTACCATCAATGGGAATCACAAAGCCCCTACTGTCTCAACTATTGATTCTACCCAACGTCTAAAACATCCCTCAAATACCTTTGGGTTAATGCGTTCAAAGACTCGTCGGAATGTATCTGCGCTTGGAATACCTTCAGGTAAAGCTAAAAACTGCTCCAACCATTCGTATTTACTCAATCCATAATTTTCTATGTCCTCCCATCCATTGGCTCCTGCAATCACTGATAGTCTTGCAATTATTAAAATATCTGTTAACAAATGGACACGGGTTCTTTCTACACGAGGGTCTTCTATTTCGCTAAAAATTAATTCCATCTGTTCTGTTAGTGCTAGCGCATTGGCTATACTCAATTTTTTTGAGGTTTTAATCGTTGATTTTGGAGATTTTAAACCTGATGCCATGAGACTGCCCCTGATGCTAGATAGATGCTTTGATTATTAGCCTATTACTGAATGTCTTTAATGCTTAAATATTTTTTCTAATCCCACAATTGTGCAAAATAATCTGTCATTTTAGCTACAAAATTAGATGCGCTTCCCCTGGCATTCCAACGCTTTTATCTTGAATTGAGCGCTGAATGATCAACAAGTATGCAACTGTCCAAAAGATCCCAGAAAGAATTGCAAAAGCGGTTAGGGTCGTCATAGATTTTATGCCTGTCGGAATCACTCGCGTCAGTTCAAAACCATTTGATCGCAACAATGATCGATATTCCGCCTCAGTCCGTTCCCGTCCACCTGCCATCAGCAGCATGATCATGTCAATAAACTTTGCTGGATCGGGTTCGTTACCCGGTGGAATAATGCTTTCGACCAGGAGCAACTTGCTCTGATCTGGCATCGCTCAATGATAGTTCTGGAGAATGAGTGAGGACTTTTCATCATCCCAATCGACAATGACCCGGCGCATCAGGTAAATATCACCACCTGATGGCACACACTCAAAGAAATTTCCAGCAACGGGTTGAATCTTGTCGTCTACACTGACATTGGCAATGATTTCGGGCAGATCAAATAGAATTCCTTTGAGATGGGGATACGACTGCACAATGGCAGAAATTAAGCTGCCCTGCGCTCCACCAACATCGACGATTGTCTTGAATTGGGAAAAGTCATAGCTGGCAGCAACCGCTCGTGTGCCCTCACGTCCTAAATCGGTCATCGACTGCGAGAACATTTGAGCATCTTCGGGATTTTGAGCGTAATAATTCCAAGCCGACATACCTGCGACAGCATCAAACGTAATCTCCCCGGTTTTCAAGCTATGTATGCCATGACTCCAGCCCAAAGAGTGCGCGTATCCCATCTGCGCGAGCGCAACAGACCGCATTAAGTTCGGATGATTGCTTTGTAGCGTTGCAGCTAAAGGAGTCAGTGCAAAACATTGATCTGAGACTTCGGTAAATATGCTGACACTTGCCACACGCATAAGTCGATAGAGCGATTGCGGTTCGGTTTTTGTTTCTGCGGCAATTTGAGCGATCGTTTTCGCCTGATCGTCAAACACATCAGCAATCCCTAACTTCGCAGCAAGATAGATTGATCGAGCAATCCAAAATCCACCGATCAAATTGAGCATCATCTCTTGGGGAGCAATTTCTAGTTTTTTCATCTCAACCCGATCCTCTTTACTCAAATAACTATTGACCCTTTAACCTGTCTCCACTGAGAACCTTCAGCGTAGCTTTTCCGATAGTAAAGAAAAATACTGAGCAACCTGTGTTGCAGGGGTGAAAGGTACTTGAGGGAGCCAGGGAGCATCCCATTTTTGCAGAAATACTGATTAAGGAGTGTAGTATGGGGATAAGACAATACTGACTGGAAGCATAGCCATGACCCCGGAAGAACAAGAACGGTTACAAGCAGCAGTCAAAGAAATCGCGGTGATTCTGTATAAAAATACATCACCATCTGAGTTACAAACCTTGGAAGGAATCGCAAATGCTGGAATACGTCAGTCCCAAAATTGCCTTTTTTTTATCGAAGAAACAACAGGCACAAATAAAGGACGACAGTCTGCTTGGGGGATGGACATGATGGTGTGTGGAAATTATTTAGTGAAATTGGCTGTTCATCAACTCGCCTGGAGATCCTTGATTGGTATCATTTGCGAGAAAATCTTTACAAAGTTGGTGGCTCTGTTAAGCGACAAAAGCTTGCAGAAAACTTCCTATGGACTGGTAAAGTTGGCGTAGCGAGCGCTTTATTTGTTGATTTAGCAAAAAAACAAGCTAAGAAGAATTTTTGTGCATATTTGAGCAAGCATCGAAGCCGGATTATCAATTACGCTTACTACCAGGCGGAGCAGATTTGCTCTATTGGTTCTGGTTCGAATGGCATTAAGAAAAGCCCAAAGGCTTGTGGTTTAAGCAGTTTGCAATTGCTTACGTAATTCATGCCGTGGTTTCGTCATTAAAGGGTAAGCTTTCGGGCGGCGTTTACGAACCCGTGCTTCACTTCTTCCGGGGCGATGTCTGACGACAAGCCGCTTCGCGTCTACGCTGACAGGCTTGTGAGCAATAACTTTTAGTAAAGTACGATAAATTCGCTGACGTTTTGTTGAAGCTGCGGCTAACAATTCGGGAATAAAGTTATTTAAATGATGGCAAGTACCTTGCAATGATAGGCGTAACGGAGGAGTACGGTAAGTGGTACCTGCCGACCACATCAAACCACGAAGTATATTGTAGGCAAGCAAGTAAACGGAAATTTCTTTGCGAACCATTGAAGGTGTTTTACATCGTAAAATATCCATTCCCAAGGTGGTTTTTAGATGCCTTAAATCTAATTCAATGTCCCAGCGTTGACCATAAAGCCCAACGATTTCCAGAGTAGAATAGGTTTTTGTATCTAAGAGAGTAGTAATTAAACTAACTCGTTCAGTGCGAAAGCCAGGAATGACAATGTAATAATAAATCTCTCGCACAGTTATGGTTGAAGGTAGAGTATCAAATGTCTGTGCCAGACACAGCGATGGTGTACCCCCCATGAGGCGGTGGCGATCGCAACAGGGTGGGCAGTTCACCAGGAGCAAAGCCCACTCTTAACGTTAGCAGCGAGCGATCGCAGGTATTGCATCCTGGACTTTCACCTGTTCCATTTTTCCCTAGCCACTCAACGGCGCGATCGCTCACCTTTAGTCTAAAGTCCAGACGTAAGGTGATGCAATTTCTCATGATCCACGGATAGGGCAATTCCAGCCCAGCGCCTCCTAGCATCCCGACACCCCCCATCAACACAACCCTCCCGTAAGGTCGCACCGTCATGATGGCGGCGCGTACCGTCGTCGTACTAACCGAGGGCGGCAGGATATCTAGCACGCAGTCGATCGGGCCCGGTGCCGCCTGCCGCATCCGCTCTTGGTCATCCTCCTCGTCGCCCAAGAGCTTCACAGGTCGGAGACGAGCGCCAAAACGACGCGTCAGATCCTTAAACGTCTTTTCGTTCCGACCCGGCGCAACGACGCATCTCGCCCCCATCGCCAAGGCGACGGCGACGGCCGCACTGCCGAAGTTATCAGTAGCACCGCTGATCAGGATTGTCTCTCCCGCCTGCAAGTTCGCCGCGAGAAGACCGCCATACGGCACGAGAAACGCACCCAGCCCGCACCATCGCGCTGCATCCGCCTCATCAAGCGAACCGATCCGGATGGCGTTTTCCGTCGGGACTAGGATTTGCTCGGCAAAGGGACCATGACGGAATGGCACTAAGAAAAGCTCTAAGCTATGTAAAATAGGGGTTACAGCTTTTAATGCCCATTGAGGATTAAAGGCATGAGAAGCGGCGATCGCAGATAGGAAGATGATGTAGGTTTGCCTAAAAAGTTTTTGAAGGTAGAAAAAGCTTAATCGTTCATGGAATACTTTCTTTAAAACGAGCAAGCACATACGATAATTACTACTGTGACATTACGAGTACAAATCCTCAAGGATAAATTTCGCCAAAGTTTGGGACTACCGTTTAAAGAAGGTAACCGTTCAGGGGGTGCGCCTGCGGCGCACCAGCCAACAATAAGCGTTGTAGCTATTTGACTATAAGGAGTGCTAGCACACAGATGCTCAC
>NZ_JBALCO010000198.1:0-20823 GCF_036919595.1 Nostoc sp. | reverse complement strand
CACCCAAGTATCACGTTTCTCAATTATTCCACCTCATTAGTATGGAAGCAAAGCCTTCTATTATAACATAAAAATAATTCTGCAAGAGGTCTATTCTTTCTCTTTAAGCAAAATACACTAAGAATTAGGTATAAAGCAGAAAAAGTATAACTTTTGTGACAAATTATTTATCTAACCTAAATAGAATACCCAAGCAGAAGCAAAAAATCCTCTATCACAGTACAGAATATATCTATGACTTAAGAGGGATTTGTCATCTGTAAAAAGAGCCATTAGTTGTTGATTACACAAGGCCGCAATTAGCTAGCACCCGCCGAATGTTACTAACTGCCTAGAGCAGCATTGACAATTGCTCGGCTCGATATGCGATCGCAGTTGGTGTTGTTTTTCAACTTACCACTACCCTATTTTTTAGCGATACCTTCTCTACGAAAGGCTACGCCAACGGTGAGCTTCTCGTAGAGACGCTCCGCGAACGCTAACGCAGAAGTTTTCGGTCTACTAAACTTACTTATTTAAGTCCGCCAAACAAGGAATGGGCAAACAAAGCGGCTTGAGTGCGATCACGTAAATTCAACCGACTCAGAATATTGGTAACATAATTCTTAACAGTGTTTTCTGAAAGAAACAGCGATTCGGCAATTTCACGGTTATTGGCTCCAGAAGCAATTAACCGCAATACATCTAATTCTCTGGGTGTGAGTTGCGCCAATTCTGGAGGGGTTTGCACAGAAGGGATAGGTGCGGTAATCGGCATGAGTGCTTTCTCAAATAATCCCGGGCCGAGTAGGGTTTGTCCCTTGTAGACGGATCGAATTGCCAACATTAATTCATCAGGTTCCGTGTCCTTGAGTAAATAGCCCTTTGCACCCAGCCGCATCGCCTGGTAAACATACTCATCATCATCAAAGGTGGTCAGAACGAGAACCTTAATGTCAGGATATTGTTGAGCGATCGCCTTTGTTGTGGCAACTCCATCCATTACAGGCATCCGAATATCCATCAGCACAATATCAGGTTGCAGTGCAGGAATCACCTCGAGTGCGCGTTGCCCATTCTCCGCCTCACCAATTACCTGCATCTGGGCATTCGACTCAAGCATACTCTTAAGTCCCTGGCGAATAAGATGCTGATCGTCAACTAATAAAATCCGAATCATAGCTAAAACAACAGCTTTGATAGTGGAAAAGAAACAGAAATACAGCAACCTGTTCCTAATTGACTGTGGAGATTTAACTGAGCGCCCAGTGCAACCGCTCGTTCTCGCATCCCTTGTAGCCCAAACCCGGTTGTATTTTGAGTGGGGTTAAACCCTTTTCCATTATCTTCGATTGACAGATGAATCATCCCAGCCTCAGCCAATAGTCCAACGGTGACACTCGTTGCCTGAGCATGTTTGCAAATATTTGTCAACGATTCTTGCACAATCCGGTAAAGAGCCGTATTTACTTCTGTTGGTAAAGTGTACGGTAGATCAATTTTACAGTCCGGTTCAATACCTGTGGTTTGCTGAAAATCTGTCAGCAGCTTTTCAATGGCTGATTTGAGAGATTGTCCTTGCAAAGGATTTGAACGTAAAACAGAAAGCGAGCGCCGAATTTCCAGCAGCGCCTCAGCCCCCAATTCCTTTGCCTGTTTGAGAAATGTCAATGCTTTGTGATTATTTGATTCCCAGAACAACAGGGTGTTATTAATCTGAATAGTTTGGGCAACTAGAGTGTGTCCCAACCCATCATGAATTTCACGGGCAATTCGGTTGCGTTCCTGCAAGGTTGCCTGATCTTCAATCCGTAGCGCATACTGACACAGTTGTTGATTGGTTATCTCTAATTGCTGATGGGCAATTTCTAACTGCTCTCGACTTTGCCGCTCTGCAAGCAGGGCATTAATTAGCAATAAAGCGAATATTAACGTTAAGCTAAACAATAATATATTACTCAATCGCCAATCCCAAGACATAGCGATTAAATCTGGCATAAAATTCTTAGGTACAATCGGTCTTGACAAAAGCAGTGTTCCATAAGTGAGCAGAGATAAACCCAAGACAACCAACTGTCCCAATTGCTTAAATATCAGGCAACTCCGCATCACCAGTACCAGACACAGCAGGAAAACGGAGCGACTAGATAAGCTATGTTGAGTTGTTGGCAGTAAAATTAAACCGAATTCCAGGGCTGTATAAAATAATTTTGTTTCCAGCTTCACCATTGGTAGTCTTAAGCCCATCAAGCTGAAAGTTGCGATCGCGACAACTCGTAGCAGCAACGACCAGGACAACTCAAACGGTAGCACAACTTCCATGAACATTGCCGTGGCTAATAACAGCCACTCAAGGTAAAGCAACAGACGAAACGATGGGTAGGTCAAGCGAACCATAGAACTGTTCCAACTCAATGGTCTTTGTAACAAAACCATAGGTATTTTCCCAATTTTAGGATGAAACTCTTCTTCCTATATAACGAATCTGTCTCCAGTATCGATAGAGCCATTCCGACTGATTAACTATTTCTAAATTAGGAAAAAAGTCACAATAACTTCAGTACTTTTTTACTAGTCAGGTTAGGAATTTTAGCTGATGCACAAATCTATGCCAACTTTTAAGATTAGCTGGTGTGAGTAAAGCAGTAACTTTTCAAACACCTTCTAAACAGTCATAAACCGAAATTGAGTTATAACAGTCGGATTACACACAACAAAAACCAGAGAAGTAAATGATCAAAAAACAGATAATTATACCAACCCTTTTACTTGCAACTATCCTGATTGGAGGAATGACAGGTTGCACCAGTTCTAAGTCTCCAGATATGTCTCAAGCAGAGGACTCTGGAACAAAGGTATCTAATACCAACGCTTCTGCTCCCAACTCTCCTGGGGCGAATACGCCAGAACGTGCCGAGAAACGCGAAGCAGTTCGTAAGCAAGTTGAGGCAGTTCTGACCCCAGATCAGGTAAAACAATTGTCAGCGAAATTACAACAAGGTGAAAGAATGCGTAAAGCAGTCTTGAGCCTGAATCTCACGGCTGAACAAAAGACTAAAATTCAGGATATTTTTAAGACTGCCTATCCCCACCGTAAAGGACAATCCCAAGATAAATCCTAGTGCAACAAGTCAAAAGAAAGAATACTTATAAGGCAATAGATGGTAAATAGTTAAACTATGTTCAAGCAAAAATTGATCCTCAAGATAGAACTCGCTATTATCGCAGCAATCCTGGCAGGAACTAGTCTCTACGCTTCAAAAGCTCTAGGTAAACCCCAAGCTAGCCCCCAAAAACTTGTGGATGAGGTGTGGCAAATCCTAGATAAAAATTATGTTGATGTCAGCTTTAACCATCAAGATTGGAAAGCAATTCGACAGCAGTATCTTAGCCGCTCTTATAGTTCCAACAAACAGGCTTACGGGGCGATTCAAGAAATGGTGGCTAAATTAGGCGATCGCTATACGGAGTTTTTCGACCCCGAGGAATTTCTTGCCCTAAATAAAGACCTTTCTGGCAACCTCAGTGGTGTTGGGTTAGAACTGGCACTGAATGAAAAAACTAAAGCCTTAACTGTTATCGCCCCGATTCAAGGAACGCCTGCTTTTAGGGCGGGTATTTTGCCGGACGATGTAATTGTCCAGATTAACGGTCAAAGAACTCAGGGGATGAAAATTGAGGATGCCGTTAAGCGAATTCTGGGCCCGGTGGGAACCAAGGTAGTACTCACGATTCAACGGGGCAATCAATCGCAAACTTTCAAACTTACCCGCGCAAATATTGCTATCCATCCTGTAACTTATAACACGCAAACAACAGCAGTGGGTAAGATTGGTTATATTCGTTTACCAGAGTTTACGCAAACGGCTCCGCAAGAGATGCATCGGGCAATTCAAGCATTAGAAAAACAGCAGGTGCAGGGCTACGTTTTGGATCTGCGTTCTGACCCAGGTGGACTACTGGATGCAAGTTTGCAAATTGCCAGTATGTGGTTGAAGGAAGGGGCAATCGTATCTTTGGTAAATCGAGACAAAGTTAAAGATAGCTACAATGCGTCGGGACATCCTCTGACTAACAAACCCTTAGTAATCCTGGTTGATAAGGGATCTGCTAGCGCCAGCGAAATTCTGTCGGGAGCACTGCAAGATGACAATCGCGCCAGATTAGTAGGGACTCGCACCTTTGGTAAAGGTTTAGTTCAATCCGTAGAGCCACTTTCTGATGGTTCGGCGCTGAAACTAACGATCGCCAAATACTACACACCCAAAGGTCGAGATATCAATCATGTCGGCATTGCACCAGATATTAATGTGGAGTTGACCAAAGCACAGCAGAAAGCATTGGTGCAAAACCGAACCTTGGCGACATTAGCTGATCCTCAGTATGCTAGCGCGGTTGCTGACTTGAGCAAATTGATTCAGTCGCAAGCCAATCATCTAAGTTTACAGCGTGGGCAATAAGTCTAGGGATACTCTTAACAATATCTCCTATTGCCACTTTCAATCATGTCAACCCGCAAAGCCCAACGACTTCAAATTTGTGAACCAGTCCCAGGTCTGAAAATCCTGGTTCAACTCAGTAACACTCCCCTAGTGCGGACAGTCATAGCTACTGTTACCCACCATCAGCTAGCGATCGTCGGGCTTGTATTTGTTGTCACTCTGGTTTTTGCTATGCGGGAAAACGCCCCCTGGTTGACAGTGCCTAAACAGGTGGCGATTGAATTCTTTTCTGCTGTATCCCAGTCCTTAGCTGCTTTATTGGGGGTGTTAATTGTTTTTCTGACGTTTAATAGTCAGTTGATCGCTCAAAGGCAGCATGAGGACTACTATACACTTCAGATTCAAATTGACCAACTCATTCGTCTAACTCAGTCTCTTCCCCCCGAACTCAGTAATTTTGCTGAAACTCTGATAGCGCTGATTAACTATTTAGTTCCCTTGCATTTAAAGGATTTACCAATCTGGGCAACTAGTTCCCAGGTGCTACCTTTGGATAAGCTTTTAGATATTTTAGATAATTTCAAGAATGAAGATGAATGGGCAAAAGTGCAGCAACAATGCTCCTTAGCTACCCATCTATACCGACAACAAATTTTACTTGTCATCAATAACATCGAAGAAATCGTGGAGGGATTTTCCAGGCTTTACAATCGCATCTTAGAGATGAGCCGTTTCATTCTCGCGATCGTCAAGTTGTCCTTTCTCCTGGGAGTTTCGCTGCTGTTTTTGCTGTTATTTGGGATTATTGATTTGCAAAGGAAGTTTCCTGATCTCAGCCTCCCTGTAATTGTTTCTCTAGCAATTTGGGTGTTGATTGCTCTTTTGGAACTAGTGCTTGATACCTGGTTTCTTTATAAAAACCTCTATGGCTCGTCGAGTCATTATCTGCGGTTTTTCCCTAATAAAAAATCCCCTAATTAATAGGTAGAGGCTAACTGACTATGAGTAATTTAACATTTCCAGATATCAAAACTACTAAGACATGCAAAGGATCTCAATCTACAACCGATACAGTACGTACCTATCTTCAAGAAAAATTATTCATATATGCCGCCTCAAATGAAATTGTTATCAGCGGGAGTTGAGGTGTTAAAGGATTTGGCTGTTTCTAATAAACTAAAATCCACTGGAGGTTCTGATGAACCATGAAATTTCTAACGATTTGACTGAAAACAGTATAGAACAGGAGCTACGACGATCGCCAAAAAAGCGATCGCCAAAAAAGATTAGTTTGGGAATTTTGGGTGTGCTATTGCTGGCTGGGCTAGTTTTTTTTGGTATCCATGCGGGTACAGCCAAGTCAGACAAAACTGAAAAATCTCGCGGTAATAGGCAGCAAGTAACACCTGTAACTGTGGCAATGGTGACACAAAAAACGGTTCCGGTACAACTACAGGCGATCGGCAATGTGCAATCGGGGTCTACAGTCTCGATTACGCCCGAAGCTAGTGGACGGATCATTGGAGTTTATTTCAAAAAAGGTCAAGATGTGAAAAAGGGGCAACTTTTGTTTACCCTGGATGACCGATCGCAAACTGCTACAATCCAGCAAGCTCAAGGAATTGTAGTGAAAGACCAAGCGCAGGTACAACAAGCAAGAGCTACATTAGCTAGAGACTTGGGTCAGGTAGACCAAGCTAGGGCGACTTTAGTTAAAGACCAAGCTCTAGTGCGACAAGCCCAGGCGACTTTGGCCAAGGATCAAGCCCAAGCACAATTTGCCGAAGGACAGAGCGATCGCTATGGTGCATTATACAAGAAAGGCGCTATCAGCTTGGATCAAGCACAGCAATACGTTTCCAACAGCAAATCGGCTACAGCAACCCTACAAGCAGATCGAGAAGCGATAGCTAATGCTGAGGCAGTTTTGAAAAGCGATCGAGTGGCGCTGACTAATGCCGGTGCTGTTGTCCAGGGCGATCAAGCTGCGATCGCGAATGCTCAAGCTGTTGTCCGTTCCGACCAGGGAGCATTGGACAATACCAAAGTGCAATTATCTTACGCCAAAATTTATGCGCCAATTGATGGTCGCGCTGGCAATATTCTGGTGGCTCTGGGCAATGTGGTGCAAGCCAACAGCACGACTCCACTTGTTACCCTGACCCAAATTCGCCCGATTCAAGTTGCTTTTTCCATTCCCGAAACAAATCTGCCCCAAGTACAAAAGTATATGGAGAATGGCAAGCTGAAGGTAGATGTAACGTTCCCCGATGATCAAGCTCATTCAATACCAGGTGTTTTGGCATTTGTCAATAATACGGTCGATAACACCACGGGGACAATTCAACTGATTGGCGACTTTGACAACACTCAAGGACACTTGTTTCCCGGTCAATTTGTCAACGCAACGCTAACGCTGACCGAAGAACCGAATGCAACGGTTGTTCCTTCCCAAGCCGTGCAGAATGGCCCGGATGGACAGTTTGTCTTTGTAGTTAAGCCAGACATGACAGTACAAAATGTTCCAGTTACAGTTAGTAACAGCATTAATGGGCTAGATGTGGTTGAGAAAGGGCCGCAACCAGGCGATAAAATTGTCACCGATGGTCAAGCGAATCTCGTTTCAGGTAGCAAAATCCGCATCAAAACAGCCGGTAATAACTCAAATGCAGATGGAAATTCCTCGAAGTCAAGAAGAGGAAGGGGGGCAGGGGGCAGGGAGCAGGGGGGAGAACGCCCAAGCGGAGGTGATTCATGAACCTTTCAGAACCATTTATCCGCCGTCCGATCATGACGACTCTGCTGATGGCGGCGATTTTGATCTTCGGTTTCATGAGTTATCGCTTGCTGCCAATCAGCGATTTACCAAGTGTGGATTATCCTACAATTCAGGTAAGTGCCGCTCGACCGGGAGCCAGCCCCGAAACGATGGCAGCATCGGTTGCCCGTCCTTTAGAGAAGCAATTTTCTAGCATTGCTGGACTCGATTCACTCAACTCAACTAGCACACTGGGCCAGACTCAAATTACCCTGCAATTTAACCTGAGCCGGAATATTGATGATGCGGCGCAGGATGTGGAAGCAGCGATATCGGGAGCATCGGGGCAAATTGCGACGGATTTACCCAATCCTCCTACCTACAGCAAAGTTAACCCCGCCGATCAACCGATTCTTTACCTTTATCTGGACTCTCCCACTTTGCCCCTTTCCCAGGTAGACAATTATGCCGAGACTTATTTGGCGCAAAAGCTATCTACAATCAATGGGGTGGCACAGGTAGCTGTCTATGGTTCCCAAAAGTATGCAGCTCGAATTCAACTTGATCCGCAGCAATTAGCAACGCGGCAAATTGGGTTAGATCAAGTAGCAACGGCGATTCAACAGAATAACGTCGATTTGCCTACCGGCAGTCTTTCGGGAAATCACAAGAATTTTACAGTCCAGACTAACGGGCAACTTGAAGATGCAGCTGCTTATCGCCAGCTGATTGTGTCTTACAAAGATGGAATGCCCATTTATCTCAATCAACTGGGGCGGATCATTGACAGTGTAGAAAATGACAAGGTAGCAAGCTGGTACAATAATACCCGCGCGATTATTCTCACCATCCAAAGACAGCCCGGAACCAATACGGTACAAGTCGTAGACACGATTAAGAAATTGCTCCCAAATTTGCGAAGCCAGATTCCGGCATCCGTGGAAATTGGGATTCTCTATGATGCGTCTCAATCGATTCGAGATTCAGTGGATGATGTCAGATTTACGTTGATTCTGACCATTGGTTTAGTTATCTTAGTAATTTTCCTATTTTTGCGGAACCTCTCGGCCACAGTAATTCCCAGTTTGGCATTACCCGTTTCGCTGATTGGCACCTTTGCAGTGATGTATTTGCTGCACTACTCACTAGATAACCTGTCGCTGATGGCGTTGACCCTTTCGGTGGGCTTCGTAGTGGATGACGCGATCGTCATGCTAGAAAATATCGTCCGTCACATGGAAATGGGGGAACGTCCCCTAGAAGCGGCGTTGAATGGGTCGAGAGAAATTGGTTTTACAATTCTGTCGATGACCCTTTCTTTGGTTGCAGTCTTCATCCCGATGTTGTTCATGAGTGAAGTACTGGGACGATTATTTCATGAATTTGCTGTGACGATCGCAGTTGCAATTCTCGTATCTGGTTTTGTGTCTTTGAGTCTGACTCCGATGTTGTGCAGCCGTTTTCTGCGTCCTGTGGATCATGCCCATCAAAGTCGGTTATATCAAGCTTCCGAATATGTGTTTGATCGCTTGCTGGGTCTGTACGATTGGAGTCTGAAAAAAGTCTTAAAATATCACTTTACCACGATGATTTTATCTGTCGTTCTATTTGCAGTGACAGTTGGGTTGTTGGTGATAGTTCCCAAAGGGTTTATTCCTAGCCAAGATACCGGACAAATTACAGGCATTACTCAAGCAGCCCAGGATGCGTCCTTCAATAATCTTGTCCAGCATCAGCAGACAGTTGCTAACCTAATCCGCCAAGATCCGAATGTAGATGCAGTCAACTCCAATATCGGGGCGGGAGCGAGTGCTAGTGGGAGTGGGGCAGCAGTTGCAGCCAATTCTGGGAGTTTGTTTATTCGGTTAAAACCGCGATCGCAGCGCCAACTAGGTGCTGATGAAATCATTCAAAATTTGCGAACCAAACTCGCCACTGTTCCAGGCATCCAAGTATTTTTACAAAATCCCCCAGCGATTCCGATTGGCGCTCAACAAAGTACAGGACTTTATCAATTAGCACTCCAGAGTTCTGATGTCAAACCCTTACAGGAGTATGTTCCTCAACTTGTTGTCAAGATGAAGACTTTGACAGAACTCCAGGATGTCAACAGCGATTTACAGTTTGCTTCCCAAATTCAAATTGACATTGATCGCGATAAAGCTTCAACTTATGGAATCACCGCCGAGCAAATCGAAAATACCCTGAGAAATGCCTACGGCTCCTACCAAGTGTCAACCATCTATGCAGCGACCAATGAGTATCAGGTAATTCTGGAATTAGCACCCCAGTATCAGGAAGATATCAATGCTTTGTTGACATTGTACATTAACTCCAGCACAGGAGTGGCAGTTCCTCTGAAGACATTTGCCAAACTATCTCAGGGAGTCAGCCCGTTAATGGTCAATCATAATGGTCGGATGAACGCTGCCACCATTTCCTTTAACCTCGCCCCTGGTGTGTCCTTAGGAAATGCCAACGAAGAGATTGAAAAACTGATTGATCAGGTGATTCCTGCCAGCATTAGCACCAACTTTAAGGGCGCAAGCCAGGTATTTCAAAGTTCACTGCCGAGTTTAGGTTTACTGTTAGCGATCGCTGTCCTAGTAATTTATCTGATCCTTGGTGTTCTCTATGAGGATTTCATTCACCCGATTACGATTCTTTCCGGTTTGCCTTCAGCAGGTTTTGGCGCATTGTTAACGCTGATAATATTCCATGTCGAACTGAATGTTTACTCCTTCATCGGCATAATTCTCTTGGTAGGCATCGTCAAGAAAAACGGCATCATGATGGTGGACTTTGCAATTGAAGCCCAGCGAAATGAATCGAAAAAACCGTCTGAGGCGATTTATCAAGCCTGCTTGGTGCGCTTCCGCCCGATTATGATGACGACAATGGCAGCGCTAATGGGAACCTTACCGATAGCGATCGGATTTGGGGCTGGCTCTGAATCCCGCCGTCCTCTAGGTATTGCAGTTGTGGGCGGACTGGTATTTTCTCAGATATTGACCCTGTATTTAACTCCCGTATTCTACATTTACATGGAATCATGGCGGAAAAAGCTCAGTCAAGTTAAGTTCCGTCGGGTATTTTCATTTACAGGCGGGCGATCGTGATTTTCAACAGGTAATATAGCCTTACGAATTACAAATTACCAATTACCAAGTAGTACCACACTAAAATTTAGATCCTAGCGTTTCTGGAATAATGACACTATGACTTTAGCGATAGAACAAGAAATTCCTCCCTTAAGTGAAGATGCAACAGGTGCAATTCGAGTAGGTAATACAAGGGTTTTGCTAGAAATGGTGATTCGTAGCTTTCAAGATGGTGCATCCTCTGAATCTATTGTTGGGCGTTACTCATCCTTGTCATTATCTGATGTATACCTGACTATTGGTTACTACCTTCGACATCGAGATGCTGTGGAAGTATACCTCGATCAACGTAAACAGTTAGCTGAATCTGTTCATCAACGTCTGTCAAATGTTCAACCTGATTTGAGCCTAATTCGTTCTCGCTTATTAGCCCAGCAATAATTTTAGGGACTTCCAAATAAAAAAATATCCCATAACTGACGCAAAACCCTCTCTATTTCTCCTTTCTCTGCGTCTTAGCGGTTCGTTAAAAAATAAAAGCATTTGAGGCTGTAGAGTTTGTATCGCAGCTTTTAAAAGATTCAGAGCCAGTTGTTCAAGAAGCAGTTCAGGAGGCGTTAGATATGTTTAAAAATCAGAGATAAAGTTGTTGTACCCATCACACATTGATCAAATTAACGTTGAAATTATATTTAGCGATCGCATCCCCACCACATTTCTGGGATAACAAAACCCATGAACCTTTCAGAACTCTTCATTCGTCGTCCGGTCATGACTACCTTGGTGATGATGGGTATCCTCATCTTCGGTCTGATGAGTTATTTCCTGTTACCCATCAGTGCGCTGCCTAACGTTGAATATCCTTTTATTTCTGTCTCTGCTAGTCTCCCTGGTGCCACCCCAGAAACAATGTCATCTTCGGTCGCCGCACCCCTAGAAAGACAGTTTACCGAAATTGCCGGACTCAATTCATTCAATTCCACCAGTTCAACTGGCAGCACCAACATTTCCCTACAATTTGACTTTAGCCGCAGAGTGGAGGATGCTGCAAAAGATGTGCAGGCAGCCATCTCAGCCGCAGCAGGACAACTGCCCGCCGGAATGCCTCACCCACCCACCTACCGCAAAGTCAACCCGTCTGTCTCACCGATTCTCTTCCTCTATATGTATTCTGAGACACAGCCAATATCGACAGTAGATGAATACGCAGAGGTAACAGTTGGTCAGCCAATCTCAATGATTAATGGTGTTGCTCAAGTACAGGTCTTTGGTCAACAGCAATATGCAGTCCGCGTTCAGCTTGACCCGCGAGAGTTGGCATCGCGGGGAATTAGTCTAACTCAGGTGAAAACCGCCATTCAACAGGGAAATGTTGATTTACCAACAGGCAGTCTCTCTGACAATTACAAAAATTATACTATTCAGGCAAACGGTCAACTCACCGATGCTGCCGGCTATCGCCAGCTAATTGTAACTTACACCAACGGTGCGCCTGTGCGCCTCCAGGATTTGGGACAGGTAATTGACAGTGAACAAAACAACAAAGTCTCAAATTTGTATAGCGATGACAAGGTAACAAACCGCCATTCGGTTGTTCTCGCCGTGCAGCCGCAGCCCGGAGCCAATACAGTAAATATCGTTGATGCCATCCAGAAACTTTTACCTACACTCCGCGAACAAGTTCCCAAATCGATTGACATGGGGATTATGTACGATCGCTCCCAAACAATCCGAGCTTCTGTCAACGATGTAAAGTTCACCTTGGTTCTGTCGATTTGTCTAGTTGTCTTAGTGATTTTCTTATTCTTGCGTGACATCACAGCGACCCTGATCCCCAGTTTGGCGCTACCTGTAGCGATAATTGGTACTTTTGCCGTGATGTATCTGTCGGGCTTCTCCCTAGACAATATCTCACTCATGGCGTTGACCCTCTCCGTGGGCTTTGTCGTGGATGATGCGATTGTCGTGTTGGAAAATATCGTCCGTTATCGAGAAATGGGCGAATCTCCCCTAGACGCAGCATTAAAGGGATCAAAAGAAATCAGCTTCACAATTTTGTCAATGACCTTCTCTCTAGTGGCGGTGTTCATTCCGATCATGTTTATGAGTGGAATAATAGGTAAATTATTTCATGAATTTGCCGTGACGATCGCTGTGGCAATTTTGGTTTCGGGTTTTGTTTCCCTCAGTCTCACACCAATGTTGTGCAGTCGCTTCTTAACTTCATCCCATCAGCAAAGACCAAATCTGGTGTATCGAGTTTCAGAACGGGCATTTGATTTACTACTGCAAGGATATGATTGGACGCTCAAGCCTGTTTTAAAATACCGCCTGATGACACTCATTGGTTCTGGCATTCTGCTGGTAATGACCGTCTATCTGTTCATCATCGTTCCCAAAGGATTTATTCCCACAGAAGACACTGGACAACTGATGGCGAACACCAAAGGAGCGCAAGATATTTCTTTTGATGATATGCGCCGCCACCAGCAAACGGTTGTTGACATCATTCGTAAAGACCCCAACATTGAAGCAGTTGACTCGATTGTAGGTGCAAGTGGCCCTAACGCATCGGTCAACTCCGGGCGAATTACGATTCGGCTCAAGCCACGTTCTCAACGTCAACTGAGTGCTGACCAAATCATTCAAGAGCTAACCCCGAAGTTGAGACGGACAACTGGGATTAAAACATTTCTCCGCTCTCCGCCAGCTATTCCCATAGGTGGTCAACAAACTAATTCTACTTATCAGTTCACATTGCAGAGCTTGAATTTGCAAGAGCTGCGCCAATACGTTCCTAAACTTGTGGATAAAGTCAAAACCCTACCAGGACTCCGGGATGTTGACAGCGATTTACAACTCAGCACTCCTCAAATCCAAGTCCAAGTTGACCACAACAAAGCCGCAACTCTTGGGATTACCGCCCAACAAGTTGAACAAACCCTCAGCGCCGCCTATGGTTCCAGCCAGGTGTCAACTATCTATACCCCAAATGACCAATTTTATGTAATCTTAGAAGTGAAACCAGAGTTTCAGCGAGATCCTAGTGCCCTATCGATGCTTTATGTGCAATCGAGTAATGGAAAACAGGTTCCCCTGAGTGCGATCGCTAATATCACCCAGAATGTCGGCCCCCTCACTGTCACTCACGTTGCTCAACTTCCCTCTGCAACTATCTCTTTTGACACTCTTCCAGGAACGTCTCTAAGTCAGGCCACAGATGCTATTAAGCAAGCAGCCAGTGAGGTGCTACCCTCAACAATTACCCCCAGCTTTCAAGGTTCAGCCCAAACCTTTCAACAGTCCTTCAACGATTTAGGCGTGCTGTTGTTAGTGTCTATTTTAGTAATCTATCTGATTCTCGGTATCCTCTATGAGGATTTTATTCACCCGATCACAATTCTTTCCGGTTTGCCTTCGGCGGGTTTTGGGGCATTACTGACGCTGCTGATTTTCCAGGTTGATTTAAATCTTTACTCTTTCATCGGCATCATCCTGCTAGTAGGCATTGTCAAGAAAAATGGCATTATGCTAGTGGACTTTGCCATAGAAGCGCAGCGAAAGGAAGGGAAAAATTCCTTTGATGCCATCTATGCTGCTTGCTTGATTCGCTTCCGCCCAATTATGATGACGACGATGGCAGCTTTAATTGGGACACTTCCGATTGCTCTGGGGACGGGAGTAGGTTCAGAAGCGCGTCGTCCTCTGGGTATTGCGATCGTTGGTGGATTACTGTTCTCTCAGATATTGACTCTCTATCTGACTCCAGTATTTTACACTTACATGGAGGCATTGCGGAAAAAGCTTAGTATACAACAATACCTTCGCAAAAAATAGAGGTAGCCTAGCTTTTGACTAAATAGCGCTAGACTTGCCCATGCTTAACTATTAGGCAAAAGCTCAAACCCCATTCCAGACAAAGAGGACACTATAAATTCCTGACACAAAAACTATAGAGGATTTTATTGGCTCAGATATATCAATTATAGGCAAAACGATGTCAAAGTCTTTCTGTATAAACGTTTGAGTGTTTTCTACGGCTATTTTTTGTCTAATACCATTTCTTTGTGAGCCTGCGCCAAATTTTCTTGGCTTCTTATTTCTTTCTTTCTTTGTGTCCTACCCTGCAGAAGGTCAATAGTTTTCTCTAATGCTTGCACCTGCTTGGTCAAAGCTTTGGTTGCCTCTTGCGTTATGGTATTCCCCCACTGTTGAGAAGGACGTTCCTCTACAGCGTGTTCCAATTCCTGAATACGTTGTTGGAGTTGCTGATTCTCAATAGTTTTAGATTAATGACTAGGAATCACGAGAAGATCAGCAGTAATATAAACTCAATTTATGCGATGGTAATTTTCTCGCTTTTTATGGAGTATAGAGTCACACAAAAGATAGAGGTATTAACTGACTTAATTCATTACTATCAATAAGATATAAAAAAATATTACAGAAAGGAGTCGGCTATTAGTATCCAATTATCAAAGAATGTCGTCATCCCAAAATGGCATGATTCCAATATTGCTGTAGATTTAAAACGTGCCACCGAAATTGCTGATTATTGTGCAAATAATGCCACTGCTATAGATTGTAATAATGCTTTTCCCAAGCAGGAGTTTGATCTGATTGCTAAAGCTGGGTTATTAACTGCACCATTGGCGAAAGAATTAGGCGGATGGGGTGCGGGAATTGATGCTAATGTTACCTACGAGCTTTTAATACTATTAAAGCAGATGGGACATGGCAATCTGGCAGTTGGTCGAATTTATGAAGGACATATCAATGCCCTGCAACTGATTCAGACTTTTGGTACTGTAGAACAAATCACAAGCTACGCCCGTGATGCCCGTGAGCGTCAGAAAATATTTGGCGTTTGGAATGCCGAAGCCTCTGATGGTGTCAAGGTAATTCCTTTTGAAAATGGACGTTATCGCCTGGAAGGTTCTAAAACATTTTGTACTGGTGCAGGCTATGTTGAACGTCCTTTCGTTAATGGAATATTGCCAGAAGGCGGTTGGCAAATGTGCATTGTGTCGATGGACGAAGTTACAACAGTTAGTGACCCAACTTGGTGGCAACCTTCTGGCATGCGAGCTACTGCTAGTTACAAAGTGGATTTTAGCGGTGTAGAGTTGGATCAAAAGGCTTTAATCGGACAACCAGGAGATTACTTTCGACAGCCCTGGTTGTCTGCTGGGGTGATTCGGTTTGCTGCTGTGCAACTAGGTGGGGCAGAAGCACTGTTTAACCTAACTCGCCAGTATCTCCAGAAGTTGGAATATACAAATGATCCATATCAACAGGAACGGCTTGGCAGAATGGCGATCGCCATTGAAAGTGGTAATCTCTGGCTACGGGGTGCTGCGAATCAGGTAGCAACGTATGCGCCTGTGTTTGGTGGCGATCCCACAGTTACTCACCCGCAAGCAGACCAACTCGTCGCCTATGCAAACATGGTGAGGACAGCAATTGAACAAATTTGCATTGATGTAATGAATTTGTGCCAACGTTCTGTTGGAACTCGCGGCTTACTACCACCAAATCCGATGGAACGCATTATCCGAGATTTGACTCTATATCTGCGTCAACCTGCTTTTGATGCAGCCTTGACAAATGTAGGGCAGTATGCATTGCATAAAAGTAATCCTGCTTATCTGCTTTGGAATGATGAATAAATTCGGTATGATTGGATTACCACTAAGCAATCCTAGTGTTTTGCCCTGGCATTCAGTTAACGAAATCGCTTGTAGTGCGGCACTAATCGTCGCACCCCATCCTGATGATGAAACATTAGGTTGTGGGGGTGCGATCGCTCTGTTAAGGTCAATGAATTGTAATGTGCAAGTTTTAGTCATCAGTGATGGTACCCTTTCACACTCTCGTTCGCGGAAATATCCCGCAGATAGACTCCTAGCTCTGCGTGAAACTGAAACGCTATCAGCATTAAAATTGCTGGGTGTAGAAGCTAATGCTGTCACCTTCTGTAGAATGCAGGATGGGTTAATTCCAACACAGTATCAAAGGGCGGTGGCTAGTTGTCGGGCTTACATCACAGAAGTCACTCCACAAATTATCTTTTTACCGTGGCGATATGACCCTCACGCAGACCACCGAGCAACGTGGAAGTTAATCAAAGCAGCACTGCATGATTTGCACTTATCCCCCCGATTGATTGAGTATCCTATTTGGGATTGGGACTCAGAGCAACGGGGAAGTCTGCCAGCATCTCTTGAGGTGACAACCTGGCGGTTGGATATTAGCACGGTAGTGGAGGTGAAACAGCAAGCGATCGCTGCTTATCGTTCCCAAATTACAGACTTAATTGACGATGACCCACAAGGCTTTCGCCTGAGTGCCGAAATGTTAGCTAACTTTACTCGCCCTTGGGAAGTTTATTTAGAGGAAATCCAATGAACCCGTTACAATCCGATTCCTTACCACCCAGCTACTTCGATAAACTTTATAGCGAAGATCCTGACCCGTGGAAGTTTGAAACGAGGGAATACGAAGCTAACAAATATGCTGCTACGATCGCAGCTTTACCCAAAGAGCGCTATCGGTCTGCCTTTGAAATCGGCGGTTCCATTGGTGTTTTAACTCAGAAGCTACAAGAGCATTGTGACTCACTGCTCTCGGTTGATGTGTCAAAATTAGCGCAGAATAGAGCAAAAGAGCGCTGTCAGCATCTCTCCAATGTCAAGTTCCAGATTATGCGTGTCCCAGAGCAATATCCTGATGAAATGTTTGATTTGACCTTAGTCTCGGAAGTTGGCTATTATTGGAGCTGGGAAGACCTGAAAAAATCCCAACAGTGCATTTTAGAATACCTGGAACCTGGAGGACATCTACTTTTAGTTCATTGGACACTTTATGCCCGTGATTATCCGTTGAGTGGGGATGAAGTTCATAACTCGTTTTTTGACTTGACCCCAAATAAATTGCGGCATTTAAAAGGTCAACGAGAGGAAGAATATCGACTTGATTTATTCGAGCGAGTCTAAGAAATTAAACCTGCTTTATTTTTTGATATTTAGTTTTACCTTTTAGAAGAAACCGCTTTGCAAGCGTCACCCTACTCTAAAGTAACGCTTGCCCTTAGCAATTACTGACGTAAACTCTTAAGACGCAAGCGCAAATCCCCAATTGCTTGTTCAATTTCCACAAATTTCCAGCGCGAAGCCCAAATTCCTTCTTCCTGCTGTCGTTCTTCGATTAGTTCAAACAACTCACCAAAGGTATAAGGTTGCATTAATTTCTGGACAAGCCATTGGGCTGAAACTCCTAGCATCTGAGCCAAAGACAAGACACTGGGATGACTTGGCTGATAGCCATTAAGAGCGCACGACCACATCACTCGTAATTGGCGACGTGCAATAAAACGAGTTTCGATAGCCGCTGCTGGCTCAACTACAAATGGTTGCTGTTGGCGTCCCATTTCTATCCATTTACTCAGTTGATTTGCTAAACCAACATTGGTACGTCCGATTTGTCTTGCCGAAGTTACTACCCGCACTAGCGAACTGTGGCGAAAACGGGCATTTACCCGTATCAAGGCCCGGTAAAAAGCTACATCTTCAGGAGTCCGCACAGGTGGTAAGCCTCCTGCCAGTGCATACATTTCTGCTGTTACTGCCAAACTTGCTCCATAATGTTGATAGTGGCGGGGAAAGCTGTCATATGGGTCTGGATCGAGATAAGTTTCTAATTCAGTAATTAAATAGCGGTAGCCCACTTCACGCAGATAGCAAGCTCTGGCGTAAGGGTCTAGATCAGCACGACCAGCGCGCTCAACAAAAATTCGTCCACCTACAGCATCAGCACCATAGGTAATTTCGTACAAGTTGGCAGCAATCCAAGTTGGGCTTACCTGCGAGTCTCCATCAGTTGAAGCAATTACCCCCCTTGTGCGTCCTGAACTACACAAACGGCGGTGTGCTTCATCCATCAAAATCTGACGCACTCGGCCAATATAGGCTTCTGCAGCAGGCAGAGTTTTTTCAACTACATGCAGTGCTATATCTGGATGTTGCCCCGCGAAACTTCGGGCTATAGCTGCTGAATCATCGCTACAATTATTTGCCAACAAAATTATTTCGTAACGTCTGGGATCTAAAAGCTGTCCTTCTAAATCAACTTGATGTATCAGGGCAGTAAGGGTTGCTGCCAACGTCTGAGCTTCATTGCGAACTGGAACAATTACACAAACTTCACAATGCACTGATGGCGGGATTTGGACTAAAGTTTGAGGAAAGTTTTTATCAAGTTGTACAGATGGAAAGTCAGCAACAAAGGACAAGCGCTTACTTTCCATAAAAACCATTTTTCCATTTCCAGGAACAGCGACACAGTATATTCATCTACAGTCGAAAATTATTAATATTCATAACTCTATTTTGAATATTTTCTCATTTACTTGGAATCTACCTACAGTATGATTAGTGTTGATTAAAACTCTCTGAACATCAGCTATCAAAGACTATTGTCTATATGCTCTCACTAAAAGCTTTACTAATCAACACATAATCTTTATATATTTTTTGCTTATGTCAACTTTTAGACTATGAAATTATACTTAAATCATATATTTTATTTTCTTTTTTTATTGGTAATCAATCTGAAAAATGAGAGAAATCATATTCTAAATTATCCAAATTTATTAATAGACTAATCAGGAATCATTTGTAAAACAAGCTGAGGTAAAAATCCTTAATCTAAAAATATATCAGTATTTTTTACTCTTATCTATCATTTTATATTATTATAATAACTAAATTAAACTAAAGCAAATTTATAAATCTATTTTACTAATAATATTTATCATAAAAAACTCAAACTATTTAAGAATAAACACCAGAAACTAAGCTTTTTAAACACATTATTATAAAAAAATGAGATATTTATAGAATAATGGGATAAATTCATATGAAAACTTAAATACAAGATTAATAACCTACTTTTTAGTCGTTATAAATATTCATTATAGACTTTTAAAAGTACATTTATTCGTAATTTGGATCGACTCCATCTTTTCTTCTATACTCAAAGTTTTTGGAGAAGCGATCGCTTCAGTAAGTAAACAGGTGTTAAAAAACATAAATATATTAAGAAATATAAATTGTTTAAAAATTTATATCCAAAGCATTTTTGATGCTATACACAAATTTATATAGTTTTGTTTAATTGCGCCTACCAACTTAGCGTTTCATCACTCTGGTCAAAGAAAAATTTCAGCCAACTTCTAAACAAGGGACAAAAACTGGGTTTAGAGCTTTATTTTCTAACATTATCGATAAAATCACCTTTTTTGCCTGAAAGTATTGTGTAGCAAGGATTATTGTTTTATTTTATAGTGAGAGTGACTAAAGAGCGTTAGGTGAACACCCGCTTATGCTTTTTTAAGTTCATCACTACCTTTGTAATGTGGCGGCATCGTTATCGTGCAAGAACTATGAGAAGCGATGTCTGACGACAAGCCATGACGCTTGTAAGCGTTGTGTTAGGGTTAAAAAACTTGCTGTGCAAGAAAGATTTCTTTACTTCAACAGGAGTGCTTTCATGCACTAGCGATGGTATTCGACTATCGCCAATACATTTTAAGCTCTGAGATTAACCTGAAAGTTGCGAGTCTTGAAAATTTTGTTAACTTAAAGTAAGAAAAAAGATCCCACCCATACAAAATTGGGATTGGATGTCTTTTTTTAAAACTAGAATAAAGTGTTGAAGATCAACTATCTCAACCCTTTTAAAGTGTATCTTAATTACGAATTAGAAATTAGTATGACGCCTGAAAAACAAATTCAGCACGAAATCGCCGAAAATATTGTTTTAGCGGGTGAAGTCCTGTTTAGTGCCCAAGCATGGAAGTTCTTCCAAACATTAGGCAGGGGTTACCTTTATATGCATAAAGTGCTCCAGATAGACCATACTGGCGGCAATAATTTTTCACTGATTGAAGGTACATCGCAGCTAGGAGACAAAATGTACTATACTGCTAAAGGCACTCAAGCTTGGCAGATGATGCAACTTTCAGCAGCAGCCGCTAGTCAACCAATACAATTTGCCCAATTTTACGCTTTAATCGACAATTACGATCCAAGAATTGAGTATGTAGTAATTGTAGGTTTTAACTATGGTTCTGATGCCAGAGAATATTTCTTTTTCAGAAGACCAGAAATTCCTCCGGAGCAAGCTTTTAAAATTGTAAGCGATCGCCCTTTAGAATTTGGCATCGAATCAATATAATTCTTGATTTATCTAAAGTTTTTCAACCATTGCGAGTTATCCTTCAAGTCAAAGTCAAGGTGGTTGATAGATTAACCAGTTTTGCAAGGGAGAAATTTTTATAAAATGAATTCTTTGCTGATAATTTCTGTGATTTTAGTTCCAGCCTCAAGGGTTGCTAAGGCGATCGCCTTAGCAACCCTTGAGCCGTAATTACCGCATGAGAGTAGTATAGTAGACCTCTTGCAAAATAAGTTTTATGTTATGGTGGGGGTTTGGAATTTTGAGACAGCTAAACTTAACTCGTAGTTGTAAATTGCTGCGAGTA
>NZ_JBALCO010000197.1:0-33210 GCF_036919595.1 Nostoc sp. | reverse complement strand
GAGAACCCTGACCAATGCCACAGCCAAACTCAATCTCTGTTTCATCAGACTCATGCTCAAAAGGCTAGCTAATGAATAGATGTCAAATGGGTTCTCTAGGCGATACTGGTATATCCCAAAGGGCGATACAGGTAATCCCCAATGGGAGTTTTCACGACGCTTCAAACCCAGTCGCTGCAAGCCGTCCAACCCCCTCATAGAATACAACAAAGAATACAACAGAGATTACTTCAGAAAGTATTCAAAGAGCGCCGGAAAACACACACAAAGGGGGGACTCTTTTTAATTCCCAAAACCCGGAGACTGATCAAGAAGACAAGGGGTTTAAGGTAGAACCCAAATTCTCAAGGGGCCAAGATCCACAAAACCAGGATCAAGCAAAAGGATCTCAAGGAAAAACCGAGATTGTCATGAAGGTAAATATTCCGTCTAATGAGAATGATTCTTAAAATCAATTACTTTCGTGAATGTAGGTAAAGAATAATACTAGTGGTTTAACAACCCAAAATTGCCAGGTGAGGGTAGGCTCTTGTGCAGAGGAGCAGGGGAGACGGGGATCTCTTGAGAGTTATTGTACAAGTTCTTTCTCCTATGCCCGTGTGCCCGTGTGCCCATGTGCCCCCCTGCTCCTCTGCTGACCATCATGCAAAGTCTCCTTGGCAAACTACCAAGACTGCTTGCGTGGTAATGCAGCGTGATGGGGGGATGGGGATGCGGATGGAAATGCGGATCGGGATAATGATCCTGAAAACTTGTCATGGGTGAAGGCGCTTGAGGAGATAATCCGCAACGGTTCACCATTACCGCGTTCAGAACTGTTTAAATTGGCGGAGTATAGGTTGGGTGAATATGCACATTTGTACAGGGGGTCTGAGCGGGTATTGGATGCAGATCCGAATGATTTCAACTCAGAATTTTTGAGATTCGTGCAGTGGTAAGCTAATCGGCATTTAAATTGCAACATAGTCACTATTTCCCTTGTTTTTGACTTTTCGATGCCACTTAATGACTAGCTCACCTTTATTTAATAATTTATTAAGAATTGATTTCAATTCATCTATTGATTGAAATAGACGATAAGCAATGTATTCTTTACATTCATACCAGACTAATTCAATAATGTTGTAGTCAGGACTATATGCAGGGAAAAACTCTAAGGGACTTCCAAAGAATAAATTATTCCAAGAAAAACAAGAGACAAGATTTTTCAATAATGATAATCATTTGTTTGGGGGGCGGAGAAAGGGGGTTGCCCTCGGCAACCCCCTTCATCCCCCTTTCAAAATGATTATCATTATTGTTAGGCGAATAGTTTATTTTCTGGAAGTCCCTTAAGGCTTGCTTAATTGGTGTCAGCGTTTAAGTAAAGATTATGAACGACTGCCTGAAACTTCCGAGACATTCATCTATATTGCCATGATTCGTATCATGCTTCGACGGTTGGCATAATTTTTGGCTCACTCTGACTTTTATAGGACTTTACAGGACGTGTTGCTCCTGTTGCGTAGGCGTAGCCCGTCGTAGACATCGCGTTTGTGAGAGATTAACGCGATCACAAGTTTTCCCGAATCGGGAAAATCATCTAAAACCACCAGTAGCTACGGCTGCTCTACAATCTTTGTCCAACCAATAGCAAAAGTTCCCGCAGGATAGCCCTTTAATTGTGTGTAATTGCCAGAGCGATCAAAAACACCAACAGCAGCCGCACCATTGCTAGTGTTGTAGAAGAAGACGCCCTGCGGTGTATTGACTATTTGCGACCAACCACTAGAAAAACCTCCCGGAGGATAGTTCTTTAATTGTGTGAAATTGCCAGAGTGATCGAAAACACCAACAGCAGCCGCACCATTGTTAGTGTTGTAGAAGAAGACGCCCTGCGGTGTATTGACTATTTGCGACCAATTAGTACTAAAAATTCCCGCAGCATAGCCCTTTAATTGTGTGAAATTGCCAGAGTGATCGAAAGCACCAATAGCAGCCGCACCATTGCTAGTGTTGTAGAAAAGCTCATCAGCTAGAACTGATGACATAGGTGTAAGACTTACAAGACTAGCAAGAACACCAAATCCTATTTTCCAATTTGTTTTCATTAGCTTCCAGTCGTTCTTCAAATTAGAATCGAATTTTAAGCTTGAGTTTTAGAATTAGAAATCATGCCCTAAGTGTTACAAGCATAAGCACTGGGGTTGTTTTTTCGATTGAATAGACTTCTTGCATCAATATTTTTTGTCTCGCGCTCCAGGCGCTCCAAGCGCTCCAGAAAAGAACGCAAGAAAGTACTTTTGCAATAAGTCTAATGTCTAAAATCAAGTTAACCGTTGCATTTTGTTCAATTTTGAACATTTTAGCTAATAGTTAAATTTTTCACTAGTTAAACCACGATTCGCAAAATTTAAGCAACTCTTAACACAAAGGTGAACTTTCTCGTTTTTCATAATGATTATCATTCTTATAGGGATGCTGTCTTTTATTTTTTTGGAATAATTTATTCTCTGGAAGTCCCTAATACAAAGTTAGGGAGTTCTTGGGCAATAAAAGCTAAGAATATCAAATCGATTATGAAAACTAGCATTATCTAAAATTAAAATAATATTGGGGCCACGCTCTGAAAATGTTCGGTGTTGAATCCAGAGCTTATCCACTCTTCTCTAAATTAATTTATTGATAGGACTACTATTTAATTTTTGAACAGATACGTAGGGTGTGTTAGCACGGAAAGTACGGCATAAAATCTTTAAAAATAGTGCGTTAGGACTGGAGTTTAGACTAAGCAATGCAAAACGACCCAGCACTGCTGAGTTATAGCAACCGCCAAGATGGTTGCTATAATTGCTCCATTTGTGAGCCTGTTTTGAAGAAGCGATCGCAATCCAGTAGCGTGCAGTCTCTTGAGAACATCCCAAAGCTTCACAGATTTGAGCCTGAGTTTGACCTGCATCGAAGAGCAGCATAATTTTAATGCGACGGCGGTATTCTGCCCGTAAGTCGGTTTCTAAGCTTTTCAGTAGATATTTGCGCTGAAAAGGTGTTAAGCAAAGACCTGGATTTTCCACAGCGATTTCTCCTGGTAGAACTTGCACTCTTTGGAAGTTCATTTAGCTTCTTGGCGAACCTCTGCTTACTTATCGGAATCAAAAGTCCATGAATTCCACAACTAGTTATAAAACTTCATAATTATCGGATGAATGGTCAGAAGTTAGAGGTCGCTTGAAAAGTCTAAAAGTATACTAAAAAACGCCACTTCCATTCTTCTCCCTGAAAGGTAGAGAGGCTTTGAAACCCCCATTCCCTTGTAGTAATTGGCAAAACAGGAGTAGGGGATTAGGTTTGGGAGCTTTTGGTGTTAGCAATAATACCTTTCAAACATCCTCTCAAGGCAGTCTTGTGTTTACTAATTATTCCTCGGTTCAGTAACGTCTTTTTCCTTTGCCATGTGTTAACAGGCATATATTGTGGGCATCATAATCCCAAGCCAAATACATCCGCTAGCAGCCATAAAACTCATTGGCAGCAAGTTTTTCTACAACTATAGTATCGATTTATGGCAGGTAGTTTTAGACGTTATCTCTTTGTTCGTCAATATAGTTTATACACTGAGTTGATTTTGGGATGCCTACAGATTCAATTAGGAGTAATCTGTAGCGTGGGTATTTTGACATTATCAGAAGCTAAGTTACAAGCTGCCCAAGCACATCAGACCTGGAAATCACTTTCAGGATTGACCGAGCGAGTCACTATAGTAAATTCTTCTTTAGCAGAGCAATACTCAGAACTTGGAATTCACAGAGAAGTCAGGGTGGCAGATTGGGCTGATAACACAATCTCTTCTATACAAGAGATTGCACCAACTAGTCCGCGTACCCTTACTCAAAAGCCAGCTAGTAAGAGCGATCGCACCAGAGCATCTGGCTTTGCTAAGAGTGAACTGAACTTCGGTCATTTACAATTTTCGATACCGCTCCCCTATCAATTAGAGCCAACACCTATTTTGATAGCAGCACCTGAAAACTTCAATCCTTCACTGCGATTACCACCAGTGTTACCCGAACCACCGCAGAATTCTAGCCCACCACCAACTTCCACCAAACCAGAAACGCCGGATGCAATTTTGGAAAGTATTGATACGGACTATCGCTATGACACAGACAACTTTGGCCAAACTAATTTTTTCCTCGAACCAACGGTTAAATTTCGATTGAGTAATGGCAATAGAATATTTTTCAAGACGGGTTTTAACTTCTTTAAGCAACGCGGTGTTGAATCAATTACCAATTTTCCCTTACAGGTTGGATGGCAAGGAAAAATTGGGCAAGTGACTCTACAAACAGCAGCCGGAGTCGATGTGTTCAATCGTTTACCCACAGCTATCAATCTCAATGCTAAGGTGGAGGCTCCCATTTCGCTGCCGCGAGTTTCGTCATCAGGTCGATTGCTATCGGCAGTAATACTATCAGGTAATTTAGAACAAGGACCTTATAAATCCAATGCCCGAACTTTAGACAATCAAATTACTGCTTGGCGATTTGGACCTGATTTATACTGGCAGATTGACCGTAATACTAGCTTGTTTTCATCATTGCGTTTGGGTAGTTACAACGATGGTAATTCCGAGGTGCAGTCATTTAGTAGATTAGAGCGCAAATTTGGACAATTTTCTTTGGCGGCTAACTTATTCACTTGGAGTTACGATCACGATTTAGAACGCACAAGTGGCTATTTTTCCCCACCAGATTTCCTAGTTTATAACGGTGAGGTAGCTTGGGAGGGAGATATTACTAATTTCTTACGCTGTCGCCTCGCTGCCAATTTAGGACGACAACGACTTAAAGGAGAATTTGATAACGCTAATACCTATCAAACGCGCTGTACAGTAAAGGTTTCACCGAATATAGAGCTAGACCTCGGCTATAGCTTTAGTAATGTCCGAAATCAAGAAACTGGAGGAAGTGCCTATAGTGGTAATTCCTTGACAGGACAGTTGCGGGTCAAATTTTAAGAGTTATTGATAAGGCTTAAGCATGAAAGCACCATTACCTGATAACGAAACACAGCGAATCGAATCTCTTTTGGAGTATAAAATCCTCGATACTCGTTCGGAAGCTGCCTTTGACGACCTCACCCGTTTAGCCTCATATATTTGTGGAACTCCCATTGCCTTAATCAGTTTAATTGATAGCGATCGCCAGTGGTTCAAGTCAAAAGTTGGCTTGGATGCCCTAGAAACACCGCGAGATGTAGCATTCTGCGCCCATACTATTATGCAACCTGAAGTTTTTGTTGTGCCGGATGCAACCGAAGACGAAAGGTTTGCTACAAACCCGCTAGTTACCTCTGATCCGAATGTTCGATTTTATGCTGGTGTACCGCTGACTAACCCTGAGGGATATGCACTAGGAACACTTTGTGTAATTGACCATGTACCAAGAGAACTCTCTCCAGAACAAGTTGAAGCATTACGAATTATAGGTAGCCAGGTAATCAAGCAACTAGAAATGCGGCGCAACTTAGCAACTTTGGTGTTGGCGAATGACACACGCAAACAGGTACAGAAGGGACGCAAACAATTTTTTAAAAGAGTAGCCGGAGGGTTTGGGTTAGCATCAGCAATTTTAGTTTTGATTGGCGTGATTTCTTATCAAAACACACGCGTATTGATTGATACTAAGAATCAGGTGCAAAAAACCCAAGAGAAAATCAATAAATTGGAAGAATTACTGTCCGATATGAAGGATGCTGAGACTGGACAACGCGGTTATATCCTCACTGGACAAGAAAGTTATTTGGAACCTTATCAAGCAGTAGTTGGAAACATCGATCAAAAAATTGCAGAACTGAAGGATTTAATCGTAGATCAACCTAGCCAACAACAGCAGTTTGCAACCCTTGAATCTTTAATAGCTGCAAAACTTGCCATACTCAAGAAGACTATATACCTGCGTAGAAATCAGGGATTCGACGCAGCCTTGCAGCTAATCCAGACAAATCGAGGAAAATATCTCATGGATAATATCCGTAAGGTTATACATGAGATAGAGAATCAGGATAAAAGGTTGCTCCAACAGCAATCACAAGTTGCAAAAGCCAGTGCTAACAGGACGCTTTTGACACTTGCGATCGCTATTTTTCTAAGTTTTCTTATTTTAGGTATAGTTTACTACTTAATTTCTCGTGAGGTAAAAGAGCGTAAATTAACAGAAGAAACACTGAACCAAGAACGCAACTTTATCTCAGCAGTCCTTGATACAGCTAGCGCTTTGGTAATAGTTATTGACACACAAGGGCAAATCGTTCGCTTCAATCAAGCTTGTGAGCAAACAACTGGTTACTCATTTGATGAGGTCAGAGGAAGGCATTTCTGGAACCTGTTTTTACTTCCTGAACAGGTAAAGGAAGTTAAAGCAGTTTTTGAGCAGTTACGATCTGGTGAAGGGCCCAAAGAGTACGAAAACTATTGGGTAGCTAAGGATGGCAGTCGGCGGCTTATTGCCTGGGCTAACACTACCTTGCAAGACTATCAGGGCCACGTTGAATACATTGTCGCCACAGGTATCGACATCACCGATGTATTCGAGGATCTGCGCTTACGCAAACTAGCTGAACAGCATCTCAAAGCAGAGTATGCTACAACCCGCGTCTTAGCAGAGTCAGCTACAATCAACGAAGCTATGCCCCAAATTCTGCAAGGAATCTGCGAAAGTTTGGGATGGGATTTAAGTGAATTTTGGCTGGTAGATCAACGAGCAAATCTACTGACTTTCATAAATTCATGGTATAAAATATCCTCAAAAATGCAAGAATTTGACATCCTAAGTCGGCAGATTACTTTTGCACCAGGAATTGGGCTGCCTGGTCGTGTCTGGGCTAGTGTTAAACCTATTTGGATCGCTGATGTCATTAAAGAGCAGAATTTTATGCGCTCTCAAATCGCTGCTGAAGTAGAACTGCACGGGGCTTTCGGTTTTCCAATCCGTAGTGGTAAAAAAATCATCGGTGTCATTACCTGCTTTAGCCATGAGATCCAGGAACATGAACCGGATTTGGCAACAGTAATGAATTCGATTGGTGAGCAAGTAGGGCAGTTTATTGAGCGCAAGCAGGCAGAAGAAGAACTTCAACGCCAAAACTTGCGATCACAATTATTTACTGAAATCACCCTCAAGATTCGTCAGTCTTTGCAAATCAAAGAAATTCTCCAAATCACTGTTACGGAAGTACAGAAAATTATCCATAGCGATCGAGTTTTGATTTATCAACCTTTGGCAGATGGATCTGAAACCACTGTAGTTGAAGCAGTAGTTTCTGAGTGGCTGGCAATTAAAGATAAAAAGCTCACTGATGCTTACTTTCAAGCGGAATATACACAGCAGTATTATCTACAGCAGTATCGTCAAAGACAGGATATCGAGCTTGCTGAATTGGATATAGCTGAAGTCCAAAAAAGCCAGATGGAATTACTGCAAGAATTTGGGGTCAAGTCCAATTTGGTCATACCCATTCTTGTCAAAGAAGAACTCTGCGGTTTGCTGATTGTCCATCAGTGTAGCACTTCCCGCCACTGGTCTAGCTTTGAAACTCATCTTTTACGGCAAATAGCTGACCAAGTAGGTATTGCCTTAGCCCAAGCCCAAATGTTAAACGCAGAAACTCAACAGCGACGAGAACTCGAAATTGCCCGTGAGCAAGCTGAATTAGCTTCTCAAACCAAAAGTGCGTTTTTGGCCAATATGAGCCATGAAATTCGGACTCCGATGAATGCTGTGTTAGGCATGACAGGCTTAATGTTAGAAACTCCCCTCAACTCAGAGCAACAGGATTTTATTGAAACAATTCGCATTAGTGGAGACGCTCTTTTAAGCCTGATCAACGAAATTTTGGATCTGTCCAAACTTGAGGCTGGGGAAATGGCACTAGAAACTCTAGATTTTACCTTATCTAGCTGTGTGGAAGAGGTGTTGGAATTATTGGCTCCCCCAGCCCATAATAAGGGATTAGAAATTGCAGCGTTGATCTATCCCAACGTCCCCACCCACCTCCAAGGCGATGCTGGCCGCCTGCGGCAAATTCTGATGAACCTGATTAGCAATGCGATCAAGTTCACCAGCAATGGAGAGGTAATATTAAGAGCAGAATTGCGATCGCAAACCTCTACTACAGCCACCATTTATTTTGCCATCATAGATACTGGTCTTGGCATTACTTCTGAAGACCAATCCAAACTCTTTATGCCATTTACCCAAGTAGATGCTTCCACTACCCGCAAATATGGCGGTACAGGTTTGGGATTAGCCATCTGTAAGCAACTGGTAAGCTTGATGGGAGGAGAAATTGGCGTAGAAAGTCAGTTGGGAAAAGGATCTAAGTTTTGGTTTGAAGTAACTCTCGCCAAGCAACTTTACCCTATTTCCTCAGAAAGCAATAGCTTCGCCAACGCCAACGGCGAACGCGAACTTTTGCTCAATCGGCGCTTGTTAGTGGTGGATGATAATGCTACTAATCGCAAAATCATCCACCATCAAGCTACCCGTTGGGGGATGCTAGTGGATCAGGCTGCTTCAGCTGTTACTGCCCTCCAAGCTATTCAGGAAGCCACCAAGCAAAAAAATCCCTATGACATAGCTGTGGTTGATATGCAGATGCCAGAAATAGATGGGATGACCTTGGGAGAGCAAATTAAGGCAAATTCAGCGATCGCTGGGCTACCTTTGATTATGCTTACCTCTACTAATCAAAGGGATGAAATCCAACGAGCGCTAAAAATAGGATTTGCAGCTTATTTGGTCAAACCTGTTAAGCCGTCCCGACTCCTCAATACCATCATGACTATCTTAGGAACCCAGATGGAACAAGAGGAATCAGAAGTCAGAAGTCAGGAGTTAAAACTTAAAAATCACGAAAACAACAGCAACTATGATTCTCTTGGCTCCCCCAAATTTAGAATTCTCTTAGCTGAAGATAATCTGGTGAATCAGAAAGTTGCCTTGAAGCAACTCCAAAGCCTGGGCTACAGTGCTGATGTCGCTGGTAATGGGAAAGAAGTTTTGCAGTCATTGAAAAAAATTCCCTACGATTTAATTCTGATGGATTGCCAAATGCCAGTTCTGGACGGTTTTGAAACCACAAAAGAAATTCATCGTTGGCAAGAAAGCAGCTTTGCCAGCAGTCGTCGTCCTGTGGTAGTTGCAATGACAGCTAATGCCATGAAAGAAGATCAACAAATGTGTCTAGATGCCGGAATGGACGACTATCTGAGCAAGCCAGTAACGAAACAAAAATTGGCTGCGGCGCTACAGCGTTGGGGAAGTGTGATATTCAAGGCAAAAGAAATAACTGCCACAGAGCAGATTTCTACTACAGATGTCAGTTCAGTTGACCTCCCAATTGATTGGGAACGTTTGCATCAACTCTCAGAAAATAATCCAGAATTTGAATTTGACCTACTGCAAATGTTCGTTGAAGATATTCAACCTCGTCTAGAGGTAATAAGAATAGCGATCGCTGCTCATGACTTTGGTCAAATAGCGCAAGAAGCCCATCAAATTAAAGGTGCTAGTGCTAATGTTGGAGCAACAACTATGCATCTAGCAGCAGAAAAACTAGAACAACTAGCTTACAACCAAGAGCGTCGAGGTACTACTAACTTCATCTCAGAGTTAGAAGAGTTTGTTAAACGCATCCAAAAATTTTTGATCTGTAAGGATAGTAACACAGAAATATGAAAAATTAATAATATTTATTAATAAACAAAAAGTGACAATTTTTTATGAGTAAGCATGAATAATACCCATTTCATATTTTGAATGATAGAACTTGCGAACAACTGGGAATAATAACTTTGATGTACTAAAAGTAGGTTCAGTGAGTTAACTGCATCTTATGCTGAGAATTTTTAGCCTAAATATCAGTTAAATGTATCACCTCCTATCCCCAATTAATTCTCCAAAAGTGAGGTTTTCCTGATGAGTCAGATGAGTAGAGACGATGTACGAGAACGGCTTGGCAATATTGATCAGATCCGCGATATTATTTTGGGAACGCAGCTAAGAGAGTACGAAAATCGATTTAACAAGCTGGAGTCAGATATCTCTGTGCTGCAACAACAGATGCGATCGCATGTCGATCAACTCAAGTCAAATTTTTCGGCTGAACTAAAGGCAGGGTTTGAGGCGGTGGAAAAAAAGCTGAAGTCACTCAACCTGACAACTCAAGAAGAAACTCTTGACTTACGGCAACAAGTTGATAGACTCAATAAAAAGTTTTCTAATAGTGTTCAGTCGCTTGATGACACATTAGATAGCCAAACTACCGCGATTCAAAATGAAATCTTTCATACTAAAGTCCAATTACAAGATGATGTCACGGCGTTACGGGATCTGATTTTAGAAGAAATAGATCGACGCTTCTCACAGTTGACAGACACTAAGGTTTCTAAAGACGATATGGCTGAAACTTTGTTTGCTTTGGGAATGCGTCTGAAAGAAACTGAATTCATTCCTAAATTGCGAGAAGCAGCCGATGAAAGTAGCAACGATTATACTCCTGTGCCGCTTCTAGAAACTGCAAACTTGTCAAAAGTGTTAACTCACTCGAACAGTACCGCAGAATTACATTCGTAATCAAGTCAGAAGGCAAGGATAAATGAAGGGAATGAGGGAGATAATTCTTCACTCCTAATTCTTATACAGACGCGATTAATCGCGTCTCTACTCCTAACTCAGCACTTTTAAAGATGAGACTTAATGATATGACTCAGGTGGAAAATTCGATTTCTCAATCTTTTGAATTAAAACCAGAAAAAGCTGTACAGCTTGACAATTTATTGGATTTACTTGTCGATCTTAAAATTATCGAATCACCTGAGCAATCTTTTTCTTTATTCCGATCAGAAACTGATAATAATCATGAGTATATTACAGAAAGAATTGAATTACTGCAACTTCCTTCAGTGCCCTTAGAAGTATGTGAAGCTTATTTAGAGTCCGCTTGGAATTTTCCTGAAAATATATCTAATCCATCACAAATTACTCAAGAAGAATTAGAAAAATCTATTGAAATCTTTGCAAATTTTGAGGAAACGTTAGATAACTCAGAGGATGCATTGCAAAAATTACGGAAGATATTGGTCGGATATGAATTAACAGAAATCAACAATATTCTAGCAAAAATTGAACAAAAGATTCAAAAAATAGAGGATCAAGTTTATGACCCTAAAGAGCTAATAAATCTACTACTACCGTGTATTTCTGAACTTTTAAGGCTAAAGATTACAGAGTCAAAAGAGGAAATTGTAGAGATAATTGCTCCGATTATCGATCAGGCTATGCACAGTCGCACTGAACAAGATAAAGTTAGCATGAGTACGGCGATCGCTCCTACTATTCCCCTAGCTATTTCTCAGCAGATCATTGTTGCTCCAGAGGAAGTTTCAGATGCGATCGCTCCTGCAATCGGACGAGCTATTAAAAAGCAAGTTGAAATTGAACAGAATATTGTTGTGGATGCACTCTACCCAATTATTGGTAGTACCATATCTAAGTATATGGCAGAGACAATCCGTGCTATTAATCGGCAAGTCGAAGAAACCCTCAGCGTTGAAGGAATAAAACGTAAAATTCGTGCCAAGCTACAGGGAGTTTCTGAAGCAGAATTAATTTTTAAAGAAGCTCTACCATTTACAATTCAAGCCATTTTCTTGATTCATAAAGCATCTGGTTTAATTATCTCAGATGTTCAACGCTCTGATGCACAGCAGCTAGAGGCTGAAATGGTAGCAGGAATGCTGACAGCAATTCGCAGCTTTGCCAATGATTGTATCAATCAATCTGGAAATGTGACAGAATTAGACACAATTGAATATGGAACATCCAAAATAATTTTAGAAGTTGCAGGATACTGTTATTTAGCACTCGTTGTGCAAGGAGAGCCAAGCAAAAACTTTATTTTGAAAATGCGGCAACTATTCAGTAAAATTGTTCAGACATATGGTAATTTAATTGAAAACTTTGATGGTGATACAGATACAATCCCTATTGAAATTCATCCACTTATAGAAGAATTGAGAGATACAGAGATTCAGCAAAAAAAAGCAAAAAAAATCTCACCATTACTGATATTAAGTTTAACAATTATTAGTACTATTTTCATTCCTTGGGGCTTTTGGCAATACCATAGTGGAGTGATCCATTCTATTGAAAATCAAACTTCCTTGGCTTTAACTTCTGTTCCAGAACTAGCTGTATATCGGCTCACAGTGCAGGTAGAACACAATAAATTAAAATTAACAGGACGATTACCTAATCAACTTCTTCGCCAGAAAGCCGAGCAAACTGTCAAAATAACCTCCCCTAATTGGTTGATTGACAATCAAATTTTATTAGTTGAAGTACCAGCAGACCCTGTATTAGCTGCTGCTGAAGTCAAACGAGTCACAGCAGTTTTAAATCAGACTAATGATATAGCAATTTCTGCTCAATACATTGCTGGTAAAGTAGCTGTTGAAGGTACTGTCAACCGAATTGCAGATGCTCAGATTATTGCTCATGCATTTGAACAAATTCCAGGCGTAAAATTTGTATCTAGCGCCGTGCAAGTCCAACCCCCACAGATTGAAGTTCGATTTTACTTTCAACCTGACTCAGCGAGTTTGATGAGAGCGAATTTAGAGTACAAGGTTCAACAGGTAAAGTTTTTCCTCAATCAGCACCAAAATCAGCATTTAAAAATCATTGGTTATAGTTATGACCATAGTGGTAAGAACACATCTCAAAAATTGGCACTTATGCGAGCAAAGGCTGTACAACAAGCACTGATTAAATTAGCTATTGAACCATCTCGTCTAGAGATAATTGGTAAGACAAATTTACCACCAGGAATTGATGTAACTCACCCCTTATGGTTAAGCCGCTGTGTAGTTTTAGAACTGATAAACAAGCAACTTTAAGTTGAAAATAGCTCTAATACATGTAAAATACTACCTAATTTTCCTCAAGTATGTCTACAATATCTAAAAAAATCTGCTTATTTGGTGATTTTGGTGTTGGTAAAACTAGTCTAATTCGCCAATTTGTAGAGTGTCAATTTAGTGATGAATATCTTTCAACTGTAGGAGTAAAAATTTCTCGTAAATCGGTTGATGTTTCTAAAAAAGACCTGTATGATAAGCAAAACTTACAGCTTATAATTTGGGATATTGAAGGAAGTAATAAGTTTAAGGCAGTTGCTCAAAACTATTTTCAAGGTTCTAAAGGTGCTGTGATAGTTGGTGATGTCACACAACCAGAAACGCTCAATCATCTTCAAGAACATATTAAAACTTTTCTAGATATTAATCCTAAAAGCTATATTGTTGTTGCACTGAACAAATCAGATATGATTGCAGCCGAGTATTTAGAAAAAATGCGCCAAATGTATCAATTTGAGCAAAGAAATATATTAGATACCTATCTAACTTCAGCTAAAACTGGCAAGAATGTTGATGAAATATTTAAAACTTTAGCCACTCGTTTAATTTAAGAAGATGAACTCATTGTTGATAAACCTATTATCTATATGTCATATTGAATATTTGATAATTGATGAAAATTTCAATATTTTGGAGAAATCTTTGGGATTAAATCATTTTGCTGACATTCCTGATGAGGTGAAGCAAGGTGAGGATATTAGGATTGTGTTTCCAGAATTAGAGGGACTTGAAGATGTTTTTGATGCGATTCGACAGGGGAATCAAGATAATTTTGAATTAAAGGGAATTATGCGCTCACAAGATATAGTTTCTCCTTTGTATATTGATATTCGTATTACTAAAAATATCCAAGAAGATCATTTTAGTAATTCACTAATCATTCTTGTGGAAGACGCGACAGAAAGGATGGTTCTTGAACAATCTTTGTTTCAAGGTGCGAATGAAGCAAATCTTTTGTTACGTAATTTAAAGGCTTCTAAACAATATATTGAGCAAATTGTGACATCAATAGCAGATGCCTTGGTGGTGACAACGCTATCAGGAAAGATAAAAAAAATAAATCTTGCTGCACAAATCTTATTGGAATATGATGAAGTAGAACTTTTAGGTCAATCTATTACAAAAGTTATTAAAGAAATTAAGAGTTCTCCGTTGATAAATAGTGATATTGAAAGTATTAATTTACCCCAAATTCAAGATATAAATTTTTTAGAAAAAGAAGTTGAAACCGTTTGTTATACAAAAAGTGGTAAAACAATTCCAGTAGCTTTTTCATACTCAATAGTGAAGACAGAAATTGAACATTTTCAAGGTTATGTTTACATTTTGCGAGACATGACTGAACGGAAGCAGGCAGAACTTGCTAAACAGGGATTTTTAGCAATGATTAGCCATGAGGTTCGGACTCCGATCGCATCAGTAACTGGTATGGCCAGCTTATTACTAGATAGCGGATTGACTGCCGAACAGCAAGATTTTGTTGAAACCATTCACACCAGTGGAAATTCCTTACTCAAAATTGTTAACGATTTCCTTGACTTTTCCAAAATACAATCGGGGAACTTGGAACTAGAAGAGGAACCTTTTTGTTTACAAAATTGCATTAATGAGGTTCTTTATTTACTTACACCTAAAGCTAAAGAAAAAGATTTAAAACTTACATTTTTAGATACTCCTAAAGTTCTTACTAGGATTGTGAGTGATATCACCCGACTGCGCCAAATCTTAATTAATTTACTTAGTAATGCTATTAAATTTACTGGAACTGGAAGTATAGAAGTTTCAGTTATAACCCGCAAGAATAGCAATATTAATCATTCTTCTGCAAATACTGACGAGATTCAGTTTAGTGTTAAAGATACAGGCATTGGAATTCCACGCGATCGCGTTGAACGTTTGTTTAAAGCCTTCAGTCAAGTTAACTCCTCCATCACTCGACAGTATGGTGGTACTGGGTTAGGTCTTGCCATTTGCAAGCAACTGTGCGAGTTAATGGGTGGCAGAATTTGGGTTGAAAGTGAGCTTGGTACAGGTAGTACATTTTACTTTACGATTGCCGCTTCTATTATTCCAGAGGAGCCGGAGAGTCAGGAGTTACGAGCAGCCACTACAGTTTTCTCCCAACTCGAAGGAGCGTCTCATAGAGGGAGAGTGTCACACACAGAGAATCCATCCAGTACGTTCTCTGTGTCCCCGCGTCCCTGTGTTTCTGTGTCTTCTTCCCAGCCTCCTGACTTCCCCAAACTGAGAATTCTCTTAACTGAGGATAATCTGGTGAATCAGAAAATAGCGTTGAAGCAACTCAAAAGCCTGGGCTACAGTGCTGATGTCGCTGGTAATGGGAAAGAAGCGTTGCAGTTATTAGAAAAAATTCCTTACGATTTGATTCTGATGGATTGCCAAATGCCAGTTCTGGACGGTTTGGAAACCACAAAAGAAATTCATAGTTGGCAAGAAAGCAGCTTTGCTAATGGTCGTCGTCCTGTGGTAATTGCGATGACAGCTAATGCGATGAAAGAAGACAAACAAATGTGTCTAGATGCCGGAATGAACGACTATCTGAGCAAGCCGGTGATGAAAGAAAATTTAGCGGCTACACTAGAGCATTGGGCAAGTGTGATATTCAAGGCAAAAGAAATGGATGCCGTGGAACAGACAGTTTCTACCACAAATGTAGGTTCAGTTGACCTCCCAATTGATTGGGAACGCTTGCATCAACTCTCAGAAAATAACCCAGAATTTGAATTAGAACTACTGCAATTATTTGTTGAAGATATTCAACCTCGTCTTGAGATAATTAAAATAGCGATCGCTACTGACAATTTTGAGCAACTAGCGCGAGAAATCCATCAAATTAAAGGTGCTAGTGCCAATGTTGGAGCTACAACCATGCATTTAGCAGCAGAAAAACTAGAACAACTAGCTTATAACCAAGAGCGTCGAGGTACTACTAACATAATCTCAGAGTTAGAAGAATTTGTTAAAGGCATCCAAGAATTTTTAATCAGGACTCCAAGCTTTTGACTCCTCACTCCTGACTGCCGTTGCAACTTTGGTAATATTTACTAATAAATAAACAGTAACGATTATCTACTGTCGGCTCATAACTCAATTTGTCGGCAATGGCGGACATGATTTTTAAACCACGGCCACGCTCTTGCTCATTCTCTTCAAATTCACATATTTGCCGCAATTGCTGCTCTAAGTCAAAGGGCTTACCTTGAGACCAGATGCGAATTTCTATGTATTCATCTAATCGTATAGCTTCTATCTCAATAGGAGTTTCAATAGGTAAACTTTTGTGGGCATGTTCAACAATGTTAGTAAAGCCTTCTATCATCAGCGTTTGACATTGCCACCAAATTTGTTTATCAGGAATAGGTGGTAGATTTATCTGCTCGAACCAAAACAGCACTTGAGGCGACTCTGTCAGGTCTGTGTTTACTTTTAGAGAAATTTTATTTTTCACTTTTTGACCAATAAAATATTTTAAAATCATCATATTCGTTAATTAGTTTATTTAATTTGAGTATTTTTACTATACATTAAAAACTAAATTGCATATAAGTTTAATAAAAGCAACGATTTACTTATAAAACTGTAATTTATGTTTAAAATTCTGGTTATTGATGATGACCCTATAGTGCGAACAGTATTAAAAAGAACACTTCAAAACCAGGGTTATGAGACTACTATAGCCAGCAATGGTGAAGAAGGAATTACACAAGCACAACTGCTACATCCTGCTCTAATTATCTGTGACTGGATGATGTCCCAGCTAGATGGGCTAGAAGTGTGTCGTCGAATTAGAACAAATCCAGAGTTGGCAACTACTTTTTTTATTCTATTGACGGCTAGGGGAGCAGCTCGAGGAGAGGAGGAAGATAGAGTTAGGGGACTTGACGCTGGAGCAGATGAGTTTATCTCTAAACCAATAGAGATGAATGAATTGAAAGCACGGGTAAGAGCAGGACTAAGATTACACCAGTTAAATCAGGATTTACAAAGTCAAAAACAAGCTTTAGAGACACTCAATCATGATTTGCAAACCCAAAAGCAAATTTTGGAAGCAGAATTGTCTGAAGCAGTTGTTTATGTACGATCGCTTCTACCTTCACCGCTTGTTGGATCAATAACTACAGAAAATCTGTTTATTCCCTCAGCGCAGCTAGGGGGTGATTGCTTCGACCATCATTGGATTGATGAGGATAATTTGGCAATTTATTTGTTGGATGTATCAGGTCACGGGGTAGGTTCAGCCCTCCTATCAGTATCTGTACTGAATGTGTTGCGATCGCAATCTCTACCAAACACTAACTTTTGTCAACCTAGTGAAGTATTGAAAGCACTCAATCACGCCTTCCAAATGACAAAGCATGGTGATAAATACTTCACAATTTGGTATGGAGTTTATCACCGCCTTAAACGTCAACTCATTTATGCCAACGCCGGACATCCACCAGGTTTACTGTTATCTAATACCTCTACGAACAGTATCCAAGTTAAACAGCTAAATTCTTTGGATCTACCTATTGGCTTTTTAGCTAATGTCAAATTTGAGGATGCTATTCTTGAGATCGAAGAAAACAGCACTTTATACATCTTTAGTGATGGAGCTTATGAAATTAATCAACCAGATGGTGAAATTTGGGGTATTGATGCTTTTATTGACTTACTAACCGAATATAGCCTGAAGGATACGTGTAACCTAAATCAACTCTTAGCGAAGATTCTTACCTTAAATGTTCAAGATAATCTTGATGATGACTTATCTTTAGTAAAAGTGAATTTTAGTTAGCATAGTCAAATAAGCACGATAGACCCGTCCGAAAATCGAATAAGCCTAAAGATAGGATATAAAATTTTATCTTTATAAACCCTAAAATTTGCCTCATATAGATTTTGGGTATTGTACAGCATAATAAATATTGTTGAAGTTCAAAGTTTGAAAATCCTATTTTTTGTCTTTAAACTATTATCAACTATGCTAAACCCTTATTCCTATATTGATTTAAGACATGTAGCCAGGCTTGAAAACCCTTGTACAGACTGGGTTATAAATTTTTGGACAGGTCTATTCAAATGTTGTATTGTTTAGCAGCCTATTGTGTTGCCAACACTTGGCGATTGAATTCATCTTGATCAGTAAAGGTTTTAAAAATCCTATCCATTTTAGTTAGCTCAAACAACATCCTGACTTGATCGCTAATAGAACAAACAAAAAGTTTACCATTAGCATTTCGCACTATTTGCATTGCTGATACTAAAGCACCTAAACCAGAGCTATCGATAAACTTTACTTCTTTCATATCAAGCAACAAAATGTCAGCTCCGTTGTCTACAATTGCGCTAACTTCACGACGCAATTCATTACCTCTAATTCCATCTAAAATTCCAGTTAGTTCTAGAACTTTTACACTCAAATCCATGGTTTTATTTTCCTAATATTTGCTTTGAAAAATATATATTTATATTTTGGCATTGACATAATTAAACCGCAATAGATAGAACATAGTTTATAACCGATTGGTTCCAAAGAAAAATACCACTTGCCAAAACTATTTGTACTTGTTGCCAGTTACTGGAAGTTGAACCAGTTTTATGGTTTTTTGTGAAAGCTGAGAGTGTAGAATCAACTAATAATGTGTATCTGTTAGAGCTATTCGTCCTTTCATGAGGAAAGCGACGTACCAGTTTTAGCTCTCAAATTCAAATTATAAGTATTTTGTGCAAAGGATATTAACTGTTGTCACTACGCTCAAGTAAAATGGAATGTCATGGATTTTATGACAGCAGCAACGAGTGCTGCACACACTGGTAAACCTTCTCATTCTTTACTTCCAAATGTTCCTGCTTCTTGTGAACAAGTAACAAACGTTGCTTAACTCCTTTTTCTCATACCCACTTCTTCACCTTTATTCAATGAGCTGGAATCGCTGGGATTAATCCTTGTAACTCCTTAATTCATTAAGATATATTGTGTTTTTACTCGCAATCACCCCGTGGTCAATTAAAAAAATTTTGTGTTTTATATGCAATTAGCTTTGTTTAATTGATTGGTGATTCTTACTTGCTATTGTAGTAAAAAAGCTAGCATCCACACATTGCCGGGAGATTTCAAAAGCTTCAAAATAACCATCTTTCTGACCTAACTCTCGTGCCCAAAAACGAGAGAGAACCAGTATGGCATCAAGTTGCATAAACGTTTTATTTAACTCGGATTCATAACAACCAATAGCTGCAACCTTTTCCTCAATTACAGAGGTGATATTCACAAAAAAGTTTGGTTCAAAACCACGTAAAAAAACAGGTGGTGCTGAATACCACAAAGTTATATTTTTACGGGTAGCAACATTAGAAACTGCGATCGCACACACTTCATGATCTCTATGTCCATATTTTTCAGGTTGTGGTGCATGAGTAATAATCAGATCGGGTTGCCAACGCTCAATAGCATCTTCTGTAACTTTAATCACTGCTTGTGTAGAAAAATTATACTCCTCAAGTGCATAAAACTCGTAAGTTGCACCGATGATTTTACCTGCTGCATCTGCTTCTTGATGACGTGTACCCTTAACAGGTGAACTAGAAAGACTGCCATCAGTCAAAATTAAGCAACGAATATTCCATCCCGCTTTGGACATTAAACTGAGAGTGCCAGCAGCAGGTAAAACTTCATCATCAGCATGAGCATAAATTGTTAAGACAGTTTGTTGACCAAAGTTGTTTGAGTCTGAATAAGAATTCATAGCTGTGTTTTATAGATTGGATTTATAAGGGAGTTAAGAGTTATTCTCCTTTGTGTCCCTCTTAGGCTTCTTTTGGAGGCTGCCAAACAGATGCGCGGATGATAACCGACAAAAGTAGCAAGTTATAGATAGCCCACGCACCATTAAGTAGGTGAACCAAAGGATTATTTAGATGACCAATTGCAAAGCAGTAAAGACTCCATAATATCCCTAAGATAGTAAGGGTAAAGACAACTAACTGTGGCCAAACCAGTCGAAGATAAATACCGGATTGCCTTTGTTTAGGTGTAACTTGAAAATTAAGTTTTTGTCCTGTAAATACACTCCATACTGCTTGGATCATCAAGGGAAATAAAGCGATCGCATATTGTTCAGAGCGCCAAACTTCTCTAGCTGAAATGCCCCAGGTAGCTGCTAGAAAAGTGAGACGATTGACAATAAAAGCTGGGAAAAAGTGGAGGGCAAAGTCAGATCCGTAGGTTTTAACTGGAACAATGTCCGTAAAAAAATAGATAATTGGACAAGAAACAAAAACTAGAGTTGCAAAACCAGAGAAATAACTATACATCGTCTTAAAATATTGCAACCTTTGCCAAAACGTTAGCCCTGATTTTGTCAGTGGATTTTCCCTAACTAGCACTTGGATAGTTCCTTGTGCCCAGCGTAGTCGCTGTTTAAGAGTAGAACTCAGGTCATCTGGCGCTAAACCTTGTGCCAAAAGTTCATTGTGATAAATAGATTTCCAGCCAGCACTATGCAGACGCATGGCTGTATTCATATCTTCGGTAATGCTATTACTTGATACTCCACCAACTAAATCAAATTCATCTAAACGTTTTTCATCTTTGGTAAATTCATCAGCAAAATTTTGCAATCCTACACTAACTAATGCCTCACGCCTCAATATCGCATTTGTGCCCGTATAGAACGCAGCATTCATCCCATCTTTCCCCTGTTGAAGTGGCCCATAAAATAAATTTGCTCGATGTCCAAAAGGATCACCTGGAGGAATATTGTAAAAATCCTGGCGGGTCTGTACAAAAGCAATTTTATTCTGGTCGTATTTTCCTGTTGAAAGATTATATGTATAAAAATAAGGCAGAACTCGCTTGAGAAAATTTGGTTTGGGAATGTGATCCGCATCCAGAGTAACAATAAAATTTCCTGCTGTTTCTCCAGAAAAAATTGCGTAATTGATGTTGCCTGCTTTAGCATGATGCGCTACGCCAGGTGTTTTGGGACGAGCAATGTAGCGAAACCGGGAGAGTTCCACTAGTTCTAGTTCTTTGTTGCGAATAGCTTTTTCTAAGGTTTTCCGTTCGGTAGTTAGGCGATCGCTTATACTTTGATGATCTGGAGGTAACCAAAGTATGAACTGTCGCAGACTTTGCACAAATTCGGTAGCAAACTGGTTAACCATTGGCTCTGATGATGATGCTTGCAGCCATTGTTCAGCGGCTTGAGTATTAGGTGTGAGATTTTCCAGTTGCTTGAGGCGCTGTAACAAACAAGAGTGTTCTGCATCAATCCGAGCTGCTTCTTGTTGTAGTTGTGGTGACTGCAAATCCTCAATACACAATCTTTCTGTCATAGTCCGCATATCAGCCGAATTACCATCATCAAGGACAAAAACCCGTAACTTTGTTGGCGGATAATCCATTGTCAGAGCAGCTTTGGCAGTTTCTTCGACAATTTTTGGTGGCTCGTTGTAGCAGGTCACAAATACATCTACTGTTGGCCATTCGGATCTGGGTAGAGGTGGGGTCATCTGGTCGAAAGACTTAATCTGTCGCACTAAAGGACGCCATAACCCAATTACAAACATTACGCCACCTAAATAGCTATAAATTTCTGCTATCAGCAAAGGAATAGAAATCCACAGCACATCAAAATTGATCGAATGGGTAATGCGCCATTGCAAATACCAGAACCCAAAAATTAAATTGATTTCTGCCAGGTAGCGAAATAACAGTGTTCTTTTTTTGAGTGATGAGCGACTATTGCCGGAAAAATTTGAGGAATTATCACTAATGGAAATTGAAGTCATCTTAGTACCAGTAATAAATGTAAAAGGCTAGTGCAACGAGAAAAAGTGCCGAGTTAAAAGTTAAGAATTGGGAATTAGGAGTTGTTAAGAATTTTATTTCTACTGTATCCCATGCTTTGCCTGGCTCCTTGCATCAAGTGCCAGTGGATGTCTGCCTCTGGCTTGGTAAAGCAAACTTTCTAAAATTATCGCATTCGTATTAACGTCAACTGAAGCATTAACACCTAGTTTGGAGTTTTCATATCGCCCTGAAAGATAGCCACGACTTTTATCGGCTAAATTTTGAGCAAAGTCTCGTAGCCTTTTCGTGTAAGGCTGATCTGGCATGAGAGCAAACCAAGAAAATGCTGCTTTCGTACTGACAAACTGGAATTGGGGATAGGCTTTTCCTGTAACGTTAACAGCTTGCCAAGCTTTACCATTGGCGTAAACACTGTAATACAGAAAGTAAGGAGGACGATCCAACGAATCTTCATTTATAGCAGTTAAAATTCCAGTGCGCTTGAATCGTTGTTGTTGCACTTTGAAAAGATTTTGGACTTGAGGCTTGACAGCATCATTCCAACCCATTTCTAAACCCCAAAGCAAATAAGGGTCATTTGTTAGATAGTTAGTAGCTCCAGAGTTTTTTAAATTCCGTTGATCGATTTGCAGAGTAATACCATCAACCTCAACCATCTTAACTGGTGGGTTGGAGAGAGCATTATTAGCTCGAATGTTCCACAGCTTTAAACTCTGAGCAGCATATTGCTCATAGCCTAACCGCCCTTCTTGTACTTCGAGAAGTCCACCTGCTTTAGGAATAGCACCATTCAACCAACCATCTTTGACAAGTTTCGATAGATTCCAGCGAGTCACGATACGATTAATGCGATCGCTATATTCTGGATAATGCGATCGTATAACATACAATCCTAATAAAAATCGCGCCATATCCAAGACTGACCAACCACTGATACCCTTGGGATCGGGGGTGTCATTGAGATGGCGCATTTCGGCAGTACGGGTACTATAAGCTTTATTGGGCAAACCAGTTGCAGGTAGCGGCAGTTTTTCCAACGTCTCTAGCAAAGTGTTCATCCGTTGTTGAAACCTATCTTTTGGCAATAACCCTAACTGGTAAGCTGCATGAATTCCTAATAAGGCGCTACCCTGATCCCACCAAGTTGTCCACGGCAAGTTGTCTGCCGAATTTACTAAACCTGTTTGGAGATTCCAGTTACGCTCAAAATATTTCCAAGCCCGCTCGGCAGCAATTTGATCTGTTTCTTGCGTCAATCGTGGTAAAGAAGTTATTGGCGAAGGAGTAACAGGTTTTTCTGGCGTAGCTGTTGGTTTTGGTGGTGTCGGTTTTGGTTTTAGCGGTAGTGGGGTGATTGTAGGAGCAGTAGGTTCTGCAACGGTTTGTGGACGTGGTGTTTCGACATCAGGGTTAAAGTTATCAGGGGCAGCAATGAGCATAGATGGGGTAGGAGAACATTGCCACGTCGCTAAACTCGGACAAAGCAGGAGTTGTTGATTTGTCGTTGTGTACAAAACTGATTGCAAAATCATGCTTTTAATGACCCTTATTGCCATCTATATCTTCTTTGCCAACTCAGCAGGGGATAAATAGCCAAAAGCCGGATTATTTACTGCGTCTTTATAACCAGCAGATTTGCCGTTATTACTGTTAATTGCCCAATCACATTCCTTATTAATATTGAAGTAAATGATGCCTTTTACACCCATTGCAGATAGCTGAGTATAGGAGTCTCTTAACCATTGGTCTTTGGCATTTTTTTGTAAACCCTTTTGCGTATTACTTGTACTAGCTGTTTGAGCGATGAAAATCGGCTTACTGTGAGCCATAACCTTCATCCGCTTGATATATGGTTCAAAAGCTTCTTTGGGGCTATTCCAATGTTTCCAAGAAGAATTACTACAATATCCCCAATTATACGAACTAAAGGCAACGACATCTACGGACTTGTCCCCAGGATAGTAGTTTTCAAAGCGATGTTCATTGTTTTCACTCCAACCATTAGGCGCAAATACCCAACGTATTGTCTGTGAAGATACACCAGCCTCTTTAAATATCTTTTGGATACGTTGATAAGCTAACTTGAAGTTCTGCGGGTCTTTGCTGTATGCTTCTCCAGTAATGTTCATCTCTTGCAACGGCGCAATAAACGCAATCCGATCCTTGCCTCCATTTGCCCAGTCAGCATAGGCTTCTGCCACTTTTTGCAAAGAACTATCTACATCTCCCTTAGCAATCTGCGCTGCTGAACGAGTGGATTTGAGATTAATAAAGGCTGTGTATCCATTTTGCCTTAGTTGTTTTAGGGGAACTGGAATGTTGTAGGCAGGATTCGAGTCTTCGATATCTAAGAAAAATCCAGCAATAGAATGGCGCTTACCAACCCATTGATCGACTTGACGCAATTCGCTGTCAATTTTACTTTGATCTCCTAAATAATCCGGGGCATAAAGTCCCAGTAGTACAGGAGTATTGGAAGCTGCTTGGTTGCGAATTTGGTTTAATTTTCGGTTTTCAAGTTGCCCTGAGGCATCAGTAACCGCCATTAGATTTTTATTTGCAAAGATGCTTCCTAGTAAAATTAGCATCATCAACGCCAGTCGTACCTTGTTCATAGATTTGAAGGAATAAACAGGGATTTTGAATCAAGATGTTTGTTGCTTGTGAAAGCTACTGCATCATGTACAAGTATTCCCAAATACAACTGATAAATAACAAACACAGCTTTGTAATTACAGAAAGCCGGCGGTAAAGCCCACCCCTGCAAGGCGTGGGATGAGCTTAAATGGAGGTGCGTGTCAACTTATTCTGTAACTTTTGTGCCAGTTACTAGCCGAGTATTTTCGCTACCTGAAACCCAGTAACTTCCAGAAGAATCAGAAATTAACTTGATTTGTTGTGTGGTAGTGTTGGGTAGACCTCGCCCAGAATCACTTTTGCTAACTGCTGCCCACCAAGGAGAGTTCATCGTGGTAGTCGGACGAATTAGGGGTTGTCGATTCATCACTTTGTACAGCAAGGATTGCAAAATCATACTGTTGGTGCTGCTAGTGAAACCAATTGCTGTTTTACCTGTGGCTTCATAGAAACCTTCATAAAAGCCGGCTAATGGATTGTATAAGTCGGTCGTTCCTTGCAGTAACTCTTGACTATACTTGTTTTCTGGAAGCAAGGCATGATAGGCAAAAGCGACTGCTGTACTTACCAATCGCCCCTTTGGTACAGTTTGCCCGTCATCTGCTAAAGCTGCCCAAGGTTCACCTTTTCCAGTAATTGTGCTGTGGACAGTGTAAGGTTTACGATCAATCAAAGTGGTGGCTGAGGCTGTGAGGGTGTCGGTGCGACGGTAACGTTCAGCTTGTGCCTGAAAAATTGGTTCAAAGAGCGATCGCATTTGTGGATCTAGTCCAAACTCCAGTGCATAGAGTAAGAAAGGATTGCTAACTGTGTATTGGTTAACTTTGGAGTTAGTATCTGTGCGACGGCGTTGAATTGGTACTTTCACTCCCTCTAATGAGGCAGTTTGATATTCACCACCAATAGCAGAATGCTCAAGATTAAATCCCCATAATTGAAAAGCACGAGCTGCATATTCCTCATAACCCAAGCGGGTTTCAGGGTTGACGCGAGTAAGCGATCGCCCATCTTGATCTTTGGCGGTTATAGCACTGGAGAGAATACCTTCACGCACCACACGCAAGTATGACCAATCCAGCACAATTTTATCTACGGCAGCCGTATATTCTGGATGACAGGTTTTTAAGTTGTAAAGCGCTGCTAGTATCCTGCCTAAATCTAAAGCTGACCAGCCGTTTCCTTCTGGAAGTGGATTTCCACCGTAATCTACTGGTTGGAGCGATCGCGTATCGTAACCCCGACCCGGCAACTCTTTAGCAAACAACGGTAACTTTGTCAAGGCTGCTAAAAGATGGCGAGTTCGTTGGTCAAATTCTTTCGGGGTAATTATATCAAGTAACCGTGCTGCATGGAGTGCTGCGAGATAATCTCCTAAGCCCCAGAGAGTTGCGCCTTTGAAATCACTGCGATCGTCGATCAGCCCACTCTTGGAATGATAATTCGCTTGAAAGTATCGCCAAGCCGCTTCCGCATAACGCCGTTCAATAACCGTCAGTGGTCGAGCCATCTTCATCTGAGATGATGGCTTAGGACTATCCACTGGTGGAATAGGTGCAACGGTCACTTCCGTAATTTTAGAAATATCCGCAGGGGTTGCAGTCAGAGTCGTAACAGTAGGATTCGGTTGATTTGCAGTCGGAGTCGTAACAGTAGAATTCGGTTGATTTGAGGCTGTTGCAGGAGAAGCATTTTCACTGGGCTTACCAGTAGACACACTCACAGAAGTAGAAGCAATTAAAGGGTGATTTCCCTTAGCTTTGTAGTATAAAATCTCCAAAATTAGCCCATTAGTATTACCTGTCAAAGCTTTGTTGGGTTGTTTTGATTCTTCATAAATGCCAGCATAGTAACCGCTATCATCAGGACTGCGGAGATCCTTAACTGCATCAAAAACTTTTTGGGCATAGGCATTATCTGGAAAAAGGTAACGCCAGCCAAAAGCTGCTTTTGTACTGATGCTGCGAAACTGTGGATAAGGCTGGTTGGCATCGGTAATAGTTGCCCAGTTTACACCGTTTGCGTAGACGGTGTTGTAAAGAAAATAAGGCGCTTGGTCAATATTGTCTTCTGTGACCGCAGTCAACTGACCTGTGTTATCGTAACGCCGTTTTTGCACATCTAAAACCCTGGCAGCAAAATCAGCTAACTCACCTTGCAAGCCAAATTCAATCCCATCAAGGATATAAGACTCACTAACAACGTAATTATTAGCGTTGGTACTTTTAAAATCACGGGTATCAACGGGAATTTGGACACCATTAATTTCGACTAAGTTAAACGGCTCAAAAGCAATAGCTTTTGGTGCAGAGAAACCCCAAAGTTGATAACCCCTAGCGCCGTATTCTTCATAACCAAGTCGTCCTTCTTGCACCAGTAACGTTTTGTTGTCTGGGAGAACAGTAGCGCCAAAAAGTTGTCCATCTTTGAGCGATCGCGCCACTTGCCACTTTGCTACAATTCCTTTGAGCCACTCATTATATTGAGGATGACAGGTACGGATGACATCAAACGCCGTAAGAATTCGCCCGACATCCAAAGCAGACCAGCCAATACCCCGCTCCAGCGGATTGTTGCCATAATCAACCATCTGTGCAGTGGCTGCGTTATAGACTTTATTGGGCAAGGTATCTTCAAATAACTTCAGGCTGCTGAGAGTCGTTAAAAATTTGTTGAGACGTGTATCAAAATCTGCTTGGTCAGTGAGATTAAGCGATCGTGCAGCATTCAATGCCATCAGGTAGTTACCCATGTCCCAGAGTGTACCAGAAGGATAACCCCCAGTAGAATTGGTAAATCCTGTTGCTGGCTGATAATTTTTGACAAAATATTGCCAAGCACCACGAGCATAAATTTGTTCTTCAGGGGTGAGTGGGGCTGTAATATTGCTACAAATACTGGAATTTTGGGATAAGACTGGTGTCGGCATGTAAAACAACAATTGCAAAAATGTTCCCACTAAGAACAATGCAATCCATCTCAACAGCTTTTGTTGACGGGGTTTGTATATCATAAGGCAAAGAAGGAGTTAGAAGTGTCATAGCCCGTCTGTACAACTATATTCATAAATCGAGCTTTATTAGGTCTATTCTTTTCGTAATAGCTTTATCGATTCAGTCGAGTAACGCCAGCGAACAATATCAAATCGCGCACTCATGATAGATTTTTTATGAGTCAAGCGGATTACGAACACCTTGACCAGCACGCTTTGGAATATAGGTTTTCTCAGTATTGTATGAATAACGTTTAAAGCGAATTACATCCTGAACCTGTTCCATCAAATTCTTCGGGTGTTTTTCCATAGTTTGATATCCAGAAAAAATCTGTATAGTATCTGACTACAGGATGATAGTCGTAAAAATTCTGAATATCAGGGTGAATTATACGGAAATTTTTTATATTGTTTACTTAAACGGGGTCTGTATACGGAAAAAGTTTGTATATTGCCTAAAAAGAAATGTTATGGAGAAAGTTTCTATATATTTATGACAAGTTGAGTAAATAAACGTAAAACTTTTAGTATATTCTAGTGCTATAGAAAAATTCTGATATTATGAAGTATGAGCTATACATTCCAGTTAGCGCAATAGTAAGCAATTACATATGCATAAATCGTCAGTATAATAACTAGTTATACAACTTAATATTGTGCAAAATGACGCATTCTTTCGTATACTCATCCTCAATGTGCAACACTTGTGAGGGTGATTTGTGTGCCAACGCTTCAAGTCCAAGAAGCTTACTATTTTTACAGAACATACAGCAGATTGCAGCTAACTGAGGTACAGTAATACCAGTACATTAACGGGTAAAATGAAACCTTACTCAATCGACTTGCGACAAAAAATAGTAAAGGCTTACTCTGAAGGTGACACCTCAATCAGAAAAGTAGCTAATAGATTTGGTGTAGCCAAAAGCTTTGTACAAAAACTACTCTCCATAAATAAAACTCAAGATCATTTAAAACCGAGACAACAAGGTGGAGGAATGAAGGGTAAGTTGGATGGATATGAATCAAAAATAGCTGCAATGATTGAACAATACCCAGATGCAACATTATTAGAATACTGTGAATATTGGGGTACAAGCTATAATCATTGGATAAGTACAAGTACGATGTGTCGTGCATTGCAAAAACAAAAACTCACACTAAAAAAAAGACATTACGCAGCAGCCAAGGTAAAACAGAAAGAGTTCAAAATTTGAGAACTGAGTATTGGCAGCAAGTCCAACAAATAGACCCAGAAAACTTAGTTTTCATCGATGAAATGGGTGTTTTGTTGGGTTTAACACGAACTCATGCCCGAAGCCCTTATGGAAGTGGAGTGTATGATTTTAAACCATTTTATCGGGGGGCGAAGGTTACAGTAATTGGGGCAGTAAGTATGAAACAAGTTTTGGCTGTTATGACTTTAAACGGTTCAATGGATGGAAATGCATTTAAAGTGTTTGTGGAAAAGTGCTTACTTCCTCAACTCTGGTCGGGTGCTGTAGTTGTTTTGGATAATGTCCCAGCACATAAAGTGGATGGAATCGAGCCTTTAATTCAATCCAAGGGCGCAAGTGTTCTTTATCAGTCACCTTACTCTCCTGACTTTAATCCGATCGAACATTGGTGGTCACAATTAAAATCTTTTCTCCGCTCCTTTTCCCCAACCACTGCAAAAATGGTTGATGTTTTAATTGCGACTGCACTCGATTTGATTAATCCGGTGCATTTAAAAAACTGGTTTACAAACTGTTGTTACTGTACCTCATAAACCTGCAATACGCTGTATATCCTTGAATACAGCCGGGATAAAGCCGAAATTTATGGGCGGTATGGTTTCTCTTTGCAAGGAAGCGTAGGCTCAAAAGATTGGGAGGTATTTTCTGCAATTCTACTGAACGATAGAGCGAGAAGAGGTGATGGAGCAGATTTAGTGAACTACGAAGTTAAATCTGCTGTTATTGGAGGCAGCTTTGAGTACCAGTATCATAGGAATCGTGGGCTGAATAAACTAACCGACGACAGGGATGTAGATCACATTTTTGTTGCTAGAAGTGAAACTTACACGAATGTTGAGGTTTGGCTGGTCGAGCGCACCAAGATGGTTCCCACGTTTGACAGATGGCTACCCGAACTTCTTCAAAACTATGAAACCGCAGAAAGACAAAGGTTCCGGCGCTCAGTAACTTATTGGTTTGTCAGAAGTCAAGGCATTCGGCTTCTAGAAATTAGCGATGGAGAGCTAACGTATTTTCTTGAAGCGCCTTAACTAGAGAATTCAAGATATTTTCGGCAATCCAAGCAATGACAGGTACACAAACAGCATCACCGAATCCAGTCAAAGCTTGATTGATTTGTGATGGAATGGGGTAATTATCTGGAACGCCTTGTAGCCTTGCGTATTCACGAGGTGTCATCAGGCGCATTCTGATAATTCCTTATCCAACTCTGACCAACATTTGCCGACTACTGCCACCTCTAGCAGTTCTTAGGCAACCTGCAATACCATCTTTTCTAAGTTCTGCCCATTGCTTTCCTTCACGAACCCGCCTGTACATCGTGCAGTGGGAGTAATATGGTAAATCGTGACATTCTTTTAGATAGGCTAGATTGACAGGCGACATCATATTTAAATGACGTTGCACTTGATCATCAAGCCACCAACGATCATCACCATCCGATATATTCTCTACAACACAACTCAAATCAGTTTTCACTTTTTCAGGTAGTGGTGGAACTTCTACAAAATTCCAACGCAGATCATGATTAGCCGCAATTGCTTTTTCAAGTGCCTGAGTTTTAAGTGAGGAAGAACGTCTTGCAAAAATTAACATCTTCTGGTTCAGATGGGATGTATACACCCCAATCACAAAAATTCGTGGTCTACTTTGAGGCACAAAATGGGTTGCATCGATGCTATAGACATCACAGGCATAACCCAACCGATTCAACTCCTGAATTGTGATTCGGAAGTCTTGCCCACCATTTGAAGTAAGCCAACCCGTCACATTTTCAAGCATCACAAGACGAGGTTTATTCGCCTGATTCTCTAGAATTTGAGTAAAGCCCCAAAAAGCACTAGAGTGTTGACCATTAATACCCTTCAAGTTACCTGCCAAGGATAAATCGATACAGGGAAATGAAGCTGTCGCAAGTAATGTATTGGGAATGTCAGCAAGGCAAACAGAAAAAATATCTTGAACCCTATAATGGTTACTTGCATCTTTAAAGTGAGCAGAGTACATCTCAAATTTGTCATGCGCCCAATCATTTGCGAAGACAACTTTCCAGCCTACTTGCTCTAACCCCAATCTTACTAAACCAATTCCGACAAAATACTCTGCACAGGTGAGAAGTTTGTGAGAGGTTTCGGTATCACCCACACTGGGTAGAGTCTTGTGTTTCATCACCGAAAAGGGCATAGTTTTTAACGTTACGGATTTATTTTGCCGATTCATAGCAGTAGCTATGAAAGTTTAGCGTTATTTATTCTGCTAGGTCAACTAAGTTTTATGAAGCGGTTTGGAGAGAAACTATATCAACTGAGAAATCGGTATAGGTGGACACTAATATATCTAGGCAATCGGTTAGGTGTTCATAATACATTCGTATCGCAACTAGAGAAGGGCAGGAAAGTTCCCAACGCTGAGATGATTTTGAAAGTGGCGGATACTTTCGATGTGACCACTGATCATCTAATGCGTGATGAGCTAGACTTACCGGAGGATAGTCGCTAAAAAAGCTGTATAACAACACCTATGCACCCGATCGTATCAAGGTTGCTTGTTGGGATCGAAAGGTAATTTGCGGCGGGTGAACGGGAACATTAACATATATGTGATTTTATTTACTATATTTTCTGCTATTTTTGCGGTTATGAGTTGATGCATACCTTGAACATTGCGGGAGCAATGTGTACGACAGGCTATTTGGCGTCGCTCGAATTCGTACTTCTATGCAACGCCAGTTTTTTCATTGTTTTAGAATCTTAGCTGTAAGTTATGGTGTTGTGGTAGCCCTTTCGGTTGACTTCTGGCTTGTGACTCCTGCCCATACAGTAAGTGGTTGTCCGACTTGCTTATACAGCAAGCTTTCTAAAATCACGCCATTATTGTTAGCGGTGAGAGTCTTATTCGGCTGACGCAGGGATTCATAAAAGCCGTTGTACCAGCCGTCCTTAGAGTTAAGGTTAACTTGGACAAAATCAAATAACTGCCTGGTGTAAGTAGTATTGTAAAGCACATGCCAACCGATCGCAGCTTTGGCACTGAGGAATCGCAAATCATTGTGCTTTTGTTGGGTATCTGTGATAGTTGCCCAAGGTTCTCCATTGACAAACAAGCTACTGTAAACAAAGTATGGAGAACGATCCAAGTTGTCTTCGGTAACGGCAGTTAATTGTTTTGTCGCTTCATAACGCGCTGCTTGAGCGGCCAAAATCCGATCAGCATAAGCTTTAGGCAAAGATTGAAACCCAGTTTCGATACCATCTAAAATATAGGGTTCGCTAAGAACGTAATTATTCGCTCCAGAGTTTTTATAGTCTCGTTGGTCGTAAGGAATTCCCTGTCCGTAAAGATTAACAAAGGCAGTATGGGACTCATAATCCAAGGCTTGCTTAACATCCAAGCCCCAAAGCTTCAAACCATATGCAGCATAATTTTCATACCCTAAGCGACCTTCTTGGTTATATTGTTCTTTGCCTTTAATAACAGCAGTACCGTACATTTGTCCATTTTTGGTAAGACGGTTGACTTGCCAATGTTTCCAAACGTCTGTAGAGAGTGATCGCAACTGTGGATACTTTGCCCCGACAATTTTTAGCCAGATTGCCATCCGCCCTAAATCGATGGCTGACCAACCAATTTCTTCGCGTTTTTCAAGTTGACCATAATTAACTGGTATAAGGGTTTTTGCATTGTAGACCTTGTTGGGCAGTTCACCTTTGTATAAGGGCATGGATGCCAATGTTTTCAACATTTTGCTCATTTTTGCTTCAAATTCAGCCGCAGGCACAATATTGAGTTCTCTAGCACTGACTAAGGCTGCGATCGCTGCTGCTTGATCCCACATCGTCACAGACTTAAAACCATCGACAGAATTAACTAAGCCAGTTTCATTGTTCCAGTTACGCTGAAAGTACAACCAAGCCTGACGACCAGTTGCAGTTTCTCCTGGGGTTAATGATCCGACTCCAGGAGCAACATAGGGAGTCTTAGCTTCTATTAGTTGGCTCTTAGTAATAGGTGTCCCTTGCAAAACTAAAGATTTTGCATCAAGGCTGGCAGTTGATATTTGAGATTTTGCTATGGGAACGGTCTGAGAAAGTTGCTTAGACCAAAAATTTAAAATTGCGATCGCTATTACAGCGGTAACAACTCCTCCTACAGAAGCTAGTATGGACAAACTCTTAGGTGGTGGTTGAAAATCAGAACTCATACGGATTAAAGCCTCATATTGTAAATTACTGTTATAGCAGTGGTCAGACAGCTTAGGAGATTAGCAAATAGAAGAGAGCAGTTCTAACAGCTATCCATAGCAGACTTGTCCTAACCAGGATGGCAGGGGCTATACTTGCGTATTTTCACCAAATACATTTTTCCCAACTTTTAAATCTAACTAACAATGACATTCTATTTATTGATGAAGCCTGTCAGTATTTCGCTCACTTGCTCAAAGTAAGACTGTTTACCAAAAAGAGATTTCCCTAACTAAGAAAGGGGAGCAATGCGATTTTGTGAGGTCGGCTAAAAAAGGTGCGATCGCTAATCACCCATTACGTATGAGTTAAATATTTTATACAATATTACT
>NZ_JBALCO010000196.1:0-38637 GCF_036919595.1 Nostoc sp. | reverse complement strand
CCATCATTGATCACTGGTGGGAAGATTCCAGCTATTAGTCCACCTGGAAAGGTCATATCGTCCACAGCATCTACCAAGCCTACTTTGAGCAATTGAGGTATAGCGGTTATCAGTCCAGTTCAGTACACTTATGAGAGAGCAATTCTATTGATAACTGGTCGCTATGAAAGCCTACTCTCTCGACTTGCGTCAGAAAGTTGTTGATGCTTATGCCTGCGGTGACATTTCCCAACGAAAATTAGCTAAAAACTTTGGCGTCACCTTAAGTTTTGTCCAAAATTTACTCAAACGCCATCGGGAATTGGGCACGCTTAGCGCCAAGGTGCGTACTGAGCAGACACCAACAAAGTTGAATCCTGAACAAATCGAAATCCTGGGTCAACTGGTCGCAGCACAGCCCGATGCGACGTTAAGCGAATTGCGGGAACGACTTTACCAGAAAACTGAGGTGTTAATTGGGGTGGCCACGGTGAATCGGATGGTTCGCCAGAAACTCCACTTAAACCTCAAAAAAAAGTCTTCACCCCACGAAAAAAGGCACTGATGAAGTCCAATTGGCACGATTTGAGTACTGGAAACTCTTGAGGGGGATACCCGTAGAAAATCTGATTTTCTTAGATGAATCGGGGGTTAATCTGTCCAACATTGCAAATGTGCCCGCGCCTTACCAGGAGAACGGGCTTATGCTAATCAGCCAAATCGCAAAGGGAAAAATGTCTCGGTGATTGGTGCCATTAGCTTAAAAGGACTGCTCACAAGCGTGGAGTGGTTTAGGTTCTATCGATGCCTTGACCTTTGATGCCTTCATCGCTCTCTCATCTCGCACCCCAACTTTGGCCTGGTGCAGTCGTGATCATGGATAACTGCTCGATCCATAAAAGTGATGAGCTTGAAGCTTTGATCGTCGCTGCTGGAGCTAGCCTCATTTATCTCCCCCCCTACTCCCCCGATTTTTCACCTATCGAAAACTGTTGGTCCAAGATTAAAAACATTCTCCGTCGCATTGGTGCAAGGACATATCCTGATTTACTCTCTTGCTTAGATGCAGCATTCGCAGAAATGACGATAGAGAATTTGCGCTTGTTGGTTTACTCACTGCTGCTATTGTACCTTAGAAGACTGATAACCGCTATACAATATCCTGCTTTTTGCGATTAGTTAACCCATATCTGTGCATAACACAGGTTGTCGGATTATCAATTGCATCCAGTGTTGCTTTTCTCAGTCTGATATCTTTTATTTCTTGTGTCTGGTTTACCAAAAAATTTTTCGCTGACTGCACTAAAGGAGATTTTTCAGCAAGCCTAATCGCTTCAGTATTACCCGCTCCCAATACCTGTTGGTTGGTGTTATTGCTGATGACATCAGAGCCTTTGAGTTTGCCTTGTCCCTCCTCTGCTCGTAAAGGTGTGAGCAACAATAATAAGCTCAAGCATAAACTTACTAATAATAGAAGATGAGATGATTTCATGGAGATTATCAGCCTTTAGTTACAAAAGATTAATCCTCTATTGCAGTTGCGTCTAGAAAATTTACTTTCTAGACGCAACAGCAACTTATTTAGGTGTAAATTGGCCCATGTGAATCTTGACTACGAATGGGGAATTCTACAAATCCCACTGGATGATGAGTAAAATGCAGTACAGACAAACCGGGATTATCTTCTGTCACATAGGCCATAGATGCGTCTATGTATTCACCCTGTAACCGTGCTAGTTCTCCTACGATAAATGGTACTGGATCTACTAACCCTTCATTATCTCCGAAGCGAATAGCCACAAAAATTTCATTGCTCACTTCCAGTCCTTCTGGAAATCCCTCAGTATGCTCAACCTGAATATTGCTTAAAATTAAATGCTGATGATTCGCACCATGATGATTTTCTGGAGCAGGAAACAATTTTTCAATCTCCCCAACTACTCGAATTAGTGGTGCGCCCAAGGAATGCTTGAAACGATGATGATTGAGAAATCCTGTTGCTTTGGTAAATTTGCTCATAAAAAACTCCTTTTTAGAGTTTAAAAATTTTACTAGACACTTTTCAGTCAATCATGAAGCAAGGCTTTCAAAAGCATACATAAGATACAAATTTACAAATATACTAATTGCTGCTAAATGCTTAGTAGTAACTGTGATTACTGCAAAAAATCTTTGCCTCCCAACAATCCCCTCACTACTCAAACCCCAGAAAACGGGAGCAACGCGAGTTTTTGATATCAGTTTTGATTCTTCTATTGTAGATATGCTTTACTTCGGTATCAGCCTGTAAATACCCTTGCGGCGAGTGGCACAACCAAATAAATTAACGAGCTACTAATCCTCAGCTTAAACTTAACTTAAACTGAGAATAAATAAATATTAATCTCTCTATGTTTAGATAAATTTCAGATTTATTTAATATTTTTACTTCACTTATTTGTCAAACTACTTCATCAATCTGGAGTACAGTAAAAGCAAATAACTCAAAATAACGGCTAATTTGACATATTGAAACTAATGGTATGTTACAGGTAAGTTATATCCCTGACGATAGAAGACTTGAGAACATTTTTGTACCGACTTACTTGTAAACTTGAGAACTTGATTATATTTGCGCCACATTGTGCTCCCTATCCTTGGGATCAGCAATGATTACTCAGTGTATCTCTAGAGGGAATTTTGGTCAGTTTGATTTAATTTGTACTAGCTTGAACAAAGCTTAACCTCATTTTAATGTTTCCTTAAATTACAAAACTAGGTTGTTTAGTATTAATGAATGTTACATATTGCCCAACCTGGATAATATTATATGGAGTTGTTTGGAGAGTCCATAACAGTAGGTACTGTTTTCTTTCTAGTGCTGGCGGTGGGACTGGCGCTGTTTTTTGAAGCGATCAACGGTTTTCACGATACCGCTAACGCAGTTGCTACAGTCATCTACACTCACTCGTTAAAACCATCCTATGCCGTCGTCTGGTCGGGGGTTTGGAACCTGATTGGTGTGATGCTCTCAGCCGGGACAGTCGCTTTTGGGATCGTGGCGTTGCTGCCAGTTGAGTTGGTAATTAATGTTGGTTCGGGTCCTAGCTATGCAATGGTCTTTTCTCTTCTGATCTCAGCCATCATTTGGAACTTCGGAACTTGGTTTTTGGGATTACCAAATTCGAGTACCCACGCCTTGGTTGGAGCAATTATGGGAGTTGGTTTAGCACATTCAGTGATCTCGTCAGGCCATAGTTTAAGCCAGGGCATCAACTGGGAGCAAGTCAAGCAAGTTTTCAGTTCTCTACTGATTTCGCCAATTATTGGATTCTGCGGCGCAGGACTGTTGCTACTGCTAGCTAAGGTGCTACTCAAAAAGCCACAGCTTTACCAGCCAGCAGATCAAAAGAAAGCACCGCCACCTTGGATCAGGGGTTTATTAATCCTCACCTGTACTAGCGTCAGCTTTGCTCATGGTTCAAATGACGGGCAAAAAGGAATGGGTCTTCTCGTGCTGATCCTGGTCGGCATCCTGCCAGGTATATTTTCCCTAAACTTGAATACCAATGCCGCGACCATCGCTCAGTTAGCTGCTGCATCAAGCTCTGTGATGCCAGTCATCGAACACCACGCGCCCAGAATTTCCCTAAGTAGTCAAGATACAACCAATGAGCTGACGAACTTCCTCGGGGAGCAAGGCAAAGCTAGCGACAAAACCTTTGCAGCACTATCTAACAAGAGTCAGGAGATGGCAAATAGCCTGTCTGGAAAGACGAGTTTCAAAGCTTTTGCTAGTAATGATCGCCGCATACTACGTAGCAATATGTATTTTATCTCTTCAGCAATTGGGAAGCTGAACAAGCAGAACCAGTTGACTGATCCTAAAGAAAAGCAGGCGCTTGTGAACTACCAAAAACTGTTGGATGGACAGACCAAGTTCATTCCCAATTTTGTGAAAACAGCCGTCGCCCTCGCATTAGGTATTGGCACAATGGTTGGTTGGAAACGTGTCGTTGTAACAGTAGGTGAAAAGATTGGTAAACAGCACCTTTCCTATGGTCAAGGCGCTGCTGCTGAAATAGTGGCAGCCGTAACAATTGGTACTCTTGATCGCTTTGGGCTACCAGTTAGTACCACACACGTATTGTCGTCTGGTGTGGCAGGCACAATGGCGGCGAATGGTTCTGGTCTACAAGCGAATACGATCCGCAACATCATACTCGCGTGGGTGCTGACGCTGCCAGCTTGCACGCTGCTGGGGGCTGCGATCTTCTCGGCGGCTTTTTATCTCGTCCTGCATTCTAGCTTCGGCGTGGGATAGGTTAAATGAATCTGCTCTAGCTATCCCCATCACGCCCGTAAGCGCATCTCAAACCCTATTGACATAATGGTTTGAGCGAAGGGCGATGCCTACGGCGAAACGAAAAGCGACCATCGCAATCAAATTACTTTGTCTGCGACTTCACAAGCGTGCTGTCTTCAAACGGCTAGTAAATTCTGATGGGCGATCGCGAATTGGTAAGGCGATGAGCAGGAGCGAAAGCAGGATGTATTGATTTGGTCAGTTTTAAAACAACTGCCTTTGCCTTGTTTAGATTACTTAGGCGCACGGAAACCAGCCTTTTGTGCTGTCTTCGCATCTTTAAAACAAATATCCGGCTTCACTTTTTCATAATCTAGGTTTTAGGTACGTGATAAATGTTGCCTCTCTTATTCGTAATCTTGCCTTAGATGAAGACGTGCCCAGTGCAGCAACCACTTCACTGTCTGATTAACGATTATACTCCCCACACAGGCTGTGAGTAAGAACTCTAAAGCACGCCACCTTTGTCGAATCACCAACAACAGCGAAATCATTGCTGCTGCTGGAAATACTCCACAAAACACTCAGTAGGTCATTGATGATATCATAGACAGTAATTATTTCATTTATCATATTCCCCTCTGATTTTTGTTCCTGGAGGGGATTTTATTACCTTTATAACACTAGCACGATCACTGAATCTTTAACTAGCAACTTGAGTTATTAAAGTATATTTTAATGCATTCATTGAGCATGCTACTATTCATGTCTGGATTCAAAGAGTTTTATTAGTGGGATAGGTTCATAGCGATCACCTGCTCAACTATGTCCACCAGTTGTTCCGGAGCTAACTGGAGAAGGGTTTCACGCTCTAATTTCAGAAGCAGGCCTTTTCTCATAATTGCGATATTCCGCCTCAGATGTCATACTTGTCAATACCTCTTGACCTGAATTCCTACCTTGTTTTGTTTATCATTCTCTTAATTTTTACAATTATCTATATCATTTTGAAATCTTTTTTATTTTTTATCAGTAAATAAGATGTGTTTGCCCTGGTTACTGCTCCCATTTCACAGCACCTACAAAAATAGCGATCGCACCTACTCCTTGACTGCTTAATGGCATAAATGCCTGTAATAATTACGGAGCATAGCTTAGAGCTTTTTTTAGTCCCATTCAGATTAGACACACTTAATCAACTTTTTAAAGGGGAATATCCGTGGTCTAAAGCTGTTATATAACTAGAGCATTTGTATATTACTATAACTAGTTTACGTACGCAAAAATGTAACACCAGCAACGATTAAAGATACTCCTAGTAGTTTATAAAAAGTATAGTTTTCTTTGAAAAGCAAAACACCAAACAATAATGTTAAAATTGCCTCAAGACCAAGCACAACAATATATGTAGTACCAAGTTCTGAGTTACGCATGGCAAAGGCTTGCAAGGTAGCTCCTACTATAAAGAGCAGATAGATAAGCAAACTAGGTACTAGCTGAGATAAACCTTGGGACAGCTTCATAAAGATCCCACCAAAACTAAATGATATGGCAGCAAGAAGAACTATTATCAAATACATAAATAAATTTCTTTTAAAGCTTATATTTTGGTTTAAAATGCAGGACAAACATATCCCGCATTCCGCACCCGAAAGTGTCACATCAATAATTGTTTTAATTTTTGGCTCTGATTTTTTAGAAGATGTCTATTTTTAGATGGTGTTATATCTTTACCTCGCTCTTTTTTATAAATTCTGACAAATTTTAAGTCTAAAAAAATTTTTAATGCCTTGATAAAGACTGAGGTATTGCTAATTACGCTTCCTCAGAAAAAATAAATATATGATGTATTTTATAGAGTTTCTTAGTCAATTAAATAATAGCAAGACAGGCTGCCGGGAAAAACTTTAAAATACATTGTCTTTCATCTGTAATGCTATTTTCATAAATATTTGATTCAACCCTTTTACATATAGTTGGTCAAGGACTCTCCCCAATTGGTCATCATTTAAGTATTCAGGTTTTATCCCAGCTACTATTAGATGTTCACACGCTTTACCTTTAAAGTATTTTGATAAAATATATAGCGCTCCTGACACGAAACCAATAAGCTAGCTAATAGTTGCATTAATAGCTGCTTGTTGACACAGTTTTAGGGTAGGCATAGCCTATTGTAGACATTGCTTTGAATCTGCGAAACTAAACCAAACGAGAAATGCTGATTTTCTCGTTGCTTCTTAATGTTAGTAATAATTAAGAGCAATTTAGATACGTTTGCCCTGATTTCAAATGCAATAAGTCTTAAGCGGCGGGAAGCCGTTAAAGCCAACTGATGCATAGGTACTCGTGTAAGCGCCAGTACTCAAAATCTGGATTTTATCACCTACCCTCAAATTAATTGGCAACTCGTAGCTTGTCTTTTCATAAAGAATATCGGCGCTGTCGCATGTAGGACCTGCAAGGATCGCTAACCCCACTTCATTACCATCCCACGGTGTACGGATACGGTATTTAATGCACTCATCCATAGTTTCAGCTAGTCCCCCAAATTTGCCAATGTCGAGAAAAATCCAACGCTTATCATCCTCATAGGACTTTTGCGATATCAGTACTACCTCGCTTTGGATCAACCCTGCATCTGCAACAAGGGAGCGACCAGGCTCAATCATTATCTCTGGAATATTACTGCCAAAGTGACGGTGCATCGCTGTTATGATAACATCTGTGTAAGCTTCAATGTTTGGAATCTCCGATCTGTATTTGGCTGGAAAACCTCCACCCAAATTAATCATATTCAGTTGGATTCCCTTTAGGAGCAGCATCTTAAACAGCATTGCTACTTTGCTGATTGCAATTTCCCACTGTAAAGGGTCAGTTTGCTGTGAACCAACGTGGAACGATACACCATATGGTTCCAAACCAATTTTGTAGCTATGCAAAAGTAGGTCATGCGCCATATTGAGTTCGCAGCCGAACTTTTTGGACAGTGGCCATTCAGAAAACGCGCACGTCATTAGTAAACGACAATATACACGTGCACCGGGTGCGTTGACAGCAATCTTTTCAAGTTCACACATACTGTCAAAAGCGAACAGCCTCACTCCTAGTTCATAGGCATAGGCAATATCTCGTACCTTCTTAATCGTGTTGCCGTAAGAAATATTTTCTGGCTTGACACCAGATCTAATACATTGATCTATCTCAAATACACTGGCAACATCAAAATTCGATCCAAGTCCAACTAGTAACTTCAAAATTTCTGGTGCAGGATTTGCCTTGATAGCGTAGTATACCAGCGTTTGAGGCATAAGTCGACGTAAGGTCAAGTAGTTTTCAGCAATTATATCTGTATCTATAAGCAGAAAAGGAGTTTCAAGGTAATAGTTCATTAGAAAACTCAGGAGTTTCTGGCTTATCATTTTATCGCTAGTCTTATCAAGTATTACCACTGATTGATTGCCTAAATTATTGACTAACATTTCAGGATAAATAACCTGAGAAACTGGTAAAGCTGGTAAAGCCACAAAAATAACTCCGTTTGTATTATGTTATACCTAACAAATTGACAAAGAACTACTTTCTTGATGTGTGAAAGTTCAGATTCAGAGAAGAACAGTACTAAGTTCTTATATTTCGTTACATATTTATAAATTTTCTCACCCACTCACTTACTTATCAGCAGCTTTTTAATAGTTACAGCAGTTTGAAACTAAGTTATTATTGCTTATTGACAAATGGAATATGACCTTAACTTCTCACAAATATAGGGTGACAAAATTGCCTTTTACTTAAGCGTCTAAGCCAATATCGCACAACGTTTTAATACACTGCTGGCTTCAAATGCAAGTTGCCGCACAATTTCCCTTGCAGGTTGGATTTGAGATACGAAGCCAACACTTTGTCCTGCGTATAGCGCTAATGCTTCTAAATCACCGATCATAGTTGGTAATGGGACGACATCGCTATAGCGAATAACAGGAGTGCCATCTGCTTTTTCAGCCACAGTTTCTCCTTCACCTGGACGTTGGGGAAGAGGTGGACAGTGGGCCGATTCCCATTGAATGACTGTGCTGTTCCGGATAACACGGTGCGGTGCGTCTTTCCAACCAATATTGAACAGGCATGAGTAGAATGTGTCGCTTTCAGTAGCTTGCAATACCTTTTCTTTATAGAGTGGATGTACATCAGCTTCAACACTTGCTAAAAAGTGGGTTCCTATCCATACACCAGATGCACCAAGCGCTAGCGCAGCCGCAATACCGCGTCCATCTCCAATTCCACCGGCTGCAACAACAGGTGTAGGATGAACAGTATCTACAACTTTTGGGAGTAGGGAGAATGTTGTGATCTGCCCCTGAACATGTCCTCCTGCTTCCCAACCTTGAGCAACAATGACGTCAACGCCTGCGGTGAGCGCTTGTTTTGCCTGGGCTGTACTCGAAACGGTCTGAATGACCATAGCACCAGCAGAATGGGCAATATCTACGTAAGGCGTAGGGTCGCCCCAAGACAGAGAAATAATTTTGACACCTTCTTCCAAGCAAGCTTCTAGCCGTTCTAACTGGTGCCATGCCAATACTAAATTGATTGCGAATGGGTGGTCAGTGAGTAAATATGTTTCGCGAATCATCCGTTGAATCTCATCTATGTCTCGCCAACTCATAGCAAACATACCTAGTCCACCTGCGTTGGAAACGGCAGCAACTAATGCTGGACAAGTTGCACTGCCAATAGGAGCTTGGATGATGGGTAGTTCAATATTGAGAAGGTAACAAAGGGAGGTTTGCATTTGTGGAGTACAAAGAAGCTGTGTTTCGTGTGTCAATTCATTCACCGTATTACGTTTTCCTTCAACTTTTGCACTTTATTAAATCTCCCTAACTGTCTATATCAAGTTCTATTTGTAGCTCAAAGCGAAAAACAGTTACTTGAACAAATTCGAGAAGTACCTATAACTGAATACAAAACTCAACGTCGTAGATAGGCGAGGGCAGTTGCTCCTCGTCAGCAAAAACGTCGCCTTCATCGTAATCCAGTTAGCACAATACAAACTTTGGTCAATCAACATCAGGAACTTCTCACTGTGCTTAAGTCTCAAATCCTTAAATACTGATTAGACAGTCAGGGATTAAATCCACATTCATAAGAAACTTGCAAGGAAATAATTGAGAGCACCGTTTTACTTTGATAAATGACGTATTTGTTTATCACTAAACGTCGATAACGCTCCAAGCAAGGGAAGGTGGGAGCAAGGCGATTTTGTGAAGTTGGCTTTAAATTATTAGTTATATAGCTATATAGCTAGATTTTCAATAGAAACAGCTATCTCGCTGCGATGCCTGCAGGGGGCTACGCCTACGCACTATTAAACAAGTGATTTATACTCCTAATTTTCAGCACCTCACTTGCATCGCCTTGCTCCCGGGAAGGTTCTCTAACCCGATACTTATATAAACCGAAATTTCCTCACTCCAGCACTCACTAAAAAATATGTGAGTGTTACCAGAAGCCACCAAGAGAACACTGAAACAAGAATAAGGAAAGACATTACAGCAGCAAAAGCAATCACATACTCGCGAAGAGATTTAGCTTGTTGAAAATAATGTAAGAGAATCCCACCATACAGAACAATCCAGTTTTGGTTCACGAATAGGATCAATCCTGAGACCGATATCCATCCTAGATCAAGTCCTAATAGTAAAAATGTTCCAAGGACAGAGTACAAAACTACAGCGTGTCGTGGAACGCCACGGTAATCTACTGTAGCAAGAGAGCGAGTCCAAGAACTCTCTGGTAAGAGGCCAGAACAGAAGAATTGATACAGCTGTCGACTACCTCCAAGCAGCCAAGCGTTGACATTGGCAAGTAACACTACTAGCATCACTACACTCAAAGTGAAACGTAGGGGCTTCCAAGAAATAAGCTTCAGTATCCCTTCTTCACCTGAAAGGTTAAGACCACTTGTAGCAGCTCCGCTAACGGTGAGGGCTAGTGCAAAGTAGAGTACAGCAACTGAGACAAAACTAGCCCAGTACACAAAGGGGATGTTCTTTTCTCGATCTTCAAGATCCTTCAAGCAGAGAGTTAAACTCTCCCAACCTACATAACCAAAGAACACTAAAACGGATGCTTTCAACGAATTTTCCCATATCACGGAGGCATCCCCGCTGTTGAAAGATTTCCATGAGGTAATTTGAAAAATAGTACCCAGAAATTCCTTCAATCCTACTTCAAATGCACCCAAGTTTAAAGTAATCACAAGGAAAACTATGGAAATCAAAACAAAGAATGAAAGAAGAGCAATACGGGTACTGCTTCGGATCGGTCTCATATTATTCAAAGAGAGGGCTATCAGGATTGAGTGAGCTAAAACCGGAAGCCACTCATTGCCTATACCTATAACCTTTTGAAAGAAGCCAGCTGTGATCCATACGATTGCAGGAATTCCAAAAAGCAGTGCGCTTAAAAGTGTGAGGTGAACTCCAAGTTCCGACCATTTCCCTAGTGAAGCCTTACAATAGTCACCAATACCACCTAACTGAAAATCACGAATGCCGAGATCAACAAAAATTAAAATTAATGGAATTGTCATAGCGGTCATTGCAAGCCAAGCCCAAATGGAGCCTATTGGTCCTGCAATTTCAAAGGCTAAGGTGGGAAGAACTAAAATACTAGCTCCTACCACAAAGGATACAGCTAAAGTTGAAGCCTGCCAGCGCCCTATGTTCAGATTCGATGGTTTCACTTGATTTCTCTTTACATATTCCATTTGTGAATTCGTCAAACTCACGTTGATTTAATTTGTTAGGAGTAAATCAGTTGCGTGTAGTTATTTAAATGCTTTCGATCAAGCGTTTTAATCCACCTATAGATGGAAGCATAGTAATCTAAGGCAATCCTGTACCTGATTAACATTCCTAAGCATATTTCTTTCATGAGAACTTTATTTTCCCCAATTATAGGTAATATAACACCTTGCAATAACTCCGCTCCATGCTCAGAATCAACATCACTATGTGCTTCGTGATAGCGAATCACGTAATCTGGTATATTACAACGTTTCATTCCCTCTACCGTAGCGGCGAATCGGTGTGGAGCAGTATCTTCTAGTATTCCAATTGCACCAATTAGCCTACCAATGAAACGCCTACGTAAACCATACATCATTAGCATATTTCCATTTTTTAAGGCTTCATAAGGAATTTGATTGGGTAAGTCAATTCCGCCTTTTTTAAGAATCTCTTTGAAGAAATTTGCCGAAACTGAAAACATTTGAGTATGGACATCATCTAAATTTCCACACCCCATTTCATCCCAATAATTTTCAGCTATTACTAATTTTGGTTTTCCCTGTAAACCAAGTTGTGACATTGCAATTACGTCATCAAAATGTCCATCTACTTGTTCTTCTAAGCATACATAAAAGGCGATTTCAGTTGTATCTGCCTTATCTGACAAATAGTCAAAGAAATAACTCACATTATTGCGATAATTGAGTTTTAAATTCTTGTACCAATCGGTAAAATCAGAAACGCTATCTGGTAAAGTGTCTTGAGATACTCTACTAACCTCGTAACCATCCCACGTATCTTCCATATCTCTAATCTTCTGAAGCAATTCTAGATCATCTGGAATTTGCTCAATATTTGTTGGGGTCGACAGAAGATTGCAATAATGCTCATTGAGTTCTTTTTGAAATTGGTAAACATTACAAATCTGACTTGAAGACATAATCCCTCTCTATCTTTTTTAAACAAGTTTTTGATCAGTTGTTTTACTTGCGTTAAAACTAAAACCACTCTAAAATGGGGAATTTAGATTAACCGGATTTTCCTTCCTATGAAAAAGGTTCGACAAAAACTTTCTGTAGAATGCCGAGTATGAAGGCTCCAAATGCTCTATCTCTAATGCAAACTGGTTGTGAAGTTCAGAAAGTTTGTTAATAGACCAAGACGGATTGATGTGGTGTTCGACATGGAAATTGTTGCCGTTGACATACCAGTTTAGGAACTTACTCGTCCGAATTGTGCGAGTATTTTTAAATAAGTTCGTTGTTTTGTTGTCACAGCCTAAATGCTCAGGCAATTCAATCAAAGCGTGTGCTGGACCAGCACTCAGGAGCAAGGGAATAAGCCAGATATTCAGGAAAATCGATGTCTGTAAGAAAATGGATAACACAAGTATGATAAAGAGAAAGGCAGCCATCAAGCGGAACTCATTGCGGACACGCGGCAAGATACTAGATGGCACATTTTCCTCTCTGATTTCACCAAGAACAGATGCACGGATCAGGTTCAAAGAATTGAAATAATGACCTAACATCGAAAGGTGAAGAAGAAACCCTGGAAGCGATGTAATACTTTCGTAACTGTAGTTAAAAGACTCTTTATCGTCTGGAGTACCCAGTGCCCGGTGATGAAACCCATGTAGAGCCTTATAGCGGGAGAAAGAAACTAGCATGGGCAACCCTAGTACGACTCCCAACCAGCGATTTCTGCGTTCACTGAAGAAGAGGACGTGGTGGCCTAATTCATGTATCAGTTCAACACTATGAGCCAACATCAGACCCAACAAAATTTGGGGCACAAGCTTCGCTGAACCTGAAACCAACAAAATTGCGCTTATAAAGGTAGTGCTTAGAATTACCAAAATTAGCAGCTTGAGAGCAAAGTAATTGCTCTTTTCAGAGAAATTGTTAGTCAGTTTCATGATTTTATTGCTGCTTTTTTTAGTCTTAATTCAAGATAAATCAAAAGTTTAAAGATTAGATTAATAAAACGTTATTAATCTAATTTTTGAATGAAATAGTCCTCTGAGTATGACAAGTTAAGTAACCTAAAAATTCTTCTTTTAAAAAAAAATGTAAGAATCAAAAATAGGTTATAACTATGGTTACTTTAGGTTAAAATTTAATTGTTAACTATGCTTAATCAAAGCTTAAATTAAAACCTTAAAATATTATTGATGGGAAAGTTTATGTATTTAGGTCTAATATTTAGGAAGGAGTAATGCACGAGATAGATAATTATTAAATTCAGCCAATAATACTTGTACAAAAAAATCAATTACAGACCTGTATTGACGACGACAAGTCTAAACCACTGTCAACAAATTGGCAGTGTGTTCAAATATCTCCATCGAACGGGAGGCACCACTAAATTTACGTTTTGTCACAGCATTTGTGAAGCGATCGTTCAGCCTGATTGTTGTCAGGAGGGACTTCAGGGTTGTCAAGGAAATACCACCATTGACTTGGGGTATGAGTAGCATTTGCGCAGAAAACCGGGTTAAGAGATATTACATGAGTAAGACTTGCATTTTTAGAAGCTGAAACCCCTATTTATCGTTGAGTAGTGACTCGATAATAAGTTTAAGTTGGGAGCAACACGATTTTGCGAGGTGCTGCAACCTGGGACGTATATAGCTTCGGGATGCGATCGCAACTAAAAAACCAAGTTTTGTTGAGAATATACAGGTGTAATTGAGAACTAAACCCCGATTTCACTTTTTCGCGTTGCTCTTTTTAAGTCAATGACCTTCATTATCGGGAAAATCCTTAATAAATACCGCTATTTAATTAACCGAGTTTTCTGTTCTAATGATACTCATACCCCATGCTGGTGTTAAGGTTGCCGTAATCGAGCGTTGTTGCTTGTTCTTTATCTAATGTCAGCATCCACGTCGTATGCTCACCTTACCGTCAACAATTCATCCCTGTCAATTCGCTACGAATTCAGGCAAAGATGTACTAAGCTTTTATTATCTCTGCGCCTATATTAAAGCTTTTACCTTTATTATTTTGCCACTGAGATAACAATAAACCATACCACTGATTCGGATCAGTCCAAACTTGCAATGAATGAAAGCCAAATGACTGGAGTTTTTGTTGCATTGAATTCAACTCAAATTTACGAGCAAGTGCTGTTAAAATTAACTCGTCTAGCTCCAATTCAATATTGAAGTCAAGAGAATCAAACTGGATTGTTTGTTTTTGTAAGCTTTGCAGGTAAATCTGTATTTGGTGTAAAGATTCGTTGTAAAAAATGCTATGGGCAAATCTGGTAATGTCAAAGTTACCCTGAAATTTTTGATTAAGGTGATGCAGTATGTTGAAGTTAAACTCAGCATTTACACCTTGACTATCATTATAGGCAGCCTCGAAAATATGTTTTGATTTATGCAAGTCGAGACCTAAAAGAAAGTATTCGCCAGGTTGCAGGGCTGTCGCAACCTGGGTGAGCAACACATCAGATTCTTCTAGATTAAGACTGCCCAAAGTGCTACCAAGAAAGGAAATCATTCGAGTCGGTAAGCTAGATGGTGCTAGTCGTTCCAGTCCCATTTCAAAGGTGCCGACAAAACCCTGAACTTGGAGTGATGGATAGCTATTGAGTAAAGTTAAACTACTGCTCTCTAGAATGCCAGCACTGATATCAATAGGTAAATATTTCATTAACAAACCCAGTTGCTGATAAGCGTCAAGCAGGATACACGTTTTTACAGCGCTTCCACTACCTAGTTCTACAAGTTCGCAAGAACCAGTCATCAATGCGATTGCACTCGCACATTCTTGCAGAATAGCTGTCTCTGTCCGTGTGAGGTAATACTCTGGGACATCACAAATTTGCTCAAACAGTTGGGAACCACGATCATCGTATCGGTAATGCATGGGGATAGATTTAGGTGTCCGAGTCAGTCCCTGCACAACATCACTACCATCGAGAAATGTTATTTCTGATAACTGTTTTGGGTTGAATAAATATTCGATTTGCCAACGTTTTTGCAGCGGTAATAGCTCATCTTGACTTGAGTGCTTTTTTGTGTCGAGAAACATATTAATATTAACAAAAATGTGCAATACAAAAGTATGTAAGAAGCCGATTGAATGATTTCTTTGTGTTCTAATTCTAATTAAGTGACAAAACTATGAAGTATAGGCGAATAATCTCACTCCAAACTTATGTTCTAACTCCTTTTACGCTGTTTTCAAGAAGCGATTGCAGGTTGGGATCAAACCTTCCACTAAGGCAAAATGTTCAGAATAACTTTCATTCACGAAATAATACTTTGAATAAAAGGTTACACCTTCCCTTATCTTCACTTTTGTTAGTCAATCGGGTTCTAGCTACCGTAGTAGAGCATTTTGCTCTCATCGGTCTCTTGAATGTCGGCGATTGCCGCTTCTACATCCGCAATTGCTGAACGCAAAGCAGCACATAAGGCAGCGCGATCATTAGTGAATGGAAGTTCTTGAATCAGTACATCCAATTTGCTACGAGAGAGCCATGCTTTATAACGTGCCCATTCAGGAAACAGCACATGATGTTCATCTACTGCTTTCATATCTGCGAAGCGGGATTGGTCAGGAAAGTTTACGTCCAGAGAAACATAACCATTCACCATAGTGATTCGCTCTGCTGGATGCATGAGGCGAGTAGCTCGATGCATCACCATACTGCCTTGTTGCAGCACAGCATAACCAGCATCAGGAAAAACGGGAGTCATAATCCGGTCTTCAGGTAAATCTTTAGTATGCTTCAGTAATTCTTCACCTTCTTCTTTAGTACCATTAAAGTACTGAAACTTACCTCCTGCTAACTGAGAAGGGTTTGTTACCATCAGTACGTAGTCAAAGGCAATCGAATCAGTGTGCCATTTGTCAATAGCTTGGGTAAAGTCTTGCGGCGCAAAGTTAAAGTGGCCAAGCATCAAAGGCATACTATGTGCTGCTAATGGAATACTAGCAATTTCAGACAGGAATTCAGCCACAATTGGACATAAGCAAAGGTCACGCACAAACTTAGAACGGTAGACCCCACCACGAACCATGTTGGGGATGCGCTCACAACTTTGACTGTAACACTGTAACGCTAAACTCACCTCATGTAGTGCTGCTACACCTTCTTCTGAGAGCAGGCGTATAGGACTAGTGATTGCTAAGTTGGTGGGAAACTTAGCGATTATTGATTCTTCATAACCAAACTCATCTAAACGATAAATTTTGGTCGGCTTTTCTAGTGCTAAATGATGTTGAGGATTATAGATTGGCTCATCTGGTAAATACTCATATCCTGATGGCGAACATTGCGGAAAGCAGATAGGTTCTGCAAATATAATACTTTTTTGAGCAACATTTCGTGCATCTGAAGACAGAGCTATAAATTCTTCTCGTTCGGTAATCGCCTGTTGGGTGATTTTCTCTGGAAGCGTCGTGGCTTTTAAGTGCTGATTTATCATTATTGATTACATTTTAGTTATTTTTCTATTGATTAACCAATGGTTTAGGCAGACAAATTATTTACAGATAGAAATGCCCTAAAATTTGATTGAGCTTAAGATATATGAGGTTTATTTGACATAATCAACCTTAAAACTGTGACTTTAATAAGGATTTTGGTAAATTATTCATATTTTATTACTCTAATAAAAAATAGATATCTACTCTTGAAAATGTAAAATACCAAACAACTGAATTTTTACGGTTGTGTCAATAAGTTTTGAGTTCGTCGCAGAACTTGGATAGTATAAAGGTCAATACCTAATTCTCGTCTTATTTCTGTAATTGTCTTATGTTGATAAAGTTGAAAATCGAAGTCCTTTATATTTTTAGTATTTATTTTATTCCCATAAATCAAGCCAAGATCAAATATCCTTAAATGATTGGAATTAAACTGATAATCTTTGGGATAAAACACACTAGATATTAATTTAAATAAAGCTATATGAAAGTGATTACTATCTGGATCGTTACCCATTGTGAACCCTACAATAAATGCTTCATCATAGAGAGAAAAGCTACGTTCTAGCAAGATATGTAAACAGTCGTGTCTGTAAAGGTCTATTTTCCCTGGAAAAGGTAAGGGACTAGCAGGATTTTCTAACAACCAAATTAGGAATGGAGTTTTTGATGGTGGATCTCCGCCTAATGCTTCATAAGCATTTGCAAGTGTCTGGATTACTCCATTATTAGAAAGTTTTAGCTGGAATCTAAACTTAACTTGCTGATATTCACGCACCATAAATATACGAGATTTTTTTGCTATGGACATAACTTAACCTCTTCATAATTGCTGATGCTCTAATAGATAAAACAAAAGTTTGTATTGTAAATTATAAAATATTTAATTTTTATTTAACTTTTTATTAAGTCAATACTAAAGTTTGCATCAAGTAAAACTATAGCTAATTGACTACAGAAATATACAAAAAATGATCAAGACATATATGGCAAAAGTCTGCCAATTGGGAGCATCCCAGTTTTTTGCAAATAAGGCGAAAATCAGTCATGTAAACAATACCTTCGCTAAAAATAGAGGTGGCCTAGCTTTTGCCTAAATAGCGCTAGACTTGTCGATGCTTAATTATTAGGCAAAAGCTCAAACCCCATTCCAGACAAAGAGGACACTATAAATTCCTGACACAAAAACCATACAAAATTTTATTGGCTCAGTTTTTTGCCATCCGGCAAAAACAGGCGTGTAAAATCTTATGTTTACTCTATATCAATACTCGTAAATTGGCGAAGGTATTGGTAAATTAATTTTTTATTGCTTGTGAGAAATCCAGCTTTAAGTGCCGTTAAGGAAAATAGCTAGGAATTTTCTGGAGCAAATAGTCTAAAACAGAAATTACGCCGCTACTGGAGAATACTTCCCCGATATAGAAAATATTGTTTTGACCTTGAAGAGTTTCTACCTGTGAATACCAGTTTTCTACACCGTCTTCTGGAACCACTGATGGCCATTGAAAGCGAGGAGCTTCAAGTACTTCCCCAACAGTAATCCCTAGAGTTTGCATACTCTCGCGCATAGTCTGTTCAGCTTCTAACGGCAAACTATCACTTTTGGCATAACAAAAAGCAAAGCAAATATTACTGTCCTCATACTCTCGCATTACCGCATGGCACTGTTGTACAGTTGTTGGTGTAGCTAATGCTGCACAGACTGGGTACACCAACACAAGATGTCCAATTGGAAGCACTTCTGGCCAACTTAATGCTCGAAATGACCATACCTGAGATATTGAACCAGCACGTATTTGCTGGTAAAGAGGTACAATAGGCTGTTCTGTCTCAAGAAATTTTAGTGCATCTTGAGGTGAGCAAGCGATGACCAAAGCGTCAAATTTATGGATGTCACCATTATCAGTTACTAGCTCGATCTGCGTGCCATCTAAGTCTTTTAATGTCCTAAAAGTCTGTACCCCTTGGGTCAGACGAACATCTAAGCCTTCATACTCTACGAGTTTTTGAAAAAAGTCTAGATATCCTTCTTTATGAACGTAAGATGCAGTTGGATTGATATCCTGAATGATTGTCTTGATATTAGCATCCACGCTTGGGATAGCAGTTACATCAGCACCCATTGCTAGTAGGATTCTCTTAATGAAACCGATCATATAAAAAGTAATACATTTAAGAACAAAACCAGCTGGTTGTTTGGAAGCAGGTCCAAAAAGATAGCTATCAAGCACTAATTCACAAAGAACACCAAACACAGGAAGTTGGTTGCGCTTGACCCACTGCGCAAAGGTTTCACCAGGAAGTGCTATGCCAGCTTCGACAACACCATTAGTTCCAGCGTAATTTCTGATTTTCTGTAAGATATTCCATCCCACCAGCAGTTCTTCTATTACTTGTTTGCTTGGGTAGTCTTTGAGGAACATAGGTCCTGGCAACAATTTCCTTGTTTGTGTATTAAAGAAAGTTGTGTTAGGGAATGGGAGCAATTGTTTTGATAAACCGTATTTATCCAGCATTGCCTGCAACGGAGTATAAATACTTGGTTCATAGGCGGTGCATGCAGGAATAAGCTTGATAGAGTAGTCAAAAACATGACCGTCCATCTCAACAGACTTGGTATAACCGCCAATTGATGACTTCTTTTCAAATAAAATGATGTTTTCATATCCCCGCTGACGGAGAATAGTGGCAGTTAATAGTCCCGACGGACCTGCGCCAATCACTGCTATCTGTGCATTTTTGTTGATGGCAGAACTTGTTTTGGAAATTGATGACATATTTTTAACGTCTGATTAATTTATTAGACTTGTCTAAAAAACCCAAAGTTAAGCTGTTCACAGCTTTGAACTGTTCTTACAAAAAGCTATCTACTTGAATCTAGCAGTCCTAAATGATTTGTGAAATATCTTTCTCTTTGCTGTCATTAGTCATTAGTTATACCTATATAAAATTGCTCAAATTCAAATGAAGCTTGTGATATTTAGATTAAAGAGTGTTCTGAGACGAGTTGCTTTAACCATCCTTCAACCTGAAACCACAACTTCTGCGGCGCTCGACGATGAAAAAAGCCAAAGTGTCCTATCCTCTCAAGTCCATAATCCAGAGGATTAATAACCTCATGACGTACAGTTGCTCCCACATAAAGACTTGCTAAAGCTTCGACGGCAGCAACAGAGGCATAGTCATAATCATCTGAAATGGTAAGCATAATTAAAGGACTCTTATAATCAGCAAATCGATCTTCAACGTTTGTACCATTTATGTCTGTGAATATACCACTTCGTCCCCATCGCATACATTGCAATAGCGCTTTGCTTGGACATGGTTGTGGTAAAGTGAACTTTGAAATCGGTAAGTAACCAAATATACGAATTAAAATCGGGAAAACCATATATGCGTAGTGTATTCGCAGGCGAGATATCCCTTCAAATAACTTGGGGATAACCCGTTGAGAAGATATAAACAAAGCACCGTCAATAGATTGGCAAGCTGGACTTTGCCCTAATAACTGACCTCCTACACTGTGTGTAATCGCCCCCAAAAAACGCGTTCTGGTTCTGCGTTTGACTTCAAGAATTGCAGCTGGAATATCAAGATTTACCCAATCATCAAGAGTCACAAAGGAGTCTAGTTGATCGTCTTTTGATGCGCCTATACCTCGATAATCAAAGGTCATAACTCCCCATCCTTGTTGAGCTAGGTAACCAGCAAAGCAGTGGAGGTAAGCCTGCGGAGCAGCGAATGCTGGAATAAAGACTACACTGTGTTCAAAAGCGTTTGCTCCCTGCCACCATCTGGCAGATAACTTGCGTCCATCTGCTGCGATAATTGCAATTTTTTCTGAGGGAAATCTTTGGGAAAACATCACTGTTTGCTTTATATAATTAACCTGGTTCATATCAAATACTTGTATGTCACATACACCAGAATAACGCTTCAAAGATATAGCAATCCTATTTCAGTCAAAGCGCATGTGTAAATCATGCGTTTGTCTAACCATAATCGAAAAAAATCATTAGAAATATCAGAAGAAACTGCAATTTCTGCTTGTGTAGACAAAGTAAGATCCTTCAATTGATTTAATGGGTTTGTAAATCTTGTTCACTATTTGCCAAGAGCAGCATCTTAAGTTGATAGTTCATCTGGTCTAAAAGCAGCACTATACGCTTTCTGAGACTTTTTCTGAATGCTGACCTGGTTGCAATTTTTGCCATAAGCTCTCTACTTCCACTTCTAAAGAGCGGAATTTAATTTTGTGCTGAGGATTGACACACCAATCTGCCACTATATTTAAGGTTCCGGCAATAAATTCCCTCCGACAAGCACTGCGTTGAACTTTTCCACTAGAAGTTTTAGGTAAACTTCCAGTTTTGAGTAGTAAGACTGCATAAGCTTGTAAATCATGGTGTTGTGAGACAGCTTGCAGAATTGCTTTAATCACTTCGTCAGCATTGAGCTTGCGAAGATAACTACGCTCTACTTCTTGAGCAACTACAAGCTTTTCTTGACCTACGATATCGACGGAAAACGCTATTCCAGAGCCTATACGCACTGCTGGATGAGATTTTTCTACAGTCATCTCTATATCTTGAGGATAATGATTGCGACCGAAGATGATAATCAAATCTTTGAGGCGACCGGTGACAAACAGTTCACCGTCCTGTAAAAATCCTAAGTCACCTGTTCGCAGAAACGGCCCTTCTTTTGTATCTGCAAGGTAAGCATTAAAAGTCTCTATAGTTTGGGACGGTTGATGCCAATAACCCTGAGCAACACTCGACCCTGATACCCAGATTTCCCCTATTTGATTATGAGGACAAAGGGTTAAGGTTTGAGGATCGGCAATCACAATTTTCTGGTTTAGTTGGCTTTTACCACAACCAACGATCAATCGGTCATCCTCTTGCTTTCCACAAGCAGTTCTTACTCGGTTTTTCTCTAGGTCTGCTCCTTTCACTGGACAAATAATTGGCGCTGCTCCCTTCAAACCCCCCGACACAATTAAGGTTGTCTCAGCCATCCCGTAGCAAGGATAAAATGCCTCTTTATGAAACCCATAAGGTTCAAAAGTAGTGGCAAAAAGCTCTAGAGTATCTGCCCGAATGGGTTCAGCTCCGGTAAAAGCAATATCCCAGCTACTCAAGTCAAGAGTTGCTTTTTGTTCTGGAGTAATCTTACGACAAGCAAGGTCATAAGCAAAATCAGGTCCACCGCTGGTAGTAGCTTTATAGTGGGAAATTGCCTGTAGCCAGCGAAAAGGCTTCTTGATAAAGGCTGTTGGCGACATCAGTGTGACTAAAAAGCCACCGTAAAGGGGTTGTAGTATGCCCCCTATTAACCCCATATCATGATGAGGCGGTAACCAAATTACACCTTGACTATGAGGTTGATGCTCAAAACATTGGTAAATCAAAGACAAATTGTGTAGCAAGTTGCTATGACTAACCATTACTCCTTTAGGTGTCCCCGTAGAGCCGGAAGTGTACTGGAGAAAAGCTAGTGTGTCACTATTAATTAGTGGTTGTTGCCATTTATCAATAACATCATCAGCAATAGTATCTGTAGCTATCCAATGCAAAGCTGCTATATCTGGAGTATGTAGAAATTGCTCCTTTACATTTATCAAGATGGATGTATTAGTAAGGGCAACTTTTACCTGTGCATCTGCCACGATCGCTTGTAGCCGAAGCATGGGTTTATTAAATTGTGGTGGATAAGCAGGAACAGCTACAACTCCCGCATACAAACATCCAAAAAAGGCCGCTATATATTCTAGACCAGGCTGGTAAAGCAGTAATGCTCGTTCACCTTTGGCATTTAAGGTTTGCAGATACGCAGCGATTCTCTTAGCTTTTTGCTCTAGCTCTTGATAATTTATGCTGATTTCTTCCGTTTCTCCATCCACAAGAAAAGTATAAGCAGTTTTGCTAGGCTGATAGATAGCTCTATAGCGTAGGAGGTCAACTAAAGTTGAGATATTAAGTAAAGTATCTTTTAAACCAGACCCATAATCTGCCATAAGATTTGCTTTAAACGAAGTCACTTGTGATTGAAACTAATTAGTAACGTTTTTGATTTTAACAGCTGCTTTAATACTACTCCTGTTTTGGCGATGAATTAATAATCTAATTGGAAAATTTGGGATAATATTGCCAGTATTGTGTAGGCATGCATATTCCTTGCAATTTTAAATTTTGTAATCGGTATAAATAGGCTGCACCAATCATAAGATGCTCGGCAATATCAACAACTCGCCGATTATTTTGTTCAGCAAGATAGGAGCCTTGTACCCAGTTATTGAAAGCACCCATTGCTGGACTACACCAGATTTGATAGTCCATTTCTCGACCTTGTTCTCCAAAATTAGACCAGCGAGAAGAAAGTCCTAAATACCAGCGAAAAATTAACGCCATTTTACGTTTAGGATTATTATCTGCTCTAGTAATTTGTTCTGGATCGCGTTGAGAAAAATAAACTACAGTATCTTGCCAAACTTCCTCTAAACTTTTTTGAAAAACTTGTTTTTCCAATTCCTTTCTATCTATTTTAGGAATTTCATCAATTGAATTATAAGCTTTATAAAATTCAAAAAGTTTTTGCGATCGCATGGGGAATAAAGTTCCCCGTTTGAGAACCTGTAGTTTTACACCCATTTCAAACATATCTGCTGCTGGTGCCATCATTACATCTGTCATATCTGCTTGAGCAAGTAAATTTTTTGTATGTACAGATGCCCCTGCTTCAATACAAGATTGATTAACTGAACCAGTTAGCACATAGGCAGCTCCCATCATAAATGCAGCTAGTGTTGACTGTGGCGTGCCAATTCCCCCCGCAGCACCAACTCTCACAGATGTTTGATAATTGTATTTTTCTTGAATCTCATCTTGGAGTCTGAGAATCGAAGGCAGTAAACAAACTAAGGATCGATTATCTGTATGACCGCCAGAATCAGCTTCTACAGTAATATCATCAGCCATTGGTACTTGTGCTGCTAGATTGGCTTGTAATTCAGTAATTAAACCTTGCGAAACTAGTAGTTTGAGGAGTTTTTCGGGTGCAGGTTCTAAAAATTTTGTAGCAATTTCAGAGCGAGAAATTTTGGCAATAATTTTGTTTTTAATCTCAATTTTATTTTCAGAATTGAGGCTAAGACCAGCTGCTCGATAATAGACAATGTTGGAAGTTAAGTTTAGAAAAGCAGAAGCTTCAATAGTTTTAACACCATATTTTAGATATAAATCAACAGCGCCGCGCTCAATTGCATTTTCACTAGGACTATGAATCAGATTAAAAGCGTAGGGCGCATTAGGTAATGCTTTCTGAATACGATAGATTGCTTTTTCAATACGCTCTGGAACTAACCCAGCGGCACCAAAGGAACTGAGAATTTTTTCTTTTCCTAAACTAATAACTAATTCTTCTGAAGCAATACCATTAGCCATAGCACCTACGGCATAACCATATTTAACTCCATGAAAAGCCTGAAAACTTGGATCGCCTAATTGTTGAGGTACTAGAGGTGGAACAGCTGTTATAGTATCAATTATCTCAGATTTATGGTTATTAGGTTCGACTAAATATCCTTCATTTGTTACCCCAAGTTGACCTTGCTTTATAACAAAATAACAAGGTAATTCCAAGTTGAGTAATTTAGATTTGATACCTTCATTATCAAAAGCAATTGAATCGAATGAGCCTTTCCATACTGGATTTTGAACATTTGGTTGGTAGTCAAACCTCAGTCCATTTTTTTGAGAGTTTAAGGGTATTGTTGTCATTGTGATATTTTTAATTGCAAAATGGATGAATTGATTTGTATTTTTTTGTTCCGTTATTTCAGATTTTAAAAACCTGATTCAACTAAACAAATTGCCACATTTTTAACTTCATAGATTCTCAGATTTGGTTTCCATAAGCTAGCGTCTCCAACTAAAGTGATTTTTTCTTCAGTAACGTCAATTTTAGAAATGTGGACTTCTAGATACATTAATGTCTGAGTCTGAGGAATTTGCCCCCGATATTTCCAAACCACCTGGTGATCCATAACAGGTACAAATCGAGGTGATTTCATCTGCTTTCCTAAATCAAGATGTAAAGCATAGGCTTGGAGAGCTTGTAAAATTGCCTCTACTCCTAAAGATCCAGGCATCACTGGATCTAAATAAAAATGACACTTAAAATACCAATCAGTTGGTTTAACTTCCTTTTGAGCATAGATGTATCCCTGGTTATAGTTTCCTCCACCTACAATAATTTTCAATTCATTCAATACATCTAATTCATATTTTGCTAAACGATAGTGAGGTCGATAAGGCTGGATTTGGTAATATTTATTTCGACTTTTTGGAGTGCGTAAATCAATCTGGATTTCTGGCAGTTTTAGATTATTTTTTGTTTCATACCAAGGTCGAACATCCTGACCACGATCTAAGCCTATTTGATTGGTTAAAGCTTCAGGGCTGAAATAGCCAAATGAAGCGTCTCCCGTATAAAATACCTCCCCATCACAGGCTACTTTAAATTCAAATTTTTGCAGAATATTACCTTTCATATTTATTGAGGAAAGTAATTTAGATATATTGGTAATTGTTTTACCCCGAATATCTATATCTTTAATTAGATGTCCTTGTCCATCCAGATTCCGAAAACACAAACTTTGATTTTGATATAATAATGTAGTTCCTAAATAGGCAGATAAAAAACCACAAGGTTGAAGACCAATTTCCATCAAAATGGAGTATGGTATTGCCTCAGAAGAGTTTTGACGACAATACCAAGGATCTAAAGGAACATTATACTCAGTAACAATTGATGATCCTTTTGTTAATTGATGGCGTTGTCCCTGTACTTCTAAGACGCGATGCACTAATTGGAGATGGGTGTTAGGCATCCGCGAAACTACTACTGTACCTGCATCATAAATTTTATATTCTGAACCAAAACATTTGGAAAGCGAACCTGTACAAGATTCTTGGATTTGCTCTTCATTTAACAAAGCAGGCTTTGGGGACTTTAACTTTAATTTTATAGGTGCTGATTTTACTAAATGTTTAGTATGAATCAAATTCTCAGGATTCTTTTCGGATAATTGTAAACCTAAGTTTTGGAAGTAAACAATTGTTTTTTCGTGTAAGATAATACTGACATTACATTTAACATAAGGTTTTGGTGTCAAACTAATTTCGGTAATTTCCATCTGGTAGATTAATTTTGCAGATGTTGGAGTTACCTGTCCCCGACAGCGCACTACCTGCGGCAGATTTGGAATGGGTTGAAACCTAGCATCAGTAGTATATGTATGCAATCCTAAATACAGCATATAGAATTCCAGCAGATGACTACAGCCTTCTGCCATCAGAGAACCCGCCATTACTTGATCATCTTTGAAATGACAAGGAAAATACCAATGTTCTGGGTCAAGAATTTTTTCACCGATTATGAAACCTAGACCCCAAGCTCCTCCCGTAGGTTCAATTGAGATCACTCTATCAATCATGAGGATGGCTTTGGGTGGTAAACGCAGAGATGAATTTGAACCATATTGACAATAGTGGTCGCCAAAACAAGCAGCAATATCACCTTCAATAAGGTGCAATATATCCGACTCATCAAAGGTTGACTTTTGGCAAACTAGCAATGGTTCAAAATACTGTTTTTTAATTTGGCTTCTCTGGGTTATTTCTTTATCTGTAAAAATGATACCTTTTCCTTGTTTTAATTGTTGGTCAGAGAAGAATCCGGCACAGCCTCTATCCATTTTTAAAACCATTTTTTCGCCAACGAAACACTCATAGCTAAAGAAAAAAAGTAAATTATTGCCATTTTTTGCAAATGAGTTGATTTTAATGTCGTATCGTAAAGTTTCGCCTTCTTTCGGGAAATCATCTAGAAAGGTTAGAGTGCAATCCAAAAGACGATAAATTAAGTCGCCTTTATTTTCAAAATCAATTCCTAAATAACTAATTAATAATAAATCACATTGACCAGATTCTATAGCTACAGATAAGGGAATTTGACCATCAATAGAATACCAGGCATTGTGAGGAATATCATATTCTGTGGTTATAGAAGATGCTTGAAAACGACCTTTCTCTGCATCTATTTTAGTAACTCGACTTACTAACAAATAAGGAGGCGTAGGTAATCTAACTCGCCGAGAATAGGAATCAATAATTTCATAATCTTGACCAAATACAGAGGCTATATTACCTTGTGCAAATTCTAGCAAATCTGCTTTATCCCAGACAATATTAGAGGACTTAGTATACGCATTAATTGGAGCTTTTAAAGGAAGCGCGATTGTTTCGGCCTCATATATATTTTCTTGTGCAGTCAAGTTCCTATTACGCATTTGTTGAGATCCAGAAATCTGCAACTTAATTATTTTCAAAAAGTGTTGATAATTAAATAAAATAGACGGTGAGTTCATAGCTTTAGATTTGGTGTTTTTGACAAAAATACAATTATAATTAGGCAATGATATTATTTGATTTTTAAATGTTTCTGAGTTTTCCGCATTTACAATATTGCTATAAATATTGCACCCTCCCAATATAACTTTTTTAAGAATTGATTTAGTTGTAAAATCTGCTTCTGTTAATGGGCTATAAAGATGGGATAAATTCACAGAAATACCATGACTAATAATTTTTGCCAAAAGCCTGATTATATTAGTATGGTCATCAATACTTTTAATGCTAGTCGACATAGCTACATGTTCTGATTCCTGAAGATTATCATTAATCCATTTAGAACAGTTATTTTTTGCTCCTACCTCAATAAAAATCCTTACTCCATTTTGATAAACTCGATTAATTAATCGTGGGAAATCTACTGTTTGGCAGCAAAGTTTTGCACTATTATGAGCAAGAGAGTTAGTGTTAACAATTAATTTTTCTGCCGTTACTCCCGAATAAAACTCAATTTTGGGGATCTTTTGAATAGGGAGGGTATGCATGTTAACTATGTCATTGTACACAAATTGTGCAATTTCACAATGTAATACACTGTCAAAATTAATAGTAACATAATGACAGTTTAGCTTTTTAATTATCTTCAAACAAGATTGAGGATTTCCGGCAATTACTACTTCTTGAGCAGTATTAATAAAAGTGACATATACTTTATTTTCTTGCTTTAATATTTCTAAAACTTCTAATACTGGTGCTTTGAGCAGATAAGATGTCCAAAATTTGTCTTTTCTTTCTTGATGAGTTAAAGGTAATCTCCAAAATTGATGAGCTAATACACAAGAACCACACAACTGAGTTCTAAACAAAGGTGATGCCATAATAGCAGCAGTTGTACTACTTGCATAAGAATGACATTGATTATTCCATACTCCCAAAGAAAACAGCATTCCACTGGCTTCACCCAAGCTATATCCGCAAGCAACTTCAGGTTGAATTTGAAAACAATCTTGGAGAATTAAGGTATATAAGAATGACAAGCTAACGCTGCTCAAACACATAGCTACCCCGTCATTAAAAAAATGTTTTGCTATTGTTGTTTTATCTGTTTCTGAAAGTTTAGTTAAACTTCTAGGATAAATGAGCTTTTCACACAGTGACTGACTAACATTAGGCACTGAATTTGAGAAAATCTCATAAAGTTGAGGAAATAATCGAAAAATATCTTTTCCTAGTCCGATATCAGCACTACCCATACCAGGGTAAACAAAAGCAACTTTCCCTTTTTTCCCTAAAGGATTAGCAGTAAAATAACTACCTAACGGAGATTTCCATTCAGATTTTTGCTGAAATGCTTTACTAATACCGGGAATAACCAAGCTAATTTCTTTGAGTAATTCCTGTTGATTATGACCAACAATAGCTAACTTATAATTAGCTTGAACAGTCTGCTGAAAATTTTGATAGGTTTGACTAGCAATGTTTGACAAAGAGAGGGTATTTTCTATCTGCTGCTTTAAGTTATAAATCTGTGCAAGCAAAGCGGGTTGATCATCAGCAGCCAAAGGAAAAAGATAAAAAGGAGTTTGTTCTAAATACTTACTATGCCGATCTTTTTGGCTTGCTTCTTCCGAGATAATCAAGTGAGCATAAGTACCGTCTAACCCTAGTCCATTAATAGCAGCAATTCTTTTAGATATTCCTTCATCTAAGAACCAAGTTCTTGACTCACTAGCAACATAGAAAATACTATTTTGCCAATTTTCTAAATTTTTAGGCTTAGACCATTGGGGAGTGGCAGGAATATATCGATTATATAAGCAAAGAGCAGTTTTAATTAAACTGGCCATGCCAGAAGCGGCATATGTATGACCCACATTAGCTTTAATACTGCCGATACAGCAAGTTAAAGTTTTATTTTGTAATTCTTTATGTTGTCTATATGCTAAATTCAACCCTGTGATTTCAGCAGCATCTTCTTGAGCAATTCCACTACCAAAAACTTCTAAGTAACCAATATCTTGAGGTTGAATGTTTGCAAGATGAAATGCTTGCTGACAAGCTTGTTGAACTGATTCCAGAGATTTACCTTCAGTGTTATTTTGCACTAAGGCGATCGCATCGATAATGGCATAAATTCGTTCTTGTTGTTGAGTAGTTTCATAACGTTTTAGAACAACTGCACCTGCGCCTTCTCCAACCATCCAGCCATTAGCGTTAGCATCATAGCTTAATGTATGAGTTCCCGTATTCACAGGTGCTAGCCGATGGCGTAACAGTACATTTTCAAAACCGCCTGCTAAATCTACAGCCCCGACTACAACTGCATCTACTTCGCCCTGAGTCAATAACATTTGAGCTATTTCTAAGGATTTAAAAACTGAATTTTCCTCGGCAGAAACGGTAAATGCTGGTCCTGAAAAATCCCACAGAGCTGAAATTCTAGCTGCCATAAGATTACCTATAAAGCTAGTAAAGTTACTGACTCGTGGTCGAGAAAAGAGACTATCTTTAAAAATGGTTTCCAACTCGGCAATTTTTTGAGATGACAAACCAATATTTCCTAGTTGTAAACTGGCTGGAATTTGCCAAGATAAATTAATACGCCCAAGACCTTGATGTAATGTTAGTTCTGTTCCCATTGCTATAATTACAGCAACATTTTCTCCCTCGTTTATTCCTGCATCTTTAATAGCATTATCAGCAATTTTTAGCATTAATAACTGTTGAGGAATCAATTGTTCTTCCTCATGAGGTGGAATTTTGAAGCGAAGAAAATCAAAGTCAAAATCTTGAATATAGGCTCCATGAGGAGCTTGTCCATCTACAAAATTGTAGTCTTTGAGTAATTCAGGTTGTGATTCGATTCCTTTCCATCGTTGAGGCGGAACAGGGATAAAATGTTGATGAGCTTCGTAAATTGTTCGATCAAAAGTATCTAAACTTTCACAGGAGCCAAAGCAGGCTTCCATACCTATGATCGCTAAACGATTTTGGCTAGAAGTCGTTGAAATAGGTTTAATTATGTTATTTGTTGTCAAGCCTAAATCTGAATTTTCTTTCTTTGATGACTCTAAGATCAAATGAGCATTTGTACCACCAAAACCAAAAGCACTAACTGCTGCACGTTTAATAGAGGCGTTATTTGGCCAGGGTATGGCTGAACTCACAATTTGGTTTGCTGAAATTCCGCCATTATCCGAACTTAAAGGCTCAATCAAGTTAATTGTTGGCGGAATTACCTCTTTGTTCATGCTGAGAATCACTTTGATTAACCCTGTCATACCTGCGGTAGTTAACAAATGACCAAAGTTTGACTTAACAGAACCAATCAGTGGCGAGGCTTGATGTCTACTGAAGAAGGCATCCATAGAATTAAGTTCTGTGATGTCTCCGATAGGTGTTCCTGTGGCGTGACACTCTACATAGTCAATACTATTGGGATTGATGTCTGCATTCGTATAGGCTCTTTCAAAAGCCAAAATTTGACCTTTGGGGTTGGGATTGAGGACGGATTTTCCTTTGCCATCGTTAGATAAACCAATACCGTTAATGGTAGCGTAAATGCGATCGCCATCTCGAAGTGCATCATCATATCGCTTCAGTACTATCATTCCAGCCCCTTCTCCGGCAATTAGTCCTGCCGATGATTTATCTAAGGGACGGGTCACACCATTTTCGGGATAGGCTTGGAAGATAGAAAATCCTAGATGAATGAACAGCGGGTCAGCACAGCTAACTGCACCTGCTAACATTAAGTCAGCTTTGCCTGATAACAAGTAATCACAGGCTAGTTTGATTGCATATAGCGATGAAGCACAAGCAGCATCTAAAGAAAAGTTGATTCGCGAAAGAGATAATGCTTGAGCAATCAATACTGCTGGATATCCAGATGACCTACCATTCAAAGGAGATAAATTACTAGGTAATTTCTGCAAATGGAAGGATTTATCTTGTAAAAGCTCTTGAATAGCCGAATTAATTACCTTGTGATAGATAGGTGCAAAAAGTCGATAAGAAGATCTAGTAGGAAAAGAAAGATTTCCCAATATAACACCACAGTTTGACAAAACAGAGCGATTTTCTAAATAACCACTATCTTGCAAAGCCTGTTTTGAGACATAAAGAGACCATTGATAAATTTTATCTAAACTTGTCAGGATTGCCGGAGCAATTTGATATTCAGTGGCATCAAACTGAAAATCCCGAATATAGCCACCCCTCATACAATAAAATTTGTCAGGTTTCCCCTTTACTGCATCGTAAAATAGATTTGCATCTACACCCATTAGATCTTCATTTGCTAAAGAGGTCAAATCTTTTTGTTTAACTAAATTATGCCAATATTTTTCAGGAGTGTCTGCACCTGGAAAAAGACAAGATAGACCAATAATTGCAATAGATGTCATGATGAGATTTTATTAGGGTTAACATACTTTAGAAGAATTTTCATTAAACCTCTTTATCTATCTTCAGCCGGAATGAATAAAGAATTTAGTTGTTTGTTGATAATTGCTTCAGCACCGAACACCTGTGAGTAAACTTGTCCATTAATGTCGTGGGATATGATATTAGCCTTAAAACTAGTATTATTACTAGACAAAACCTCTATTGAAATATAAAATATTTTCCCTAATGGAATATCTTGAAAATGTGAATAAAACAAACCTTTTAAAGGTAAACATGCTGCTTGATAAAAATGGCGAACCCAAATCAACATACCCTGATTTTGCACATCTGCTGTACAAGGGTTACAGCTCTGTACTGGAAACTGACCAAATTGTTCAATATCTGTTATTAAACTCATGCATTCAAGTGTAATTTTTTTTGAGCTAATATTTAAAACTCGTTTAACACCTTGAAAACCAAATCCGTGAAATAATGTGCCATCTTTATAAGGTGACCAACCTACACATTTTTCATCTTCATTTTTGTCAAATGCCTCGTATATATAAGTATTAGGAATTTGACACATAAGTTTAACTTGTGTACTGTAATGATATCGTAGTCTTCCTAGTGTCGTTTCACTCGATATAGTGACAGCTAATTCTATTTCATTATTTAGAGATTTGTTAACTTCTTTCAAATCCACAATGTATTCATTTGCTAAATTCTCATCAAAAACAATCCCTTTCAAAACTTTACAATTACTGCAACTGAAAAATTTATAACCTGGATATAATTGTTCGCAAGTATTAATCATCCAGGCTATGGAATAAGTAAATGGTAATACGGCATGTTCTCCAATTACATGATCTAGCAAAAATGGATTGGCTTCTAAAGTTAATTTGCGCCGGATACTGTAAGTTTGTATTTCCTCATATAATGAGCTATGTATGTTAGCAAGAGAACCACCAACTAGTACCTGTACTTTCTCTCGATCGCCAAATGCTAACTCCTCAACAAGCATTTGAGTTCCAACTTCAATAGGAATTACTTCTATATTGCGTTGGGCAAAAATTTGTTTTACTTCTGGTGTTACCATACCCCCATCCCAGGGACCCCAGTTAAAGGAAATAACGTGACAGTTTGGATATTGATGTCTAAATTGGTGAGCAAATTTGTTAAGAATTTCATTGGCGATCGCATAATCAGATTGACCAATATTCCCATAAAATCCAGCAGCAGATGAAAATATAACTAAATGATGCAGTTGGTTTATCTCAACACAACTGAGCAGTGTTTCCAAACCTAAAATTTTAGGTACATAAACCGCCTCAAAATCCTGTACTGTTTTATGCTCAATTAACTTATCAGCTAAATTACCTGCACCATGAATGATACCTGTAATTCTGCCAAATTTTTTTGCAATTTCTGCTACTTTTTCTGGGACTAAATGGCCTATAGTGATATCAGCACGAATATATTCAACTTGGCTACCGAACTGCTCAATTTTAGATAGTGTTTCTCTAATTTCGCGCCCTTGAACAATACTTTTAAGTAAAGTATTTACCTTAGTAGGTGTAGGTTTTTCTCCTTGAGCATAAATATCTTCGATTATACGTTTTTTCAAATTAATTTCATCACTACAACCTTTTGCATAGTTAGGTTCAGGATTCACAGATGAACGACCAAGCAGAATAAACTTACATCGAAAAACTTTGGCTAATTTAATAACACATTGAGCTGTAATTCCACGTCCCCCACCACTCACAAGAAATACAGAATTTTGGCTAATATGATTTTTAATTTTTGAATTGCCAGAAATTGCATAATTCTCATTAACAATAGTAGTACGTCCTTGAGAACTATATCCAACTTCCAACATTAATCGATTGGGATCATATAGTTCAGCAATGATTGACTGGACGGCAATTTCAGGAATGATATCAGTACTAATATCTACTGCTCGACAAAATACTTTTTGCCATTCTTGATTGAGGGTTTTTGTCAACCCAAACAGACCTCCATGAATATGACTAAAATCACAGTTTCCCCCGATGCCCAAATTTCCATCTAAACGACATACAGTTATAAACCAACTACGTCCTTGTTTAGCTGCTTCATTAAGGGACTTTTTCAGGTGTTTTGCTATCAGAAAAACATGTTTAAGAATAGCTTTGGCTGTACTAGCTGTTGTAGTTATGGGACTTAGATGAATAAACGCGCCAATAGAACCATAATCTTGAAAAATTGCTTTTAGCTGTTGTTGTAAATGCTCCTCGCTCATATCTGATAGTCTTACATGATTTATTCCTATTGGTAGTGAGAGGCGATCGCTAACAACTGATTTTGGGAAGCTGAGTAATACCACTTTCCATCCTTGTGTGGTTAAAGACTGAGCCAACTTGATACTAATTGGACTACCATCTACAGTCAGCAAACAGATGTACTGTTGATTCAAAGTGCAATCCAATTTATCTGGAGTGGGTAAATACTGTAGTTTCGCCCACCCCCGTTGAATTGTATGAGTTAGAGATGTTTTCGAGATTTCTATATTTTGATTAAAGTTTTTTTTTCAGCCGTCAATGACTGTTGGCCTACATAGGTTACAATTTGCCCTAAAGTTCTCAGTTCTGATAGTTCTTCAGGATTCAATGAGGGTAAATCAGGAGATAGCTCCTGCATTGCTCCAAGGATTTCTACTCGTTTGATGGAATCAATACCTAAATCTGCTTCCAGATCCATCTTTAACTCCAACATTTCAGTTGGGTAACCTGTTTTATCACTAACTATTTCTAAGAGAGATTGAGCCAAAACTTCTAAATCTGATGTTACAATAAAATCACTTTTTTGTGCTAATGATTCTACTTTCTCTAATTGGGTCACCAACTCATTTCCTATTGTTTTTGGAATTGAAGTTGTATTATTTATATATTCGACTATTTGCCCTAAAGTTCTCAGTTCTGATAGTTCTTCAGGATTTAATGAGGGTAAATCAGGAGATAGCTCCTGCATTGCTCCAAGGATTTCTACTCGTTTGATGGAATCAATACCTAAATCTGCTTCCAGATCCATCTTTAACTCCAACATTTCAGTTGGGTAACCTGTTTTATCACTAACTATTTCTAAGAGAGATTGAGCCAAAATTTCCAAATCAATAGCTGGTGATTGTGAGGAAATTGCTACTTTCTGAAATTCTGGGTCATTGGAAATCAGCGGTTGACTTTGATTAGAAGCATTTTCTGAGATTGACTCAACGACATTTATTGAAGTAGTTATTAGAGTAGAGGCTAAGTCCAGCTTTGGATAAGGGATAGTGGTTGTATCAATGTTTGATTTATTTGTAATTTTTTGGAGATTGATGTTTTTTTCTTGCTCTTTTAATAAGGAGTTAGCATGAAAATCAATCAATTGTTTTTTCTGAAAATAGTCATTAGTCTCTTCTGTAATTAAAACAGGATACTGTTGTTGCATCAACTGTAGAAATTTTTGGGAAGCTTCCCCTTGATTCTTTATATATTGTTCTTGAACACGTAATACTTCAGCTTGATGTTCGTAAAAACGCATGATCATGCGCTCAAAACTTTCGATAACTGACTGGTTTTGCAAAGAAGCAACTGGTAGTTCTTGGGGAACTTTTGATGGTGTAGATTGAGTTAACATTGATACTGCGTGCTTAGAGGTTATAGATTGAGTTTGAGAAGGCTTATGGGACTTATCAGTGGCTATTTGTCCGTTTTCATGTATTTGATTATGTCGTGGATGTTTCTCGTTTGTAGACTGGCCATTACTGTTACCGTTAACACCTGAAGATTCTCCACTGGTTTTTAATTCTGATTTTTGTGTATCTTGTTTTAGTTGAATCGGAGATTGAATTTTATCTTCATTCTGCAAAGCTTTTTCAAAGGCATTTCTGGTTTTTTCACTGACATAATTACCGCCGTTTAAACGTACAGTTAAACTATTTTTGGGATTAGGAGCAGGTACTTTTTGTTCCACTTGATAAGGATCGAGTTCGCCCAGAGCTAATCCAGTGACCCGTAGATGTATAACTGCTTCACGGAAAATGCGATCACTATCTTTGGATTGATGGCGACTTTGAGCATTTAACGCTATTGCTAAATGCGGTCTTTTGCCCAGAATATTTTTGACTAGGTTTGTCAGAATCTGCTTTGATCCAAATTCTACAAAACAGTAGCCACCATCTGCGTAAATATTTTCAATTTCCTCCTTAAACAAAACCGGTTTTAAAAGATGATCTATTAAAGTTTGACGAATTTGTTCTGGGTTTTGTGGATAAACGTTTCCTGTGACATTAGAGAAGACAGGAATTTGAGGTTGATTGAATTTGACAGTTTTAATTGCTTGGGCAAAAGGCTTTTGAGCGTAACTAACAAGAGAAGTATGAAAAGCCGCAGAAACAGTAAGTAAAATGCAGGAATAACCTTGTTTGTTCAATACCTGCTGAACTTTGCTAATTTCTGATTTAGTTCCAGCCAATACTACCTGACTATTGGAATTCCAGTTAGCAACTATAATTTGTGAAAAATGGGTGATTAGTTTCGGCAATTTGCTAATATCACCGGTGACAGCCAGCATACTTCCTGTATCAACATTAGAACTGGGAAGAGATGCCATTGCTTGTCCCCTAGCCTTGACTAAGAAAAAGTAATCTTCATCTTGCAAAACTTTAGCACACCACAAAGCTGTGAGTTCCCCAAAACTATGTCCTGCCACAAAATCAGGTTTGAATCCAGTTTGTTGCAGAATCTTATATAGACCAACACTAAGAACACCAATTGCAGCCTGAGCATTTTCAGTACGTTGCAATGTTGCCATTTGAGCATCTTTTTGAGCTTGGGCAAAAACCGGAGTAGGAAATACAACATCAGAAATAGGTGATAATCCATCTTTAAGCAAGATGCTATCCATCTGGGCATAGGCTTGATGGAGTACTGGGAAATTGAAGGTTAATTCCTTACCCATCTCTAAATACTGAGAACCTTGCCCTGAAAACAAAGCAACTATTTTTGCTTTAGGATCTATACCTTTTTCGCGATAGTAGATGCCTTGGGGATGTTCCCATGACTCTGCTGATTCCTCTACAAGTAAATTAATCGCAATTTGCAAGCAATCACAAATTTCTATCACAGATTCAGCAATAAATCCTAATCTAGCAGAGTTAGAGGGAATTGCTAACGTTTTACAAGCATCAACGAGTTCTGCGTAGTGCTGTTCTTTAGCTATAGATTGTAGCTGTTGCAGAACTGTCTGACATCGAGTTTGCAATTGTTGTGGGTCATCGGCAAACAATAAAATTTCATTACGGTTGTGGTGTAAACGATAAGAGCGATTTTGTTCGCCTTTGTATTCTTCTAAGACCACATGATAGTTAGTACCACCAAAGCCAAAAGAACTAACACCTGCTCTTCTGAAAGGCTCGTTTGCAGTCCGATGCCAAGGCCGAGCCTCCGTATTCAAATAAAAAGGTGAGTCTTCAATTTGCAGTTGCGGATGAGGCTTGGTGATATTAATGGTGGGCGGCAGTATTTTATGGTGTAGAGCTAAAGCAGTTTTTATTAGACTGGCTGCACCGGCTGTAGCTTTAGTATGTCCAATTTGGGATTTGATACTTCCCAATGCTATATGTTGTTTTTTAGGGTTATTTTCCCTAAAAACTTCATTTAAAGCTGTAAACTCCGCTGGATCGCCTGCCATAGTTCCTGTTCCATGAGCTTCGATCAAACTTACAGTTGATGCTGTAAATCCGGCTTCTGCATAGGCTCTACGCAAAGCCACAGCCTGCCCTGAAGATCGTGGTGCATAAATACTTTTATGCTTGCCATCGCTAGATGTTCCAATACCTTTGATGGTAGCGTAAATGCGATCGCCATCTCTTTCAGCATCTTCAAGGCGTTTGAGTACCATCATCCCAATTCCTTCTCCGATCAGCATTCCATCTGATTCAGCATCGAAGGGTCTAATTTTTTGCTGTTTGGAAAAGGCAGGGGTTTTACTGAAACACATGTACATGAAAATCGAATTGTCAGTATCTACCCCACCTGTAATCATCATCTCACTTCGATATTCAGTCAGTTCACTCACTGCCATTCTCAAAGCACCTAATGAAGCTGCACAAGCAGCATCGACTACACAGTTAATTCCTCCTAAATCCAGACGGTTAGCAATCCTTCCAGCTATCACATTACCTAGCATTCCTGGAAAAGAATTTTCTTCCCATTTAATATACGCAAGCTTGATTTTTTTAATAATTTGATGAGTCTCTGCTTCAGATAGACCACTATTTAGCAGTACCCTCTCCCACACAGGATATTGCAAACGAGTAGTCAGTGGCGTAAGTAGTTTTTGCCCACCTCCAACTCCCAGAATGACACCCGTGCGATCACGAATTGCATTGCTAGCTTCATTATAACCAGCATCTACCATCGCTTGTTTAGCAACAAGTAGTGAGAGTATTTGTGAAGAATCTGTCACTTCCAAAATATTGGGGGGCAATCCAAACTCCATCGGGTTAAAATCAATATCTGGTATAAAACCACCCCGTCTGCAATAGGTTTTATCAGGAGTCTTAGGATCGGGATCGTAATAGTCGTCTATGTTCCAGCGTGAAGCAGGAATATCAGTAATACAATCAGCTTTGCTAACTATATTCTCCCAATATTCTTGTAAATTTCTAGCTTGTGGGAAAATACAGGCCATCCCAATAACGGCTACAGGAGTCTGTTGAAGTTGATAATTAACTTTTTTTGTGCTATCTGGCATTATCTGTATCCTTAACACATTAATTTAAGTCAATGCTGAATTACGACTTAGTAACAGAAGTATTAAACTGAATTTCTATCTAAATTCGTAAATATATTTCAATTACAATAGCCATTTAATCCAATTTTTCAAACTTTTAATGAGCTAAGTTAGCTTCATTAATGAGTTTTAATGCCATGCAACATCTCATCTTTAAAATTTTTAATCACTTATATCTTGTACATATACAATCTTTTACTAAAAAATTTATTCTACCTTACTTAAATAAAGGGGAGTTATTAATATCAGGATAAATCATAGTTAAGAATACATTCAGTAATTCTTGATTTTTTCCCAAACATTGAGCGCTAATTGTTTATAATCCAAAATGCATTTTTTACTTATAGCAACTGCCTTGGCAATTTGAGTATCAACTGTAAGTATTTATTATACTTACTTGAATAAAGGAAAATTATTAACATCAGGATAAATCATAGTTAAGAATACATTCAGTAATTCTTGATTTTTTCCCAAACATTGAGCGCTAATTGTTTATAATCCAAAATGCATTTTTT
>NZ_JBALCO010000195.1:0-20089 GCF_036919595.1 Nostoc sp. | reverse complement strand
ACTCGCAGCAATTTACAACTACGAGTTAAGTTTAGCTGTCTCAAAATTCCAAACCCCCACCATAACATAAAACTTATTTTGCAAGAGGTCTATTACTAGTTTGCCTCCAGAAGGACTCTATATAAGTAAAGGTGGTAATGCTACTAGAGTCGTTACACCAAGCGATGGTTTGTTTGTCACCAGCCTATCACCTGGTGCGTTCAACGATAGTGGCACATTAGTTTTCGGGCTTTCAAAGAACTTTGATAATGGCGCTACTATTGCTACTGGCAATGGTGGATCTTTGACAACCGTGGTGGACACTAGCGGACTCTTTAGGTTTTTCGACCAACCCCCTGCAATTAACGACACTAATGTAGTGGCTTTTCAAGCTACATTAAAAGATGGAAGACAAGGTGTCTTCACGATCAAAGATGGGACAATTACAATGATCGCTGATAATACTAGTCTGTTCTCCGGTGGATTTGTTGGGGTTGGCATTAATAATACAGGAACAGCAATATTTGACGCTTTTCGAGAGGACGGGAAAGAAGGAATATTTACAGGCAATGGTAAAACAATTACCACTATTGCCGACACCAGTAGCTCCTTTAGTAGATTTCTTAATAACTCAATTAATGACAACAATCAAGTAGCTTTCGGTGCAACATTACGTCATGGGGCAGAAAATGTTTTAAGCGACGGCATCTTCACAGGGCCAGACCCCATTGCAGATAAGGTGATTGGCATCGGAGACTCTCTTTTAGGCGGCACTGTGACGAATCTTTTTTTCAGTGGTAGTATTAATAATTCAGGTCAAATCCCCTTCTTTGCAGAGGTTAGAGATGACAGTGATAAGACGATCACGGGTGTTTTCCGTGCCGATCCAGTTTCTAAATCAATTCCCGAATCTACTTCCACATTAGGTCTACTAGCTTTTGGCGCTTTAGGCACGGGTTTAGCTCTCAAAGGAAAACTAAAACAGAAATCAACAGTTAGAAGAAATGGCCTAACTTATACCATTTAGATTAGCAGATATTGATTTTAAAGATTAGTCCTCAAACATAAACCCTTATTTTTAGGACTTACGCATTGTACATAAGTACTATATGCAATTTGGGTGTTTCAGACATGTTTAGCACAAGGGCGATGTCTAGACGGGCTATTCAGCGTCGCAAATATAGCAAATCTTTCTTTATGCGAAGCGCCTGAAACGACCAAATAGCATCAGATATATTATGGTTAATTTGTACAGTGCGTAAGTCCTAATTTTGAATAAATTTACATCTTTAAAGCGGAAAGCGTGAACAGTTATGAAAATCGCTATTGGCAGTGATGAACGCACCAACCTTACCGATAGGATAGTGGAAGAACTTAAGCAGCGTGGGCATGAAGTTATACCCTTCGGTTCCCTAACCGAGAATGATCCTGAAGTTGATTGGCCTCTCAGCTGTAGTAAAGTTGCTTTGGCAGTGGCAACCCAGAAAGCAGATGAAGGGATTGTCTTTTGTTGGACTGGTACAGGTGCATCTATTGCTGCCAACAAAGTCTCAGGGATACGTGCAGCTTTGTGTCATGATGCCGAGACAGCACGCGGGGCCCGCATCTGGAATCATGCGAATGTCCTTGTACTAAGTTTACGTGCTACTACAGAAGCGATCGCTAAAGAAATATTAGATGTCTGGTTTAGCACACCCTATTCTGAAGATGAGTGGAACCTCCTGCAAATAAAGCGGATTAGACAGTTAGAGAAAAGTGCAACGGCATCAAAAATTTAAAATTTACATCTGATGATATATTGCAGCATTATTAATCAGTCCCATATTCCGCCAAGACTCGAAGTGCAAGGCTATCCATTTTAATGGACTGAAACTCTTTCTTAGTCGTCTTTAGACAACTTTAGCTATTAGCCTCAGAATTCATTCTGAGACGATTGTTGGGATTGCTGCAAGATTTCAGCAAACATAGTTAATGAGTTAAGACTTAGATAAAAATTGCCAAAAAGCTTAATTTATCGTAGACACGTAGTGGCTTGCCACAGGATCGTACAGTGTGTGTAAGTCCTATGAGTCTTTGATACTGATTAATCAGGCTTATTACAGTTTTGCGTAAAAGCGTAGCGTTTTTAATGCATCCCGCTGCATTGGCATTGTAAGGGGACGCATTAACATTGTATCGGGATGCATTGGCATTGTAAGGAGACGCATTAACATTGTATTGGGATGCATTGGCATTGCAGGGAAACGCATTAACATTGTATTGGGATACATTGGCATTGCAAGGTATTGCCAAATTTAATTCGCTACGAATTAATGAAATACTGTACTTATAACTCCGTCGCGTTCATATTTTAATGTAAATACGCAGTGGCTTGCCGCAGGCTACCACTCCAGGTGCAGAGGACTCAGAGAAAAGAAAGAAAAGTGCTTTATTTCAACAATCTCAAACCACTGAGGGTAACTAATACTGTGGAACCTTCATGGCCAATGACGCCGATAGGTAAGTTAATATTTCCCAGAAAGTTGCCCACCAAAAGCAACATAATAAAACCCAACGCTACGAATATATTCTGTTTTACTATGGATTGCGATCGCCTACCCAAATGCATCGCCACGGCAATTTTTTCTAACCTGTCTGCCATCAGTACTATATCTGCGGTTTCTAATGCCACATCACTACCAGATATTCCCATCGCTATACCTACAGATGCTTGCGCTAGGGCTGGTGCATCATTGATCCCATCGCCTACCATTGCCACAGTTTGATATTGTTGCTGTAGACGACGGATAACATCCAGCTTATCTTCTGGCAGAAGTTGAGCATATACCCGATCAATTCCTACTGCTTTGGCGATACTGTAAGCAGTTTCTTGATTATCCCCAGTTAACATGACAATTTGCTCAATTCCCAGTTTCTTTAAACGGGTAATAGTTACGGCTGCTTCCATTCTCACCTCATCTGCGATCGCAATTATACCCATCACATCGGCTCCCCTAAGAGCTTGCAGGGAAGAGTTGGGGATGGGGTTCTTCGCTACCCAAACCACAGTTTTACCTTCTTGCTCCAAAGATTGAGCCATTTCTCGCAATTCTTCAGGTAAATTTGTCACATACTGTTGCACAAAAACGGCATTGCCCACAATTACCTGTTGTTCTTGAGCTATTCCCACAATTCCCTGTCCAGGTATAGCTTGCACTTGAACTGCACCAACCCAATCCAAATTACCAGCCGCCTGCACAATTGCCTTACCAATGGGATGTTCTGAATAGGATTCCACACTAGCAGCAGTTTTTAATACATTTATTTCAGTGTATTCACTAACTGAAATTACTTGGAATACCTGCACCTGTCCTGTTGTTAAAGTACCAGTTTTATCAAATGCGATCGCTCGGACTTTGCCAATCTTCTCTAACTGCGCCCCATTTTTAAACAAAATCCCCTGTCTTGCACCATTGGCGATTCCCGAAAGCAGCGTGGGCATAATTGCAGCCATTAACGCACAGGGAGAAGCTACCACTAGGAAGGTAAGCGCCCGATAAATCGTCGTTTCCCAATCCCTGCCCCAGAGAAATGGCGGTAAAGTTGCCAGTAATATCCCAGCTACTACAATGACTTTGGCATATCCCTTCTCCAAGCGATCGATAAATTCTTGCGAAGGAGGTGCTTCAGTCTTTGCCTGTTCTACCAAACGAATCACACGCACAATCAAACTACTTTGGGCTGGTTTGTGTACCTTAATTTGCAATCCACCATAGCCGTTGAGTGTGCCGGCAAATACTTCTGCGCCGACTGTTTTCTCTACAGGTAAAGACTCGCCTGTAATTGCAGCTTGATTGAGCGTGCTGTAACCAGATAAAATTATCCCATCAGTAGGAATTAGCTCTCCAGGTTTGACGACAATCTCATCACCTACTTTTAGCTGACTGATAGGAACTTCCTCTTCCCTTCCCTGATGCAAAACCCTTGCTGTATCTGGCGTCAAACTCATCAAACTGCGGATACTCCGCTCAGTTCGCTGCATTGCATAGCCTTCTAATGCGCCACTGATGGCAAAAATCAGAATCAAAATTGCCCCATCAATAATTAGATGATATTCTCCTCGCCATAAGCCGAGACTAGCAGCACCAATCGCTGCCACAATCATCAGCAAATCTACATCGAGTTCTTTTTCTTTGAAGAGAGTAGTCAATCCCTCCCGCGCACTTTCGTAACCACCAATCACGTAAGCAGCGGGTAGCAGCAGGAATGCTAATCCCAACCAACCGAGATGCAAGGCGAACCATCCGAGAAATAGCAGTAACCCACACAAAAGGGCAGCTACAGTATCTGCGTGTTCTCTGGTGAATTGGCCCAAACGTTGGGGATAGAGCATGAGAGGTGAATTTACAGGGACTCTCTCAGGCTAAACCTTGACATTAATGTTAATGTCAAGGTTTGTAATAATTTTGAAACGCTCGCTCCAGGGGCGCTGAGGGAAGTGCAGAGGATGGCTATATGAGCCAGCGTAGAGTACAGATTGTAATTTTGTGTGAAGATAAGCAACAAGAGGTTTTTGCTCGGCATTTTCTGAAAAAACGAGGTTTTATTTTAGATAGAAATCTTAGAATCGAAATTTGCCCAAAAGGTGCAACAGAGCAGTTTGTTAGAAAACGTCATCCCGCAGAGGTAAGAGCATACCGCAGCAAAAACTATCTTTCAGGAATGCTTGTGGTTTTGATTGATGCGGATAGAAAAACAATCGAGGAAAGGCTAAATCAATTAGATGAAGCATTAAGGGAAAATTCTCAATTAGTTCGTCAGCCTAAAGAAGCGATCGCAATATTTATCCTTAAAAGAAATATTGAAACTTGGATACATTATTTACTAGATGAAACTGTTGATGAAACAGAATATTCAAAATTAAATAATGAGTCAGTTTGCAAGCCCTATGTAGAAAACTTGGTAAATCAGTGTTACCAAGGTTTAAATAAAAATGCGCCGCCCTCTCTTGAGGCGGCTTGTGGAGAATTACAAAGAACTTTACCATTATTAAATCATTTATGAACGCTAGTTGCTTAACTATTAAAGAACTCACTGATGCAGTTGGCGGCGGTTTAACTCCGCGCATGGTACGGCATTATCATCAATTGGGATTACTACCGCAAGCGGTGCGATCGCCTAGCAATTATCGTCTTTACACCAAAAAAGATGTTCTTCGGTTGCAACGGATTGTCGCCCTCAAGCAGCAAGGGTTTCAGCTAAACCACATCCGTAATATTTTGGAGGTGGAACCAGAAGCTGACACAACTGTTAACCTCATGGGACAACTCCAGCAGCAATATCGGGCGGTGATGCAACAAATTTCTCAACTGCGACAAACTGCATCAGCACTAGAAGGGTTATTGGGGCGCGATCGCCATTGTCAAATTATCCAAGCGGAAGTTTTGGCACAACTCAAGTTACTCGATGTCGAAACTCAAGCCGGATTGGGGGGACTAGAAAATCTCTGGAGTGGCTTGGATGCCGAAATTCATACCCATTCAGAAGCTTTCACAGAATCGCTACAACGTTTACTACCTGATTTGTCTCACCGTTCGGAAATTGAACAACATTTAATTTCTCAGTTGGTTTTGGCTTGTGGCGATGTCAGTTTGGTGTCCTTTGTCAAATTGAGCCGAGATGCGATCGCAGCTAGTCGAGGAGCTTTATCTGCAAGCTGCCAAATTGTTGTCGATACCCAAACGGTTAGTGCTGCTTTGGATCAAACCCGATTATCTCACTTAGGATGCCAGATCGAAACCTTGATTGATAATCCCCATATTACCACCGCTACAGAGGCAGAACTTGCCTTTTGGCAACATCGAGAATGGCGATCAAAATTGCTACAAGTAAATCAGGGTTGTGTGCTGGTAGTTGGTTATGCTCCCTCAGTCCTTGTAGAAGTTTGTGAAGCGATCGCCAATCAGAAAATTCAGCCTGCACTAGTAATTGGAATGCCCATTGGCTTTAGTCATGCTCCCGCAGCCAAGCGACAACTGATGCAACAAGGGATACCTTTTATTACAGTTGAAGGGACTTTGGGGGGTGGCGCTTTAGCTGCTACTGCCCTAAATGCCTTGGTTGAGTCACTGATTGATAAGCCAGATTGTCATTGTTATCTCAAAAATATAGTAGATTCTGCTGAGTGCTGAACATTGAGTACTCAGTTCAGCCAGAAGGATACTCAGTACTCAGCAATACTGAAAATAATATTGTTAAATAATATTGAATTTGCTACACTTTACCAGTTTTAGTAATTCAATAATTCATAATTGTGGCCATAAACTACCAACTTGGTATAACTTGCAGTATAAATTAGAAAAATTTATAGTAAACAGACTCTGGCAATTAGAGTATAAATTATCATGCTATACAAGCTAAGGCAGAGTATAAATCAATATGAGTGCGCTGAAGGAATTAGAAGTAAAGATAACTCAGATGTATAATTAGCGCGTCTGTTGCATAATCCCTAAACAGATCGCGATTTAGGACTGGCAGGCTTTCTATTTTTTACTTTAATTAAGGGGCTTATGTGGCAACAAGAAAAAAAAGATAGTTCAATAGTCAATTTGGTATTATGGGTTGCCTTAGCTACAACCCCGATGGCAGCAAGTTTGCTGGTGTCAGCACCCATGCTGGCCCAATCTAAACCTACTTCTCCCGCTTTTTCACTGCCGCAAACAGTGCAGAACGGGACAACAGTGCGGATTGACGGTTCAAGTAGCTTAGGTGCAATCAACCAAAGCCTGAAAGAGAATTTTGAAAAACAGTTTCCCGGCACAAAGGTTGAAGTTGCTGCTAACGGCACTAGTACGGCACTGAAAAATTTGCTAGCTGGCAAAATCGACATAGCAGCAATGGGGCGTGGGTTGACGCCAGCAGAAAAAGCCCAAGGATTAGAGCAAGTTCGCTTGCGCCGTGAGAAGATTGCGATCGTGGTTGGTACGAATAATCCTTTCAAGCAAAGCTTGACTAGTAAGCAATTTGCCCGAATTTTTCGGGGAGAAGTTACAAATTGGTCACAACTGGGAGGGCCTTCAGGGAAGATTCGGTTAATTGATCACCCTAACACCAGTGAGACTCGCGATACTTTTCGTGCTTATCCAGCCTTCAAGACTGCTAACTTTGCTACAGGACCCAATGCTACCCAAGTAAGTGAGGATAATACCGCAGAAATCATCAAACAACTGGGCAAAGATGGCATCACCTATGTGTTAGCTAATCAGGTGTCGAAGCTGAAAGGTCTGCGAGTTCTCGAATTACATCAAGCCTTGCCAGATGATGCGAAATATCCCTTCTCGCAACCTTTAGTTTACGTTTACAAAAAAAATCCCAGCTTAACCACAGTAGATTTTCTCGGCTTTACCTTTGCACCTCCAGGACAGAAGGCTATAGAACAAGGTAGAACTGCTGAAGCAGTGGCGATCGCAGCGAACGCACAACCTGCTGTCAAGCCTTCCCCCAGTGCTAAGACGATACCTGCTGCTACACCTTCCTCTAGTGCCACTACTTCTGCATTTGGCGAACAGCCCTTTGTGGCTCCTGCTACTTCACAAGTTAGTCCAATTGTCAACAGGGAAACACCATTTTGGTTGCTGCTACCTGTCTTTTTTATTAGCGCAGGTGGAGCATTACTATGGTGGATTCTCGGGAAACGCCCATTGCCGACTGAGAAAACAGACAACTTACCAGAATCAGATCCTGATCTACCCAGCACAGAAGGTGCAGAAATGGCGGTGCTTAATGCCAGCACATCCCTGCCCGTTAACGGAGCGATGCTTGAGGAGGATTCAGATTCAGTGTCGCACTTCCAAGAGCAAGAAACCCCCGATCGCACTCCTTTCAACATCTATGCTCAAACACAATCTGACCTGACGGAAAATGCTACTCACGGGACATCAAATTTAGTCCAAGAGGCAAGTAATGGTAACTCTAAGCTCCATGAAGGCACAACCTCTGGAGTAGTTAATGGATCAGGTAATAACAACTTGGGAGCCGCAGCTTTAACCGGTGGTACGGCTTTAGCAACAGGAATCGGGGCGGCTACCTGGTCTACTTTTAACAACAAAGAAACAGAAATAGACACCATTGATGAGACAGTCCATCTAGAGCATTATCCAGAGACAAACATTCCTGATTCTGATCAAGTTGCATGGGACATAGAAGCCCCGGCGGCTGTAGTAAATACTTCATATCCTCACCTGGGTAATATTCCAGAAGAGGCATCTGAGGTGACAGCCCCACTCCCAGAATTACCAGATGTGCCAGAAGTAACATCTGAATTTGACTATTGGGACACAGAAGTTAGTGAAGATCAGATAGATGAGGAACTTCAGGCAGAATTGAACTGGTTAGAGAGTATCACCTCAACTGAAGATACAGCCTCAGGAGATAAATTGCCCTTACCAGAGTCTGGCGAAGCCGCAACGGATATAGAACCCTCAGCAGCACAAACATCCTCACTGCTCGATTTCCCAGAATTTCCAGAAGATATATTGAATCTGGTAGCGGACGCATCTGAACCCACTACCGATTTGCTAGAGTCAGAATTTCAAGCAGAGCCGACTGTAGCTGAAGCTGACTCCACAGATTTTGCCGCCGCAGCGGCTTTAGCAGGCGTAGGGATTGGAGCCTGGACTACTATTGGATCAGATACCCAAGGACAAACCGATACTACGGTTGACAATGAGCCAATTGCAGCCGAAACAGCTATTGGTTTGGTTGATGCAGATGAAGAGAGCAGTATTGTCCTCACGCCGCATACTTCTACATCGGCTCATGTCTCTTGGGAGATTTCCGAAGCCAAGAAAGCAGCGATGCAACAACAGGGCGGCTCTCATTTGGTAGTGCGGCTCTATGATGCAACTGGGATAGACCTAAGTTATCAAAGTCCCCACCTTGTACAGCAGTATGCATGTGAAGAGACAGCACACGATCGCCTGGTAGATATTCCCGTCAGCGATCGCGATTACATAGCTGAAATTGGCTATATCGCTGATGGCAATCGCTGGTTATTCATCGCCCGTTCAGCAGTTATTCGTGTCTTCAGTCCTGTCCTTCCAGATCCCATAGTTGATAATCTGGCAATCGGGGATAAAACAGATATTAACTTGGTAGATGTCCATGTCCCACAACAGAGCAGTATTGTCCTCACATCGCACACTTTGCAATGGGCTGATGTCTCTTGGGAAATTTCCGAAACCAAGAAAGCAGAACTACAACAACAGGGCGGCTCTGATTTAGTAGTGCGGCTCTATGATGTAACTGGGATAGACCTAAGTTATCAAAGTCCCCACCTTGTACAGCAGTATGGATGTGAAGAGACAGCAAATGATCGCTTTGTAGAAATTCCCATCAGCGATCGCGATTACATAGCTGAAATTGGCTATGTCGCTGATGACGATCATTGGTTCTTTATAGCCCGTTCAGCGATCGTTCGTGTCTTCAATCCGGTGCATACAGATCCCAGCGTTGAAAATGTAGCGTTAGCAAGTCAGACACCTATTGACTTGATAGAAGCCCAAGAACAGAGCAGTGAAGAAGAGAGCAATGTTGCGCTCACACCCCGCACTCCCAAGTGGGCTTATGTCTCTTGGTACATTTCCAAGACTCAGAAGGAAGCACTGCAACAACAAGGCGGCTCCCAATTGCTAGTGCGGCTCTACGATGTGACTGGGATTGACTTGAGTTATCAAAATCCCCAGCTTGTACAGCAGTATGAATCTGAAGAGGTAGTACAGGGACGCTTTGTGGCTATTCCCGTGAGCGATCGCGACTATATGGTTGAAATTGGCTATATCGCTGATAGCGATGCCTACGGCGGTGAACTACGTTGGTTACTCATAGCCCGTTCGCCCAATATTCGCGTTTTCAGTCGTTCCCACGAAGATTTCTGGTTTGTGGCAGACGCTGAGTTGATTATTCACGGAGCAACCCAACCAAATACAAGTGTAAACATTGGTGGTCATACCATCAAAATTAAACCGGATGGTACTTTCCACTTACGTCTCCCCTTTTCAGATGGTTTAATGGACTATCTGATAACGGTAGGTGCTGATGGTGAATCCACTAGAACTATCCATAAGAAGTTCTCCCAGGAAACTTCTGAAAGCTAGCAATTTTCTGAATTACCCTTTTAACCCGATTCTCCCCATTTAGGCTACGGTGTACATCTTTTACACAGGATGCAAATTCACCTCGTTCCCAGTCTCCGACTGGGAATGCCTATTTTGGGGCTGCCGCCTAGAGTGTTGATCAGAATGGAACCATTGAGAGAATTAGAAGAAGATTAAATCAATTCCTGGTGACTTTTATTATGATGCAACTGCATTAGTTGGGCAATATCTAAAAGAAGCTATAGAGAAGGAGTTTGAGCCTAAAGCTTTGCTATATATAAGTGGGCGATACTGGATTTGAACCAGTGACCCCATCCGTGTGAAGGATGTGCGCTACCCCTGTGCTAATCGCCCAAGACTTTTTATATTATAACTTACTCAGATTTACGGTTGTAAAAATACATTTAAACAAGCTATAAGCTCAATGCTAGCTGTTGCTCTTTGCATAACCAGGTTTTATGAATAGTTTTGTAGGACAGACATCTTCTCCGTCTAAATTATACCAGATAAAGTGTTTCAGTGCGATCGCCTGATTCTCGCAGATGGTAAAAATCCTTTTAATAGTAGGGAATCTTGGCCTTGCGCCCTCGATATGCGATGTTTTTTTAACTGGAAGTCCCTTATGTCTTAGACCAATTACTACGTATCTAAGCCCTGAGTGCAGGGGTCACTGAAGATTGATTTCTTTAGTTTATCTAAAGTCGTATCTAAGTTCTCAAATTACCTTTCTAAGATAGAAGCAGCAACTATGAGTTGCCATACACGATACCCAATTAACAGCTAGTGGCTGCGGAGAACATAAAAATGGCTAAAGCGCCAGAATCTTTAGACTTATCTACCTACGACGCTACAGACAAATCCCTTGATCGTGATTGTACAACCTTATCCCGTCACGTCCTCCAGCAACTTCAGAGTTTTTCGCCAGATGCACAGGATTTAAGTGCGCTGATGAATCGCATCGCCTTAGCAGGTAAACTGGTTTCTCGTCGCATGAGTCGCGCTGGTTTAATGGAAGGCGTTCTGGGATTTACTGGGGAAGTTAATGTGCAAGGAGAATCCGTCAAAAAGATGGATGTCTATGCCAATGATGTATTTATCTCAGTTTTTAAGCAAAGCGGCTTAGTCTGTCGCCTAGCTTCCGAGGAAATGGAAAATCCCTACTACATCCCGGAAAATTGCCCCATTGGTCGTTATACCTTGCTGTATGACCCAATTGATGGCTCATCCAATACTGATAATAATCTCAGCTTAGGTTCCATTTTCGCCATTCGCCAACAAGAAGGAACTGATAGCGATGGTAAGGCAACTGACCTCCTCACCAACGGACGGAAGCAACTGGCTGCCGGATACATCCTGTATGGTCCCAGCACGATGCTGGTCTATACTATAGGTAAGGGCGTTCATTCTTTTGTCCTTGATCCCAGCTTAGGCGAATTTATTCTCATAGAAGAAAATATTCGGATTCCTACCCACGGGTCTGTTTACAGCGTGAACGAGGGTAACTTTTGGCAGTGGGAAGAATCAATTCGAGAATATATCCGCTATGTTCATCGCACAGAAGGTTACAGCGCTCGTTATAGCGGTGCAATGGTGAGCGATATCCATAGAATTTTGATTCAAGGCGGCGTGTTTCTCTACCCAGGCACAATTCAGAACCCAGAAGGGAAATTGCGCTTGCTTTATGAAACCGCTCCTCTAGCCTTTTTGATTGAGCAAGCAGGCGGTCGTGCTACTACAGGACTGGTAAATATCTTGGATGTGGTACCGAAAAAACTGCATCAACGCACACCTCTAATTATTGGTAGCAAAGAGGATGTAGCAAAGGTGGAGTCTTTTATTCAAAACGGCCACTAGAAGACAGTCACAAAAGCATCAAGGATGCATCCGGCATCTGCCATTAATTAAACGTTAATCATGGTGATTTAGGATTGGGAATACAGAATAGCACTTCTTAAAGATGTATTAAAGATTATCTCAGCTGGCGGATGCGATAAGTGATTGGCAACGCCACAATTCAAAAGTAACCATCAACATTTGATGGGTTTTACCAACTTCACTACGAAACATCACTATACAGGACTGAAACAAATTAGAGCTATGGCTACCAATCATCTACTAGAAATTAAGCAATACGGTCAAAGTATCTGGATGGATAATCTGACCCGTGACATTATTCAATCAGGCGAACTCAAAGACATGATTGAAAATCAAGGGATCTGTGGGATTACCTCTAACCCAGCTATCTTTGAAAAAGCGATCGCAGGTAATGTCATTTATGATGCCGATATAGAAGCTGGAGTTCGTGCTGGCTTACCCATATACAAAATTTACGAATCTCTAGTTTTTGCAGATATCCGTAATGCTTGTGATCTTTTACGCCCAGTTTATGAAGCCTCGAATAGACTAGATGGTTATGTGAGTATCGAAGTCCCACCAACTATCGCCCATGATACTGAAGCAACAATAAACGAAGCGCGGCGTTATTTCCAAGAAGTTGGTCGGGAAAATTTGATGATTAAAATCCCCGGTACAGAACCTGGTTTACCAGCAGTGGAGCAGGTAATAGCCGAAGGGATGAATGTCAATATTACGCTGCTGTTTTCTGTAGATAGCTACATAAACACCGCTTGGGCTTATATTCGTGGCTTAGAAAAACGCCTGGCTGAAGGTAAAGACATCAGTAGGATTGCTTCAGTCGCTAGCTTCTTCCTCAGCCGGATCGATAGTAACGTTGACAGCAAAATTGATGCTAAGTTGAAAAAAGGCGTTGATGATATTACCGTGGAAGCAAAGCTCTTGGCTGTTAAAGGGAAAGTAGCGATCGCTAACGCCAAGATTGCCTACCAAGAATACAAGAAAATTATCGAGAGCGATCGTTGGCAAGCTTTGGCAGCAAAAGGGGCCACAGTACAGCGGCTACTTTGGGCTAGTACCAGCACTAAAGACCCTAACTACCGCGACGTGATGTATATCGAGGAGTTGATTGGGCAAGAAACCGTTAACACCGTACCACCAGCGACGATAAAAGCTTGTGCCGATCATTGTAACGTCAGCGATCGCTTAGAAACAGATGTAGATCAAGCTTACACACTGATCGAAAACCTCAAAGATCCCGACATCAACATCGATCTCGATGCTGTAATGGATGAACTGTTAGCTGAAGGTATTGACAAGTTCATTCAGCCCTTCCAGTCCTTGATGAACTCTTTAGAAGACAAGATCAAGGTATTGTCACCAGTGTAGGGGCTAGGGAATGGGAATTTTGGATTTTGGATTTGCGATCGCGTAGCGTTAACGAGTCCGCGAGCGTCTTTTTGATTGAAGTCCAATTCAAAATTGCAAATCTAAAATCCTTTCCCAATCCTAATCTCAATCCCTAATCCCTAATCCAAAATCCAAAATCCAAAATTGCTATGGTTAGTCTGCTAGAAAACCCCTTGCGCGTTGGTCTGCAACAACAAGGGATGCCCGAACCCCAGATTATAGTCATTTTTGGCGCTTCTGGTGATCTTACCTGGCGCAAACTAGTGCCAGCACTTTACAAATTGCGGCGAGAACGGCGCATTCCCCCAGAAACTACCATTGTTGGCGTAGCACGACGAGAATGGAGCCATGAATACTTCCGTGAACAAATGCAGAAGGGCATGGAAGAGGCACATCCTAATGTCGATTTAGGGGAACTTTGGCAAGACTTCTCTCAAGGTCTGTTCTACAGTCCTGGGGATATAGACAATCCCGAAGGCTACCAGAAACTGAAAACCTTATTGAGTGAATTAGACGAAAAACGGGGCACGCGAGGTAATCGCATGTTCTATCTCTCCGTTGCCCCCTCATTTTTTCCCGAAGCGATTAAGCAGCTAGGAAGCACCGGGATGCTAGAAGATCCCTACAAACACCGTCTAGTAATTGAAAAACCCTTTGGTCGGGATTTGGCTTCTGCCCAAAGTCTTAACCAAGTGGTACAGAAATTTTGCAAAGAAAACCAAGTTTACCGCATTGACCACTACTTGGGTAAAGAAACAGTCCAGAATTTACTGGTGTTTCGCTTTGCCAATGCGATTTTTGAGCCGTTGTGGAATCGTCAATTTGTTGACCATGTGCAAATTACCGTGGCAGAAACCGTAGGCGTGGAAGACCGGGCTGGTTACTATGAAAGCGTCGGCGCACTAAGGGATATGTTGCAAAACCACTTAATGCAACTTTACTGCCTAACGGCTATGGAAGCACCCAACGCAATGGATGCTGACAGCATCCGCACAGAAAAAGTGAAGGCACTCCAAGCTACTCGTTTAGCGGATGTGCACAATCTATCACGGGGAGCAGTGCGTGGTCAGTACAGTGCTGGCTGGATGAAGGGTCAAGCAGTGCCAGGGTATCGCGCAGAACCAGGCGTTGATTCCAACTCCACAACACCCACCTATGTAGCGATGAAGTTTTTGGTAGACAATTGGCGCTGGCAAGGTGTTCCCTTCTACCTGCGGACTGGTAAGCGGATGCCGAAAAAAGTCAGTGAGATTTCCATTCACTTCCGCGAAGTTCCGTCTCGGATGTTTCAATCTGCCGCGCAACAAACAAACGCCAACGTTTTGACGATGCGGATTCAGCCAAATGAAGGAATTTCCGTGCGTTTTGATGTCAAAATGCCGGGGGCAGAATTCCGTACCCGTTCTGTTGACATGGACTTTAGTTATGGTTCCTTTGGCATCCAAGCAACATCCGATGCCTACGATCGCCTATTCCTTGATTGTATGATGGGCGACCAAACATTGTTCACCCGAGCAGATGAAGTAGAAGCCGCCTGGCAGGTAGTAACACCAGCCCTTTCCGTTTGGGATGCACCCGCCGATCCAAATACTATTCCCCAATACGAAGCCGGTACTTGGGAACCAGCAGAAGCAGAATTCTTAATTAACCAGGATGGCCGTCGCTGGCGAAGACTTTAAGATTTTAGATTTCAGATTTTAGATTTTAGATTGGGGATGGCGAAACAGAGAATGGGTAATGGAGAATATAAAAAACTATTACCAATTACTAATTACCAAATTACCAGTTCTTAATCCAAAATCTCTAATCTCAAATCCAAAATCCAAAATCCAAAATCCAAAATCCAAAATTTCCTATGGCTCTCCAAACTTCTACAATTTTTTCACTTCAGGCACCAAAAGATATTTCGCTTGACGAAATAGATGCGGAACTGAGTCAAATTTGGCAAAGCTACGGCATTACTGGCGAGGACGGTGGACTTCCCAGTGCTACTAGAGCAACAACATTTACTCTAATAGTCTACGAACCAGAAGAAACTCAGTATTTGTTGGCTGCTTTGGGATTTTACAACGGCCCAATTGATGGGATTTTAGGGCCACAGATGGCAGCAGCATTGCGGGAAGTGCAAAGAAAACATAGTCTGACACAAACTGGAACTGCAACACTAGAAACTCTCACTGTATTACGAGAAGAATTTGCTAAAGTTCAGCGAAGCGGGTCTGGAGGAGAACATCCTGGTAGTGGGATCTTAAATAGCGCTGCCAGCCCCAGAATTGCCGATGAAATCGCCCTCCGCAACCCTTGCCGCATCATTGCCCTATTTCCCATTACTGGCGAAGATAAAGGGGTTAAAGCTCAAGTTTCTGCCTATTGCCCCATCCAAAAGCAATCATCAAGGACACTTGTCTGCTGCGAATACATCACTCTCAGTGGTACTGCTGCTGCCTTAGAACGGATAGGGGGCATGATTCCAGCATTGTTGATTGGCGGCTTACCGAAGTTTCTCTGGTGGAAGGCAACACCAGACCCTAACAACAGTCTATTCAAGCGCCTAGCAGCAGTCTGCAATAATGTCATTGTAGATTCTTGCAACTTTAACACCCCAGAAAGTGATTTACTCCACCTACAAGAGTTGGTAGAAACGGGTGTACCTTTAGCTGACTTGAACTGGCGTCGCCTCGCGTCATGGCAGGAATTGACAGCTGAAGCCTACGATTCTCCTCACCGTCGCGCCGCCCTCAAAGAAATTGACCGAGTTACGATTGATTACGAAAAAGGCAACCCCGCCCAAGCTTTACTGTTTTTGGGTTGGCTGGCAAGTCGGCTGGAATGGCAGCCAGTTTCTTATGAAAAGGAAAGCGGTGATTATGACATCACTCGCATCCGTTTTGTTGCTCAAGAGCAGCGAGAAGTAGAAGCAGAGTTAGCAGGAGTTCCGGTTGCTGATGTGGGCGATATTATCGGCGACTTGATTGCCTTACGCCTTAGCTCGACAAATTCCCAGGCAGACTGTGGTACAGTTATCTGCTCGGAGACTGGTGGTTGTATGCGGATGGAAACACACGGTGGTGCCCAATCCGCCGGTCTGTTTCAACAGGTGACTTCACTTTCGGAACAAAAGGCGGAAGCATTGCTGAGTCAGCAAGTGCAACGCTGGGGCCGCGAGTCCCTGTTTGAAGAAAGCCTGGGAGTGACAGCGAATATTTTCAAATTGGCGAATTAATTCAGACTTAATCCCCCTACCCCCCTTCCTGATGCGGGAAGGGGGGAATTTTTTTTATCATTAAAGTGAAGACGAAGGCAAGGAAAATTTAATTTATAAAATAGTGAAGATTCTTTATTAAAACATTTTGGTTCTGTCTTAAAAAAGAACTATGGAGTTTGAATTTTATTTTCACAAAAGTGCAATTAATAAAACTAAACATGGCATTGATTTTATTGAAACACAGAAATTTTGGATAGATGCAAATTTTATTGAAATCCCTGCACGCACAACAGATGAGCCTCGGTTTCTAGTTATTGGCAAGATTGCTGAAAAATATTGGTCAGCAGTCATTACTTATCGTGGTGATAAAATAAGAATTATTTCCGTTCGTCGCTCTCGGAGTGAAGAGGTAAATATTTATGAAAGCTGAAGAATTTGATGCTAAGTTTGAGAATGGAGAACATATTACTGAGTTTATAGACTTATCTAACGCATATCGTCTACGTTATGAGCAAAAAAAAATTAATATTGACTTTTCCATTTGGATGATTGAAGCCTTATAACATGAAGCCAAGCGTTTAGGGGTGACATCTGATTCTATTATTAAATTATGGCTGGCTGAACATCTTGATGAAAAATTATTATTAAGTGGGAGAAAGCAGTGATTTTAATCAAATAAATTATTCAATATTTTTGTTTTACTTTTATTTGATACTACTAAGATAGCTGACTATTTAGTTTAACCAATCACCAATTATCCATGTCCGTAATCATTGCTGGAGAACGTAGTGGGGTGGGCAAGACAACAGTTACGCTCACCCTTTTAGCATCTTTACGTCGTCGCGATCGCCTGGTGCAATCTTTCAAGGTAGGCCCAGACTACATTGATCCAATGTTTCATCAACACGTAACTAGTCGTGCTTGTCGCAATTTAGACCCAGTATTGACTTCCGAAGCCTATGTTCAGCAATGTTTTGCCCTTCATAGTCAACTGAGTGAATATGCCCTAGTGGAAGGGGTAATGGGATTATTTGATGGAATTGGGCATGGGCAAGAAAAGCAAAAATCAACTGATTTTGCGAGTACAGCGCACATCGCGCGGCTTTTAGATTTGCCTGTGGTGTTGGTAATTGATTGTAGTCGTTTATCTGGTTCTGTAGCTGCGATCGCTCACGGCTACCAGTCTTTTGATCCCCGAATTAAAATAGCTGGGGTGGTACTAAATCGAGTCGGAAGCGATCGCCATCTCTCTCTCCTCAAAGATTCCCTAGAACCCTTACAATTACCCATTCTCGGTGTCCTGCGGCGTCAAGATAACATCACAATTCCCGATCGCCATTTGGGTCTAGTACCCACAGCAGAACTCCCAGAACTCAACGCTTTAATCGATCGCCTTGCTGATTTAGGAGACACCTGCTTCGACTGGCAACGCTTATTACCCCTATTAAAATCAAAACCTCTTCCTCATCCCTCTCATCCCTCTCATCCCCCCTCCTCTATCAGGATTGCAGTAGCCCGCGATCGCGCTTTTAATTTCTATTACCAAGACAATCTCGATTTGCTGCAACAGCTTGGTGCAGAATTGGTTTTCTGGAGTCCCTTAGAAGATGCTGGCATCCCAAAAGATGTGCAAGGAATGTATTTTGGGGGTGGTTTCCCAGAAGTTTTTGCCCAGCAACTAGCAGAAAATACCAGCGTTCGTGATGCAGTGAAAACGGCAATTATTAAAGGAATGCCTACAGTTGCCGAATGCGGAGGATTGATGTATTTATGTGAGCAAATTATCGATTTTGAGGGTAAGTCTTGGTCGATGGCGGGAGTTTTACCTACATCTGCTGTGATGGGTGGGCGTTTAACTTTGGGCTATCGTCGTGCAGTAGCTTTGCAAGATAATATTTTAGTGAAGGCAGGTACAACTGTTTACGGACATGAGTTTCATCGTTCCCGTTTAACCTTAACTCCCACTCAGCCCCTATTTGAAACTTCTCGCTACGATTGTGAGGAAAATATGGGATGCGAGGGATGGGGTTTACCTGCAAATGTTCATGCTTCTTATGTTCATCTCCATTGGGGAGAAAGTGGAGAGATACCACAACGGTTTATTAAGCAATGTAAAAGTTAGTACTTTTACGCCAACTAGTAACAAATTTGCTAACATTTGTAAACACTACCATTATTAATATCTCTTTCAGTTTTAAAAAGGTTTTCAAAAGTATAAAGATTGAAAATTGTCTGATGTTCTCGATACTGATGATTATCTCTACAACTTACTTGAATATCATCAATAGACCAGTTAGCAAAACCGATTCCCTTACAGCTCTTTAGAATTATCCGTATTCCAGGCATTTGGGTTGTTCCTGTTCTCCAACCTTTGGAAGTAATGTAATAGGACAAGGTTCCTTTAAATTGATTATCAACAAACTTGATTAGTGTCAATTTCATGTCATCCAAAACAAAATGTTCTTGACCTCTATCAAGTATATTGCTAAAGATACATCTATCATTCCATTTATTAAATTTACTGAATGAGTTTGGAGTTTCTATAGGTTTAGAACGTTCTAACCTCTCATAGCAAGAAGTTGTCGCTTGTTCTTGAGTAGTATTCATCTTAATTTCACATCCATCTGCTAAAAGTGTTGAGATAAACGACTGTAATCCTACCTCAATAAGGTGTTCTGTCGATAATGTTCTTAATAAGTTGCTATAAATTAACCTAAGTTCGACAGTTAGAAAAGGACAAAAAGCTTGCTAGATATAAATTTAAGAAATTGGGCAGGTATAGTGATGACGAAGATTTTTGAACCTACACAGTAACCAAACCGCTATTTCTCACTCTCTGTTAAAAGCCCCCGGATTTGTCCGTGAGGAATTTGTTACATTCATATCGTCATTCAATCTGCGAATCAGACGGGATAACTCACGAATGATATTTACCGCAATTTCGGGAGTTTCTTCGATCGCATCATAAAGTTGCTCTTGCGTCAGTTCTAAAAATTCGCAAGGTTCCAAAGTCGTTGCGGTGGCGGAACGAGGCTGAGTATCAAATACTGCCATTTCACCAAAGTATTTTCCCTGTTCCACCTCTGCAAGTTGTTTATTCCCAATGTGAACTTTAACTCGACCTGACACGACAATATAAAGCGATCGCCCTTCTTCTCCTTGGCGAAAGATGGTGTAATTAGCTGGAAATGACAGTTCGTTCATCACTGAAGTGAGCCGCACTATAAAATCATCCCGCAATTCCTTAAAAATTGGGACTCGCCGGACAAATAATAAACGGTCGACACTGGTTAGCATAATTACAAGTTAGACATCAAACATTACAGTACATTTTCAAACTGAAGCCACGAGATTAGTCATATTAACCGATGTTTAGCACTAGCTGCCAAGAATATCTCAGGCTTTAGCGACAGAAATCGTAACTGCCCAGGTAGGAATGTCAGGAATATTCCCATGAGGGAAGAAAGATGGTAGTGTTCAAGCATGAATCCAGAAGAAAAAGATCAAA
>NZ_JBALCO010000194.1:0-13770 GCF_036919595.1 Nostoc sp. | reverse complement strand
TCGTCTTTTATTTGAGCGTTTGAGAGATATTGCTGTTTACGCTGCTTGATTAAATCAAAAATGGATAAAGTCGAGCTTAGAGGATGTCTGAAAAGTTTTTGGACGGTATATTTTGTCATTCTGAGCGTAACGAAGTGGAGCGAAGAATCCCAATTTTCCGTTATGGTTGGAGATGCAACACTTGGCTGTTGCTCCGTTGGGCATGACATTTTTGACTTCTCAGACATCCTCTAAAATGCAAAAACCCAATGCTGATGAGATTTCATTTTGATGATTTGAAAAGGTATTTATGAGCAATGCAAAGATAACAAAGAGCGTTCCCCAATTGGGAACGCTATATTCTGGTAAATTCTCTTAAGATAATATGAATTTAAATTGAAAATTGCTAGTTCTTAAAATTAGGCATGGAGATTTGCTTGTTCCTGCAACCAAGGATCTACAGGTTGTCCATCTTTGCGGCGTAATTCAATTTCCACTACCATCACTTCTTTTGAACCAGGAGGCGCAGGTTTTTTATGGAAAATAATGTCATAATCTTCTGGATTGTGTTTGCGTTCTTTCAACCATTCCTGTACCTTGGTTGTGGCAAAAAATGATTGCCCTTGCTCAAACATTCGGGTAATCTGCAATTGCAGTGTATAAGGATTTATGCGACTCATTTTCTCCCACCTTTGTTAAGTTAATTTTAGGACAAGTAATCTGCTTACCCTAGATAATCTAATGTTAGTGCGAAGTACCCACACCTGACACTTCGCGTACAGGTGGGGCTTCTAACTTAACCGACTCTGCCATCCAATACGCTTGAGTTAGAGCCACATAAAATATATTGCGTAGATTGGGGAGCCACAGTGCCCAAGCGGGTTTCCCAACTTGTACCCCTACGGGGATCTTGCTAGCAAGAGCGTCTCTTGTCTTGAGAAGGGCTGTAGGGAGATGCAAGTGGCGTTTGAGGAACGAAACCCAACCTAAATGGGCATTTGTTGGGTTTCACTACCCTGCCTTAAGCCGCCTCCTTTGTCTACGTTCAACCCAACCCACAATTATCCTTAACTGAACTGTATTGCTCTGCCATCTGTAGGAACAAAGTCTAACCTAGTTTGGTAAGTAGGTAGGCATTGACTACACTCCATCAGTGAAATTTCGCGTACAGTGACAGATGAGAGGGCGGATTAGTTAAGGATGGTTTAGCATTTCCCACTGTCTTTACAACATTTCACTACTTAATTCTGTTATAGATTGGAGAGAGGCACGCCGCTTCAAAAACTGACCAACAGACTGAGATGGTTGTTATGAAGAGCAAAAATCAAGCTGTTTTCGTTTTAATTCTAAAAAGTACTATTGTCTTTTTACCCTTACTGTTATCCATTGGAATTGCCAGTGGGCAATCTGCACCATCACCCTCCCCAGCACTAACTCTTACTCCGGTATTATCAAATCAGGAACGGGAAGAATTAGTACGACTACGAGCAGAAAAGCGAATTCAACAGCAAGTGCAATCTGATTTTAAGAGCGCTTTTAGCCGTACAACTATCTTACTCGATATCTGGCTAGTTATATTAAGTCTATTTCCAGTCGCAATCATTGTTTTATTTTGGCTCCTGCGACGGGTGGTAATCCGGGAAATTGTTGATAGAGCAATGCAACAACTACAAGGAATGGAAAAGTTACAAAATCAGTTAATCACCGTTAAGCAAGATGCTGAAAATATTATTCAAGAAGCTAAAAAAATAAATTATGAATCAGAACAGGAAACAGTTAGTTTACAACAAAAAACTAAAACCGAACAAGAAAATTTATCGACCCAAACATCTGAACTAGATTTAGCTAAAGCCCAGGTATTAAATAGATTAGAAACGGAACTCAAAAAATCTCAAGAAAATATAGTAAATTTAGAGTCAAATTTTGCTTATAGGCTATCTAAATTAGAGTTTGATGCTCAACACCAGAGAGATATAGCATTGGAAAATCTAGGAAAATTAGCATCTGTAATGACAGAGGAACTGTCTAATTTAAAGTTAGGGGTGCAACAAAAACTAGCCATTGCTGATTTAGAAATATCTAGGTCTGAGTTCACATCTCGACTTTCTGGATGGCAGTCTGATGCTCAAAAGCAAAAAGATATAACTTTTGAAAGTTTAACAAAATTGCAGTCAGAATTTGCTTCTCAATTATCCGAATTACAAGTAGATGCTCAAACCAAAAAAGATATTATATTTGATAATTTAGGGAAATTAAATAATCAATTTAAATCTCACTTATCTGAATTACAGACCGATGCTCATGAGCAAAAAAATAAAATTATTGAGAGTTTAGCAATATTACAATCAGAGTCTGCTGCTCAACTATCCGAATTACAAGTAGATGCTCAAAAGCGGAAAGAGTTAATCATTGAGAATTTAGAAAAATCTGGCTCGAAATTTACTTCGCAATTCTCAGAATTACAATCGAATGCTCAACAACAAAAGATTTTCATTTTGGAGAAGATAGAAAGATTAGAAACTGAGTTTGCCTCTCAACTTTCTGAGTTACAATTGGATGCCCAACAAAGAAAGGATCTAATTCTTCAAGAACTGGTTGAGATGACATCTGCATCCATCCCAGAGGCAGTGAATTCTAAAGTTGAAGTTGAGATGACATCTGCATCCATTCCAGAGGTAGTGAATTCTGAAGTTGAGGAAGAAATACAGGAACAGCCACAAGAAGCAGAATTCACTGCTGATGAATATGTAAAACAGGGAGATGCGCTGTTTTCTGAAAGGCGCTATGAAGACGCGATCGCAGCTTACAACCAAGCGGTTAAAATCCAACCTGATGAACCTGTGCCTTGGTTAAAACGAGGTCTAACTCTCGGAAGATTAAAACGTTACCAAGATGCGATCGCATCTTATGACCAAGCTATTAAACTCCAACCAGATTATCATCAAGCTTGGTGCGATCGCGGCGTTGCTTTTGGTAACTTACAACAGCATCAGCAAGCCTTTGCCTCATTTGACAAAGCTACACAAATCAAACCTGACGATGCAGTTGCTTGGTTAAATCGCGGTCTTTCCTTAGTAGCATTGGAACAATACGAAGAGGCAATGGTATCCTTTAATAAAGCGCTGGAATTCCAACCCAATTCTCCCAAAATCTGGGATAAACATGGTTATACTTTGGTGAGATTGGGACGCGATGATGAAGCGATCGCTAGTTTTAACAAAGCCTTAGAAATTAAGTCAGATTATGCCAGTGCCTATTACAACAAAGCAGCCTGTTACGCACTGCAAAGACAAGTTGAACGCTCTCTGCTAACTCTACAACAAGCAATTGAACTTAATCCCAGGTATAAAGAAGACGCAGCAATTGACCTAGATTTTGATGATATTGCCGATGATCAGCGCTTTATGCAGTTGGTTGCAGAGTAAAAACCTAAAAAGATTAATTACTCCTCCGATTCCCTACTCCCCACTCCCCACAATTGGCGGATTATGTTCGCCAGACATAGCTTTGAGTTTGGATGTGAAAGACTCAGAGCGATCGCTTTTTTCTGGGGTAAATTGCCCAATTGGAGCATGAATAGCAGCAGGTGGTAGGAGTTTTGCCCGTTTATGATGCAATGGTGATGGAGAAGACGGTGGACTTTCTTGTGAAGTTTGCCGAGGGCTGACAGTAGATGATAGCTGAAGCGCTGCCGAAGAGGCAAATTTCCCAGAAAGGGGAGACTTTAGGACGGTTTTACTGTCTCTATCTTCCTGCTTCCCCTCTTCTTCACTCAAAGATGCCTTTTGTTCGTAACTTTTCAGTTGTAAAGTTGCAGTATTGCTGTGTTGATAACCGTTGCGAATCTTAGCAGGTGGTAATTGAGGACTCGTGACTTTCTCTACAGTAGGGTTTTTCTTGGCTGGTGGTAGGGCTGGAACAGGCGATGAGGTTAACCTTTGGGGAAATTTGCTACAAATCATCCGTTCAAATTCCATGTTGAAATGGTATGTAGCCTGATCCCGGCGCTGCCAAAATACTAAAATTTGCTGCACGGAAACCGCTTTATAACGACCTTGATATAGTGCCTCAATCACTGCCAGGTGTAGCCAATTAAGGGGATATTGCGTTTGCCAACGCTCAACTAGCTCATTGGCACTATACCCACTGAGATCGAAACTATAGTTAATTAATAAAGCGATCGCCAAGTTGGCAGAGGTGTCTGGAAGTGTTGTTAACATGGGGCTATTAGCTTTAGGCAATAGGTCTAAGATTTGTCACCCATCGCATATTAGCCTAACGTGCTTTTAACTACATGATTTTTTTTCACGAGTTACTAAGCCGATAGGCAGTGTTTCCTATTCTACTTGTCAACTTCTGGAATGCAACCCTACATAGACAGATTTAATTGCTGGTGTTCGCCCAATGGCAACTAATGCCTGATAAACCATTGCTGCAACTTCGGCGCGTGTTGCCGAACGTGAAGGTGCAAGTACTTTCGGATCTGGATAGTTGACAACTATTCCCCATTGTGTAGCAGTGGCAACGGCTGTCCGGGCATAGTCGGGAATGGTATGATGATCGCTGTAAACTTCTAAAGCATGGCTATCAGCAGAAGGTAGTCCCAGTCCGTTTACTAGGGAGACAATCACCTGTAGCCGCTGGACATTTTGATCAGGGCGGAAAGTGCGATCGCTAAATCCGCCAACAAAGCCACCGCTAGCCGCGATTTGGATTGCGTTATAAGCCCAAAAATCCTTGGGTACGTCCATAAAATCAGGTGCTGGGATTTTAGGAAATGGGTTAAAAACGATCGCTACCAAAGCCGCGTACTGGGCGCGAGTCATCGGTTTATCTGTCTGGTAGCTACCATCAGCGAAACTATGAGTTAAATCCATGCTCACTAATGTCTGGATAAATGGTTCTGCCCAATGTTCATCTAGTTGAACAGGCGCAGGGAGTTTTTTAGATGGGGATTCAGTCGGTACGTCAGAAAAACTGGTGCTAACTGCTATTCGTTCGGCTGGAAGCAATTCGACTAAGCCCAAGACTTGAGCAGGATTCAATTGATTACCTACCGAAACTAGCTTTTGTGTAGTGGCATTGTATAAATCGAATTCACTATGATCACGAAAAATATTATCAGCAGGATCTTCGGTATTACCTAAGTCAGGAATTGCATTGCCATTGACTAATAGACCACCTTGGGTATTTTTAACGATGAGATTTTGACGTAGCACAGGGCGGGCGTTGCGAGAAAGTGCGATCGCTGTGCGATTTTCTGATAATTTGTTATTTGCGATCGCCGGAGCGGCAAAGTCACTAATTGCTATGCCTAAAGGGTTTCTTTGAAATACATTCCGCAGTACTTCTCCCTGGCTATGACCTGCCATCACTAACCCACTAGCAGTATTTTGCACAAATATGTTATCTAAAATTGTGGGTTTGGCAGTACCAGTGGTAAACACACCTTCTCGCCCACAGTCGCTTAAAGTATTGTTAGCTAAAGTAGGTGCAGCCGATTCAATCCAGATACCAGTACCTTTGGGTGAGGGATTGGTGACAGTTACACCTAAAAGACTGGCTTTATCTAGCAAGAGAAACGTGATATTTTGGATACCAAAGCTGGGACTTTGATACTCGCCACTCCCAGAAATTACAATCTCTGCACCTTTGTTAGCTTCGTTACCTACTACTGTCGCCCCTCCAGGGATGACTAGTGGGAACACCTCACCACTAGCAGCGCTGTAAGTCCCCGACTCCAGATGAATTATCGTGGAGATTTTGGTTACTTTTAAGGCCCGGGTGAGGCTTTTAAATGGACTCAACCGTGAACCAGTATTGGTATCATTTCCTGTCATAGGGTTCACATAGAGTGTGACAACGAGGGTAAAGTTCTCCATTGATAGTTGAGAGTCGGTTGTTTTAATTATGACAATCGTAAATAACACTACTTGTAGCAAACTTTTTCAAAGTAGTATCCTTGTGTGGAGAAAATATATCCACGTTACTTGTTCTTGCAAGCGGATAATGTGTACACACAAGTTACAGACTCTCATGCAACATTCCGAGTTATGATCTGGAAGTTTCGAGTTATGATCTCGGCGTTCCGAGTTATGATCTGGAAGTTCCGAGTTATGATCTCGGCGTTCCGAGTTATGATCTCGGCGTTCGGTGTTCCAAGCTTGAAGTTCTGAGTTCTGATCTCGGTGTTCTGAGTTCCAAGCTCAAAGTTCCGAGTTCCAAGCTCAAAGTTCCGAGTTCTGATCTCGGCGTTCCGAGTTCCAAGCTCAAAGTTCCGAGTTCTGAAAGCGCTCGCATCCAAATATATTTTTCAGGGTGCTGTCTTAGCTACACAGCGATTCTCTTGCCAATGCCAAAAGTAATCACCAAAAACCGGAAACTAGGCTGTCATCAGTAAATGGTATGGTGATATTATCCCGGGCAGTTGCTGTTAATGTTGACTGATTTAACTAATTCGCCTGATATCCCACCGCTATAATCGGTACTGCCATTTAGCGGCGGGAGATGTCACACATTTTCATCCAGGATGGTTCCTTCTATATTGGCTCCCTCCAAATTTGCACCGCTCAAATTTGTCTGGTTCAAATCTGCTTGGGTGAGATTTGCCTGGGACAAGTCGGCTACACCTAAGTCTGCACCACTCAAATCAGCTCCATCTAGATTCGCCGCTATCAAGCTTGCTTCCTGCAAATCCGCGTCACTCAAGTTAGTTTCAATCAGTTTAGCAACCGTCAAATCAGCCTGACTCAAATTAGCTCCTTCCATTGCTGCTCCATCCAAGATAGCTCCATCTAAGATGGCTCCGCTTAAGTTGCTACCAGTGAGGTTAGCATTGCTCAAATCTGCTCCATTTAAGTCTGCCTCAATCAAACTGGCTTGGGCTAAATTAGCGTGACTCAGATTAGCTCCATCTAAAATTGCTCTATCTAAAATTATGTCACTGAGATCGGCTTCCCTTAAGTTTGCCTCGCTCAAGTTGACACCAGTAAAGTCTCTGACACCTGCTTTATAGTTTTTCAGGAGTTGATCTGCTTTCATATCTGTCGCTGTGCTAAGGAACTTTTAATTGAGGCTATCCAGGTTACCCAAACAGGCAGTAAATCCCTAGTACGCGCCACGGGGATTGGTGTGGTGAATCAAACCAGAGTCAATATTGCAATCACTTTTATCTAAACTAGCTATTCTCAACTACTAGTGCTACTACCTAAAGTTATGAGTTACTTTCATCCTTGAGACGGATGTTGAGGAATTTAAAAATTTAAGCATCAGTGCAAAGCGATCGCTATACTCAATTACGGTGTTCATCTGGCAGAGGTTATGGCAAAACCAATTCGTATTCTTTTGCAGACTACGATTCCTACGACTGAAGATGACTGGAGCATTTTTCGTTTCTCAATGTTACAAGATTATTTAGCATCGATTCAAGACGAAGCAGGAAACTCCTTATTTGAAGTTACAGGACGCGATTACGAATCAGATACAGTAGGTGGTGATCCAGTTTTAAGTAGTCTCGAAAAATCAGATTTTGATGAACTTTGGCTATTTGGCTTAGAGGTGGATAACGGTTTAACCGAAAAAGACATTGCCGGAATTAATGCTTTTCGGCAACGCGGCGGCGGTATTCTAGCAACACGCGATCATCAGGATATGGGCTGTTCGATGTGTGGTTTGGTTGACATTGGTGATGTTCACTATTTCAACACAAAAAATCCCGATCCCGACGAATCTCGCAGGAGCCGAGATGACTCATACACAACTTATATTTCCTGGCCTAACTATCATTCGGGAGCTAACGGCGATTATCAAAAAATTACCATTGTTGAACCTATTCACGAACTTTTAAAAAATCCCAATTCACCTACGGGAAGGATCAATTTTTTTCCAACGCATCCCCACGAAGGTTGAATTGGCGTAACTTTGGGCAATGCAAACGCGCGGGTAATTGCTCTGGGTAAAAGTTTAGTTACAAGTCGTAACTTCAATTTGGTTGTAGCGATCGAGCATCATCAAGATGAACAGGGAAATAGATTAGGACGAGCAGTAGCTAACTCCAGTTTCCATCATTTAGTAGATTACAACTGGGATATTAACCAAGGCTGTCCCACTTTTGTAGATGAGCCACCAGGAGATGGCATTAAAAAAGAGCCACGCGCCTTAGAAGATATCAAAACCTATGTGCGTAACGTCGCTTTCTGGCTAGCAAATTGATTTGAATTGAGGCATTCCCCCGTGAGACTAGTATAGTACCGCAAGAATCCAGCCACCATCTCAATTAACAAGACTTGGGACTAGACTTGGACCAAAGTCCCCTTGTTAAAGCTAGGTAAACTGACGCTGCACTGTACTAGAAACCTGAGTTAACCCGCAGTACCGGGTATAGGGGCGGGTAGTTCAGGTTTCCCCACCAACCACTACATCTCGAATTCGGAGACTAGGGCCACCACAACCCACTGACAAGCCGTTTTGCCCTCCCTTACCACAACCGCCGGATTCATCCCAGTAAAAATCATTACCAATTGCCTCAATATCCGCTAAAGTTTGGAATACATTTCCCGAAAGCGTTACATCCCGCACAGGTTCAGCAATTTTACCGTTCCTAATCATCCACGCTTCCCCAGCACTAAAGGTGAACATTTCACCATTCGTCATTCCACCCAACCAATTACGGGCATATACTCCTTCTTTGATATCGCTGAATAAGTCTTTGACTGGTGTTTTACCCCGTTCAATCCAGGTATTTGTCATCCGCACAATGGGCGTAAAGTGATAGTTGAGACAGCGGGCGTTACCCGTAGGCGCTTCCTCCAATTTGCCAGCGGTTTCACGAGAATGTAAACGTCCAACTAAAACTCCATCTTTAATTAGTTGAGTAGTAGTAGCAGGCGTGCCTTCATCGTCGTAAAAATAGCTACCGCGATGTCCCTCCGAAGCAGCACCATCAAAAATTTGGAGTTCTTCTGGCCCAAACCGCCGTCCAATCGTCATGACTTCTAACAAATCAGGGTTTTCGTAAGCCATATCAGCCTCAGAAAGATGTCCGAAGGCTTCGTGGACAAACAAGCCGGTAAGAATTGGGTCAATAACGACGGTGTAGGTATTGCCTTTCGCCGATGGCAGAAATAAAGCTGCGATCGCTCTTTGGGCGGCACTTTTGACCTGTTCATCCAAATCAGTTAAATCTTCGTAAGCTTTGCGAGAACCAATAGTTTCCCGTCCAGTTTGTACGGTTTCGCCATTTCTGGCGGTGGCGGCAAAGCGCATTTCCATATCCACCCAAGATTGCTCGATTAAAGTGCCTTCCGAAGTAGCAATGATCACTTTTTGGGCACTGTCTCCATAGCGCACCGAGGTAGTGGTAATCCGGTGATCAACGCCTTTGAGCAATTCAGCATAGCGATCGCACAATTGTTTTTTCTTAAAGAGTGGGATTTTTCGGGGATCGGTGCCTTTTAGGGGTAGAATGCATACTGCTTGCACCGGGTCAATGGGTGCAAGTAAAGTTTCTTCATCACCAACCATCCGCGCAGCAGCGATCGCTTCTTCTATCCGATCCTGAATTGTTGCTAGCTCGTTAAAGCAGCTCAACCCCCATCCACCTTTATAACAAGCGCGAATATGTCCACCAATTGAGATCCCTTCACTGAGGGTTTCTACCTTGTCGCCACGCAACAAGATATCAGTCCCTTCTGCTTCTTCAAGGCGAATCATCAGATAATCTACACGCTTTGAGTAGCGAGGGATGAGGTCAGAAAGCACATTTCGTGCGTCAGCAAGTGTAGTCGGCATTTCCAGGTAGTAACAATGACGAACTGCATTTATTTTGCAATTATTTGGGGAATTTCTGCTACTCCATGTCGGAGTTGCCCATGAATTTATGACTTAGAAGATGTTTGAGAAGTGTTTGGCTGTGATTTTAGGTACTTATTAATCTTCCCTAACCCACGCCAGTCGCTTCACTTGGGGAGACCCCTCTGAGCGACTGGCTCCCCTTAAAAAGCAGGGCTATTTCACTCTCTAAAAGGCTGTGATTTACAAGCGTATGAGTCAAGAAAATTAGGTGATTAAATTTGCTAGTAATTAGAGAACTTTTAAAACATCCTTTGAGAAGGCATCGGGCGATTGCTGACTCTTAATACTTCCTTTTTTACGGTGGGTAAGAACTGAATGATGTGCTAAGGTAATTAGGTGAGAATAAAATTCGGTTACAGTGTTTGTTTTTAGTATTGACAGGCTTTTCCCTTTTGGTCTTAACAAGCTTGTCTCCGAAATCTAAATCTCTACACACCTATGATTTTGGAGATAATGCATGTCAATTTATGTAGGTAATCTATCCTACGAGGTCACACAAGAAGACCTCACTTCTGTTTTTGCCGAACATGGTTCTGTAAAACGGGTTCAGTTACCTACTGACCGTGAAACTGGACGCCCTCGCGGCTTTGCTTTCGTAGAGATGGGTACAGAAGCTGAAGAAACAGCTGCCATTGAAGCTCTTGATGGTGCTGAGTGGATGGGACGCGACCTCAAAGTGAATAAGGCTAAACCCAAGGAAGATAGAGGTGGTTCCTTTGGTGGTGACCGTCGCGGCAGCGGCGGCGGTGGAGGATACTCTCGAGGACGCTACTAAGCTTTAAGATAAAAAATTCAGTTTTAACGTTTTAAGGGCAGAATCATTATCTGCCCTTTTTGCGCTCCGGTCTACTGGATGGCTTAAAATTGCCCAGTACCAATTAAGTAGGAGATGAAAATGACCCAAGTATTTGTGGGCGAAAATGAAGGAATTGAGTCAGCCTTACGTCGATTTAAGAGGGAAGTTTCTAAAGCAGGTATTTTTCCAGACATGAGAAAGCATCGTCACTTTGAAACACCTTTGGAAAAACACAAGCGCAAAGAAGTCGCAAGGCACAAGCAACGTAAAAGGAATTTCCATCGCAATTGAGAACAAGCGATACATACAGTAAGCTACGCTAACGCACTCTCTGATTAGATTCTTAGCTCTCGAAGAGGCAATCGCTGTACTCCTGTAAATATAGAGGGTAGGTTTTGGCAAAGCTATTACTATTACTGATTATGGGATAGGCAATGTAAATAACGGTGTGTCCCCCACCTGACAAAAAACCTGTTATCGTTACTTTCAGGGTGGCGCTCACTACGCTGACTTTACTACATTTGGCTGAAGAATTTATTTTTGGGATTCCCTTAGTGGTTAACAAGACTTTTGAAGGGTCTGTCTATTCGTGAGAGGTTAAGACAAAATCAATTTTGTCAATAGTAATTAGGCGATAAATTAACTACTTGATAAGGGATCAAATTAAGCTTTGTACTGATTTTATCGGGTAAGGGTAAATGATGCTCTTAAATATGATGCGTAGGCGTAGCCCGCCAACTCTTGGAGACGCTCCGCGAACGGCATAGCCAGCTTTAAAATTGTGTTTTCTACCCGGATTTCAACATAATTCTAAGCACTATTGCTTATTGACAAATTGTTCATGATCTTAACCTATCACTGATGGGGTCTTTGAAACCTTGTTTCAAGTCCTCACAGAAAATCTCTACTGCCAGATTAATACTTTAGGTTACCCAAAGGCTGCCTTGTTTACCTTCTGTATCGCTTTAGTTGCCTATAACATACTGTCTGCGATTAGGGCAGCTTTAAGAAGTGTTCATGCAACCGAGAAGATAGAAGCCGAAGTTTTCAGCTATTATTTAGCTGATGAAATCAAGGCTACTTAGAGGTCATTTATAAAGTAAAAATAAAATTACTGTAGGGGAGCCACTGCGTTGCACGGGTTCCCCAGCTTGCACTCCTACGGGGAAGCAAGCTACGCGCAGCGTCATCCCTTAGGAGAAGCAACTGGCGTTGTGTTAGGAACATATTTCGATATCCTTTATCACAAAAAATATATCAAAGCGTCTAACGCACCGCTATACAAAATGGTGCGTTGGGCTAAAGCCTAACGCACCATGACTTTTGATTTACTTTATAAATGGTCTCTTACAGGGGGATGATGATTGCGATTCCCCCTTAACAGTGGCGTGTTTTTCAGAACATTACCTTCACCGAATTATCGCAAACCCTCAAACATCTGGCAGGTCTTGTCAAGCTCAGAGCTTTTCCTCGTCATCCGCCAGGCCCAAAAAAACCTCAGCTAAAGAGGACTTACCTCAAGAATCGACCTCATATCTCAACTTATAAGATTTTAAACCAGGAAAAACAGGAAAATAACACACCTTGAAAGGGCTAGTCCTAGATGAGAACAGAAGGAGTTTGGGATTCGCTTATAGGTGAACTATTAGCTCAAAACCATCCATATTGGACATGGCTAAATGAGCAGAATCACATTTGGATTGTGTTCAGTTGCTACCTATAACGCGTGTTTGCAAGAAAATAACTGATAACTATGAAACACTATATTTCACTTACAAATTTAGATGTGCTTGTCATGGTTTCATTTTTTGTTTAGTATGATTTCCTAAGTTTGGGGGACTTTTTCCTCTTGAGTAGAAAGAGAACGGATTAACTCCCGAATCACATCGGTTGCTGGTCTGCCCGTCATTGAACAGTATTGTTCAAGCTTCTGTGCCTCGCTTGATGTGAGATTGATTGTAAGTCGTTTAGCAGCCCATTTTTTATTCATATAGTAGATAGACAAGCTATATTTTTAAACTACTTCTCTAATATCAATCTTTTAAGCTGCTACTACAATGGTATAATTAATGACATTTTATTTAAGTAATCATGAAGCAGGATATTATGTTTTTCTAAGCAATAGTGAAGAGGTAGGGTATATTTTCAAGAATGAAGTTTAGCTACTTTTAGAGCAGTAATTATAAATATAATGTAAAAGTAATATTAAAGTAAGTAAACACAAAATAAGTATTCTCACTTACTGTTGTCGGATTTTAAAGAATTAAGATGATTTAATGAGGCAAGTCACAAAGTCATGTACCAATAATGTATCAGCAGCATATTTAGTAACATAAAATGACATTCCCGACCTTTCTGCAATATCTAGCAGAGTATGGTGACCATTAGATAAATTCAAAACCCACAACATTGCTATTTAATTTAGCACGCTATGTTTGTGCTCACCATCAGCCCGATATATTCCTCTTTTATCTAACTATGGCTCACATTTGGGATTTAAGTTGTAGTAGATTTCATTATTGTTGAGGATATATAATATCGAACTACATTACCAGAATGACTCGGCAAAATATTGGGATTGAACAAAATTTAAATTATCTCCTGAAGTGTGATATTCAGGAAAACTACCATGAGGGGATCACATCAAGCAATCTACAGCTAGATTAAATCTAGATGAACAGTATTGTCGATCATTAATGTTGCGATCGCATCTTCCCGTATTAATCAGTTGAATAACTTAGCTACTGCTTTAGAGGATGTTTTAAAAGTGGCGAAAGGTATAATTTTGCAGTTCTGCACTAGGTTAAGTGCAAGGCAAAATCAAGGTTGCGCCATGTACTTAGATGCTTTGCTGTACTAACTATGAGAGCAAAAGACCCTTTTAAAACATCCTCTTAGGACTACCATCTATTTTTACAGCTTCTTCCAATGCTTGCCAAGCTCTGGACAGATTCCCAGCCTATAGCTTTCGATTGGTTGTGGCAACAAGAATAATGTTAATCAATCTTCTTTTTAAATAACTTTTTGTGTTGTTTTAACAGTACCTTCCAGCAATAACAAAAGCCTGCCCGAATGATTTATCGGGAGGCTTTGGTTAGATTATTAAACCTGGCATCGAGCTATTTTTGCGTAGGGCTACCCCT
>NZ_JBALCO010000193.1:0-25855 GCF_036919595.1 Nostoc sp. | reverse complement strand
AGGTACTGTGGCGAGGTTGGTTAAAATTACACGATCTCTGTGAGGGTTGGCAGCTTGCAAAAGAGACTTAACGGGAAAAGTCAGGCAGAACAATGGGCCCAAATTCTAGCAGATAGGCTACGGGCTATGGGCGTTGATCCCAAAACTCTCTAGAACCTTCACGCAAAGACGCCAAAATTTTTTACATCTTTGCGTGAGTAAGAAAATATCACGGACTCGTGGAATTAATAAACTCATTTATCCGATGCCAAACCTTCTCAAATAAATCAGGATCATCTGCATCAAACCATTCAATTTGCGAATAAGCTCGAAACCAAGTGCGTTGTCGCTTGGCAAATTGCCGTGTATGCAAAATTGTTAATTCTTTCGCTTCATCGAAAGAAATATCTCCAGTCAAATATTGCTTAATTTCTTGATAACCCAAAGTATGCAACAAAGACAAATCAGCGCCATATTTTTGACAAAGATACTCCACTTCACCGACCAAACCATCTGCTATCATTTGCTCGGTACGCTGTTTAATCCGATTTCTCAACTTTTCAACATCGCAATCCAAACCTATTTGCAAAATTGGATAATTTGGTGGATTCTCCCCTTGTTGTTCTGAAATTGGATATCCAGTAACATAATATACCTCTAATCCCCTTAAAGTTCGCACTGAATCATGAGCATGAATTTTTTGTGCTGCAACAGGGTCAACTTGTTGTAAAATTGCGTAGAGTTGAGGCTGACCGAGAGATTCAAGTTGCGATCGCAATTCTATTTGCGGTGCGACTCTAGGAATTCTCATCCCTTGGACAATGGAGCGTATATATAAACCAGTACCACCAACTAGTAAAAGTGGTGTAACATCAACAGAAGCAATTAAAGCTTGTGTTTGCTCCTGGTAGTCTGCTAATGTCATCATGTCTGTTGGATCGCAGATATCTATTAGATAGTGCGGCACTAATTTTTGTTCAGCCACAGTTGCTTTAGCCGTACCAATATCAAACTCACGGTAAACTTGACGAGAATCGGCACTGAGAATTACAGAACCCAACCGCATCGCCAAAGCCAAAGCCAAACCTGACTTACCCGTTGCCGTCGCCCCACAAATCACAATTAATTTAGTCATTTCTTTCCCATCTCCCTTATCCGGCTCATCCTCGTCCTCTTCCACGGCAGTGCAACCCCTGTATAAACTTCTCTTGAAAATGCCCTACAGACGCCAGCAAGGCTTTTGTGTTACAATTTGGGAGTGTTTTGACTTTTATTTGCCTTTTGGCGAGTTCAACCCCACGCATCAGGAGAGTTTACATGACGAGCAGTTACAGTGCCGATCAGATTCAAGTTCTGGAAGGTCTGGAAGCCGTCCGCAAACGACCAGGAATGTACATCGGTACTACCGGGCCGCGAGGACTCCACCATTTAGTTTACGAGGTGGTGGACAATTCAATCGATGAGGCTTTGGCGGGTTATTGCACCCATATAGAGGTGGATCTCAACGCTGATGGTTCGGTGACTGTAACAGATGATGGTCGCGGTATTCCCATCGATACTCACTCGCGCACGGGGAAATCGGCTTTGGAAACCGTGATGACGGTACTGCACGCTGGTGGTAAGTTTGGCGGCGGTGGTTATAAAGTTTCTGGAGGATTGCACGGGGTTGGTATTTCTGTTGTTAATGCCCTATCTGAGGTTGTAGAAGTTACGGTTTGGCGAGATAAAAAGGTTCATATCCAACGCTATGAACGCGGTATCCCAGTTACAGAACTGCAAGTCAAGCCTTACAAAGAAGCTAGAACCGGAACTTCTGTCACCTTTAAGCCAGATACCCAAATCTTTACAATTAACATTGAGTTTGATTACATTACTCTATCAGGTCGCCTACGGGAGTTGGCGTATCTGAATGCAGGTGTCAAAATTACCTTTACTGACCATCGTTTAGAACTGCTAAAAAGCGATACACCGAAAGTAGAATCCTACAATTACAAGGGTGGTATTAAAGAATATATCGCTTACATGAACCGTGAGAAGCAGCCGCTGCATGAAGAAATTATCTATGTGCAGGGGGAACGGAACAATGTACAAGTGGAAGTTTCTTTGCAGTGGTGTACTGATGCTTACACGGATAATGTTCTAGGTTTTGCCAACAATATTCGCACGGTTGATGGTGGTACGCACTTAGAAGGGTTGAAAGCAGTTCTGACTCGGACATTAAATGCGATCGCCCGCAAGCGCAATAAAATTAAGGAAAATGAACCAAACCTCAGTGGTGAACACGTCCGCGAAGGTCTAACTGCGGTTATTTCTGTTAAAGTCCCAGACCCGGAATTTGAAGGACAAACCAAGACTAAACTCGGTAACACCGAAGTGCGAGGAATTGTCGATTCTTTGGTGGGAGAAGTCCTCACCGAATACCTAGAATTTCATCCGGCGATCGCAGACTCAATTTTAGAAAAAGCTATCCAAGCTTTCAAAGCCGCAGAAGCAGCGCGTCATGCGCGGGAATTAGTTCGGCGCAAATCAGTACTAGAATCTTCGCCATTACCTGGCAAATTGGCAGATTGCAGTTCTCGTGATCCTAGCGAATCTGAGATATTCATCGTGGAAGGGGACTCAGCCGGTGGAAGTGCCAAACAAGGACGCGATCGCCGCACTCAAGCTATCTTGCCTCTACGTGGTAAAATTCTCAACATTGAAAAAACCGATGATGCTAAAATCTATAAAAATAACGAAGTTCAAGCGTTAATTACAGCCCTCGGTTTAGGTGTCAAAGGTGATGAATTCGATTCCACCCAACTGCGCTATCACCGCATAGTCATCATGACGGATGCTGACGTAGATGGAGCGCACATCCGGACTTTGTTGTTAACATTTTTCTATCGATATCAGCGATCGCTGATCGAACAAGGCTTTATTTATATTGCTTGTCCCCCACTGTATAAAGTAGAACGGGGACGTAATCATGAGTACTGCTATAGCGATCGCGAAAAAAATCAAGCAATCGCCAAATTTCCTGCTAATGCTAACTATATCATCCAACGCTTCAAAGGTTTGGGTGAAATGATGCCACAACAACTCTGGGACACCACCATGAACCCAGAGACTCGCAAAATGAAGCAAGTCGAAATTGAGGATGCCGCAGAAGCTGATCGCATCTTCACAATTTTAATGGGCGATCGTGTTGCACCCAGACGAGAATTCATCGAAACCTATGGCTCTAAACTCAACTTCACCGATCTAGATATCTAATATCAATTCCCTGACACTACTTCAATAATTTGTGACATTGGTAATGGGTGAAAACGTATCACCCATTACTTTTTTATAGTGTCTACATCCCCATCTAATCAATAGCAGTCCTAAATCATTCCTAAAAAACAAGATCCTCGACTTCGTAAAAGTTGTCAGGAATCTGTGGCTTTCAAGTATTGATTAAGATTCCTGGAACAGACTTTTGGTAAAGACTTTATATCCCAATACGCCTGGGTTAAGGTTTGATCCTCCCTAACCCTTCTTAAAAAGGAGGGAATTAGAGCAAGCCTTTTTAAGGGGAACGGGCGCGGTCTTCTCCCTACAGCCCTTCTCAAGATAGGAGACGCCCTTGCGTTCGGGCATCCTACGGCAGGTGCTAGCCTCTGGCAATGTGAGAAGGGCGTTAGATGAGTGCTCATACCCATATAATTTGCTTATTGTCAATATTTTACAAAAATTCAATTTCTATTGTTAGCAAAACTACCAACTTTATTGGAAATTTAGTCAGACAATACTCTTTGCACTGACTGGCTAATTAATTTCGCTTACCAGCTATAAACACATTTGTTATGCTTTAAGAAAATAACTTAATATTATCTATTAAACAGCAATTAATTAAATATCTTGAGGATTTATCATAATAAGATTACAGAGACTTACTTGAATAAAAGTATTTAAAATTACAATTTATCTACGTAGAAAAGTTTTGTAACCAAATCATCAGGCAATCTTCTGGGTTCTCTCTGTTCCGGGTGATGGCTGTTGGAAGCAGACACCATCTGGCTGAAAACTTGTTAATATCTTCATGTACTACGGTCGCGATCGCTATTGTATCGTATGTATCTAATGAACTTTTGTCTTAAATAGGACTATATTGGTAAGTTCGCAGACAAATCGTTTTTGAATTGATTAAAATATCTTTGTATACAATAAGAAGAGTTTGTCAAGTTTCATAGGGCTGAAATCGCCACAGTGCGCTAACCTGTGAATAAGGCCAAATTAGTTAAACCTAAATTGCTCTGCTATCAGGTTGATTATGCTACAGCCTCAACTCCTCAGTTAAGGTAATTAGTACGCAGAAGGTTAACTGCTTTCAGGCAAGCACCATCACCCTTGTTGTATTTACCCAAGGTCAAGACCTGCTTTAGTCTAAGGAATGCGTAATTTATGAAGGAAATGTAAAAATGGATAAATTTAGACTTGTCGTCTGAGTTAACATACAATGCCCTCTTTGTAAGTAATTAATGTTGTGTAAAATACATGAAATTCGGCAAGAGCAAGCGTACTTACTTCGTAATGTAATAAGAGCGTCACTGCAATTCCGAAAAGTGGAGAAAAAATTTCAGGGTATAATTCCCGTTTTTAATGTCTTTTTGGTAATGGTGGCTAACAATTGCTGTGGGAGTTCATGATGAATACACAAAAAGAGTGCAATTTCTGTGAAACAGGCTACAATCGGAAGAGTCTTTATAGGAAAATCTGCCAACAGTCTGAATTTGTATAGAGTGGCAAGTTTGTTAATAAAGGCGAGTCTTTTTTTGACCAGTTAGTTGAAAGCAGTATGTGATAGTAACACATATAACATTTACTGAGGGGAGTAAGTCACCTTTAGTAGTTGCTTAAACTAAACTAAAAAACCCTCCAACCGGAGGTGCAAAACGTCCGAAAATATTTCTGGCAAATCTGCCAAAAAGCTTATTTTCGGTTGATAACTAGCTCGTTTAAAAGAGCAGTAAACACATCTTGAGTAATTGATTCTGCAAGGAGCATGAGGAACGCGGCATGAACCAGGCTAACAACGTACTCGAAAGCTATCAGCCTGACCTAGAAATAATGAATCAGCCTGAGCTCGAGTTAGAAGAACTCTTAATAGACGATGAAGAGGACTTGCTGATCATCGATGAAGGTGACGATGAATTTTTAGAGCCTCAGTCTGATGAGGACGACGCAAAGTCTGGAAAAGCCGCTAAATCGCGTCGTCGGACACAAAGCAAGAAAAAGCACTACACTGAAGATTCAATTCGGCTTTACTTGCAAGAAATTGGTAGAATTCGGCTGTTGCGGGCAGACGAAGAAATTGAATTGGCGCGGAAAATAGCCGATTTGCTGGAATTAGAGAGGGTGCGGGAAAGACTCTCAGAACAGTTGGATCGCGATCCTCGAGATAGTGAATGGGCAGAAGCGGTGCAACTACCACTACCAGCCTTTCGTTATCGCCTGCATGTTGGTCGCAGGGCGAAAGACAAGATGGTGCAATCTAACCTGCGTCTTGTGGTTTCAATTGCTAAGAAATACATGAATCGTGGTTTGTCATTCCAAGATTTAATTCAGGAAGGCAGTCTCGGCTTGATTCGCGCCGCTGAAAAGTTTGATCACGAAAAAGGTTACAAATTCTCTACATATGCTACCTGGTGGATTCGTCAAGCAATTACCCGCGCGATCGCAGATCAATCCCGCACTATCCGCCTTCCAGTTCACCTCTACGAAACCATCTCTCGGATTAAGAAAACTACCAAGCTGCTGTCTCAAGAAATGGGTCGCAAACCCACTGAAGAAGAAATCGCTACTCGCATGGAAATGACCATTGAGAAGTTGCGGTTTATTGCTAAATCCGCCCAGTTACCCATTTCACTAGAAACGCCCATTGGGAAAGAAGAAGATTCTCGATTGGGCGATTTTATTGAATCCGATGGTGAGACGCCAGAAGACCAAGTTTCCAAAAATCTTCTGCGCGAAGACCTTGAAAAAGTCCTCGACAGTCTCAGTCCTCGTGAACGCGATGTTCTCAGACTGCGTTACGGCTTGGATGATGGTCGGATGAAGACCCTTGAGGAAATCGGACAGATTTTTAACGTCACCCGCGAACGGATTCGTCAAATTGAGGCGAAAGCACTCCGCAAGTTACGCCATCCAAATCGCAACAGCGTACTCAAGGAATATATTCGGTAATTATTAGTCATTAGTCATTTGTTTAAAGCGAATGACTAATTACAAACAAATGAATAAAAAACCTGGTAGTGAATTAGCACTCCAGGTTTTTTTATTTATAGGTCATCTTGAATATTAAAACTTATAGGATGCCCCAATAATGTAGAAAGCCTTGACCAGAAAAAAGCTCAACCAAAACGGCTGCTAAAAAGCCAATCATTGCCAAGCGACCGTTCCAAATTTCTGCTTGTGGGGTAAAGCCCCAGCGCCAAGCGTTGCGATCTTCAATTACCGGAGTAGTTACTTTCGTTGTGCTTGCATTTGTCATGGTTGGGACTCCAAATTTAATTCTTAAGGTTTATTGCTTTATGTAAACTAATATAACAAATATCTTTATAAAAGCAACATTCTTTATATTTTTGTTTCTATAACTTGACATAAATAGGGATAGCGATTTAGACAGATTAAAACATCTGCCTTCAGTTAGATTTACAGGGGTAGAAAAATACTATTTGAATTTTTACCGTCATAGACAATAGTAGCTTATTGATATTAATTATCAAATATTTTTTGGATTGGTCGTATTGGTAGTTGTTTTGAGCGTCTAGGGGGATATTTTACTATCGCTTTTAAGGGAATCTTAAAGAATCTGTGCGTCTTCTCCCTACAGCCCTTTGGGCATCCTACGGCAGGCGTTAGCCTCTCCCTTTGGGAGAAGGGGAGACGCCAAGGGCGAACAGACCAGACCGCAGAGTGTCAAGTTTACTTAAGCGACTTCCAAATAAAAAAATCTCCCACAAGATTGGATAATTTATTTGTTGGAAATCCCTAAGCAAAAGTTGCTGCCCAGATCCCCGACTTCTTGAAGAAGTCGGAGATCTAAATTTAGCTTAGGTAAGCGCTATCTCAATATTTTGTGGTGCCAATTTGGGAGGCGGCAGCCCTTTTAAAAGGCATTTCCAGTCGGAGACTTCTTTTCAAGGCCAACCCTACAAAAATAGAAACTCACCTTGATTAAGTTCGCACTTCGGCAACGGTGATGATTTTTTCATCGCGGTTGAGTTGGAGGATGCTTTCACCTTTGACATCTCTACCTAAAATAGGCACTGTTTCCACAGGTATCCGCACTACCCGCTCTTTATTCGTCACTAAAGCTACCTCGCTAGATGTGATCGCCATGACCATACCAGCTAAGTTGTCAGTTTTGCTGGCAAATCTCAGCGCTTGCGTGCCTAAATCGCCGCGATTAGCCGCTCTTAACTGACTCGCAGCCATTCGCTTGGCATATCCTTCTTGAGTAACTAGCAGCAGCTGGTCATCTTTGGCGACAGTCACACAGCCAACCATTTGCTGATTTTTCAATAGCCGAAATGCTTGTAAACCCATCGCTGTACGACCCATAATCGGTAATTGTTCATCATTGACTGCAAAGCGCAACAGTCGCCCACCTGAACTAGCTAAAATCAGATGCTCCCCTGGAGTGGTGAACTGGGTAAATGACAATTCATCATCGTCTTTGAGCTTCAAAATCGTGATTCCGCGTCGAGTCAGGTTAGTAAATTCTCCCAGAGACAGACGCTTTATTCGTCCCTGTTTTGTTAAAAGAATCATCTGGCTAGTTTCGAGATTTTCCGGCAGCAAAAAGCGGCTGACCACAGCTTCTTGGGCACCTTGAGCAGTACTACTGAGCATAGTAATCAAAGGTTTTCCCCGTGGAGAACGTCCAGTGGTTGGAGGAATTTCTCCCACCTTTATAGGATAGACTTTGCCGCCAGCAGTTAGTATTAGCAAGTCTTTCTCTGTGTCAGTTAACACAGTTTGGATAATGAAGTCATTATCATGCAGACCATTTTCAGCTTTTGACTTTCTTCCAGATGGCTGGGTGCGGCGGACATAACCCCGTTGGGTAAACTCTAAAACCGCTTCCTCTACTGGCTGTTCTAACTTTGGATTTTGGACTTCGGCTACGCTCAGTCGAACGATTTTGGATTTTGGATTTTCCTCACCATCCTCTACTCCTTGTCCCCTTATCCCTTTGTCCTCTTCTATCCTTGTCTGGCTGCTGGTAGGCGCTAGTTTTGTCCGCCGGGGATCGCTGTACTTGCGCTTGAGCGATCGCAAATCTTTTTTCAGCGCTTTGAGTAATTCTCGGCGATCGTTGAGCAATTGCTCTAACAATCTAATTTGTTCACTTAGCTGCTCAAATTCCTGCTGCAAATTTTGCTGTTCTAAACTGGTGAGGCGGCGCAATGGCATAGCCAAAATTGCATCTCCTTGTACCTCACTCAAATCCAGTCTGCTACAAAGATTTATTTTTGCCGTACTCCCATCGGGAGCTTGCCGTAAAATTTCAATTACCTGATCCAAATTAGATAGTGCTTTGAGTAAACCTTCCACCAACTGCACACGACTTTGGGCCTTCCCCAACTCGTGATTGTAGCGACGGTTCAGCGTCTGTTCTCGGAAACTCAAAAACTCCTGCAACAGTTGACGCAAACTTAACTGGCGGGGTTGTCCATCTACTATTGCTAGGAGAATTGCCCCAAAAGTCATTTGCAAAGCAGTTTGGTGATATAAATGCTGGAGAACTTCTTGAGGATTAGTATCGCGTTTGAGTTCAATTACTACCCGCATCCCTTCGCGATCGCTCTCATCCCGAAGATCAGAAATTCCTTGCAGGCGACTTTGATTTACTAAGTCCGCTACCTTCTCAATCCAGGCAGCCTTATTCACTTGATATGGCAATTCTGTAATGATAATTGCCGTCCGTCGCTTGCTTCCCCTAGTGGCTGGAATTTCCTCTAGAGTCGCAACTCCGCGCAGCAAAATCCCACCCTTACCTGTGGTGTATGCTTCCCGAATTCCAGTCTCACCAATTATTTCTCCACCAGTGGGAAAATCTGGCCCTGGAATTAACTCGAATAACTTTTCATCTGACAAATCTGGGTTGTCGATTAAGGCAATTAACCCATCGACAACTTCCCCCAAGTTATGCGGTGGTACATTTGTCGCCATGCCCACGGCAATACCAGAACAGCCATTCAGCAATAGAAAGGGCAACTGAGCAGGTAGCACTGTTGGTTCTTGCTGGGAATTATCGAAGTTCCCGACAAATTCCACAGTTTCTTCGCCAATTTCTGTCAGCATTCCCTCATGGCTGATGGGTGCCAGGCGCGTTTCTGTGTAGCGCATCGCTGCTGGCGGGTCATTATCGACGCTGCCAAAGTTACCGTGTCCTGCTAATAAAGGATAGCGGCTAGAAAAGTCCTGCACCAGCCTCACTAAAGCATCGTAAACTGATTGGTCGCCGTGAGGATGGTATTTACCCAACACATCACCCACTACGCGGGCACATTTTCGATAAGGTCTATCTGGTATCAAACCGAGTTCGTGCATTGCATACAGAATGCGACGATGCACTGGTTTTAAGCCATCACGCACGTCTGGTAGCGCTCGCCCGACAATCACGCTCATGGCATATTCTAGATAAGACCGTTGCATCTCGGTGTGCAGGGCTGTTGTAATGACCTGTCCCGTTGAGAGAAGGTTTAACTGTTTTGCCATGAGTTTTTTCCCTGAAATTTAACTACACAAAAGCCGGCGGAACCCAATATTGCAGCAACCACAGCATAACGGATCAAATAGGATTCATAACAAAATTTTGATGGTCACAGAAGAAAAAGCAGTAGTATCATCCTTGATGACGAGGATGCAGATTGAGTATTAAAAAGGATGCACACGAGTATAATCTATATACACTTAGTAGCTATGATACTTACTATGATTGCATTTGTTAATTTTGAATTCTTGAATTCTTGAATTCCCTCACCTCTATAAGTAAAATTCTCATGAAAACTGTTTTAATTGTCGAAGACGATTTAATTAATGCTCGCGTTTTTTCCAAGATTTTGTCCAAGCGTGGCGGCTTGGGTGTGAAACACACTGAAAATGTCGAAGAAGTCATAAAAATTGCCCAATCTGGAGAAGCAGACCTAATTTTGATGGATGTTTCTCTGTCTAGAAGTGTTTACCAAGGTAAGTCCGTTGATGGAATCAAGATTACACAAATGTTAAAATCTGATCCAAAAACAGCAAACTTACCTATTATTTTGGTGACGGCACATGCTATGGAAGGCGATCGCGAGAACTTTCTCAAGCAAAGCGGCGCTGATGGCTACATTTCTAAGCCAGTTGTTGACCATCAACTATTTGTTGACCAAATCATCGCACTTCTACCCACAGACGACCACTGAGAATTAACGGCTTATTTCAGGAATACTCGCCCAAAAACGTTTTTGGGCGAGTATTCCTGGATTTTATTAGTATATATGTACTACGAAAAGGTGCCATTAAGCAACTAGTAATAGGAAAGTTATAAGTGAGGAGTTGAAATATTGAACTGCCAACTCCTAACTTTTAACTTTTAACTCCTAACTCAGCGCTCATAACTCAGCATTCCTATTGGGTAGGCTGTTGTTCAGGGGCTGATGATGAGTTATCCCGTTGCAGTAGGGCTGCTTGAATACGGGGTGATTCTAAGAATTTTTTCGTATCAGACAGTAGGCGATCGCCCCAGAGATTTTCTTTGAGAAAATCCAAACTAGCATAGCGCTGATCGATGCGGAGGGCAGCTTCTCCAAAGGTTAGTCCTTGTTGGCGATCGCCTTTAGTATACAGTGCCACTGCCAAGGCCAATAAAGGTTCTGCGGCTTGCTTCTCTAGGGTTATAGCAGATTGCCATCGCTTAATTGCTCCAGGGGTATCACCCTGTTCGTAGTTGATTAAGCCAATATTGTTCAGCGCCGGCCAGAATTTTTTATCTTGGGAGACGGCTTTATTATACTGTGTGATCGCATCTGGGAGTCGACCCAGCAGAAAGTAAGCATTACCCAAATTAAATAACCCTTCTGGATCATTGGGTTTTAATTTCAAACCGTCTTGGTAATTGACAACAGATGCCTGGTAGTTTTTCTGCTGAAAATTAGCTGAACCCAGAGCAAACAGAATCTCACCATTTTTGGGGTTGATAGATTGAGCTTTTTTCAGGCTAGTGATCGCCGCGTCAAAGTCTTTAGTTTGTAGCTGCAATCCACCTAAGAGCAACCACACCTTCTCATTTTTGGAAGCCAGGTTACTAGCCAGCCGCGCTAGTGGCAAAGCTAATTCAACCTGTTGAAACTGAGCGAGTTGAGCCGCTTCCTGTGCCAACCTCAACCCCTGCTTCTCTGAATCTACTTGCAATGTATGGGGTATTAATGCCTGCGCGTTAGCGGCTTGTGGCATACTCCACAAACTACAAACCATTAGAAGAGAAATCAAACGAACATATTTAGGCACACTACCGCCTTTAAGCCACTAATCAAAGAATCTTTCAGCTAGCTTAAACGATCTGGGCTGTTGACGGTAGTAAAATCTTACGTCATTAGTTCTTGACATCCCAAGCACAAAGGCAATAACTTAATAAGTAACCACTTACTAATTTATGCCTCGGATACCCAGAATTACCAATCAGCAAATCTTAGAAGCGGCTCGGCAAGTTTTCCTGCAACAAGGATTTGGTGCTTCAACCTTAGAAATTGCTCAACAAGCTGGTATTTCTGAAGCTTCAATTTTCAAGCGATTCTCAACGAAAGAAGAATTATTTTTTGCGGCGATGGGAATTCCAGAAAAACCCCTGTGGATGAACGAGTTGGAATCTCTTTATGGCAAAGGCGATCTCAAGGAAAACCTAATCAATATTTGTCTCCAGATTATGAAATTTTATCACGAGGTGCTGCCTCGGATTATGATGCTGCGATCGCGAGGCAATGCGATCGCAGAACTTGGAGGTAAAGAACCAAAACCCATGCGAGATGTTAAAGTACTGACTGCTTTCCTAGAGCATGAGATCAACCAAGATCGCCTTCGCCCTTGCGATCCTCAGACAGTGGCTCATATTTTATTAGGATCGCTGATGAACTATGTTTTTTTAGAGCAGATGTCATCTAAAGTCAGTATGGCAACTGCTGAATCAAGAATAGAAACTTACTTAAATTCTGGAGATCCTGCCACGGAAGTATCAGCATTTGTCCAGAGTCTTGTGGATATAGTCTGGCAAGGAATTGCACCAAGCCAGGATTAAGTAAACTGACGTAAGGATGCTCTTACACGGGGACGCAAAGAGATTTTTAGAAATATTTTCCCCCGTCTTTCCTTGCCCACTCCCCATTAGAAAACTGGTGACTTCCGTCATACACTAGTCTGGAATTACTAGTGACTTTTGTCATACATCAGTTTGAACTTTTTGAACGATAATTATTATGTATGAATTTATACGAGATGGTAAATATTAGACATCTTGATGCCAAAACAAAAGCAACTGTTTAAATTACTGAATCGGAACCTCAGCAAAATAGAACTTTAATGTAAATAAGGAGTCAATTCCATGTTTAAAGCAAAGCGTGTATCGATAGTTTTAGCTGCTGCTGCCCTGATCATTGTTCCCACTCTCTTGACTGCGCCTGCAAGTGCCCAAACGAAAGTCTACGTTGTTGGTGAGCGTGATCAAGATTGGGATCGCGACGGCAAACGTAACTATAGAGAAGACAGCAACCCTGGAGACAGGCGCAATTGGAACCGCGACGGCAGATCCAATCCTGGAGAAGTCAGAAACTCTAGAGACAGTGATAATTGGAACCGCGACGGCAGATCCAATCCTGGAGAAGTCAGAAACTCTAGAGATCGGGGCAATTGGAACCGCGACAACGAACCCTATAACAGAGTAGTCAGACTTGGTAATGGTGACATCAGATATCCCAATGGGCAAATTATTCCTGCTAGATCCATAGCCAGACTGCGTAATCAAGGTTATTTCAGACTTCCCAACGGGGATATTCTTCTTCCCAATCAGGAAATTGTTCCTGCTGGAAGATTAGTTAGAGAGCGTGATGGTTACTACAGACTTCCTAGTGGATTGGTACTGCAAATAAACCTTTAAAACACTAAAAACTCAAAATCATTGTCAGTATAGGGCTACCAGGTTATAGTTTTAGCCGTGAATAACTAGCTCGGTAGCCGTTCTTTATAAACAAAGCGGATATGAAAATTGATACACCAAATACCGTAAATTCATCAGTTTTTGTTCCAGAGTTAAAGAGAAAAAAGGGCAGACGTAATTGGCTCTCTTGGCTAATTGCTCTTTGCCTTTTGGGTGGAATTGGCTATGGAGTTTATTACCAACTAACAGTTGTTTCCCGTCAAGAAGCCAGACGCCGGGTGCTGACAAAGCCTGTAGAAAGGCAGAGTTTAACAATCACAGTTTCAGCGAACGGAACGGTGAAGCCTGAGCGGTCAATCAACCTCAGCCCGAAAAATTCAGGCATCTTGAAAACACTGCTGGTAAAGGAAGGAGATATCGTCAAACAAGGACAGATTGTAGCTTACATGGATGATTCCAACCTGCGGGGGCAGCTTACCTCCGCTCAAGGACAATTGGCACAAGCCGAGGCGAATTTGCAAAAGGCGATCGCAGGTAATCGCCCTCAAGATATTGCTCAAGCACGAGGAGTATTAGACGAAGCTGAGGCGAATCTGCAAAAGGTACAAGCAGGCAATCGCTCTCAAGATATTGCCCAAGCACAGGCCCGCTTGCAAAGCGCTCAAGCCACGCTTCGCCAAGCAGAAGATGATTTTGTTCGTAATCAGCAACTTTACAATGCAGGCGGAATTTCCCTTCAGACTCTTAATCAAAACCGTGCCACTCGAGATAGCGCCCAAGCTAGTGTAAATGAAGCACAGCAAGCACTAGGGTTGCAAAAAGCTGGGTCACGTCCAGAAGACATCGAGCAAGCCCGAGCTGTGGTGAAGCAGAGACAGCAAGCTTTGGCGCTTCTGAAAGCAGGAACGCGCCAAGAAGATATTGACGCAGCCCGCGCCCAGGTAACATCTGCTCGCGGATCGCTGCAAAACATCCAAGCCGAAATCAATGACACGGTAATTCGCGCCCCCTTTGATGGTGTGGTGACCAAGAAGTTTGCTGATCCAGGCGCTTTCGTGACACCTACAACAGCCAGTAGTGAAGTAGCTTCTTCTTCTTCTTCTTCAATCTTGTCTCTAGCTTCAACAAATGAAGTTGTCGCAAATTTAGCGGAAACAAATATTTCCAAAACCCGCATTGGTCAAAAAGTCTCGATTAAAGCAGATGCCTACCCAGGAAAAACCTTTGAAGGTAAAGTCAGCCAAATTGCTGCCCAAGCAATAGTAGAGCAAAACGTCACCAGTTTTGAAGTGAGAGTATCACTTTTGGACCCTCAAAGACTACTGCGGTCTGGGATGAATGCGGAAGTAGATTTTCAAGTCGGTCAAGTGGAAAATGTTTTAGTAGTGCCAACAGCCTCGGTGGTGCGCCAAGAAAATGCCACAGGTGTATTTGTGCAAGGAAAAAATAACAGACCTGTGTTCACTCGCATTGAGACTGGCGTCACCGCGAATAACTTTACCGAAGTTAAGTCTGGATTGACAGGAGACGAAAGGGTGTTGCTCAGTTTCCCACCAGGGTCACGTCCGCAATCAACACCACGAGGAGGAGTTTTTCCTGGTCTAGGTGGTGGTGGAGGAGCCGGAGGAGGAGGAAGAGGAGCAGGCGGCGGCGGAGGTCGTTCCGGCGGTGGTTCTGGCGGTGGTTCTTCTCAAGGCGGTGGTTCCCCTTAAAGTTAGTTTTAAATAAAACCTTATGTTTAAGATATTTAAGGGCTTTTACAAAGCTAAGAAGACCCGCACAGTACCGTTCCTGGAAATCTTGACAATGGCGGCAGAGACATTGTGGAGTAACAAATTACGCACAGGTCTAACTATGTTGGGCGTGATTATTGGGATTTCTTCAGTTATTGCCATTACTTCTGTCGGTCAGGGAGTGCAAAAGGGGGTTGAGCAACAGATACAAGCATTGGGTACAGATGTGATCCAAATCTTAGCGGGTGCTGCAAGAAGCGGGAATGTCCGTCAAGGAGTAGGTTCTAGCAGCACCTTGACTTGGGAAGATGCTAAGGCGATCGCTACACAAGCGCCATCAGCACAGATGGTTTCTGCTTATCTCCAACGCAGCGCTCAAGTTGTATATGCAGGACAGAACACCTCAACAACTATTTATGGCACAGATTTAAACTACCCAGAAGTCAGAAATACCCACCCCCAGCAAGGGAGATATTTTACTCAGGAAGAACTAAATACTGCTGCACAGCTTGCCATTCTTGGCCCCACAGTCCAAACCACACTCTTTGGAAAGGGTGTAAATCCTATCGGCGAGCGAATTCGGATTCAAGGAGAGGCTTATGAAGTAATTGGGGTGATGGAGCCTAAAGGCGCTCAAGGCCCGATGGATCGAGATGACCAGATTTTCATCCCTCTAACTACTATGTCCAAGAGATTGGTTGGTAACAATGCCCTAGTAGGCGTTTCTGTAAGTGGAATTTTAGTCAAAGGCGCTAATCAGGAGCAGTTGGAAGCCGCTCAGTTTCAAGTCACCAATCTCTTACGGCTGCGTCACAACATTTATCCGCCGCAAGCTGATGATTTTCGGCTGACGAATCAAGCTGATATTGTTAGTACCTTTACTAGTATTGTGGGTTTATTTACAGTAATGGTGGTAGCGATCGCCGGAATTTCCCTGGTGGTTGGTGGAATCGGTATTGCCAATATTATGCTAGTTTCCGTAGTTGAGCGGACGCGAGAAATCGGGATTCGTAAAGCCGTAGGAGCCACCAATTCGGCAATCCTTAATCAATTTTTAGCCGAAGCGATCGTGATTTCCATTGTCGGCGGAGGTATTGGGATGACGACTGGGGTTTTATTAGCTTTTGTCGCTGCAAATATTTTCAAGTTTCCGTTTGTAATTTCTTTCTTGTCGATCATTGCTGGCTTTGTACTCTCGTTAACCGTTGGCTTACTCGCTGGGGTAATTCCAGCCCGGAACGCATCCAAATTAGATCCAATCACCGCTTTACGTAGTGACTAAATAATTCAAAAAAAGAAAATTTAAAAATTAAAAGCTTCTCTGAAAACAGGTAAATATATGCAACTTGAACTAGATGATATCTTTGTCTGTGTTGAACCAGAAGCACCAGCAGCGGATATGCTAACTGCTTTTGGACTTACAGAAGGTAGTCGGAGAATTCATCGAGGCCAAGGGACTGCAAACGTTTGCTTTCTCTTTGATAATGCTTATCTTGAGTTACTTTGGCTTTTTGACGCTAACGAAATTCAGTCTCCTCTTGTTCGCCCTACAGGTTTGTGGTCACGCTGCCGTTGGCAAGAAATACAGGCTTGCCCTTTTGGCATTTCCTGGCGGTCAACAGCATCAAATTTGCAAGAAAAGCCATTTCCTACTTGGAATTACCATCCAGCATATCGGACACCAAAAGCTTCTATTGCGATCGCAACCAATAGTGACAATTTATCAGAACCATTGATTTTCATTTCACCTGCAACCCAAAAACCTCAAAATTACCCGTTAGAACGGCGACCTCCTTTAATTCATAAAGTTGGATTCAAGGAAATTACGGCATTACAAGTCACCTTACTCGGTGTTCAAAACTTTTCTCCTGAAGTGAGAATGCTAATTGATTTGGGATTAGTGCAATTTTCACAAGGCAATTTTTACCAACTACAAATAGAGTTTGATAACGCCAAGGGAAGTAATTCACAAGGTTTTGGCTTGCAACTACCAATTGTAGTTAGATGGTGATTATGGTATTTGATTGCAAGAACTACATTCTATTTACTGGTAATTTTACATCTTAATATTGCAGCTTATTTGCAAATAGCCTGGGGATTAAATTTTAATTGTTCGCAGGTTATCCAGTCGATGTAATTTTTGAAAAATTAACAACCAACAACTAACAATTTATTAAGCCGAAATCAATATGACAACTATGATTTGGATGGAATCGATTACCAAAACCTACCACTTGGGAGAAGTTAGTGTTCCAATACTAAAGGGAATTCAACTCTCCATAGAGGAAGGGGAATACGTCTCCATTATGGGTGTATCAGGTTCGGGTAAATCCACGCTGATGAATATTTTGGGATGTCTGGATCGTCCCACAACTGGAGACTATATTTTTGAAGGCAGAAACCTGACGACTTTTGATGATGATGAATTAGCCTATATCCGCAACCAAAGAATAGGTTTTGTTTTCCAACAATTTAACTTATTGGCGCGGGCGACAGCGCTGGAAAACGTCATGTTACCAATGATTTACGCTAATTTACCTAAGCCAAAACGCCGTCAAAGGGCATTAGAAGCCTTGGAAAAGGTAGGACTAGGCGCAAGGATATCTAATCGTCCCAGTCAACTCTCTGGCGGACAACAACAACGGGTAGCTATTGCTCGTGCTTTGGTCAACCGACCTGCATTAGTTTTGGCAGATGAGCCAACAGGAGCTTTAGATACTGAAACATCCGACGAGGTGATGAGTTTGCTAACAGAACTTAATGACCAAGGGATCACAATTGTGATTGTCACTCATGAGCCAGATATCGCTGCTCAAACCAACAGGATTATTCGAGTTCAGGATGGTTTGATTGTAGGTTAATTTGTTAATATCAACCTTTTGAGGGGGAATTTAAAATTTAAACCTCTGTAGGTCAATCAGGTGATTGTATCCTCAAAGAAACCTAATTAATGACTACATCATTATGAATCTCAGCTTATTCTCCGTACATTCTACCTGGGTTACCGTAGCGTTGGCGGTAGCCTTGCCGTCAGGTATCGCTATTCTTTTTCTAAATGCAGCAAGTGCAGCAACTCCCCCAAAAGCGCAGAATTCCTCAAGCTCTGTAAAGGTTCCCGATTCCCTCAACCCCAATTCCAATCCTCTCCAATTTCCTACCAAACCGGAGGAAGTAAGGATTCAGCAAACTGTGCCAATCAGTTTGGCACAGGCTTTGGAACTAGCAAAACGCAACAATCGAGACTTACAGATAGCCCTATTACAGTTAGAACGCAGTCGCTCCGAGCTACGTGAGTCTCAAGCTGCCTTATTTCCTACTCTTGGTCTTAACAGTAGTGTGACTAATAATGGGAATGGTTTTACTAACAATTCATCTCAAGCTAGCACCACTTTCAATGGCTCAGCACAACTGAATTATAACCTTTATACCTCCGGTAATCGAGAGGCAACTATCCGAGCAGCTGAAGAACAACTACGTGTGAATGAATTTGATGTTGAAACTCAGTCTCTTACAATTAGGTTGAATGCCAGCACTCAATACTACAATTTGCAACAAGCTGATGAATTAGTAAGAATTAATCGGTCTGCTGTGGCGAATGCCCAGGCTAGTTTGCGGGATACTCAAGCCAGAGAACAGGCTGGAGTAGGTACGCGGTTTGATGTGCTGCAAGCTCAGGTGAATTTAGCAAATGCCCAACAAAACCTGACTAATTCTATCTCACAGCAGCAAATTGCCCGTCGTCAGCTTGCCACCTTGTTAAGTTTGTCGCAGTCAGTTAATATCAGTGCAGCAGATCCCGTACAACTAGCTGGTCTTTGGCAGCCAACATTGGAAGAAACTATTGTCCAAGCGTTTCAAAATCGTCCAGAATTGCCACAGTACTTGGCACAACGTAATATTTCCGAGCAACAGCGACGACAGGCGCTTTCACAGCTAGGGCCGCAAATTGGTTTGGTAGGCAACTACAACCTGTTAGATCGGTATAATGATGGCGTCAGCATTACTGATGGTTATTCAGTGGGACTCCAAGGAAATGTAAGTTTGTTTGATGGGGGAGTAGCAAAAGCGCGTGCGGCTCAGTCGAGAGCTAATATTGGGATCGCAGAGTCCCAATTTGCTAGCCAGCGCGACCAAATTCGCTTTGATGTAGAACAGTATTATTCTCAATTGCAATCCAATTTAAATAATGTGCAAACTTCTAGTGTGGCTTTAAATCAAGCTAGGGAAGCTGTCAATTTAGCAAGGCTGAGGTTCCAAGCTGGTGTGGGTACTCAAACGGAGGTGATTGATGCTGAAAATGACCTGACAAGAGCAGAAGGTAATCGAGTCGCAGCTATTTTAGATTACAATCGCGCTCTAGCTAATTTGCAAAGATCAGTCACTTCCAGGGCTTCGCGCTAAGGTCAAATCATTAAAGAAAAGTTTGTTTAGATCCAGAGATTGGTAATCTATGTGAGTATAAATATATTCAAGCAATACTATTTGCATCTAAGCTGAGAACGACTATGGCACAGTAATTACCGCTACTGGGCAATGTGCTTTATTCAGAATTGCATCCACTCTGTGACCAAAGAAAACGCGACCTGTAACCATTCGGATACTACTCCCTAAAATAATTAGGTCAACTTCCTTGGTTTGGGCAAACTTGAGGATTTCCTTTTCTGGGCTGCTTCCTTGAAGAATATAGGTTTTGACATCAGCACCTAGATTGCGACCAGTTGCTGCTTGCTGTTCGAGCAGCTCATGGGCAATTTCCTTGACTGGAGCTAGCGATCGCTGTTCGTAAAGAATATACTCAACCTGTGGCATATTAATCACGTTAACGATCATAACTAATGCCCCTGTTTGAGCAGCGATCGTACTTGCCATCTCTACAGCATTTTTGCTATATTCTGTCCCCACCGTTGGCACCAAAATCTTTGTCAGCTTTTGTTGAGCAATTTTGCATATCTCGCCTTTGGCTTGGGGTAAGTGCGACTTCACCACCATCGTTGCACAAGGCGCTTCTTGTACTACCCGGTCTACAAGCAAATTGAACAGTGCTTTCTGGGGGCGTATTTGTTCAGAGGCTCCCAGTACAATCAAGTTATAGCCTTTGTTCGCTTCATTCAGAATTACCTCCGCTTTACTGTGCCCAGACTCCGTTTTTGCTTGCAGGGAGGTATCAGCAGGTAGCTGCATTTCCTCGGTGACAGAAGCCAGAGCTTGCTCGGCGGTGGTGTCTTTTACCTGGGTTGCCGTTCGGCGGGCTTTTTTTTGGGGCTGCTTGTCACTCAGGGCATATAGAGATGTAACTTCTATCGAGTTTTGGTGAGCCATGTAACCGACTAGTTGCGCCGCGAGTTGAATGTTGGGGCCACCGCTAGTCGGTATTAAGACACGCTGGATTTGCTTGATAAAGCTGTGGCTATCCTGCTCTTCTTGTTCCAAACGTTGAGCTTCCTCTTCACTCATAACCACTTTTGATAAAGTCCAGCGTAAAAGAGGTGGAGCCATTAGGGAAGTGACGATCGCTACCATGACAATAATTGAGTACATCTGTGGATTCAGCACTCCCAAAGATAAACCAATTGTGGCAACGACAATTTCCATCGCCCCGCGAGCATTCATCCCGGAACCCATCGCCAAACCTTCCCAATGACTCAAGCCGCCGACGCGAGAACCAATGTAAGCACCTGTAAATTTGCCTACACAGGCAACAACAAGAACAATCAAGCCAAATATCAACGTCTGGGGGACTAACAGGGTTAACAAGTTAACTTTCAAGCCAGCTGAAGCAAAGAAAATTGGCGCTAGAAAGGCTGCTGTAAATACTTCTAGCATGTGTCCAGCTTCATTGCTAAAGCGGCGGGATTGACCTGCTAGAATCCCCAGCACAAAAGCACCTAATGCTGCTTCTAGACCTAATACGTGGGTAAGTGCTGCTGCCGAGAGCGAAAGAATCAGCACAACCGATATACTAGCGGAGATTCCGCCAACGTAGTCATCAACCCAGCGCAAAATCTGGTCTATGATAGTACGTCCAATGGTGAAGGCGATCGCTAGAAATAATACTGCTGCACTTACAGAATGGAAAATTGTCCCAAAGTCAAATTTGCCACTAGTAGCTAAACCTGAAACCACAGAAAGTAAAATCCAGCCGATGGTGTCGTCAGTCATACCAGCAGCTAAGGTGACTTGACCAATGTCACGGCGAATCAGGTTTAAGTCCATCAGCACCTTAGCAATCACTGGTACTGCTGAAATACTCATTGCTGTGGCGATAAATAGACTGAATACTAGTCGCTTTTCTGGGTCGGCTAAAAAACTATCTGGCAATAGCCAGCCCAGTCCAAATCCGGTAACAAACGGGATAATAATTCCGCCCAGTGAAATCAGCAGAGCCGTTTTACCCTTACGAAGAATCAGCTTGAGATCCGTCTCCAACCCAGTCACAATCAGCAAAAATAATACGCCTAACCAAGAAATCACCGAAAGTAAATTCGATTGTTCTTGACTTTTGGGAAAGATGTGTGCCTGTAAGTCTGGAAGGAGCAAACCAAATAGAGAAGGGCCCAGAAGCACACCCGCCAGTAATTCCCCGACAACAGGCGGTAGGTTAATCCGGCGCATCAACTCACCTAATCCCCGCGCTACCAGAAGCAATAGTGACAGTTGTACCAGCACCAACAGCAGTTCATGATGACCGAGAGGTTTAATTAAACCGTCACCTGCTATTTTCTGTGCAGCGAGTACAGGCACTAACATTAGGGACAGGTTTTGCATATAAGCGTCCAAAGGTTGGATTACGAATTTTTAATGGGGCTGCTTCAAGTAAATCCTAAAAATATTTACTTCTACATCGGTCTAGGAGGTTAACTGTCAGACAATTTTTGATTTTAGATTGACCCCACAAATAAATCCGCAAGTCTCAATACAGTTCAGTTAAGCATTTCTTTCTTCTCTCGGTGTTCTCTGCGCCTCTGTGGTAGCCTGCGGCAAGCCGCTTTGCGTCTACAATAAAAAAATTGACTTTGACAAAAGATTTTAGCCTTAACCCAAGCGTATTGCACTTGCTCTGTACCATCAAGGAATCATTGGTCAGGTTAGGACTAAAGCTTTGCTTATGAACTTATTTTCGAGCGCGAACAAAGAACTTTGTAGTGTCTTCCCAAAGACCTTGATCAGTTGCTAGTTTTTCAATTTCTGCTTTGTACTCAACTTGCAACTGATTTAATTGTTCTTGTGATAATTTTGACAACAGGGGATTACCTTTAAAATTTATATTAATTACTGTCTCAGATAATCTGCTATCCCTAAGCTGGCGATAACGTCCTGACGGCTCAATCTTAATTTCGATATCTCTAAAACCCGCCTGATTGAGCAAATTCCGACATTTTTCTGGAGTCCCCAGTGGTTCAAGGATATGTGGTAATGATTCGCCCAAAACTCTAGCGCAGATCCTCTGCTGAAGAGATGCCATATAAGCAGTTTCCGGAGGACAGGTAAATGCTACATACCCTCCGGTTTTCAAGTAGCCGTACCACTTTTGCAAAGTAGCAAGGATATCTGGAAAAAGTACAATTGCCTCACAGCAAAAGACAACATCAAAACTACTATCACTAAAGTTGAAATCTTCTGCATCTGCCTCAATCAACTCGATGTTTTGTAATCTTGCTGCTGCAATCTTAAGTCTTGCTTGATGCAACATTCCAGGGGTCATGTCAATCCCAATCACAGAGCCATCTGAACCAACTTTTTCAGCTGCGGGTATCGCAACTAAACCTGTTCCAGTCGCCACATCAAGGATTTTCTGTCCCAAATTTAGCGGTACAAATTCAAGTAGAAGCTTGGCTTCTAGAGGATGGCGAGTACCTTCCTCATAGTCATAAGTCGTTCTACTACCATAAAATTCTCTTAGTTGCTGCTTATAACTATCTAGATCAGTCATAACCAAATGTTAAATTTTCTCCACTTTATAGTAACTCTTGTTGTGATACTGAGTTGCTCACTGCTGAACCCAACTCTGATAGCACAAGCCGCGTCTTCATCCAGCATAGTTTACGAACAGCATATTATCCATAATCCAGATGGGATCGGCAAATATTACATGGGGCGAGAAATTGCCAAAGTTATGGGATACACAGGTGCTGGCTGGCTAGAACGTCCAAGGCGAGAGGGAGAGGAACAGCCAAGTAAGGTAGTCAACATCCTCAATCTGAAACCTAATGATCTGGTGGCGGATATTGGCGCTGGTACCGGTTACTTGAGCTTTCGCATCGCGCCGCTATTAACAGCAGGTAAAGTGTTGGCTGTAGATGTTCAGCCAGAAATGTTGGAAATCATTGAGTTATTCAAAAAAGAGAAAAACATCACCAATGTTGAGCCTGTTTTGGCAACCCTTACTGACTCAAATCTACCACCTGAAAGTGTCGATTTGGCGCTGATGGTGGATGCTTACCATGAACTTGAGTATCCCCAAGAAGTGATGCAAGGAATTGTAAAAGCACTGAAACCTGGTGGTAGGGTGGTTTTGGTTGAGTACCGGGGCGAAAATCCCTTTATTCTGATTAAAGGTCTGCACAAGATGACTCAAAAGCAAGTGCGTAAAGAAATGCAAGCTGTTGGTTTGGTTTGGCGGGAAACCAAAAACTTGTTACCTCAACAGCATTTAATGGTATTTGAGAAACCTGATTCTAGCGATTTATTGACAAGATGAGGCTTAGGCAGTGGATCAACAAGAAAAATATGCACCAAGCCATAATAAAGTAAGACTCCTTGCCAGAACAGAAAATCATGGTCAACCTATCACTCAAGCAGCGAATTCCTCCTTTAGAGAATGGCGATCACCTCACTCACTACGAATTTGAACGCCGTTATCAAGCAATGCCCCGTCATCAAAAGGCAGAATTAATTGAAGGAGTTGTATACTTCGCATCCCCATTACGCTTTGAAAGTCATGCTGAACCACATGGCCATGTAATAGGTTGGTTAGGAGTTTATCAAGCATTAACTCCTGGTGTGAGATTGGGAATTGAGCCAACAGTCCGCTTAAATCGAGACAATGAACTGCAACCTGATGGAGTGCTATTAATCACACCAACGGCTAAAGGAAATCTGCTCATCCACCGTGAACACGGTGCGCCGGATGCTGTCATCCTTGGGCCATGCCTGTTCGACTTCTGACAGGGGGACGGGTTTGGCCGCGATTTTGAAGCCGCCGGGCATGGTCGCTTGCAGCAGCCCGCCGATGGCGTTGACGAGGCGGTCAAGAGGTATGCTGCCGATGCCGCTGCCCATCAGTTTGATTGCTGACGAGCGCAGCACGGCGCTCGGCAACGTTATGTTTGACCCGCTTGCAGACCCGATCTGGACGAACCGGATGGGCACAGCGTCCGCTCCGGCTTTGGCACCGGCCATCAGAAGGCACTCCGCACTCTTTCCCCACAGATAGTCGATGACGACATCCACCCCTTCGGCGAACTGTTCCTTGAAGCTGTCCTCCAGGGCTACCTCGCTCTCGACGAGCAAAATCGTCACATCGGCACCAAGGGCCGCGACCAAACGCAGGGTGTCGGCATTGCGGCCGGTTGCAATGACCTTTCTCGCCCCGAGGTGCTTGGCAATCTGCACGGCGAGACGGCCCGCCGTTCCAGTGGCACCATTGACCAGCACGGTCTCTCCAATCTTGAGCCCAGCGCGTTCCGTGTAGGCGGCCCAGGACGACATGCCGGGATTGGCGATGGCCGCAGCCGTCACGTCATCTAGTCCGTCAGGCAGGGGCAGGCACTGCGCCGAAGGCACCACGGTTTGCTCCGCCATACTGCCGTGAGGCGCTTTCGGCATGACGAAATACACCCGGCTTCCGTCATCGAGCCGTCCCACACCGTCGATACCAACGACGAAGGGGAACTGGCTGGACGAGCTGTAATGCGTGCCGGAGGCCCGGCTTTTGACGACATGGCTGATAGCAGCGGCCGTGACTGTGATGCGATTGTCGCCCGAGGACAGCGCTGGCTCTGCGAAATCCCCATAGACGGGCGTTTGCCCGATTCCCTGAACGATTGCGGCTTTCATGACGGTTTTCCTTTCTGTTCCTAATTTTTATGTGTAGTGGTTGCGTGCGATCGTACTCCCCCATAACTAGCAACTTGGGTTAATAGAGATAGCAGCTAGCAGTGTCGCTATTGATTTACATGATAATAAAAAAGTCTATGGTCGTAATGGAATAAAAGAATACATTTTCTGGTAAATATTTGAAAACAAATTAGATTGGTTTTGCCTCCAACAAGGAGAATATGTATCCTTAGAAATGGACGCAGATGGAATTATCAAAAGTCAAGTATTTCCTGGTTTGTGGTTGTCAATGTCAGATTTACTTGCTGGCAATATGCAGCAAGTATTGGCTGTATTGCAGTTGGGATGAAATTCGCCAGAACATCAAATATTTGTGCAGCAATTGTTTGGGAAAGGAAGATAGTCACAGCGATTTTTTGACATCAGTCTATTTTTTGGGAATAAGACTGACGCTTTTGGTTGCACTATCCCAAACAATCCAGCTAAGAGAATTATCTAAATCATCGGCGTTATTTGAAACTTTAAAATACAGCTTTTCTGCACCTTTAGTTTCAATGGCAAAATCAGCATTTTGAGCATAAACGACTTTAAAACCTTTGTCTCGCAAACAATACATTGCCCAAGCTTTCAATGATTGCTTGTATGGTTCGTGTGGAATTGGTGGTTTTGTGATCGTCTCTTCAATTAGTTTAAATATTTGCATGAGTTTCCCGCTCATAGTAGATACTTTTGCGATCGCCTTTAAGTTAACTAGCTTCTGGATCGCAACGAATTTCAATCATAAAGCCATCTGGATCGTAAAAATACACTCCTCTACCAGTAGGACGAGTGACCTGACTTTTCCCGTTAAGTCTTGAAAGGCTTACTAGTAAAGGATTTAAGAAACAGCACAGCAAATACGGTAAAGTAATTGCAATCGAGTGCT
>NZ_JBALCO010000192.1:0-10069 GCF_036919595.1 Nostoc sp. | reverse complement strand
CTGACGCAAGTCGAGAGAGTAGGCTTTCATAGCGACCAGTTATCAATAGAATTGCTCTCTCCTAAGTGTACTGAACTGGACTGATAACCGCTATAACCTGCCAGATTATGAGCATGAAGCTGGTTGTCTTAAAGCATTTGAAATGGGATTTTTCTGTCTTCAAAGAACTGAAAATTTTAGTGATACCCAATTTGTCAAACAACAATTTAATGCTTTATTAAATGAATTATATCAAGCTGTAAATGAAATACCAAACACCATTTCAGCACAATTGGCTAATAAAATTGGTACTGCTGATGGTCAACTCTTAGCTCCTTTGCAAGGTCAAATTAACCTTACTACAGCAGTAATGGACGCAAAAATAAAAACCGTAAGTGATTTTCTCAATCAAAAATTCGACCCCTCTCAACAAAACTCAGTTTTTGGTAATGCCGTACAGAAAATCCAAAATTTACTTGATGAAAACCGAACTGATTCCTTGCAGGGTGTATTTTCGGCAGCGATCGCAAATGTAACAACAAAGGACGGAGTTTTAGCTACGGCAGTTAAAGCGGTAGTAAGTGAATAGGTGTGCTGTAAAAAGGGTATTGAGCAGTTAAACTTTTATGAAATTCTTTGCTCCATAGCCCTTTAAAATATATGGCATTAATCAGAAACAACACCTGACTTGGTTCAATTTTTCCAATTATCTGCTCGATTTTGCCATTAGTATTCTCTTTTACCCAATTATTGATAATACTAGGCGCTGCGGGATCTTGAAAATTTAAATTGCTGACCAAAGCTAGATAGAAATCCTGCGTTCTCTGGAGGAAGTCTGGTCGAAAGCTAACATTTTTATTTGCCCAAAGTGAGTTAGCAATCTTCAGTTGTACTTTTGGATCTGAATTGTCTAAAAGCTGTTTTAATGCTTCCTTGTAAGAAGAGTTGATTTCTTCCAGATTTACCCCTTGTAATTCCAGGGTTTTTGCGATCGCTAGTTGAGTCGTGCCACTAGCGCCGTTGTAGGTCATAGCTAAAGCTAGAGCGACACTCGAAGGTGAGATAAAAACGTTATTGTTACCATTATTACTTTTCAGAAGTTCTGAAAATAGTTTGAACCCAAACTTATTGCTAGACTCAATGATTTTTGTATCAGTCTTGAGTGTTTTTTCTTGCGATGGAGTTTCTGGCTGAGGTAAACTAGATTGGGCAAGGGCACTTTTATTACTATCGATTTGAGAATACCCTAATACACTAAATAGAACAACACTTGCAGCTGCCAGAGCATAACGTCTGCCCAGACTGACACCATAGCGTCTTTGCATGAAATTTTCTCTCACACTATTATATTTCTGCCGAATGATTATATCACCTCATTTGCGAAAGATTCCCGATCCGTGCCATCCGTGAGAGGTTAAGGTAATTGCACAAATGTCTGCAATGGAGCAGTCCAAGGAGATAAATCGAGCTTGGAGACTGGTTTTCGCACCAGGGCAAACGCATCTAAATTACTCCTGATCACGACCAATCTGAAAAACCAACAAAAAAATCAGCATTTCTCGTTTAATTTGTTTTCCAAGCCCAAAGCGATGCCTGCGGCGGGCTGCGCCTACGCGTTCTAATTTTTCGGTGAGTTGACGACTGTTGTAGGTGCGTGGCTCTTTTTTTAGGCATTCTTCTAGAAATCTAATATCAACTTCAGTCAATTTTGGTTTTACCCCTCGACCGGGTAATTCCCAAAGCCCTTCCAGTCCTAGCTTCTGCCATTTATGTAAGACTTCTCTGACTGTTTGTGGAGTCCAATTCAAATGAACTGCTATTTTTTCTACATACCAGCCATGTGCATTCAATCTGATGACTTCTGCTCTATCTTTCACTTTTTGTGGCACATCCGCTGTTCTGAGTTTTAGCAGGCTGCGGTCTTGCTCACTAGTGAGGAATACCCTTAAACGAGTGCCCATATACAAGTGACCTTAGTAGATGTATTCTACGTATTTACTTATCTTCACATAGTTTGGTTTTTTTATGCCGACTTACTTACACTTACTATTTCAAAGGTGAACAAAAACGCTTAGAACAAACTAAGCGTCGTGGTAGAAGATTAAGTATTATCGGTTTTTTGCAACCCTTAATCAGCTTTATTTATGGTTTGGTTATTGGTGGTGTTGACAGAAAATCTTATATCCAAATGATGGAGCTTGAAGCATCAGTTGCCCAAAAAGTCTGGGCGCATCAGAGTAATAGTGCAGGACAACGATCCAATACATAAGTGTCAACAGGTACAGCAGTTATGGTCTAAGTGGGAACACATGGGTTTGTACATCTTCTTTTTACCCAAATATTGTTCCGAAATGAACCCAATTAAATTAGAGTGGCAGCACCTCAAAAAAGATGAATTATCAGGACAGGTGTTTGACGATGAGTTAGACCTTGCCTATGGGGTAATTAATGGTATTCAAGCTAGGGGAGAGATCCGAAATTACACCATAAAACGTATTAAATTTTACTCCAACTATACTCCTTAATTTATAGTTATGTAACAATAAATTTTTCCGCCGACTTACTTAGTTAGTCCTAAATCATCAATAATTTTATTAATTTGGTTGATTGTGTCAGATTGAACTCGAATCCTATTTAATATTTCTTCTTGTTCTCTTCTTGGAGGAACTGGAATTACTAAATTGCGTAATATCTGACCATTAATTCCAGGTCTAGTTTGACCTCTAATTTGTTCTTTAACTTGACGAATTACTTCTACACTTCCTCGAAGTGCATTCATAAGAAAATATGAATTTATTATTTCTTGATCTGGAGATATTCGATAAACGTGCTTGGTTATAATTGCTGTTTCAATATCTGGCGGTACAACACAGCAACGTCCTACGGTTGACATCACTGTAATCAAAACATCAAGAGGACGTGCTGTATATTTTTCAAGCTCCTTGTATTTTTCAGGACTTATCCTATTTTCCCGTCCCAAAGAAAATGTTCCATGCAGAACATTATCAATACCAATGGCTAAAATACCTGTACTTTGAAATTCAGAATGTAATAAGTTACTGCCAAAAGGGCCGCTTTGAAGTGAACGTGGAATATAAGAAGCAAGTTCTTTTAATCTTATCCAATACCATCCATTTGGTAAATATGAAAAATTTCCCTGCTTTATTGGAGATAGTTCTTCATATTTATCCTTCCACTTGTCATCCTTCGGCGTTTTACCACTCGCCCTCATCTTCTCCAATTCCCCTTCTTCCCAACGGCGGCGACGTTCTGCACGAATGCGCTCAAGTAAAACCTCAGCAGGTTCAACATTACTGTTCTGCTCCCGCCAATCAGCAGTGAGGTCGCCACGAAAGGCGGCGGCGAGGACAGATTGACGGAACTGGTCTAGCAGTTGAGGAATATCCTCAAGCGCCTCCTTTACTCGCTGACTTCTAGCCTTCAGCGCCTCTATTTTGGCAACTATGCGGCGTTGTTCGTTGAGGGGTGGGAGATAAATAGGAAATTCAGATAATGATTGCAAATTTACTCTTGGATGTTGAACGCCGTTAACATTTTGACTTGCATAACTAACAAAATCTTTACATAAAAAACGAAAACTTAAAAATTCATTAGATATATAAGGTTGTTTTGAAAATACTAAGATATCTGTAGAGCAGACTCCTTCAAAATTAACACAGTGAACTTTATTCAAGTAAGGTCGAAGTTTTCCATAAAGTAAATCACCAGTATAAAATTTTGATTTTGTACTTGTAACTTCACTTGAATTACCAAAATCCAAAAGTCGGCCTGTATTTTTTTCTATATGTTCTAAACCTACATACGGTACTTCTTGTAAAGTTGATGGCTCTACCTTTTTATCAGAAGGATTAACAATATTCCCCAATTGTGTTTCTATCCATCCTTTTGGATATGTTGATAAATCATCTCTATCTTCCATCAACCTTCTTCCTCCCAATCCTCTATCTGCAACCCATTCACTCGACTAAATTCTTTTTTATTATGCGTAACCACTATCAAATTATTCGTCATTGCAATAGCAGCAATCTGCACATCATAAGGGCCAATCGGCGTACCACTAGCAGCTAACTCAGCCCGAATCTCCCTGCTATCCTTGCGGATTTTGGGTCTAAAGGTATAATAATAAACTGACTAAAAAAACGTTGCAATATTTCTAAATTTCTCTCCTGTTGGGCGCTACGGTAAGCACCATAGTACAGTTCTAATTGGGTTATCGTGGAAATTAAAATATCTTCTGGTTGTTAGGATGCCAGTCGAGTTGTTACCGCAAGACTGCTATTATTAATTAAGCGGATACAGACACTGGAATCGAGCAGATAAGTCAAAATAGCGGCTCCCTAGTTTCATACTCTCCCTGTTCTGCCCGTTCTAACGGTTCTCCTACCCAACCACCAATTACCTCTTCAAAAAACCCAGGCATCCAGCCCCGTTGTTGTGGTGTAACTCTTTGAATTGTTACCGTAACTTCAATTTCTGTATCTGGCATTTCTACTGGAATATCTAAATGTAGAATACCATCTTTACCCACATACGACCTAATTTTTATACTATCCATAGTCACTTTGACATAATATCAGTTATTCTTAAGCAACCTATTCAAAATTAGCCTGACGAATCCGAAACTTATTTTTCATAGCAATCACGATTCTGCCATTAAGTAAATCTTCGCTATGTAACTTTAAAACATCTATTAATAACAGCTTCCTAGCTTCACGAGGTAAATTTTCTAAACGTAAAACTCCACAATGACGCTTTCTCTGCTGCCAAATCATCTGTTCAAAGTCATTATCTGTCGTCATAATAATTCTTTGTTCCATAACTGCCCATTCTAAAATATCCTCGTCTCTCATTTCGGGGTCAGTGTCACTTACATAAACCACTTCATGACCCATTTCTTGCAACCAATTACCCAAGGCGCGACTAGCATTTACATCTATTAAAAATTTCATATATGGTCTAAGGTGCAGTCACTCTGTCTAAAACCTCTTCTTGAGAAACAAGATAATAAGCATAAAACAAAACTGCTTGTATATCTTCTGGTTCTAATTCCGGGTAATCTTCAAGAATTTCTTGATTAGTAGAACCCTTGGCTAGTAATTCTAAAATCATTGCCACTGGTATTCTTAATCCCCGAATAATTGGTTTACCAGCCAAAATATTTTTGTCAAACTTAATCCGTTCTAGTAATTTTTCATCGTTCATCTTTACCACCTACCTCTGATAATTTGCCAGTGACATATAAGATAGCGAATGCAAACATTAGTATCCAGCAAATACCTCACACAATTTTTTACCTTTCTTTAAAGTTGCCCTCAGAATCAATAACAATTAATTCAAGCGAGCGCCATTTTTTAATAATTCTTGTTCTGGACTCATTTCTCTTCACCTGTGACTGTTACTACTTCTATTGTGATTGGGTATTTTTATTCTAAAATTGAAACTTCCTCGGTTTCCGCTTCACCTGACAGCAACGCCGTCAACGCCTCCATCTCCGCGATCGCCGTTTGTAATTTCGTCATAATAGCGCCTGCAATCAGATCCGGTTCGGGTAAATTATCCCCCGACTGCAAACTTTCATCCCGCAGCCAAGTAATATCCAGGTTTTCACCGCGTTTAGTAATTTCCTGCCGCGTCCATCTGCGCCAGCGTCCCGACTCCCCTTGGTCAACACGCGGACTTCCCCCATTAGCATCATCCCCGTAAACTTCTTTAAAGGGACTAAAATGCTCTTTAGTTAAAGGAGTCCGTTTACCAAAAACAGGTATATTCGTCCGCATATCGTAAAACCACACCTGCTTGGTATTACCCTTCTCCGTCGTTCCCCGTTGGAAAAACAGCACGTTAGTTTTCACACCTTGGGCATAAAAAATCCCCGTAGGCAATCTCAAAATTGTATGCAGATTGCACTTATCCATTAAATCAGCGCGGATGCTGCGTCCTTGCCCATCTTCAAACAGCACATTATCTGGTAACACCACCGCCGCCCGACCTCCCGGTAACAGTCCGCGATATATATGCTGTAAAAAAGCTAACTGCTTGTTGGACGTAGTAAATGTAAAATCATCCCGTGTGGGCAGTCCGCCACCCTTTTTCGTTCCAAAGGGAGGATTGGTAAGAATTACATTAGCTTTTGGTAACTGCTGCCCCTCGCTAGAGAGAGTATCACCCAAGTCCACAGCACCTTCAATGCCATGTAGCAGCATATTCATTAATAATAGTCGATGGGCATCCTGTACTAACTCAATGCCGTAAAATGCTTGGTAGCGGTGAAACGACTGTTCAGCTTCGCTTAAATCAAATAAATCATCAGTGTGTTTTTTGATATAGCGATCGCTGGCAATTAAAAAACCTCCCGTTCCCGCTGCGGGGTCTTGCAATAATTCCCCTGCTTGCGGTTTAATGAGTTCCACCATGCAATCAATCAAAGGACGCGGCGTAAAGTATTGCCCTGCACCAGATTTTTTCTCACTGGCATTTTTCTCTAAAAGTCCTTCATACAAATCACCTAAACCTTCTTCCTTAGCAGAGTACCAGTCAAGTTCGTCAATGCTTTTAACTAGCTTATTGAGAATTTGCGGTTTTTTCAGGGCAGTTTGGGCATTAACGAAAATTGCCTGCACCCGTGGCAAACTACTAGAACCTAACTCTAACAAAGTGGCGCGGTAAAAGTTCATCTGTTCGATGCCATCCTTCACCACCAAATCACCCCAGCGGCAACCTTCTGGGATTTGGCTTTCTGTACCTGTTTCCTGTGCCATCTTGAGGAACAGCAGATATGTTAACTCTGTCACATAAGCCAGATAAGTAATCCCATCATCACGTAAGACGTGGCAGAGATTCCAGAGTTTTTGGACGATATCAGTTGTTGCGCTCAATATTTTAAATAAATAGTCAGTATATAAATGCTGCTTTGCAATTATACGCAATTCGGTAGTGTTGTCAAAGCTTGATCTTATTCCGATGATTGGCGTAAAGAACAGTTACAACAGATCAAGCTATTTAGAGATTTACTTTAGAGTAAGCAATGTCTATCCAATCCTGTTAATTGGTAAGTCTATAAATAAAAATCCGTGATTTTATCACCTACCTTTCCCAAATTAAATTTAACCACACAACAAATTTTTGATGCGGCTAACTAACCCACATCCTGCCATAATTCATTATTAATCTGCACCAAAATATCTGACAATTTCCCATAAAAAGCTTTATTTAATCTGACAAAACCACCTTGGGATTTAAATTCACCTTGGTCTAACGCTTCCCGATCCACAATAGTTTCTACCTTCAACTGCTTACCAATGCGTTCCAACCATTGGCGCTGGGGTGATGTCCAGTTTTGAGAAGCCAAAATTTTCTTCATTGCCTTGTCCACCCTCTCCTCGTAGGGAACCAAAGCATCGCCCAAAGTTGCTTGGCGGATAAATCCAATTATTGAGGCGGCAATATCTGCGTTAGTCATTTCCCGCCATGCCACCTGCAATGTTTTTTCTGAATATCCTGCAAGGTCAAGCATTAACCGCAATTCCTTCAACTGCCCCCTAGTCAACTCACGGGGACGGGTAGTTACAACTATTAAAGCCGGAATCTTGTTAATGTTCTCGCGTAAATATGCGCCAAAACTATCTAAATAATCTTCGGGTTTTTGGGCATTACCGTAACCCCTCTCCACTCGTCGCAGTTCGTCGGCGTGGCGGGAAATTAGCAGTGGTTGTCTGCCACCATCTCTAGCATCTAACATTTGTGCGATCGCTGCCCGTTGCCGAAACCATTCTTGAACTTGTCGGGGGTCGCTTTGACGCAAGTGATTTATCATCTCCGGTATCGGCATCCCAGCTGCGGCTTCAATATTATCCCGGTTGCTATCCCCTAATTTTCTTTGCTGGCGTTGCAGTTTGGCTAAGAGTTGGTCAACAATTGTGGCGGCTGCGGTGGTATCGTTGACTGTCCCTAATTCTGACACCAGTTGGGTAAATGAAATATTGGGATTAACTGCCACGGGTTTCATCGTGGAAACAGGCGCAAGGGCTGCATATAAATTCACAGCATCATAAATGTAGAAAACTTCTTTTTTAATCTCGTCGCAGCGCCGCGTTGCCCGTCCCAACATTTGTTCGTAGAGGATGCGCGAATTCACCCGACGAATAAAAACTAAGTTGCAGATTTCTGGTACATCAATCCCAGTGGTTAACAAGTCTACCGTGACTGCAATTTTAGGATTAGCTTCGTTTTTAAAGCGGCGAATTAATTGTGATGGCTGATCTGCCTTGCCAGTAATTTTGAGAACTGCATCATCTTCAACACTGCCATACTGAGCAATCAGTGCTTGTTTTAATAAATGAACAACAATATCAGCATGACTATCTTTTACACAAAATATTAAGGTTTTTCCTGGCAGTGAGGGGTCAATATTTTCTGCTAAAACTTCACAGATTACCCGATTAAATTCTTCGGTAACAACCCGCCGATTAAACTGTTCTACCTCAATTTTGACTTCATCCGGGGCATGGACTAAATCGATTCTACCTGTGATGGGGTCATAATATTCCATTGCCTCCCCAGCTTGCCACATTATGCCATCTTCTGAGAGGGCAGTAGTAATGCGAATTGGTGGTTCACAATCAATGAGGTGTCCATCAATCACAGCTTCTTTGTAACTGTAAGTGTAAACAGGTTCACCAAATATTTGGGTTGTGTGGAATGCGGGTGTGGCAGTTAACCCAATTTTTACAGCATCAAAATGGTCGAGGACGCGGCGATATTTGGAGATGTAATCGTTAAAGTCACGAAAGGTAATCTCTGTATCACTTAATTCCCTATCCAACAAATATCCTCTGTGACATTCATCCACAACAATGCAATCATATTGATCTGCTGTGGGAATAGGAGTATTATCATTTGGGTAGAGAATGCGTTTAACAAATGCTTGTACAGTATCAATCTGGACTTTTGTATCTCTATCTGGTATCGAGTCACCAAGTTCTTTAATACCAAAAATATCAGCGAAGGTTTGCAGATTCTCCATCCGCATTTCTTTAAAAACATTAGTGGCTTGTTCTCCCAATGCCGTGCGGTCTACCAGGAACAAAACACGGCGAAAACGTTTGGTTTTGAGCAAACGATATACAAGGGCGATACAGGTTTTAGTCTTGCCTGTTCCCGTTGCCATTGCCAACAAAAGAACTCTGGCATCTTCTGCTAATCGGGCTTCCACTGCTTTAATAGCTTTAATTTGGTAATCGCGCAGTAGCAGATTATATGTAAAATCTTCTTGGGCAAGTAATTGGTGTGCCTTATCTATATCTTGGTTGAGGGCATCAATAAAACCTTCAGGCTTGTACCAAGTGTTGAGGGGACGGCGGATGTTGTCAGGGCGGCGTAAGTCACAAAACCAAATACCGCTTTTAGTTTGCAACTGTCGCAAGAATTCGCGTCCGTTAGTAGCAAAAACAAAGGGGACTTGATATTCACCCCAAGGGCCACCGGGTAATATTTCATGACCTTTAATTTTGTAGCCGCGACTATAACGCTTGGCTTGGTCAATGGCAGCATAAACATCAGTGCTTTGACGCTTGGCTTCGACTACAGCGACTACCTGGAGTCCCACAAATAAAACATAGTCAGCACGTCCATCATCTGTGGGCCATTCTGCGATCGCTCTCATCTTCCCTTTTTGTGGACGAATGCCGTTACCATAAGTAAGCTGTTCTGAGTCTACTTCCCAACCAGCAGACCTTAATTGAGCATCGATGAGGCGGCGGGTTTCGCGCTCATCCAAGTCAATATTTTCTCCTGCCTGTTGGGAAAGCTGGATGGTTTCTTGAATTGTTTGTGCAGACTGACTTTCTGCTGTGGTTTGAATATTTACAAGGTGATTTAAGGCAGCTTGTTTTTGTGCTGAGGCTTCTTTGGCTAGTTCTTCTGCGGATATGCGTCGCTGTGCTTCTTGTTGGGCAGTAATTTGTGCTAATTCTGCGGCTGTGCGGCTTGGAACATCAAAGACCGCACTGCCCAATCCCCTAAGAGCCAACCATAAACTTCTTGGACTTCACGAGGATTAAGCGAGCGGATA
>NZ_JBALCO010000191.1:0-17199 GCF_036919595.1 Nostoc sp. | reverse complement strand
GGATTCGAGTCCTGTCGTCCTCCGTTTTCACCCCATCTTGTTCTGACAGCAAACGCATCCCTGCATGAATTGTAGTGCGGGATAGCCCAGTTGCGCTCGCAGACTGACACCTCCCCGTCCCAGGCTTCGGGCTTCGATTGCTGCCCAAATACGCCGTGTTTTCTCGTTCAAGTAGGGCAATAACGAATCATACTTGTCTTGAATGCTTTCGACTACCTGGTTATCAGACATATAAGGCTTTAATTCCGTTACATTCTGATACTCTAACTATTCGGACAATTGTTCAAGTTATTTTTACATGACTCCTTAATGATTCAAAGTCAAATGTGTTTATTACTAGCTAGAGGTAGATCAAGTAACGACCTAATTATTAATTTCCAATAACCCAGGCGGTGGCGTAATTTCAATGCGGCCAGATGGCAAGTCTACCACTGGTGCGATCGCTTGTACAAATGGAATCAAAACAGTCTTTTGCTTTTTGTCAGTAGCAAATGATTCATGCAACTTCACTTCTAACAAATCATTCCCCGCAGGAATGATATCTACCACCGTACCAACGAGTTCGCCAGATGCTTGCATGAAGACTTCCAAGCCAATCAAATCGAGGACATGATATTCATCTTCGCCTAATTGGGGGCGATCGCTTGCTGGCACCATTAACTTACAACCACGCAACGCCTCCGCCTGATCGCAATTTTCCACACCAGCTAATTTGAGCACATATAAGTTTTTGTTACTGATGTAACGTCCTGTCAATAATTCGATTGGTTGTGGTTCTGTCTCACCTGAACGCAACAACCAACGTTTTCCTGGCACCTCAAATCTTTCGGGGAAGTCAGATACAGGATAAACCCGTAATTCTCCAGACAACCCTTGAGGGGCAACAATCTTACCTATTTCTAACCAATCATCTGATTTGGGCATGGGGCATTGGGCACTTGTACTGAGCTTTGCCGTAAAGCCTGCGGCATAGCTACGCTTAGGGCGCAGCCTCTCCAAGAGTTGTATTGGGCATTGGGCATTGCTTATTTCTCCCTTGTCTCATTGTCCCCTTAATCAGGCACTCACAACTGCACGCTGATAAGCTTCTTCAGCCACTTTTGCTAAACGTTGCATACCAGTGGCAATCTCCTCATCGCTGCCTGTAAGGCTGATGCGGAAGCATTGATGCTTGTGCGCCCACTCTTCCTCTAAGCCAGGGAAGAAGGTACTTCCAGGGACAATAATCACACCTACTTGCTTGAGGCGTTGATAAAATTCCCAATCAGTGATGGGTAGATCCTCTAACCACAACCAAGCGAAAATTGCTCCTTCACCGCGATGTAGGAACCAAGGTAAATTCTTGGGCATCGCTTGTTCTAAGCTGGTTTCTAAAACGGTAAACTTATTTTGATAAAAGGGACGGATGACAGTGTGAGAAATTTCCACTAATGCACCAGAATTGATTGCAAAAGCAGCGATCGCTTGGCCGTAACGTGAAGAATGGAGACTCATATTTGCTTGGAAACACTCCAACGCCTCAATCCACTTTTCATTTCCAATGGCAATACCAATCCTTTCTCCTGGTAATCCCGCTTTTGATAAACTCATGCAGTGTAAGATATTATCACCAAACACTGGTGTCATTTCGGTAAAGTTCAATGCTGGGAAGGGAGGCGCATAAGCCGAGTCAATTAACACGGGCAGATTATAAGGTGCAGCCAGGGCAACAATCTTTTTCACCTCATCATCAGTGAGGACATTGCCAGTGGGATTACAGGGGCGAGAGAAGAGGACACAACCTGTGTTTTCTGTAATCGACAGTTGGCTGAAGTCGGGGCGATATTTAAATCGGTGGTTAGCTGCATCAATATCAAGAGTTGGTTTATGAGCGATTAGGGCTTTTGGAACTAAGCAGATACCACCATAACCTGTGTAGTCAGGACAGAGGGGCAAAACAATTTGTTTTAACTCGCCGCTAGGGGTGTAGCCACCGAATGTATTCGCAGCGTAAAAGTAGAGGGTTTGACTGCCAGGGGTGATGAGGATATTGCGATCGCTTAAGTTTAACCCATAGCGTTTGTTAAAATCATTGACGATCGCTTCAATTAATGGTGCATAGCCCTGACTTGAGCCGTAGCGACAAACTACCTCACCATATTCTGGGCTAGCGAGAAGTTGTGCAGTACAATCCCGCCATAACTGCTCTACCTCTGGCAAAATCAACGGATTACCAGCACTCAAATTAATAAACTCCTGCCCTGCACCCGCTCGTAATGTCTCGATAATATCCTTCATGATTGCTCTTACGCCAGTCAGGTTGGACATTTGAGCGCCAATTTGAGTTAGGGCAGGGTTCATAAGCTGTGACAAAATGTATTAATAGAGAGGTGGACAAAATATTTGGGGGTTGCTGCTGACATCAAGTTTACATCGTTGGCAAAACAGCTGTTGCCGCCTTTAACCAATTTAGCTACAGAATGATATTTTAACAAAGTGCTATTTATCGTTATAGCGGCGATCGTGCTTACTAAATACGATGAAGTGATGCAAAAGTGGATCATGCGCTCAATATGTTTAAGTAAAATAATCCCCGTGCTTCAGCATTGGAGAGAACGTCAAAAAACTATATAGGAGGGCTGACGTTGCAAGTTAAAGCAGCAGTAGCTTACAGCGCAGGTAAGCCGTTGACGATTGAAACCGTTCAACTATCGGGGCCACAAGCTGGGGAAGTGTTAGTTGAGGTTAAAGCCACCGGAGTTTGCCACACCGACGCCTTTACCTTATCTGGTAACGATCCCGAAGGTTTGTTTCCGGCAATTTTGGGACATGAAGGTGCTGGTGTGGTGGTAGAAGTAGGCGCTGGTGTCACCAGCCTCAAACCAGGGGATCATGTAATTCCCCTTTACACTCCCGAATGCCGCCAGTGCGAATATTGTCTGAGCTTCAAAACTAATCTTTGCCAAGCCATTCGCTTAACTCAAGCACGCGGTGTTATGCCCGATGGCACTAGTCGCTTCAGCATTGATGGGCAAATGATTCATCACTATATGGGTACATCCACTTTTGCCAACTATACAGTGCTGCCGGAAATCGCCCTGGCAAAAATTCGGGAAGACGCCCCATTTGATAAAGTTTGTTACATTGGCTGTGGTGTGACTACTGGTGTTGGTGCAGTCATCAATACTGCCAAGGTGGAACCAGGAGCAAATGTCGTGGTTTTCGGCTTGGGTGGTATTGGTTTAAATGTCATCCAAGCGGCGCGGATGGTGGGAGCAAATATGATTGTCGGGGTGGATCTTAATCCCAGCAAACGCGCCTTGGCAGAAAAGTTTGGCATGACGCACTTTGTCAATCCCCAAGAAGTAGAGGGTGATTTAGTTCCTTATCTGGTTGATTTAACAAAAGGCGGTGCTGATTACAGTTTTGAATGTATCGGGAATGTCAAACTTATGCGTCAAGCATTAGAATGCTGCCATAAAGGTTGGGGCGTCAGTGTGATTATTGGGGTTGCTGGTGCTGGACAAGAAATAAGTACTCGTCCTTTTCAATTAGTAACTGGGCGCGTTTGGAAAGGTTCAGCATTCGGTGGTGCTAGAGGACGTACAGATGTGCCGAAAATTGTTGATTGGTATATGGAAGGTAAGATAAATATTGATGATTTGATTACCCATGTGATGCCCCTTGAGCAAATTAATGATGCTTTTGAATTGATGCACAAAGGTGAATCAATTCGTAGTGTGGTGACTTTTTAGCTGTTAGATTCAAAGCTTTTTCTCAAAACAGAATTAACACTAGGGCGCAGCATTACTCATGGGTGTCAACTTAAGCCAAAACACGAGAATTATCGTTCCCAGACTCTAGCTGGAAACGAGATAAATTCTCAAATATTTATCAGGCTAGGCTTTCACCTGAAGTTGACACAAATGTACATCTGTGGGCCTTTACTATAATTAGGGAAAGTTCACCAGGTTTTGAATCCACTATGTAGATACCACAAACCGGACAACCTGCGGTAAACCTGATGCCAAACCTCTACGAAAATGATTTTTACACTTGGACTCAAGAACAGGCTAACCTTCTGCGTCATCACCAATGGAACCAGCTTGACTTGCCCAATTTAATTGAGGAAATCGAATCTTTGGGAAGAAAGGAACGCCAAGAATTGAGAAATCGTCTTAGTATATTAGTTGGGCATTTACTCAAATGGGAATATCAGCCAAAGCAACGGAGTCGTAGCTGGTTCGCCAGCGCGTTGCGGGGGTTCCCCCCGTTGTAGCGACTGGCGAACCCGAAGGGTTAGCGACAATTAGAGTCCAACGACGGGAAATTCTCAAATTGATGAGCGAAAATCCTAGCCTAAAGCCTTACCTTGAAAAAGCACTCCTGGAATCCTATGAAAACAGTAGGGATTTAGCATCAGGAGAAACAAATCTGTCACTCTCAACTTTTCCAAAACAATGCTTATATCCTTTTGAGGAAATTCTGAGCGATCGCTTTTATCCGGGTCAGCCTGTAATAGATGATTTAATGGAATAAAAGCGATGTGTAGGACAATATACGCTTACGTCATCCAACTTTTTAGCCTTCTTTGCAGTGGGAAATAAGCTGTTATTACAAAACTGATTCAACAATGTTAGTGGGATGAGTCCTAATTACTAACTTTTTCACCTTTTAAGTTAACAATAGTACCAGAGTCAGTTTCAGTGTTATTAAATTTATTACCGCAACGCAATGACCAAATCATCGCTGCGTAAGTCCTGAGAATCAAAACTGATTAGTCAGCCTTTAGTTTCACTCCTTGGTAGCTGAATTTAAAGGGTGGAATTGGAAGGGGTTGAGTCTTTTGATCTAGTGGACTTTTGTTTAAGTTAAAGAAGTTAAACTTGCCGCTTCCATTTACTGTTCCAGTTTGCGGATTGAAGGTCAATTGATATTCAGTGAGTACAATGTTGCCTGCTAATGACCCTGATGGGAAACTAAAATTTAATGCCTTAGCAACAATCTTGTTATTTTCAGTACATTTCCAGCTACCTTGTACAACACCAAAGGGTTGGTCATTTGGGTTGGATGAACCCGGAACACCACCAGCGTTAGAGTCATTGGCAATGAGATTGCCATCTGCGGTAAAAGTTATAATTTCGCGGTATGACGAGGGTTGACCAGAAGTGGAATTTGTTTGGCTAGCTGTCGCTAGGTATGTGCCAACGACCGTTCGGCGACATAAGTTTTCTGAATAATCGCTAGCATCTGCCTTGTGCGGATTTATGAAAACCGGAATAGTCAGTGCCAACACACTACTAATCATTAAACTGGCAATAGCTCTGCTGTTTTTCATCACAAAACCTTCTCTAAGAGTAAGTATCAATACTGACTATTAAAGAATATACATACATCAACAGTATATTTGATAAAGTTTTGATGAAGAAAAGAACAAAGGTGTAATCGACTAAGACTTTTGAGGATAATCAACCTGCTTAAGACAAATTATTTGGCAATCGATAGATAATACTCAAATCGCTCCCGAAGTTGTTTAATTGTCAAATTTTGAGTCCAGTACTCCACTAGGGCGTGACCAAATGCCCAGGCGTTGCGATCGGGTGAAGCGGAGTTTTCCAGCATTAGCGGCCAGAGGGATAGCAATTCAAAGTTGAGCGGGTTAGAGTTACTTGCATTCAAAAGCGAGAAAAGCTCATATCCCATTTGAAGTTTGCCAATCACAATCGGCAATTGTTCCACGGGAATTTGCTCTGCCAGCATATACGCTAGGGCTGGAGATCCGGTTGAAAATGTAGAAACAAACTGGAGGACGGGACTTTTGAGCAATGCCGTTAGTCCCTGTGTTGTCGTCATCTGGAAAGTGTAGTGGTCGATGATTTTGGCAGCGGCGATGGTGCGGGCTTCGAGGTTACGCAAAAAGCGGGCGAGACGGAGTTGCTTAGTAGGTGCGATCGCATTTACTAATCCCAAGGATAGCCCCTCCACTCCCCAAGGGATTCGATTTGTTTTGCTGTCACCTGTAACTACAGGTAAAACTAAATTACAGAAATTTCCTAGCAGTTTGGCACGATACTCAGTAGCGTCTCGAATAGAAATTTCTTTCGGGCGATCGCCCCATTTCCAATCATAAGGTGGTTGCCATTCGCGGATGGGACGCAGACGATCTACCTGGGTAACGATCGCGATCGCAGGTAAATCTGCAACTTCTGCTTTCATATCTTGCAAAAAGTCTACATCCATTTGTAATGCAGGATCGAGAGCAGGGGTAACTAACAGCAGCAAATCTGCATCGGTGGCATAATCAAGCACTAAGTCTCGGAGAGCGGCACGGTTGACTTGTTCATAACCAGGTGTATCCCAAAGTGTCAAGGCTTCCCCACTTTGAGTCTGCCATTGATAATTCTGAATGCGATCGGTACTGGGTAAAACATCTACCTCTGCTAAATCCGCCTGAAATAGTGTGTTAATTAGGCTACTTTTTCCTGACCCTGTGCGCCCCACCAGCAGAATATTGACAGGTTTTTGCTCAACTGCCTCAGCTGGTTGAGCTTGAGTCAGGATTTCTCGGAGTGTTTGAGTTTTTACCTTGGGTAAAGTTGGGGTAGAAACAGCGGTTGCTGAAGCTGGTAATGTCCCACGTCCGTAGAGAGCGATCGCCTGTCGGCATAAGTTTCTCAGGGCAGCTTCCCGGAATAACTGGCTCAAATTCCCTAATAATTGCTGAGTTGCCTGGTTACTAGAACCCTGACTGACTTGTTTTGCTACCGCCGCCACCGGATTTAAGACCCACTGTGCCCAGTTCCAAGCCTTCCAGAATTTCCGAGCTGATGGTTCCAACTTCCGGTAAACCTCGTATCCTTGGTATGCTTGTCCAACCGTCACCTGATTAAGGACAGGGGATAACTTCTGCATCCACTGATCCACGTCATCCACCGTTCCCCGAATCAACCCGTAAGCTTGGGGGACGTAAATGTTCAGCAGGGGATATTGAATTTGAGGATTGTAGATACGAGCAATCGCTACAACCAAATCCTGGCATCGTGTCCAAAAGGTTTGCCAGTCTTCCCAAATCGGGCGATCGCTCTGTGCTGCTTGCAGAATTTCTTGGAGGGCGGTTTCTGCAAGCTTTGTGACATCACTTCCCACTGGTAGCCCGACTGTATCCTCTGCTGTCGATTCCAGTTCTTCGCGGACTTGGGTTAATACAGCTTCCACTTGGTTAACAGCAGGTTGAGTCCATTTGACCAACAGCCAACGCCAACCCACAAATAAAAGGGTGAATACACCCCAAATCCAATTAATGCCCCACGCATGAATTTGTGAACCGGCAGCTACCAGTAAGAAAATGATGATGAAAGCGATCGGGATTGCTAAGACGACCCACTGCCACGGTTTTAATCGCACCATTGCCCTATACCTGCTTTGATTAGACTTCTTATATTGCTATTGTCGATCTAATTATCTTGTGGTGAGTTCTGGATTACTGCGTGTATTAAAGTGTAAGAATCTACTGGTAATAGCTTACACTGCCTGCTAGTTCATATGATCTGTTGTAGTAAAAGTGGAGATTTGTCTACCTTTAAGATAATATTTACGTGAATAAATCACAAAAAACTGCCTTGTGCGCGTTGAATTATGCTTGTAGATTTTACGATTGAAAACTACCGCTCAATTAAAGAACCTGTAACCCTAAGTACAATTTATTTTAATAGTATCCGCAATGAATTACGATCGCCAACTTTAAATATTATTGTATTACCTCATCAAAACAAAACTGATCCACGTAGCATTATTGAAAGACTCATCGAAGAACGACAGCAGAGGAAAGATAACCAGCAGTAGAGTAGAAGATAAAGCTTGGGCTGTTTTTTACGGAGATGAACATATTGAAAAAAGTCTGGCAAATTGGCAAAGTGCAATAAATTGAGCTAAAAGCCAAAAGATTGATCTGGCAATTACAAACCCTTGTTTTTGACTTTGGTATCTAATTCACTTTCAAGACCATTTTGCCCAAATCGCTCGTAATAGGTTAGTTAATTTGCTTGAAAAGCATATACCCGACTACGATAAATCAATGTGCTTGTATCCAACACCATTGAAATCGTTAACTGGACAAGCGATTAAACGTGCTAATAAGATTGAAAAGCACATATAAAGTAATGAATTATCTGAGCATTAAAATCCCTGTTGTAGTGGCTTGGCTAAACTGATTAGTAGTTTATTAAGTTTAAATAATAGTTAGAGAAATTACTTAAAATTATTTTAATCAGCTTTATCTAATTAGTGCGTGATTAAAAAAATGGTAGTTGTTCATGCATCGTGGGTTTATTTGAAGAATTTATGCGATCGCTAATGAAATAGTGGTAAATTTCATAATCCTATAGGGTAGTTTTAAAGACAAGCCGAACTTGCAAAAGTCCGGCTGAGTTTAATCAATCTTCTATACGCAGTAGCTTGCGGTAAAACAGTTGTGAAAAATCGGTCGCACGATGACGTTTATAGTTGTCCATAAGTTCAATTAAAAAATTAATAAACTCGAAACTGGCCATCATCAGTTCATAACTTAAATCAGCGTTGCCATCAAACTGGATTCGGCAACGCGTTAAGTCTGAGGGTAAAGTACCAACATTCCAGGAGGCGACAAAGGGGACATGCTCACTGGCTTCTATCTTCCGCTGTCCCTCCAAGACCCCTTTTTGATAGAGACTGATGGCATAGGGTAAGAAATTGCGCCTAGCACCCTGAATGTAAGGTAGGTAAACACTTGCTTGTTGTTGAGTGACAGGCTGGAGTTGCTCAATAGACATTGTTAAATATTCCTCAAGTTAGTTAACAACTGGGGATATTAGCGTTCTTTTATTACTCTTATTAGAGAATATTTAAAACCTTGTTTCTCCATGCTTGGTTCCAAACAAGGATTTTTTTGGCTTTGCTGATAAAGCGAGGCTTTGAAAAAGATTCAAGGTCACCATCTTATTTTTCTCTTCTCAGAGATGTAAAAGAGCGTTAGTAGCTCTTAGTAGTATTCCCAAAAAATGTGTCTAAAGCACACAGTAGGGGAGCATGGGAAGAAGAACTATTGACCCATAGCCCATGCCCAATGTCCCATAAATGAAGTTACTGCTAAGAAATATTAAAATTTCGGTTACAATGATGCTGCATTAACTTTTATCGAAGCTGGAGGTAATAACACTAAAAATCCTCACTGGAAAGTGGTGGATGTCGTTATTACTATTGCTGGCAACGACAAACTGCTGCTATCTTGTGATCACTTTTCCTAATCTGGAGTTTCCATTAGTGAAAGTCCGATACAAGCTTCCTACCCAAGTGGTTATCAAAGGAATTAAGCCTCTGTCTAAGAGTAGCAAAGGTGGTTAATACAAGGTAATTAAGCACAGTGGCGGTGAAAACAAAGGTAGTCCCAGCGGCTTGTAGCTTAGGGATAGCGGGTATTGCAGTTTGCCCATTTCGATTAATATCGGGAAAAGTAGCTTGGGGATATTTGTCCGTAAAATTACTAACTGTAGACAAATACTGGTTTTTAAATCAACTAACCTATGCCAGCGAATTCCTGGCCCGAAGAAGATTCTTATCAAGAGCTTGATTCGCTCAACTCCTTGTTGTCTGACCTATCAGTAGATGAGGAGTCAGCGTCTGAGACAGAACCTGTGTCTGTAACATCCCAGTTTCAAGGTCGTAGACGCAAAGCCGCTCTAGTCTTGACTATCGTCTGGAGTGGCACGATCGCTCTACATTTAGTTTCTTGGGCTTCCATATTAATTCTAGGACTGACCACCATTCTAGGATTTCATGCTTTGGTGGTAGTGTTTGCTAAATCCCGTCGCTATCCAAAAGAAATACAGGGAGATTTGCCCTTTATATCTGTGCTAGTGGCTGCGAAAAATGAGGAAACGGTAATTGCTAAATTAGTCAATAATCTTTGTAATCTGGAATATCCAGGTGGGCAGTACGAAGTATGGATAATTGACGATCACAGCAGTGATAGCACGCCACATTTATTAGCAGAATTAGAACAGAAATACGAACAACTGAAAATACTAAGGCGTTCAGCAGAAGCTAGTGGTGGCAAATCAGGGGCGTTGAATCAGGTATTGCCGCTGACAAAGGGCGATATTATAGCAGTATTTGATGCTGATGCCCAAGTGACACCAGACTTGTTACTACAGGTAATACCTTTATTTCAAAGAGAAAAGGTGGGGGCGGTGCAGGTGCGAAAAGCGATCGCCAACGCTAAAGAAAACTTTTGGACTAAGGGTCAAATGGCAGAAATGGCACTTGATACCTGGTTTCAGCAACAGCGGACTGCCCTTGGTGGTATTGGCGAACTGCGGGGCAATGGTCAATTTGTCCGGCGTTCAGCCTTGAAAAGCTGCGGTGGCTGGAACGAGGAAACCATTACCGATGATTTAGATTTGACAATCCGCTTACATTTAGAAAAATGGGATATTGAGTGTGTTTTTCATCCAGCGGTGCAAGAAGAAGGAGTGACAAGTGCAGTTGCACTCTGGCATCAGCGCAACCGTTGGGCAGAAGGCGGATATCAACGCTATTTAGATTATTGGGATTTAATTCTCAAAAACCGCATGGGATGGCGCAAAAGCTGGGATTTGCTGATTTTTATGCTGATTATGTATATCTTGCCGACAGCAACAATACCAGATTTACTAATGGCGATCGCCCGTCATCGTCCACCAATGTTAAGTCCGATCACAGGCTTGTCCGTTACTATGTCGATGGTGGGGATGTACACAGGTCTAAGGCGGATACGTCAAGATCAGAAATTCCCACTTTCTACATATTTTCTGATACTGGTGCAAACCCTGCGTGGCAGTTTATATATGTTGCACTGGTTAGTGGTCATGAGCAGTACTACTGCCCGCATGTCGGTAAGACCAAAGCGCTTGAAATGGGTGAAAACCTTGCATACGGGGAATGGGGAATAGCCCCCAACAGAGAATTTAAAATTTAAAATGCAGAATTAGCAAAAATAATTTTGCATTTTTTTATTCATCATCAACTTCTGATTCCTCTACCCACTCAGGTGTAGTTATAGAATCGGAGAATTGTGTTGAATCCTCTGCAAAGCGGATAATTTGTCCGTTGAAGAATTCTGCTAGACGTTGAGCTGCGATCGCTACTTCGTCAGGTTCCCAATCAGGTGTGGGTGTTCGTTTTGACGCTGTAGGCAAAGCGAACACCCCATTTCCATTTGCCCCATTTCCATTTGCCCCATTTTCATTTACACCATTTCCATTCCTTGTTACCGACTCGCTTTTTACTGGTGCTGGTGTCGGTGCTGGTGGTGGAGTTGCTGGCTGTGGTACTGGCGCTAAAGGTGGAATTTGCTGGTTATAACTAGGAGATGGTGGCTGCTGAATGCGAGTCGAGTCTTTTGGGGGAGGATTTTTTTTGGCTGAGGTAGGAGTTATAGAGCTTACTTGTTCCAGATTTACTTGAACTTCACGCTTAAAAGTCTGTTGGAAAGCTGCCTTCATCATCGGCAGATCAGATTTAAGTGTTTCATACCATTTAGAACCTTTGACAGCAATACGCGCTACAGTACCGTTAAACTCTATTAGCTGGCACATTTGCCCCAATAAAGCTTGTCTTGAAGGCATCGGAAAATTAGCACGCACCTGTTGCCAAACCTGAGTTAAGTCATATTCTGCTTCTTCAACAACTTCTGAAGTTACTGGTTCGATTTTCGCAGGCGGCACAGGAACAGATACAGGTTCTGGGGTTGGTGGTGAAACTGAGTTAGCAGCAGAATTGTGAATTGTTTGCCGTTCAACTGCGGGAGATGAAGTTACAGGCTGATTTTGGGCAGCTGCTAGGTGAGAATTGTGAATTGTTTGCCGTTCAACTGCGGGAGATGAAGTGACGGGCTGATTTTGGGCAGCTGCTAAGTGATTGGGAGATGCAGAATTATGATTTGTTTGCGGTTCGGCTAAAGGTACAGAAGAGACTGCTTGATTTTGGGCAACTGCTGGAGGATAGCTTGGAGATACAGCAGGTATGTTAACTCGCGGCGCGACACTTAGGGCTTGTGGCTGAATATTCGTCGCACTCGGTAACAATCCTAGTAATGTTACCTCTAACCACAAACGTGGCTGGGTGGTATTTTTAATTTGCACTTCAGCTTCTCGCAGGTGTTTCTGTCCTGCTAAAATCGCGCTCATATCGAAGTATTGAGCAAACTCAACCAGCGCTGTCCAGGTTTGCTGAGTACAAGCAACCAAATCGTGGCGGTTGGGTGCTGTTCTGGCAATCAGCAAATCGCGGTAAAAGGCGGCGAGATTTTGCAGAAGAGTTAGCGGTTCTCGACCACGATCTAGAATTTTATGGGTACAGTCCAGAACTGCTTCGGGTTTATCTTGAGCGATCGCATTTAAAAGCCCCAGTAAGTCCTTTTCGCTCACTGTCCCAACCAAATCCCAAACTCTATCCGGTGTTACTTCACCCGCTAACAAACCCAATTGGTCAAGTAGACTTTCGGCATCCCGCAACCCTCCCTGAGCAAGTTGGGCTACCAGGGTTACAGCATCGCCTGAAATATGAATGTTTTCTTTAAAGGCGATCGCACTTAAATGCTTGACCATCGCTTCTAACTGAATGCGTCTAAAATCAAACCTTTGACAGCGCGAAATAATTGTTGGTAACACCCGTTGCGGGTCTGTTGTCGCCAATACAAAAACCACATGCCTCGGTGGTTCTTCTAGTGTCTTTAGTAGCGCGTTAAATGCCTGGGTACTGAGCATGTGGCACTCGTCGATTACATAAACCTTATAGCGACACTGCACAGGAGCAAACTGGGCTTTTTCAATCAATTCACGGATATTATCGACACCAGTATTACTAGCGGCATCGATTTCAATTATGTCTAAAGCGTAGCCCTTGGTGATTCCTTGACAAACTTCACACACCCCGCAGGGTTCAGCAGTTGGCTTGTCACTTTTGAGACAATTGAGGGATTTAGCTAGAATCCGGGCACTAGAAGTTTTCCCCGTACCTCTAGGCCCAGTGAATAAATAGGCGGGGGCAATTTTGGATGTGCCGATCGCGTTCGTGAGGGTGGTAGCGATCGCCTCTTGGCCCACCAGTTCAGCAAAACTTTTGGGGCGATATTTGTGGTGCAGGGGTTCGTAAGACATGGAAATATAGACTTCAATGCCTTTCAAAGTTAATTACTAGCACCGAGTCGAGTTTAGGATTCAACTATTTTAAACTCTCGTACCTGCTTTGTTTGTCGATTTTGCCATAGCGCCAAACTCAACTAATGCCGTAAATTTTGGCACTCAGCAAAGTAAGCAACCAGAGATGATTTCTACATCAATGTATGGGAATTATAGCATATCATTTAGTACGTTTGTTCTATACAAAAAATTGGGAGTGGGCAAGAATAACTTTTGCTCAATCAGGACTTACGCACTTAAATTCCCCAATCTCCTTTAGGGGCTAGTGGGATCTACGTTTCAGGCTTCAATGCCTAAATCCTATATATCTCAAGCTAGACTCAGAACAGAAACGCAAATTTTTAAGTGTTTATACTGTAGTTTAAAATAAAATGTATCGTTAGATTTACATATATTATAAAAAAATGCCTTTTAAAACTACTCCTAATAATTTGTGATTTGGAGGCTAAGGCTACATAAGCTAACGTTTTGAGGTTTCTTTAGTTAAAGATTTTCAGGCGTTGTATAACAGTAGTAATTGTATAGTATTTGTCCTTGCCCTACAAAAATCAGGACGCTATTTCCGTTTGCTTTTAAATAGCAAACAGTCAGCAATGTTTAATAAGTAAATCAAAAATTTTCCAAAACATGAATTACAAACCGACTCAACTGCTTTTTATTGATGCGACTGTTAATGATATTGAGACTTTATTGCAGGGGGCTTTACCTGGTATTGAAGCATATGTCCTTTCTGGTGAGCAAGATGGTGTAGCCCAAATTACCCATATTCTGCAACACCGTCCAGAAGTTAATACAGTTCACATTGTTTCTCACGGTTCACCAGGTTGTCTGTATTTGGGTAACACTCAACTTAGTCTTGATACCCTGAATATTTACGCATCTCAGTTGCAAAGTTGGTCAAGAGATGGGCTGACTTTGATGCTCTACGGTTGTAATGTTGCAACCGGAGATGCGGGGGAAGAATTTGTTAATAAATTGCACCAGTTAACAGGGTCAAATATTGCTGCTTCTGTCACTTTAACTGGGAATGCTAATTTGGGCGGCAATTGGATTTTGGAGTTTAGCAAGGGGGATGTTAGCCCAACATTAGCGTTCAAATCCGATATTGTGGAGACTTTCAACCACGTCCTTGGACCAGTATTTTCCGAAACATTTGCCAATAACAATGCTGGGTGGACTTTAGGATCAGAATGGCAAATTGGCTCTGCGACTGCTTCTATTGGACAAAATGATGGTAACCCTGACCCAGCTTTTGACAACACCGCCACCAGCGATAATGGTGTTGCTGGTGTCGTTATCGGTGGGAATGCATCGACAGCAGCGTTACATGGCTACTATTACATAACTAGCCCTGTAATTAACACTAACGGTACAGGCAAGTTGAACTTCGATTACTACCGTTGGTTGAATAGCGATTACTCCCCTTACATGCAGAACACTGTTGAGGTGTTCAATGGCAGTAGTTGGGTTTCTGTATGGACGACAGGTGGGTCTCCAATTGCAGATAATGCTTGGACAAAACAAAGTTTTGATATCACAGCTTACAAGAGTAGTGCCACCCAAGTGCGTTTCGGCTTTCAGATCGGTAACAGTGGCGTTTATACAGTAAGTTCTTGGAATCTTGATGATGTTAAAATTTATTATAACAATACCCTAAACCCTCCGGCCACCATCAGTTACACTGATACCGCCAATGATGACACCTTTACGACTCAAACTGGTACCTTAGCAGTTAGTGACCCAGACGGACAAACTCTCACTTACGGGATTACTGGTGGTACAATCAATGGCACCAATGTTACCAAAACCGGAACTTACGGTACACTCAGTCTCGACACTAGCACCGGAGCATATACCTTTACACCCATTGATGGTGCAATTGAAGCACTGACAAGTAACGCTACAGAAGGATTTCCCGTTACAGTTAGCGACGGTACTGCTAATGATAGCAAAACTCTAGCAATTAACCTGACTGGTGTAAACGATACACCGACTCTGAATACTCCCACCGCCATCAGTTACACTGATACAGCCAATTGATGATACCTTTACTGCTCAAACTGGTACATTAGCAGCTACTGACCGAGATAGCGGACAAACCCTCAGCTACGGGATTACTGGTGGTACAATCAATGGCACCAATGTTACCAAAACCGGAACTTACGGTACACTCAGTCTCGACACTAGCACCGGAGCATATACCTTTACACCCATTGATGGTGCAATTGAAGCACTGACAAGTAACGCTACAGAAGGATTTCCCGTTACAGTTAGCGACGGTACTGCTAATGATAGCAAAACTCTAGCAATTAACCTGACTGGTGTAAACGATACACCGACTCTGAATACTCCCACCGCCATCAGTTACACTGATACAGCCAATTGATGATACCTTTACTGCTCAAACTGGTACATTAGCAGCTACTGACCGAGATAGCGGACAAACCCTCAGCTACGGGATTACTGGTGGTACAGTTAATGGCACCAATGTTACCAAAACCGGAACTTACGGTACACTCAGTCTCGACACTAGCACCGGAGCATATACCTTTACACCCGTTGATGGTGCAATTGAAGCACTGACAAGTAACGCTACAGAAGGATTTACCGTTACAGTTAGCGATGGTACTGCTAATGATAGTAAAACCTTAAATATTAACCTGACTGGTGTGAACGATACACCGACTCTGAATACTCCCACCGCCATCAGTTACACTGATACAGCCAATGATGATACCTTTACTGCTCAAACTGGTACATTAGCAGCTACTGACCGAGATAGCGGACAAACCCTCAGCTACGGGATTACTGGTGGTACAGTTAATGGCACCAATGTTACCAAAACCGGAACTTACGGTACACTCAGTCTCGACACTAGCACCGGAGCATATACCTTTACACCCGTTGATGGTGCAATTGAAGCACTGACAAGTAACGCTACAGAAGGATTTACCGTTACAGTTAGCGATGGTACTGCTAATGATAGCAAAACTCTAGCCATTAACCTGACTGGTGTAGATGATGCACCCAACTTACAAAATGCGATCGCCGATCAAATAGCTAAACAAGATACAGCTTTCAGCTTTACTTTTGATGCTAACACTTTCAATGATGTTGATGCTGGAGATAATCTTACTTACTCAGCAACTCTACAAGATGCCAGTAATCTACCTAACTGGCTGAAATTCAATGCGGCGACGCGCACATTTAGCGGTACACCAACTAACGCTGATGTTGTCAATCTGACAATTAAGGTACAAGCTAAAGATAATGATGGTGTCAGTGCCACTGACACATTTGCATTAGCTGTCGAAGACAATAAAGGCACACCTACCTCCAAGCTTTCAAAAATTGCGGATGATATCTTTAAAATCTCTGATAGCAGTAGCAAATCAAAACTTCAAGTTACTCTCACCGGACAAAGCTCTAATCTTGTAAATGAACTAGGAGTGTTTACCGTTGACGATGCTCAAGGTAACATCAATGGTATTGCTCCAGGCGCAGCAGGTTATACCCAAGCAGCTTTAGACCGAGCTAAGGTAATTTTCTCTGCTATTGCCAATCTTCCCAATGGGTTTAATATTGACAATTTGACACATCTGTTGGAATTTAACTCCGGTGATGACTTCAGATTTTATTTGGTGAAAAATAGCACAACTGATGCTGTACGGGCTGGAATAAGTCCATTCACAGACATACTATTTTCTGATCCTTTAACACAAAAGATTACAGACTTGGGGAATGATGACTTTTCCCTTGCTTGGAAAGATGGGTCTGGTAATAATGCTGCTGACTTCAATAATCTGGTGGTAAAAATTCAGTCCACAAATGATTCATTACCTCTGGGTACAGATCTGCAAGGAAACTCCCAAGGAGAAGTGATTGATTTGCGTGGTGTCACAAGTCAGGTAAAAGGTAACCGTTCATGGGGTTCGCAAAGGTTACCGGAGAAAATACACATTGATGGTAGAGTCAGAGGCATGGATGTCTTGTGCCTCATTTACGG
>NZ_JBALCO010000190.1:0-51618 GCF_036919595.1 Nostoc sp. | reverse complement strand
CTTCTTTCTCTTGGTTCATTGTCAGCGATCGCACAGGGTTATTTCCCTTTAAATTTTCCCATAAGTGGTAAATCTTCCAAAACTGGATGCTCCCGTTCCTTCCTCTGTTTTTACTTAACCAGACAATAGGCTTAACAAGTTAGTTGAGCAACTTGTTAAGCCCTTTGTTAAAGTTAGGCAAACTTTCGCTACAGTCTAATAGCTAGCCAAGTTAATAGCTGAACAAACCTGCCTCTACCTGTTTACCGTTACTTGATATTATCAGGTATGATCGCTTTATACACTAGATCAGAAAGAATCCCTTGTTTGATATCAATCTTACGCGAGATGACTTTTTCCTCAAAATAAAAATCAGCAACGCTCTGCTGTAGGGCAATGATCGCAGGTGTAATTTTTTTCAATCTATAATTACGACGGCTTGCCACCTTTAGTGCAACTGCTGGAGGTAATTTCTGTTCATCAACTAAAATTTTGGCATAATCGCTTGGGTTTTTTTCAGCCGCTTCTCCTACCTTCTCTGCTTCCTCTAAAAACACTCGCACCAATTGCGGATTTTGGGTGACAAATGCACGCCTGCCAATATAAAACCCGTTGAGAATGTTAATTCCTGCTGCATTTCTCAGATTCCGAATTGGGGTAGTACTTTCCACAGCAGCTAAAAGGGGATCGCCACCCACCCAGGCATCAGCCTTGTCTTGAATAAAGGCATCGCGGGCCCCAGTTGGAGTCAAAGCAACGATTTGAATATCGCTAATTTTTAACCCTACCTCTTTCAACGCTTTTGCTAGTAAATACTGTGCATTCGACCCTACCTGAAAAGCAATTTTCTTACCTTTAAGATCAGCTACTTTCTTAATGGGAGAATTAGCTTTCACTATAATACCTTGGTTTGTACCATCGGTGGGCGGGCGTCCAGTAAGATAGACAACTTCAGGGATGAGGCCTGGGCGTGCAGCTTGGTCAAATATTGGAGGTGTCTCTCCGACAGTACCGATATCCACTTTACCTTCATCCAGCGCTTTTATCAATTGCGGCCCTGCTGCGAATGGTTCAACCCAATTCACGGTTACACCCAATTTTTTAAAAAGTGGCTCAACAGTTTTTTTGGACTTGACAATATCACCAGAACTTTGATACGCCAAGTTAATTACTTTGGCTGTCTGCGCTTGGGTGTTTTGCACAAGGCTACCCACCAAGGAAGATGATAAAGTAAACAGTCCCAGTACTGAATATTGGACAATACGCTTCAAAACTGTACGGCGTTGTGGTTGAAATGGCTTGTTCATGAGTTGTGATTTTCCTTGTAAGTTTTAGCTTTTACGTTGTCAGTCTTACTTTCTTTCACCAAGTAAGATAATAGGAAGTTGTTCTGTCAACCTCCTAAAACACCAATCTAGTATTAAAATTTGATATGACACTACTTCCAAAAATATCTTTTTGGGTTTAGTAAATTGGTATTTTAGTTGGCCTGAAAGGATTCAAGATTGGGTATTGGAAAACTCTTTCTTAGTCCCCAGTCCCTAGACTTCATATCTGATTAGTATCTATTTTTCACTTATAAGTGTTGGTGGAGTGATAGCTGCATATTCTTTAATTCGTCTACCAGCAAGATAGGCGATTCTTGCACCAGCAGCTTGGGCAAAAATGGGAGGAGTTTCTCCAACCAATCCAACATCAATTTTACCGACATTCATCGCTTCCATAAGTTGCGGTCCTTGGGCAAATTGTGCCCACTCAACTTTGACACCCAAAGGTTCCAGACGTTTTTCTAAAACTCCTGTCACTCTAACCAAATCACCAGAGCTTTGATACCCAATTCGCAGCACTTTTGTTTTAAAAGTAATAGTTTTTGTCGCTGCTGGATCTGCTTTTGAGCCGATTGCAGTATTTGTATTATCGCTAGTTGACGTACAACTTATTAATGTGGTAGATAAAGCCAAAAAACTAGGCATTACAAATAATACTACTTTTCTGATTATTGGTGACTTAATTTTAACGGTATTGCTAAACATTTTAGAGCTTCAGGTTAAACTAATCTCTGATTGAAAGAAAATCAATCAAATTTTAAATAAATTAATTTTGCTTTTCAATCTACCTGTGATGTTTGAAAACTATTAATTTACGTCTAAATTTTATCTATTATCTAATTTTAATGAAGTGTTTATAAACACTATTCTTATTCTTTTAAATAAAATATATTTTAATATAATTTAATTCAATATAATATTTGAAAATAATTTATTATTGTTTTCAAAGTTTTGAATATATATTTAACATGTTATTTAGCGGATTTGAGCTAAATACTTTTACCTAATAACTCAATTTTTTCTGCTATCTGATTTATGAATTAGGGTGGATAATTTTCAATTATGATTCTGGCTTTGTAGAGAGGCAATTTCTTGCATCTCTACTTCAGATATAGAGACTAAAAGGGACGACTACCTGCAAGGCTAACCCGCTTCAATACCCGTCGCTCATTCGGATCGAATGCTTGACGATAATGCAAGGTAGCTTGATTATCCCAGTAGACAATATCGCCTACAGACCATTTGTGTTGGTAGTAGAATTGGGGCTGATTCAAATGCTGACGCAACTGTTCAATCAGTTTAGATCCTTCTTGGGCTGCTAACCCGACAATTTCTACTTCTGTAGCAGCATCTAAGTAAAGATGCTTTTTGCCACTTTCAGGATGTGTCCGCACTAGAGGATGGGGAAAGATAGGACTTATTAAGGGAATATTCTTGTCTAAACGATACAAAGAGCGGGGTGCATTCCGATCTCGCAAGAATGGGTTGTAGGTAATTAACTGTAAATCTGCAATCCGTTCTTTGGTGGTTTTGTCTAACGCCTCATAGGCCAAATTGGTATTTAACCAATAAGTATTTCCACCTTGAGAAGGTATTTCCAAAGCATAAAGAAGCGAACCACTAGATGGGGTGGGAGTCCATTTGTGGTCAGAATGGAAAGTTAGTTCTCCAGTACCGGTATAGCCACCATCGACGTTGGAAATCGGAATCACCACCGGAGTTTCTCCTGGTTTAGAAGCCAATACTGGAGTTTCATCAGATGGTACAAAGAGTGCGCCAAAGTATAAAGAAAAGTTCAAAAGCTGTTCATCAGAGAGTTGTTGCTCTTTGAAGATCAAGATATGGCGATCACGTAGAGCTTTCTTAAGTTGTAATATAACTTCAGGTGCGATCGCTTGACTGGCATCAAAATCGGTAACTATAGCTCCCAAAGGGGCATCTATAGCACTAATTTTAACCTTTGTCAAAGTCGAGGTAGGCATAATACTCTCCTGTGCTTTAATTTTTTCTTCAGATAATTATTTATTCGCTAGAACGTCAGAGGGAGTAATTTTGGTGTACTCTTCAGGCGTTAAAAAGCCATCTTTAACATTTACCTTCTTGGGGATAAGTCCGAGGTTGTACCACTTATCTGCAACTTGCTGTTGCTTGATAATAGTTTTCTCGGTAATTGGTACTAGCCCATAATCATATTTTTTATGCATTGTTTCTAGAGTTGGCGGATCTAGCTGAGTTACAGGAGCAAGCAGTTGTGCTACTTCTTTGGGATGATCCTTAGTCCAGATTTCTTTCTTTTCTAGCTCCTCTAAAAACACTTTGATTACATCAGGATGAGCCTGATAAAATTGGCGCGAGGTTGAGTAAAAGTTACCCGTATCCCTCAACTTCCCCCCATCTGCTAAAACACGAGCAATTTTATTTTGTACATTTCTAGTAGCAAATGGCTCCCAAATATACCAAGCATCCACTTTATTCTGATTGAATGCCGCATTTGCATCTGCTGGAGGTAAAAAAACTGATTTGACATCACTCAGTTTCAGTCCTGCATCTTCTAATGCTTTAACTAATAGGTAGTGACCAATAGAAGCTTTCTGAAAAGCCACTTTTTTGCCTTTCAAATCGCTTACAGTTTTAATCGGAGAGTTTACAGGAACTAAAAGTGAAATAGATTTACCACTAGGACGTGTAGTAGCTAGATAAACAAGGGGCACTCCTGCTGCTTGGGAAAATACAGGAGGCGATTCGGCTGTAGATGCAATATCTAGTCCATTTGCATTTAGGGCTTCTAACTGTTGTGGCCCAGCCGCAAACTCAGTCCACTGCACTTTAAAACCTAGAGGCTCTAATCGCTTTTCTAAGGAACCCTGTTTTTCTAAAACTGCTAAAGGGGTAAGTTGTTTTGAACGGACAATCCGTACTACTTGTTTCTCAGTTGATTTCTCTGTAGTGCTAGATGAAGCTACCGACTCAGGGGAAGCTGCTGACTGCTGAGTGTTATTTTTTGCTCCACTACAACTCGATAGAACCGTCGATAGCATTATGCAATAGCCGAGAGCAAACAAGAAGGAACGACGTGTTGTTCTCTGGCTTTTCCTGAATTCAAACTTTGCTTTTAAAGATGGCATGAGTTGTTTTATTTATTCCCTTCTAGGTGGTCAGAACAATTATGATTAATTGCAAGTTAAATAACCAAAAAAATTTTATTTATTAATTTATTTTAAAACCAGATTAATTAAGTATTTTTATTTGTAGAAAAAACATTTATCAAAAACTCGCAGTCTTAATTAATGTACATTTATTAATATTATTGCTCTTAATTTATGCAAATTTATTATAACTAAATCAAACAAACTACAAAACACTGTTGATTGTAAACAGCTAAAACAGTTTTTTTAATTGGTTAAACTCACTCGGATAATGCATCTGTGTCATCGGAGACAACTTTTTAATAAGTAAAATAATTTTTTGTAATATCTGAAGTTAGGAAATAGAGTGGGTATAACCCACCCTGCAACGACTTGAGGAATTGAAAACTTAACAGTTAGGAGGGAAAAATTTAGAAAGTGGAGTGAGAAAGACCCACTCCAATGTTGTGCTAGTGGAAAATTAAAATTTGTGAGTGAAACTCTGTCTTGTTCGTGTTCAATTTTGCTAGTATTTCCAAGCGACTAGGATTGTAGCTTTGAGTTCTTCTGTAAAATGTCCAGACGGCTCAACTGCTAGTAGCGCTTCTCTAAGATCCGTTTCAAATGCTGGGGCGTTATCGCCATAGAAAATTTTGAGAGAGAATGCTGTAGTGTATAAGTAGCCGAGATAGCTATCGAGAGTCCAAGATTTTTCAAATGGCACTTCATAGACTTCTTGAGGAACAAAAGCCGAATTGGCAATTACGACTTCATGGGGAGGATCGACTGGCTTACGAATGCCTTGTCCTCGTTGTCCAGTCCGTCGCTCATCACCTAACCATTTCTTCACTACTCCAACAGCAGCTTGTTTCCAAGGTAAATTGCTTTCCCAAGGGTTGTCACCAGTCTGAAGCAGTGCTAATCCACCATCATCAGTAAGCAATTTATAAAGGCTCTCAAGTACTAATTCGCGTTCCATCCAGTGGAAGGCTCTACCAATAGTGGCTAACTTAAATGTCCCTAAACTAGAGTCGATTAACTCTGCTCCTTGTTCTAACCAAGTAATATTATTTGCTCCTACTGCTGCTGCTTGCCGTTTAGCTTCTGCAATCATATCGGGATCGGGATCGATCGCCACAACTTCCTCAAATTTGGTTCGCAGAGGAATTGAAATTAATCCTGGTCCAGTACCCAAATCAAGGAGTCGTCCTTGACCATTGAGGTTAAATATTTCGGCTAGTTTATCGAATACAACAGGTGGGTATTTAGTTCTATATTGAGCGTAGCCCTCAGCGGCTCCTTCAAATAAACTTGGGTCATAGGTAGGAAGTGTTTTTAGTTGAGTCATATCAATTTTGGATTTTAGATTTTAAATTTTGGATTTTGAGCCGGGCAAGACAGTGGGGAATGAGGAGGATGAGGGAATAGAAGAGAATAATTAATGCCCAATGCCCCATTCCCAATTCCTAATGTTTTAAGAATATTGCGTGATGACGGGTAGTTGATCGTTGAGTACCCAATCGCCGATCGCTCGCAATTTGTAGTCCACAGGATCGTGGAGGGTAAAGGTTCGTAAATCCCGCCAATAACGGTCAAATCCATATTTTGTTGCAGTAGCGCGAGTTCCGGTAACTTCAAAGATGCGATTGGTAATATCTATACCTACACGGCTAGCTAATCCTCTGGCTGCGAAAACTGCGATCGCAACTTCTCCCCTCTCTTGATGAGTGAGTGCTGCATCTTTGTCCCATGCTGCTTGCAGCTTCTCAGCTGCTTGGTCGGCTAGAGCGATCGCAGCTTGGATTTCAATCCAAAAATCACCGTAATGATGCAGGATGTATGGGTCTTGAGTAGCACTATCTACACCTGATATAATCCACGCTTTAGTAGTAGTTTTAGTGTACTCACGAGCAGCGGCGAAGGCTCCTTTAGTAATTCCCAGAAAAACGTTGGTTTTTGTTAGCTGGGCAATAATAGCAAGAAAAGTTGAGAAGGCAGTATCAGGGGAATTGGGTGGCCCCAAAATCTCATCTTTCTCTACTAGGACATTGTTAAATGTAAAACTACCACTATCAGTGCGACGTTGCCCGATGTTGTCCCAATCTTGATTAGAAACTATCCCTTCCCTGTCTTTGGGAATTATGAATATGAAGGGCAATTCTACGCCATCTTCCAAAGCGGAAAATGCCCGATAATCTGCAACAGAAATACCCGTACCAAAACTTTTAACACCATTAACCCGAAAATTATCGCCTTCTGGGTTAATTTTCAGCCTGGTGTCCCGCGGATTCATGGCGTTTGCCCAAAATAAGTTATTTTTAGCAGTTTCTCTATAATATTTTTCTTTTTGAGCTGGTGTGCCCAAAACGTGACCCAAAGTCGTCAAATTAAGACGATTACCATATAACTGACCAATTGAACCATCTGCTTTTGACAGTTTTCTGACAATTTTTAAGGCATCAATCCAAGTTGCGCCAATCCCACCATATTGCTTGGGGACAATCAGCCCTAACAAACCACTCTCACGCAGTTTATTAATTTCCTCTTCTGGAACTCCAGCTTGGGCATCCCGTTCAACTGCGGATTGAGCAAGTTCTTTGGACAAAGAAGATGCTACGTTAATGTAGTCCTTTGGTTTTGTAATATTTAGCACCATAATCAAATCATCCTTAACTCTTGAAATAATGAGGATAAACTATGATGACATGTTATTGTTTCAACAATTAGGTAGCAATCAGAGACAGAATTTTAGGAGAAATGTAGAGTGGGAAAGGACCCACCCCACAAGTGAACAGAGGAAATGGAACATGGAACGTTGTAAAGGATGGGAATTGGTCATTGGGCATGGGGCATAGCCATTCTTTCTCTACTCCCCATTCCCTATTTCCCAGCTAGATATTCGTTTGCGGCTTTCTCAACACCTGTACCTTTGAAGAAGTCTTGATTGAGACTGGTGTACAACTCCAAAGGATGGATTGAAAGGAAGTAGCGGAGGTCTTCTTCGGTAATGATTTCATGTTCTGCCATCGAGTAGGCGTTGGCAGTAACGGCGGTGATATCAGGCACATCCCAGTGACCAGAATCAGAACCCAAGAAGGCTTTAACACGATCGCCAAAGGGATTAGCAGCGCGGTTAAAAGCTTGGGATACACGGGTATCGTCTGATTCCGTACCGAAGTAGAAATGATTCAAAAAGCGATCGCGCACATCTTCTGGCTGATTAATTCCTGCTAGTTCAAATTCATCAAGTTCGCCTGGATTTTCTGGAGACAATAGTTGATGGTGGAATCCTAAACCGTCACCTATTTGATCTAAGCGTCCATCTACAAGTTCGCCACCGTAGCGAGTGTACAACTCTACTAATGCTTCCTTATCGATAATTGCAGGATTGTTATTTAACAATAAATGTTGTTTGTTGCGGGTTTCCCAGTGCCAAATAATATCAGCGTATAGACTAGCACCCCAAGCTGAACCACCTTCTAAGAAGGCAAATTTTAATTGCGGGAAGCGGCGAGTCACTCCACCAAAAAACAGCGATTTACATAATGCTTCCGCCGCAAAGGCAAAGTGATTAATGTGATTGTACTGGGCGTTGGTAACAGAACGCTGAGTTGTCCAACCTTGGCTAGAAGCGTGAGTTGTGGGTACAACTTTTAGTTCTACGCACTTATCCCAGAATGGATCGTAATCATACTGGCTATCTAAACCAAAGTTATCAATCCAAACCACTTCGTTAGCCACTTCTTTGCCATATTTCTCAAAGGCAGGAATTGGACGACGAACATAACCGGGGATTTGAATTGCTTTGAGTCCCAGTACATTCACCGCATATTCCAACTCTTCAATCCCTTCTTCGGGAGTGTGCAGTGGAATCGCGGCAATGGGTGTTAAGCGATCGCTATAAGGGCGGAAAATGTCAGCATGGTAGGTGTTAAGTGCGCGACAAACAGCCCGCCGCATTTCTTCGTTGCCGATATGTGGTGCCATTGTTGCCAAGTTGGGGTACACAACTGCAAAGTCTGTACCTGCTTCTTGCAAGCGCTCATGCAGCAACTTGGGTAAGCTAATGGTAGCCAAATTCAAAGTATTTTTTGTGGGACGACCCCACCAGTTAGGGCGATTGCTGCGATAAGCAAAACGTTCTTCCCAAGTTTGCTTGTACCACTTAAAGATGGAAGATCCTGGTAAATTCTCTTTGAAACGTTCGACAAGTGCAGTTCCACCAACTTGCTCTAAATAATCCAAGACTGCTGGTTCAAATTCCTGGGTATGTACATCGGTGTCGATGATTGGATAACCAAGTTTTTCCCGAATCTGAGCAGACCTAGTTTTTTGTGGGCGGTCTAGAGCGATCGTCATAATAGTTTACCCTCATCAAATGTTTATAGGCATTGGCAAAGACGCGATAAATCGCCGAAGAATCAATCCTTTGTAGAGACAGCGATAAATCGCGTCTCTTAAACCGAACCGTATTACCTAGCCCCTACTCCCTTTCGTAGCCAAAAATTCATCTGCTGTTTTCTCGACAGCCGTACCTTTGAAGAAGTCACGATTCAGGCTGGTGTATAACTCCAAGGGATGAATTGACAGGAAATATTGCAAATCTTCTTCGGTGATAATCTTGCGTTCTACCATTGAATAGGTATTAGCTGCGATCGCAGTAATATCAGGTACATCCCAGTGACCAGAATCGGAACCTAAGAAGGCTTTAACGCGATCGCCATAAGGATTAGCTTTCCGGTTAAAGGCTTGGGCTACACGGGTATCATCTGATTCTGTCCCGAAGTAGAAATGATTCAAAAAGCGATCACGGATATCCTCTGGCTTCGTAACTCCTGCTACGGCGAATTCATCCAAATCACCTGGCTCTAGGGGAGATATTAAGTCAGCGTGGAAACCTAGACCACTGCCTAGCTGATCTAAACGACCATGTACTAATTCATCACCATAGCGGGTATAGAATTCTAGCAGTTCTTCATAATTAACATTGGCAGGATTGTTATTTTCCACCATATGGTCTTTATTGCGGGTATCCCAGTGCCAAATCAAATCGGTGTACAAACTAGCACCCCAAGCTGCACCTCCTTCTAAAAAGGCAAACTTGAGTGTGGGGAAGCGGTGAGTTACACCACCAAAGAACAGAGATTTACATAGTGCTTCCGCAGCCGATGCAAAGTGACCAATATGGTTGTATTGGTAATTGCTAATTGAACGCCGATTTATCCAGCCCATACCAGAAGAGTGGGTGGTGGGTACAACTTTAAGTTCTACGCACTTCGCCCAGAAGGGATCGTAATCATATTTACTATCCAAGCCAAAAGTGTCAATCCAAATGGCTTCGTTGGCTACTTCTTTCCCATACTTCTCGAAAGCGGGAATCGGACGGCGGATATGTCCGGGGATTTGAATTGTTTTGAGTCCCAGCACTTTCACCGCATATTCCAATTCAGCGATCGCCTCTTCGGGCGTATTCATTGGGATGGAAGCAATGGGTGTTAAGCGATCGCTATAAGGGCGGAAAATATCAGCATGGTAAGTGTTAGCTGCACGGCAAACAGCCCGCCGCATTTCTTCATTCCCGATATGTGGTGCCATTGTTGCCAAGTTGGGGTACACAACGGCAAAGTCTGTACCTGCTTCTTGCAAGCGTTCGTGCAACAACTTCGGCAAACTAACGGTAGCTAAATTTAGGGGATCATTGGTGGGACGAGTCCAGAAGGGAGGGCGGGCGGTGCGGTGAGTACGGCGTTCTTCCCAAGATTGGTTGAACCATTTAGAGCGAGATGCGCCAGGTAAGTGCTCTTGAAAACGTTGTGCGATCGCAGTTCCAGCAACTTGCTCTAAATAGTCCAAGAATGCTGGGGGAAACTCTTGAGTATGTACATCGGTGTCGATGATCGGATAACCCAGTTTTTCCCGAATTTGAGCAGACTTAGTTTTTTTTGGACAGTCTAGTGCAATAGTCATACCATGTTACCTGAATTTTCAAATGAATTGGTCAAACAATTTTGGATTTTAGATTTTGGATTGATTTGACAGATAAATTTATTAGCTCTGTACATCAAGGAATTATTGGTCACGAGGGAAGTAGGAAGCTTTCGAACTTAAGAGTTGAGCCTTTGAACCTGGAAGTTAAGCCTTTAAGCTTGGGAGTTAAGCCTTTAAGCTTGGAAGTTAAGCCTTTAAGCTTGGGAGTTAAGCCTTTAAGCTTGAGAGTTAAGCCTTTAAGCTTGAGAGTTAAGCCTTTGAGCTTGAGAGTTAAGCCTTTGAGCTTGAGAGTTAAGCCTTTGAGCTTGAGAGTTAAGCCTTTAAGCTTGAGAGTTAAGCCTTTGAGCTTGGGAGTTAAGCCTTTGATGCTAAAAATTGCGTTTTTGAAAGACTTAATTACAAAAATCTGTTTTTCTTGCTTAGAAAAGTCACTGATTTCTGCTTCCCCTACTTCCGCATCTGGGATAACAGATAAAATTAACGCTGTTGTTTGTTCACAACCCAATCTGTTAATTTAAAATTCGACTTTGCTAAACCCTGTGAAACTAAAAAATTCTTAGTGCCTTCTAAAAGTTTCACACCCTCGGCTGGTAATGGTTCTTCTGACACCTGTTGGAGTGGGAACGATACTTTGATGATATCAATGGGATATTTAGTAGTTTGGGCGTGATACTGATAATATTCTTCAGAATTAGCTATTAAATCCTTGGTTGCTTCTGTGAGAATTGCGTTAAATTTATGGGGAAAATCAGGCTGTTTCGCTAGAAAGCTTTCAGTCGCTACAACTAATGATGTTCCAGACAAACCTTTATGATTCGCCGAAGAATCAATCACTGGAAATCCTTGTGATTTCAGAAAAGGCCCCAGATCACTTGAAGTTGCATAAGCTGCTACATCACCACGTTCTAAAGCTGCTTTTGCCTCAGTAGTCATCAAGTGGACAACTTTTACATCTTTGTCAATTTTAGCTTCAGCTAACAAACCCAGCAGGTATCGATGCATATAAGAACCTTTTTGGGTAGCTATTTTTTGACCTTTAAGTTCAGCCAGCGATCGCGGACCATTCTTTTTCGCAACTAGCCAAGCGGTTGTATTAAATTGGGTGATCCGCAGCAGTCGGGTTTCAACACCTCTGGCTCTCAGAACTATGGCTGGTGTATCGCCTAAAGAACCAACGTCTAATTGACCTGCGACAAGCGCCTCATTTAGATCCGGCCCATTAGGAAATCGCGCAAAAGTAATGTTTTTAAATCCTAATTTTTGTAGCTCATGATCTAATATTCCCTTTTTCTTTGCCCAACCAAGTGGCCCTGTAGGTTCTACACTACCTACATAACCTATTCGTAGGGTAGAAATGTTGTTAGATGCAGCTACAGCACTATTGGTATTAATACCCTGAATGGATTGAGCAGATTTAGTTTCGCCTTGGCTACATGCTGTAGTTAGTAGCAGTAGGACACAAGTTACTGAGGTTGATAATTTTGAAGGAAGTTTATAGCGGTTCTCAATTGCGTGAAGTACAGTTTTGACTTTTGACTTTTGACTTTTGACTCCCCCAAAGGGGCTAGGTCTGTCTGCATACCTGTACCTCACCAAATTGAAAATGGCTATATTTTTACCGATAGAACCTGTTCCTGCTTTGAAGGACAGCATGACTATTTTCTCCGCTGTACTATTTCATCTGCTTCAAAATTTGGAATGTTTGATCGACTTTTGCTGTTGAAGTCCGTTTATGTCCCCAACCAACGTTTTCACGGTAACTACCCAGTAACCCAACTTCTGCCAATTCTGCCTCATTGACTGAAGTCTGCATGTCGCTTTCTGGTGCAACATAAAGAGCATCTACTGGACAATACAATTCGCACATATAACAGGTTTGGCAGTCACTCTGTCTAGCAATGGTTGGCGGTGCATCAGGTACACGGTCAAACACGTTGGTCGGGCAAATATTTACGCAGATATTACAATTTATGCACCGCGACTCGCTGACCAACTCAATCACACTAATGCTCCTATTTTGGATGGTAACTTTTCTGTACTCTCTAAAGGCTCAACCTTCACCCAGACTTGATCTAATCCCCCACTAATCAGATAATGTTGCTGGTTAGCATCAATTTCTGGATAGTCTAAATGTCTGTGCATACCACGAGTTTCTTTACGTTCAATGGCACTGCTGTACATCCATCGGGCTGTGGCTACCATCGCCGCAGCTTCTCGCGCCCGGATTAGTTCTTTATCCGACGTTACCTGGCTACTGCGGAGTTCTTGCCAAAGATGATTTAGTTTACCCAAAGACTCGGTTAAGCCTTGTTCTGTACGGAAGTAGTTCTTTTCGTAGGGAAATACTTCAGCTTGGACTGCTTGAATAATTTCATTAGTTGCCAAGGTTTGAGAGCGATCGCTCCCACTCTGTAATACTACTTCTCCAACACCCTGAAGGCGGTGTTGAGTTTTCTGTTCCCCCAAACTGCGCGTATATTCAGCAGCCGATTTCCCAGACCAATAGCCAGAAGATATTGCCCAAGCAGCATTGTGACTACCACCACCAGTAAAGCCGCCACAAATCAGTTCGCGTGTGGCTGCATCTCCAGCAGCATAGAGTCCCCGTACAGAACTGCTACAACTCTCATCTACAATCCGAATTCCTCCGGTACCGCGCACAGTTCCCTCTAGGCGCAGAGTCACAGAGAAACGTTGCGTAAATGGATCAATGCCTGCACGGTCAAAGGGTAAAAAGAAGTTAGGCTGTGCTAAACGCATAGATGAGCGCATCGATTCAGCCGCTTTGTCTATAATAGCGTAAACTGGCTGTTGCAGCAATGTCTGGGCAATTACTGAACGTCTATGAGAACTTGCCCCCGGAATCACAGTCCCGTCTTCGTAGGTGAAGGTTGCCCAATTATAGAACAGGGTTTTGGTAACTGAAGAAAAGGCGGGGGAGATGCCATAAGCATTGGAAAATTCCATACCCGACATCTCAGCACCTGCTTCAGCCGCCATCAGATAACCATCCCCTGTCAGGACGTTGCATCCTAACGCTTTACTCAAGAATGCACAGCCGCCTGTAGCAATGATCGTGGCTGGCGATCGCACTATCCATTTACTATCAGTTTGACGGTTTACACCCGTTGCACCACCAACAGCACCATCGTCATCTACCAGTAGTTCTAAGGCGGGGCTGTTGTCTAAAATTCTTACTCCTGCCCGTTGAATTTGCCGCCGCATCAGCCGCATATATTCTGGCCCTTGCAGCGATCGCCGATAGGGTTTGCCTTCGTCGTCGGTGGGAAAGGGATAACCCCACTCTGCTAACTGATTGACGTTTACATAGGTCTGATTCAGTACTCGATCCATCCAGTTGCGATCGGATAAAAACCCACCCAACGATTCCCGACTTGCCTTTGCTGTTTCTCGTGCTTCTAGATCGGGTGGCACATACCACACACCATTACCAGATGCAGCAGCGCATCCAGTCGTACCACAATATCCTTTGTCTACGAGGACAACTCTAGCTCCACTTGATGCAGCACTCCATGCCGCCCAAGTTCCAGCTGGCCCACCTCCAATCACAAGCACATCTGCTTCTAAGTCGAGTTCAAAATCGGTTGTTAACGTCTTCAGCATTTACAATTTCCCCTCATTGATAAAGTCTTAAGCATCAAGTCTTCACCCCATCGATGCTGCAAAATAATTCAGGAATCTGTTTATCTATTTACTCTAGGGCTTAGTAGTGGCCTTAAATTGTGGCTCCTTAAGACAGGTTGCCACCAAATTGGCATCAAATTTAATACTTTATCTTGATAGATAAACCGTAGTTTGTAATATAACAAAGCTTTTCACAGTTTTAGACAAAAAGCAAGCTTTTTAGCAAACAAATTAAAACGTAAAGTTATGTAAAAAATTTATTATCTCTCCCAAGAGACTTGCTTTTTACTATATTTTATGTACTTGTCCAATATTAGTACAAGAAGTACTTAATTTAGATATACTTACCGTTGTTTGATAAATTTTTCCAAACAAGAGCAAGGAATCCCATTCCGGCTCAAGGCATCTACCAATATATTTCAGAGTTCAGCAAGAGTGAAAATAGCTAATAGCAGCGTCTAAAGTTTATAAATTCCAAAACCCTAGCCATCCTTGACGATTGGCAAAGAGGGAATCGGAAATATCTGGTTTCTGGGAATAACCATTTGGCAAAAATCTGTAAAAGACTGAAAGTTACAAAATGCCCAGAACTAATACTTACAGTTGGTTACAGCCGACTGGATTTTTAGTTATCCTCACCCCTAACCCCTCTTTGATGCTTTGGAGAGGGGAGTGTTTACTTTACTCAAATACGGGGTGAGGTGACGACAGTATTGCACCGAAGTGAGAACCGCTATAGTCCCATAGCCGAATTGGATGATATCTCAAAAGTTTTTACCAGAAGTCTTTTAAGAAAAATTACTTTTTTGAAAGTAAATGTGTAGCGGTGAAACAGCGCTAAGTCTTTGCAACAAATGAATTAGCTTTAGAAGCGTATAGATGTATGCCCCTACTTGGAAAAGGCAATCAGGGTGGGATTATCGTTGGAATACCACCTAAAGTCACCAGTAGTGATTATAGAAATAGGGCTGGGCTTCTTCGGGAAGATCCAAGTACATCTTTACACTTAGAGGCTTTTTACACTTACCGGGTGAATGACAACATCATTATTACTCCAGATATTTATCTGATTACCAAACCAGAACATAACGATAACAACGATCCAATTTGGGTAGGTGCGCTCCGCACTAACTTTACTTTCTAGCCCACAGACTTTTTCTTTAAGAAATATCGATGAATATGGAAATATGGAAAGCCTAACTCATGACTAGAAGTCACAAGTGTGCGGCTTGCAAAAATCAAAACCAATGTCAATACTTGTCTCCATTTTGAGGCGTTGCATCTTCTAAATTACCTAGTTTGTCAGAATTGTTCCTTGAGTTGGAGGATTTGTAATGTAAACCACCTACCTCAGCCAAAGTATAGAGGGGCCTAGCTTTAACTTCTTCGTAGATCCGCCCTATATATTCGCCTAAGATGCCAACACTGACTAACTGCACAGATCCTAGAAAGAAAATTGCCATCAAAATAATTGTAAACCCAGTTAAAGGCGAATGGGGCAGAAAAAGACGCCAATACAAGACTAATAAAGCCATGAAGATAGCCGCCACCGCTGCTACTAACCCCAAGTAGGTTGATAACCGCAGTGGCACTATTGAAAAGGATACTAGACCATTAATGGCAAGCGCCAAGGATTTGCTAAAAGTGTATTTAACTTCCCCAGCAAAGCGGGGGTTGCGCTCGAACCGAATTGCTATTTGCTGAAAGCCAACCCAAGAACGCAGACCACGAATGTAGCGGTTGCGTTCTGGCATAGAATTGAGAATATCTACGATCTGCCGATCCATTAAACAAAAATCACCAGTATCAGTAGGAATCTCTACATCTGCAAGCTTCTTGAGGAGGCGATAAAAAAAGTAGGCAGTAAAACGCTTAAACCACCCTTCTTTGAGGCGTTGAGTACGTTGAGCGTAGACGACTTGATAGCCCTGTCGCCATTTTTCAATCATATCTGGGATTAGTTCTGGTGGATCTTGTAAGTCAGCATCAAGGATGACGATAACTTGACCCCGGATAAAATTAAGACCAGCAGTGACTGCAATCTGGTGACCAAAGTTACGAGCAAAGCTCAGATAGGAAATACGCGGGTCTTTTTGATGGAGGTCTCGTAGTAATTGTAGGGAGCGATCGCGGCTACCATCATTGATTAAAATTAATTCTACAGGGCCATCCATCCCATTCATTACTGCACTGAGTCTGCGGTAAAGTTCAGGAATAATTTCTTCTTCATTATAAATTGGAACAATCAATGAATACTTAGGTATCATTTATAAATCCCGTTTAATTTTTGAACAGACAAGCTGACGCACTGCTTGTCATAATAAAGGTTTGGTTCTCAGTATACCTAGCAAGACTCAAGTCAGATTATCAGAATTTACTTATTCTTCGGATTTGTGTAATCCGAAGGTTCTGATTTTTTCAGGTTTTCTACAGCTTTTTTGGGAAAAGTCCGACGATGGCGATACCAAGTAGACCCTCCTACCAGTATTCCAGATAAGCCTAAGGCGAGTAGTAACGGCAAGAAATCGCCTGTATTGACTGCCTTCAGACCAGAACTACCTAGTAGTACAAAAGGTAAGACACTAGGAACAGTGCCAAGTGTTGTACCTAGAACATAATCTTTAAAACTGATCGAAGTCAGTCCAGCGACAAAGTTGACCAAACCATATGGCATGATCGGTACTAGTCGGATGGCAAACATATAAAAAAGCCCTCCACGACGCACCTCAGCATCCATAGCTTGCCAGCGTCCTGCTAGTCGGTTTGCAACTGTTTTGCGTCCAATAGTCCGAGTAAAAATAAAGGCAATTATTGCTGCAATAACTGCTCCAACACTAGTCCAGAAAGTACCCAGCCAAGGGCCAAAAATTGCACCTCCAGTCAAATTAAGCACTGTTGAGGGCAAAACTAACATAGTTGCCACAACGTACAAGGCAACATAAATAATAGGTGCCCAGATTCCAGAAGATTTCAGCAATGCTTGAATTTTTGCTGGTTCAATACCGCCAATCAGATATAGTGCTACACCAGTTGCAATAATGCAACTCAATGTAAGTAATAAAATACCAGTTTTTAAGTTCCACACTAGAATACTCCTACTTTTTTTCTAACACAACCTAATTTCTCTCAATTTGCCCTTTCATTAATTTTTGATAATCCAGCTTCTGGAAAGCAGAATAAATTAATGAATTAAAAAATAAGTGAAGTTATTTGCTACTTTAGTCAGCTAAATAATACAGCCTTAATAATAATCGCCAAAACTCCTCTTTTATCTCTTCTATCAGGTAAAAAAATTATAATTTTAAAACCTCTAATTTATTAGTTAAGCTAGATGGTTCAATATCAATCTTATTAGCCTTTCTATCTAACATATCTAACACAAGATAACCTTGAGAATATTTTTCGGTTTCCAAGAAAAATCTCTTGATTTCATTTATTTTTGTTTTCCAACCTTGGAAATAACATATGAATTTATTGTTTTTATTCTCTACGACTATTACATTTATGTATACAGGTTTAGGTTTAAAAGCAGATTTTTCTTGTGCTTCAATATCATCGTCTGTAAGAATATTTGTTTTTTCATACTTAACCTTTGTATCTTTTGACAGAAGTTGCATTTGAACCACTGCCGGAATCGTATCCCCAATTACAAAAATTGGCTTATTTTTTGGCTCTAATTGTTGTAATTGGTTACCTAATTGTTGCGCTGTGTAAGAGTATTTCTTCGACATTGGTACAGGATAGGAATATTTATAGCTGATCAAAACAGAAAATGCTAAAATTGCTGCGAGTACTACTCCTATATTTCTATTATTTTTTACAAAGGATTTTACTGTTGGTAAAATCTCTGTTAAGAAAATTGCCATACTAATTGCTGCAACAGGAGATAAATAGATAAAATGACGGGGTGGAGCAGCATTGGGTAGCCAAAATATGTAATTTAATAAGACTGTTGGTAAGATAAAAAATAGATTTGAATAATTACGTTGTTTATACACCAAATAAATGCAGGAAATCACAAATATTACACAGATTAAAGGATTTAAGCCCCAAATAAAAAGTAGATTACCACGCAAAAAATTATCAACGTATCTAACAGGATTATTCCATAATAAAAGTTGATCAAGTATTCCATTACTTTCTTGACCAACAATCACTGGGAGTTGAGATTGCATTACTTTAAAAAGGATTATTGGAAAAGCACTATATAAAATGGAAGTAGAAACAATCTTTTTAAAAGGATAATTTTCGAGAAGAAGACAGGCTGGAATTAAAGGAAACATTAGTATTGCATCAAGCCTGAACATTAAACATAAAGCAAAAGCAGCAATAATTAGTACATCCAATAAAATTAATTTATTCCATCTTAATCTCAATGATCTTAGGAACGAACGATAACCAATCAAGGCTAATCCTATGAACATGAATAATACAGCTCCAGTCATGGGATGTCCATATTGGCTGGTTGCCCTCCAAACTGGGATAGATATTAGTAATATATTTGCTAATAATGCTATAGTTGTTCCCCAATATCTCCTAACTAAAAAGAAGAAAGGTATAACTATCAAAATAGCACTCAAGGCATTTATATAGTTCATAAAAGGAATTATTAGAGCCAAATTCGTTTTAAAAATTGGTCTAAAAAAATCTAATAATACAAAGTATGCAAAAGAGATATCACGACCATAAAGCATACTGCTTCCTAACGGTTTATTAGATGTGATCGAGTCAATAACACCCATTGCCATGCGGAAAGTATCTCTCTCACCAAAAGTACTTTTGTATACAATTGTTAAGTAAAATATACTAGCTAACCCTAATAAAGCTACAATTAATACATATGTATTATTTTGTTGTTTCATAACTGTTCAGTAGCAGAGTTCATTGTAACTTTACCATAGAGAGTTAAATTCCAAAATATTTTTAAGTAAAAATTGAGTTATATCAAGTAACTAGCTTTTTGAAGGTGTCTGATTTACATCTTTTTTATCAGCTAAAATTTGAGAAATATCGGGCTTTTTTTGAGTTAGGTGTGCTTCGACTGCTCTTTTCCTGGATCGCATGGATGATCACGAAAAGCTTTCAACTTAACCCTCTTCTATCAAATTGGCGAGACAATAATTTATAACCCTTATAGCATGAGATTTTTACCAGAAACTCTGATTTCAGCCATTCTGTTATAAAATAAACGCTCAAATTCTTGCTCCATCTAAACTTGAAAAAGTGGCTCTTATTTTTATTTTCCTAGAGTGATTAAAGAGGGCTAATTTGACCAGCCAAATGTTTGAGAACTTTCGATAAACTGAAAACCCTATAGGACTTACGCACTGTACAAATTAATCATGGTATGCATTTAACATCCATAGGTCGTTTAAGGCTTTTATTAATCATTCTTTAATGCTAAATAGACCCGCGCCCTACGGGCACAGTATTGCTGTACCCCTACGACAGATGTGATTTTTCAAATCATCCATATTTGGTCTTTCCTGTTAAAGCATAAGTCCTAACCTATTTCTTTAGCTGATGCCTTGTATTGAGATTGTATCCATCAATACATATCACCAGATTTTTCCTTTAACTATTCGTGTTCGGATATGATCTATGTATTCAAACTCTACTGCTTGGTCACAGACTTCTCGTAACCATAACCTTTATTCAAGCACAGACCTTGGGGAGTAAACTTTGAAGATGAAGGTCATCCGACAATATAAGTTTTTGACAAAACTTGTATTCTCCACGACAGCCATCTTTGCTCCAAAAGTGTAATGATTACCAGGATTATTCGCAAAAAAGTAAATTTTGTGGGTAGTTATTTTTTATCAATCGTTAATCTACACTGGTTTTTTAAATAATTTCCTGTAAAATACTGATTAAAAACTACGGCAATTGTGTCGAGTTATAGTAGTTTTAAGCCCTTATACCCTGACAAATATGCAAATTCTCTGGTTTATTCCTACTGGATCTCATGATGGGCGCTATTTAGGCACAGATATTGGCTCTCGTGTTGCCACACCTGATTATTTGCAGCAAATTGCCCAAGCTGTAGATAATTTAGGCTACACGGGCGCATTGTTACCTACAGGGAGTTCTTGTGAAGATGCTTGGATAACTGCTGCTGCTTTTATATCTGTCACCAAGCAGATGAAATTTCTGGTGGCAATTCGTCCAGGAATTACTTCCCCAGGTGCTGCTGCACGAATGGCAGCAACATTTGACCGGATCTCTAAAGGAAGATTGTTGATTAATGTGGTTACAGGTGGAGATCCTGTGCAACTGGCTGGAGATGGCTTGCATCTTAGTCATGACGATCGCTATGATTTAACTGATGAATTTCTTAGAGTTTGGCGGGGTATCGTCAGCGGAGAAACAGTCGATTTTAAAGGAAACTACCTGGATATCAAAGGTGGTAAACTCCTATTTCCACCAGTTCAAAAACCCTATCCACCCTTATGGTTTGGTGGCTCATCTGCTGCTGCCAAGCGGGTTGCTGCTAAACATATAGATGTTTACCTGACTTGGGGCGAACCTCCACAACAAGTGGCCCAAAAGATTACCGAAGTTCGGCGATTGGCGGCTGAACAAGGTAGAACAGTAAGTTTTGGGATTCGCTTGCATGTAATTGTGCGAGAAACCGAGTCTGCGGCTTGGGATGCTGCCAATGAGCTAATTAAGTATGTGGATGAGGATGCGATCGCAAAAGCTCAGAAAAACTTGGCTAGTTCTGATTCTGAAGGACAGCAGCGCATGAGTCAACTACATAGTGGTAGTCGAAATGCCTTAGAGATTAGTCCCAACCTGTGGACAGGAATTGGATTAGTGCGGGGTGGTGCTGGTACGGCCCTAGTTGGAGATCCCGACACCGTTATCGCTAGGATGCTGGAATATCGCAATTTGGGCATAGAAACCTTTGTGTTCTCTGGATATCCCCATTTAGAAGAAGCGTATCGCACCGCTGAATTATTATTTCCTCGTCTACCTTTGCAGAACGAATCTACACCGCTAACACCACCAGTCTTGAGTACTGTTAGCGAAATACTTACCAATGAAAAATTTACTAAACAACTAACGAATGCTTCATGACTATGCCAATTTTCAATTTTGACTTTGGGATTTTGGATTAAGCAAAAACACCAAATTTCAAGTCTAAAATTTGATGCTTCTAGATTTATGCTTGTAGACAATCTCAAATCTCAAATCTAAAATCCAGAGTTCCATGACCACTACCTTTAAACACACCAAAAGTAACAATAATATATCCCTGAGCGAGGTCTTAGACAACCCGCAAATCGAAAAAATAGTTCCCTGGATTGTCCCCGTTTTAGTGGTAGTACTTTGGGAACTTGCTTCTAGAACTGGTTTCCTCTCAACTAGAATTTTACCAGCCCCTAGTGGTGTAATCGCTACAGCGATTAAACTAGCCTCCACCGGAGAACTTTTTCACCATATAGGAATTAGTGCTGGGCGGGCGATATCTGGTTTTATAGTTGGTGGCAGCATTGGGTTCGGTTTGGGATTGCTCAATGGCTTTTCCCGTGTAGCAGAAAAGTTATTAGATAGTTCCCTACAAATGCTCAGGACTATCCCTAATTTGGCATTAATTCCGCTGGTAATTCTCTGGTTTGGGATTGGCGAGCAAGCCAGATTATTTCTAGTGTCTATAGGGGTATTTTTTCCGTTATATCTCAATACATTTCATGGCATCCGTAGTGTTGACCCGGGACTGATTGAGATGGGAAAAGTCTATGGATTGAAAACACAACAACTTCTGTGGCAAATCATTTTTCCAGGAGCGTTGTCTTCGATTCTAGTTGGTGTCCGTTATTCCTTGGGGATTATGTGGCTGACACTAATTGTGGCAGAAACGATCGCGGCAGATTCTGGTCTTGGTTATATGGCAATGAATGCCCGTGAGTTTATGCAAACTGATGTTGTGGTCTTGAGTATTGTGATTTATGCACTGCTGGGTAAATTAGCAGATGCGATCGCTAGAGGATTAGAAACAAAATTCTTGGCTTGGAACCCCAATTATCAAAAGTTATAAATGCTAAATTTACCATCAAAGGTTGAAAATTCTTGATTTTAACTTTTGACTTTTATTCATTTGGAGTGTGATTTGCTTTCTTCAACGTCTCATCAAATAATTAAATCTCGATTGTTCTAGAAAAGGAGATTTTGCAAGTGAGTATTAATGTACAAGGTACACAACTAAGTATTTTGGATTTGACGAAAGCTTTCGGCAAGAAAACTATTTTAAACTCGCTGAATTTAGAAGTTAAAGCAGGTGAGTTTGTTGCTATTGTCGGACGTAGTGGTTGCGGTAAGAGTACCTTATTGCGTCTTGTGTCAGGATTGGATAAAGCGACTTCAGGCGGAATACTACTAGATGGAGAACCCTTGCGTAGACTTAGCCGCTCTGTAACAGTGATGTTTCAAGATCCCCGCTTACTGCCGTGGAAGCACGTTGTTCAGAACGTGGGGTTGGGCTTGGAAGGTAATTGGCGTGAAAAAGCTTTGTGGGCACTCGATAAAGTCGGACTTAAGGATAGGGCTGATGAGTGGCCATATGTTTTATCTGGTGGACAACGGCAACGGGTGTCATTAGCAAGAGCATTAGTTAGTCAACCCCGTTTATTGTTGTTAGATGAACCTTTGGGAGCATTGGATGCTCTAACTCGCCAAGATATGCAGAATTTGATTGAGAACTTGTGGCAAGAGCGAAGATTTACTGCGTTTTTAGTTACTCACGATGTGGAAGAGGCTGTGGCGTTGGCAGACCGAGTGATAGTGATTGAAGGAGGGCAAATTTCTCTTGATCTGCCTGTGAGACTTTCACGCCCGCGAGATAGAAGTAGTGAAGCGTTTATCAATATGAGAGAAGTAATTCTCAAGCGAGTAATGAGCCATGAAGGTACCCAGCCAAATAACCAATTTTTGCAGTTGAGTAGTTGAGATTTAGCTTTTGTTAGTTGATTAATATAATGCTTGAGGTAGCTACGGTTAAATAGGCTACTTCGAGACTAAAAATTGCTAATAGAACAATTTTATATGATTTGTGAAAAAGATTTTTTTCCAAGAAACCACAGAGATGCAGAGAACGCAGAGAGAATAATAAAAGATTTTTACGAAGAATTTAGGATTGTTATAACGGAGTATATTTTAGTGTTGAAAGGGGCTGTTAAATGTCATGGTGGCATTTTTATTTAGAGGAATTTTATCTATAATTAAAAATAATTATAAAAATTTGTATTAGTAGCAAAAAGTACTTAATCAGACAGAAGCAATTTCTAAAAATAGTCCTGTAAATAGGAAAGAGGTAATCTAGCATGAAATTGATTTTACCGCTCGAACTCGTTGCTGATATTGAGCCTCATCTACCACCTGATACAGAGGTTGTCAGTGTAGATGTTGAAGGAAATTTAGACGGGGATGCTAGCGATGCTGAAGTTTATTTCAGTTGGTTTTCATCCGGAAGTCCGACGCTGCATGAAATAATAGCAGCAGCACCTGCACTGCGTTGGCATCATGCACCAAATGCAGGGGTGAATCACATCCTGACACCAACTTATTTGTCAAGAGATATTATCCTCACAAATGCAGCCGGAGTGCATGGAATTCCGATCGCAGAATTTGTGATCACTTATATACTGGCTCATGCCAAACACCTGCCAGAATTATATGCTTTACAAGCAGAACGTCACTGGAAAAGAGGTTTCGCTATCGAAGAGTTGACAGATGCAACCTTGCTAATTATTGGTGCTGGTGGTATTGGTCAAGAAATTGCCGCCCGTGCTAAACCCTTTGGCTTAAGAATTATTGGCAGTCGCCGCCATCCCCAAGAGCTACCAAATTTTGATAAAGTAGTGGGTGCTGATGAATGGCGATCGCTCCTTCCTAGGGTTGATTATGTAGTTATTGCGACACCACTAACTCCAGAAACCAAAGAATTTATTGATGAATCGGTATTGCGATCGCTCCCAAATCATGCCTATCTAATTAATATTGCTCGTGGTGGCGTAGTCGATGAATCGGCATTAATAAAAGCGCTCACAGAAGGTTGGATTGCAGGTGCAGCATTAGACACAGTGAACTCAGAACCGCTACCACCAGAAAGTCCTTTGTGGTCACTTCCTAACATCTTTATCACACCTCATACTTCCGCTCATTCACCAAAAAGTAAACAACGTTCAATAGCGTTATTTATCGATAATCTGAAGCGCTACCAAGCTGGTCAGCCGTTACGAAATGTAGTAAACAAAGAAGCAGGATACTAACAAATTAAAAATTAAAAATGAATAGGTGCTACGGCTTGGGTTGCACAATCCAAAATTGTTTGACTGAAGTGTTCGTAAGAGCCTCTCTAAGAGTTGCCGAAGTCCAAAATCCAAAATCCAAAATCCAAAATCCAAAATTGAATGGGAGGCTAGCAAATGGTGAAACTAATTTTACCCGATCATCTCATTACTGATATTGAGCCACACCTACCATCTGATATAGATGTTGTCGAGGTGGATAGTGAAGGCAATCTTGATGGTGATGTTAGCGATGCAGAAGTTTATGTCAACGGATTTTATCTAAAAACCTCTACCCTTGACAAAGTGTTGACAGCAGCACCCAAGCTGCGTTGGCAACAGTCACCGAGTGCTGCGGTGAATCACATCCTCACACCAAATTTTTTGCAAAAGGACATTATCCTCCATGCGAGGTTCATGTGACTACCCGCTATAAACGTCGTCAGATACTCCGCTGGCTTGGTGCGATGACAGGCACTACTACAGCACTGATTGCAACAGCTACTAGTTGTACTAACAGTTCCACTCAAACTTCCTCCAACGCAACAGTTGATTTATCGGGGGTGACTCTCAACATTGCTAAGTTTAAGGGTGGTTGGGATCTCCAGTTGAAGTTAGCTGGACTAGATAATTTTCCCTATAAAACTCAGTTCACAGAGTTTACTGGGGGTAATCTTATGGTGCAAGCAATCAATGCCAATGCCATTGATATTGCATCGTGTAGTGAGACTCCACCGATTTTTGCGATCGGTACTCAGGATGCAGTGAAGATTATTGCAGCCACTAAGGGCCCAACTATCGGACAAACTGTGCTTGTGCCAAAGAATTCTCCAGCTAAAACGATCGCAGACCTCAAAGGTAAGAAAGTTGCTTACGTCAAAGCTACGACAGCCCATTACTTCTTGATCAAGATGTTAAAGGAAGTTGGTCTGACTTTGAAAGATATTGATGCGCTCGCCCTCTCGATCCCCGACGGACTTTCTGCCTTCAGGAAAGGTGATATAGATGGCTGGGCTACCTACGGTTATTCTATCCCGCTAGCTAAAAAGGATGGTGCCAGGGAACTGAAGTCTGCAAAGGATATTTTGAGTGGTAACTTCATGATTGTAGCCGCTCCCAGCGCGATCGCAGATCCAGGTAAAAATGCTGCGATCGCTGACTTCCTCTGTAGGATTAAAAAGTCGCAAGCTTGGCGCGAATCGAATTTGGAAACCTGGGCAAAAAGTTATGCTTCAGCCATTGGTATAGATGAAAGCATTGTCCTAGAAGAAGCAAAGCAGGAAGAAAAACAACGCCATGTTCAAATTCTCCCTTCCTCCGATGAAGCGATCGCCTCACAGCAAGAGGTAGCTGATACCTTTGCGGAAGCTGGTGTCCTCCCAGCTAAGGTTAGTGTGAAACCTCTGTGGGACACTACTTTTAATGATGCGATCGCTAAGTGCAGTATTTGACAGACTACTAGGTATCGAGGCTTAGGCATTGGGCATTGCTAAAACTCTTACTCAGTCCCCAATCCTCGAGCCCCAATCACTTGACTTTCAGCACCGACTTACCTAATGATTGGCAAATAACATCATTTTGCGGTGTATGGATACGGCTGCATAGAACGTCACGGTAGTGACGCTCTAAAGGATTCCTTTTTAATAGACCAGGATTACCTATCAGTTCTAAGGCAATCTCCACAGCCCGAATCGAGTTAGTTGTAGTTAGATATTTAACAGCTTGTGCCTGTAATCCTACATTAGGCTGATACTCGTCTTTGTCGATATCTTCAGCCAAGCTATAAATTAATCTATTGTTAGCAAACAGCAGTGCTTCTATCTCACCCACGGCAGTTTGGAAGCGTGGCAGAGTTGCTAGAGGCTCTTTGAGATTAGAAGGCGATCGCTCCCAAAGATATTTAGCAAGCCAGTCTCGCGCACTAGTAGCAACACCGAGATATAAAGCACTCACTGTCAAACTGCCCCAAGTGGAAATTAGTGGATCAAAGGATGGCGCAGCAGATATGGGACTGATATTCAGGGCATATTCTGAGGGGATTAATACATTCTCCAAAATGAGATCGTGGCTGCCTGTAGCTCTCATCCCCAAGTGATCCCAAGTTTCGACAATTTGCAAACCAGGCAGATCACGCGGAACCAGAAAACTCCCAACTTGTGGTTCATCCTCAGTTGTCCGTGCCCAAACAACAAAATAACTGAGGATAGGACTGCCCGTAGTGTATTGCTTGTGGCCTGTTAAACGCCAACCCTCCGTTGTCCGTTCGGCAATTGTGGCAGGCAATCCGCCTCTAGCTGGCGTTCCTAACTCAGGTTCGACACGGGCAGCATTGAGCAGGGCAATGCCTTCAATCGATTCACGACACAGCCGTTTATATACTTCTGGATGCCAGCGACGGCTACGGGCCGCATGAGCATGTTGGAGATAGTGCATTGTCAGTACTAACGCGGTCGAAGCATCGCCACGCGCTATCCCTTCAATGACTCGGCAGATAGTTGGTAGCCCCAAATCCTGACCACCTAATTCCCGGGGAATGGTGAGGCTGAGTAATCCTGCCTGATGCAAAGCTGTAAAATTCTCGAAGGGAAAGGAACCATCTTTGTCGTGTGCCCCTGCACGACTGGCAAAGTCCTTGGATAGAGCCTCAACCCGGTCGAAAATATTGGGGATTTCTAAGCCTTTGGCTACAAAGGTGTCTGGCACTGCTTGCTCCAACTGTGACATAAATACTCCTTCAAAACTCACTTTACTACTACTGAATCAGAAATATTTTGCAATAAAAAGGGATTGTGGACTGGGAAAGAATTCTTTTAATCTCTAATGTTTTCATCTCTTTGAATGCATCTGAATTTTTACCCCGCCTTTGAAGGACATAACTTTGCAGCCGAGGGTAAACTCAAATCTTCTTGCAAACTTGAGATGCTTCCATCGGAGTTAAGCGATTGCAACTACTTGTAGCCTAAATCCTGCTTTCTTTTCTTCCTCAGTTTTTGACCTCGAACTCAGGTCTTCTGGTGATCTTTAATAATACTACTTAAAGTCAATCGGAATTTCGTAATTAGTAAGTTCTGTAAGTATGACATAAACAGCTTTCTAAGAGCAAGCCAACCAGAGGATTTAGCGTAGTTTACAGCCGTAGGCATCGCTCCACAGCTTAACAAATTGCAAAAGTCCCCACATAATAGAGGGCTAACACTCTCCTCAAGTATATTTTTCCGCATAACTCTATATTGAGCTTGCTTATTTAGATGATATGTGGTAATTGGATTGTACTTTTACGAAAGCACTGTATTTTTATCAACTTGCCGTAGTTAATTTTGTTGTAATAACCCGTCAGGTACTAGGTGGGTTATCATAATTTTTACTAGAGAGGGTTGAAAGAGAGCGCTACGTTGACATTATCGCGATAGTCTCTGTAAATAAATGACATTAATCTGTAACTGGCACTTAAACGACATCAATTTGTCCCGACGACAGTTAATTAGTCCCAACGACATTAATCTGTCACCCATGACAAGTAATTAGTCACTGTACAATAATGGACGTAACTGGATTCGAACCAGTGACCTCTACGATGTCAACGTAGCGCTCTAACCAACTGAGCTATACGTCCTTAACCACACAATTACCAATAATAGCATATACTTCTGTGAGCAGGCAAGATAAAGACCCAAATCAGGCGAACTCTATAATTTGATCAGCTAAACCACATCTAGTTTGCATAATCTGAAATTGTACATTTCTTGCGGGGTGGGCGACACGAGAGCCCAAGATATACTTTCTTAAATGTGGAACAGCTTATCTTGCACTTGTGGCAAAAACCGGGTTTCTAGCAATTAATTAAACGTCAAAACCTAGATTTTGGGTTCAGAAAACCGATTTCTTTCGTCTAAAGGTTCTTCAAAGCAAGGCGTAACTAGCGCAAAGGTGCGAGAAACTTGTGCCATACAAGTCTGCAAATATTCGCGTTGCTGGTAATTGAGATAGAAGTTGCCGTTGATTGTAGGCTGGTTTCTTTGCATCATTTGTATAATTTTATCCGTGATCATATAAATGGTTAGGTGATTCTAACCGATACAGGTTTGATCATACCCAACTGTGATTTATCTAAATACTCTACTGTTTGGTATAAAGATTGACAGTTGGAAAAGGTCGGAAAAAGTTGGCTCTTGTTAACAGATTTACGTAACCTTTTTTAATAAATAAAGCTTATAGTGCGAAAATCGTAGTTGATATTGCTGAGTCTGTAAATGACGGTTGAAGAGGCGATGTCTACGACGGGCGTAGCTGCGGCAATAGTCGAGCAATTATTGCTATATTTGGTTCTGGTGGGAGTCAGCGATCGCCAGGTAACTCTTAAAGTTCGGTGCAAATCCGGCGCTTGGGAGCAACTGTGAATCAATTTGAGAATAAGGAACTAAGTAATCGAAAATCCAAAATTGAGTGAGTCAGAATGCCCGCCGAAATAGATTTATCAGTTCCACATATCTGCGAGATACAGATGACTACTAATGTAAATAGTTCCCCAACCAGTCCCTTGGGTGTTGCTGACCATACTTTATTTGTTTGCAGAACTTGTGCTAGCGTTTGGCAAGATGGAAAACGCTTAGGTGAAAGTGGCGGTCAAAAACTTCTACACCAACTTCAGCAGCTTGCACAAGATTGGGACTTACGAGATCAATTCCCAATTCAAGAAGTTGAATGCATGAGTGCTTGTAATCGTTCCTGTGTAGTTGCTTTTGCTGCCAAAGGCAAATTAACATATTTATTTGGTGATTTAGCCGTCGATAGTAGTGCATCTGCGGTATTAGAATGTGCTAGTCAATACTATGTCAAAGCAGATGGTTTACTGCCTTGGTCAGAGCGTCCAGAAGCTCTGAAGAAGGGCATTTTGGCAAAGATTCCACCTTTATGTCAATGATCCGCGTTTTGATTCTGGGTGGAACGGGAGATGCCGCAGAACTAGCTGCCAGAGTGGCGACTATCCAAGGGTTAAAAGCAATCACGTCTCTAGCCGGTCGCACCCGTGAACCATCAGTTCCATTGGGCGATTTACGGGTTGGAGGCTTCGGTGGTGTGGCTGGATTGGCTAGCTATCTGCGAGTAATGCAAATCGAATTATTAATTGATGCAACCCATCCTTTTGCTACTCAGATATCCTTGAATGCGGCAGATGCTGCAACCGAAGTCGGGGTACCCCGTCTGATGTTAATCCGCCCGCCTTGGGAAAAAGGAAGTGACGATCGCTGGATTGAAGTTGACAGTATTGAAGCCGCCGCCGCATCTGTACCAAATCAAGCACAGCGCGTATTTTTGACAGTCGGGAGGCAAGAACTCGCCGCCTTTGCTTACTGCAAAAAAATTTGGTTTCTGATGCGAATGATTGACCCTCCTACCGATGATGCTTTAGTGCCACCGGGAGTGATATTGTGCGATCGCGGGCCCTTTACCCTTAATAATGAAAGGCAAATCCTGATTGATCACAAGATTGATACCATAGTGAGTAAAAATAGCGGTGGCGATGCAACAAAGCCCAAGATTATTGCAGCACGAGAACTGGGCGTGAAGGTTGTTATGGTAAATCGTCCAGCCATACCGCCAGGTGAGCAGGTTACTGATGTTGATGGTGCTTTGGCATGGCTATTTGAGCGAATAATTCATAATTCATAATTAAAGACACTGTACAGCAGCCCACACGCGCATTAAAAATTTAGTGGTCAACAGTGATGAGTATTACTTGAAAGTATTGTACAGCAATGCTTTCAAGGGTATGCAAATCATGCAAGCGGCAGAGAATCATACCTGAACTTTGCCGCTTTTATTCCCCACTTTAGATAAAAAAATTACATCAGACTTAACTAAATAACTATCTAATGATTACTTCCTACAAGTCAATCAATTCAAAGGTAAGACTAATTACACTTTAACTTTTGACCACTTCACCACCACCAAGCCCTAGCCAGTTCCACTGTTGAGATTGTTAGGCGTGAGGTACTTGTACTCGACCTTAGACTTTGGAATAGTTACAGGAGTACAAAACTAAGACATCTGTGGAAAGCTTATAATTCTATGGAATTATAAGCTTTCCCATGTTTTGTGTGTTTAGCTAAAGAGTGGTTAACTTCGTAAACCCAACACAACCAAAGGAGTAAACCCAATGGCTGAATACCAAGACTTCATAGTAAACGCTTCTAAATTGATTGAGCAAGACCCTGACGCTAACTGGCTATTTCGCTACATCGGTGATGGACTCACCGAGCACGGATTCAGCACTAAGATGTCTGAAACTTATGCTGCACTCGTCATCGGGCAAGAGTTCTTCGAGCCCAGTGAAAGTGATTTTACCTCTTATATCAGCAACGTCCGGTCAGAGTTCCCACAGGTAAGTCCTGAAGGTCACGACAAACTGCTAGAAGTGACTAGTAAATACGTTCAAGACTACTATCACCCACAAGTAGATACACAAGAACCGTAGTCAGCAGAAAGCCGCTACTCCAAGCGGCTTTCAAGCTCAACTGCTTACATATAGCGCAATACAACCATTTTTGTCCTTACCCTCTTGCCAACACCTACCTATCCGCGCTTCTAGTAAAACTAATCTGATTGCAAAGCTGTTTACATTAAGGCATTGTTGGGATTACAGCCTGTTGTAGTCGGATGATAGCAGGGTTTATTACTTAAAAGCGATCGCTCTTAAACTCACCGAATGTCGCCACCTGCTTGATCGGATTTTGGCGACTTCTTCTTAATCTAGGTCAAGCAATTCTTACTAATCTGGATTCAAATCGTTGTAGGCTAATAACTGGACTTTAGAGAATGTTTGAGAAGTATAAAATGTCATGCCTAACGGAGCGTCAGCGTACTGAAGCATCTCACAATTTAACGGAAAATTGGGATTCTCCACTTCGTTACGTTCAGAATGACGAATTATACCTTTCATTGACTTTTCAAACATCCTCTTAACTCGACTTTATCCAAAATTAAGAACTCAGTTTTCTTTATCCGGCCAAAACCCTGGCTTTTTGGCAAATACTTTTTCCCCGTCACAGATTATCAATGAAGTTAAAAAAGTAAAACTACTGTCCTACAAAGGTTTTAGCGATAGTGAGCCTGTTGCGAAAAAAATGGATAAAGTCGAGCTTAAACTAAATGGAGAATGACCAAGAAAAAAGGGACTAAAGATATTAAAGGCTTTCTTAAATTTGACCCATCTAGGTTAGCAAAGATTTTAATTCAAGCTAAAAAACTATTAGCAGATGCAGCAGTAAACACAAGTCGAGTTGTATTACTAGAGGTTTTGAAATCAACAGGTTTACCGATAGAAACGGGTTCAGCACGTAAAACACAAGTTTGATCGGAGCAAATAGAATTTAGAAAAATCCCACTGGCTGGACGTTGCAACTGTTCGCGCTTCTACTCCAACTCTAAATATAAATGTATCGTTTGCTGTAGATTCACTCACTCAAAACTGGATGTCAAGAAGTTGAAATGTGGTGAGTCCAGTGCTGAAGACGGGTTTCCCGTCGCAGGCAACTGGCGAACCCGAAGGGTCAGATGCTTGAGATAAACCAAGGTTAAAATTATTTGTTCTTTTATTGCTCTCTAGGGCACGGGGGTTCTAGTGAATTTTGAATTGCTTACTATATCCCCTTAGGAATTGACCCTTCAATTCCCTCAACATACCAATCCATCGCCAGTTGTCCCTGATCATCCAATACCTTACCCGTTGGGACTCGCACCACCCCTTTTTGGTCTTTCACCGGGCCATCAAAAGGATGTGCAGTACCCTGAATAAACTCATCGCGCTTCGCATTCACCAATTGTTGCACATCCGCCGGAATCGCCTGATTCATTGGGGAAATATCCACCATCCCTTCACCAATGCCATCCCAAACCTCTTGCGACTTCCAAGTATTACTCATTACAGCCAAGGCTTTATCTGTATAGAATTTGCCCCATTTGTTAATAGCTGATGTCAGGTGGGCTTTTTGACCAAACTTACTCATATCAGTGTTGTAGCCAAAAGCATAAATGCCTTTTTCCTCAGCCAATTGGATAACTGCACTAGAGTCAGTATGCTGCGTTAGTACATCCGCACCTAAATTGACCAAAGCTTGAGCCGCTTCTCTTTCTTTAGCTGGATCATACCAACTTTGTACCCAAAGTACCTTAACTTTTGCTTGGGGATTTGTTAGCCGCACTCCTTGAGTGAATGCACTGATTCCCCGAATTACTTCTGGAATTGGGTATGCGCCAACAAAACCGACTACATTCGATTTTGTCATTTTGCCAGCAATCATGCCGGTTAAGTAACGCGGTTCTTCAAAACGTCCCAGATAAGTGCCGACATTGGCAGCACGTTTGTATCCTGTACAGTGTTCAAAGACAACATCACCAAAGTCCCTGGCAACTTTAATTGTTGGGTTCATGTACCCGAAGGAAGTTGCAAAAATCAACTTGTTACCATCTAATGCTAATTGGCGAATCACCCTTTGGGCGTCAGCACCTTCGTTGACATTTTCGACAAAGGTAGTTTTTACTTTATCGTTAAGATTGGCTTCCATGTCTCTGCGACCTAAATCATGGGCATAAGTCCAGCCAAAATCACCTACAGACCCCATATAAACAAATCCCACCTTGAGAGGTTCATTTACCGCCACAGGCGACGCTGAGGGAGACACCTCACCCTGCGATTTGGAATTTTTACCTTGAACACAACTCGTTAAGGCAAAGCTAGATCCTGCTAAAGTGACATACTTTAGAAAATTCCGACGATCCATATTTTATCGATGGGGTTTAGTTGCTGAAAAAGATTTTTCTGATTTCTAGTAACGACAGATACTCTATTTAGTTAATTTTAGCTCTTGTTTTTTGCCATCAACTTACTGACAAAAGAAAGCAAATAATGGTTGAATTGGGCATTGGGCATGGGGAATGTGGACAAGGAGGATAAGGGGGACAAGGAAAGAGTTTCTTTCCCAATGCCCAGTCCCTTTTACTAATAACTCCCACAAGAGGATGCAGTTTACTGGAGGTTTTTAATGAACTTATTTGAGCTTTTGGCAGGGGAAGACAATCATTCAGCCCTAGTTACACCTGGGGGGCGATCGCTAACCTATAACCAATTGCGCGAGAATGTTATTGGACTAGTATCCCAACTCGACAGCTTTGGATTGAAACGGGGAGAACGTATTGCCATTGCCATGACTAACGGTTCACCAATGGCTATTACCTTTTTGGCTGCCGCCCTGTGTGGTACTGCTGCACCCTTAAATCCCAAATACAAGCAAGAAGAATTTGCCTTCTACTACGAAGATATCCAGGCAAATGCACTGATTACTTTGTCTGAAGGGCCAGAAGCAGCCATTGCCGCTGTCACACCCAACATGATATTGATTAATGCCAAGGTAAACACTGACAGCACATTAAGCTTTGAATTAGTCAAAACAGGCTCAGAACCAGCAGAATCCTCGAATCCCGTAGCCCCCAACGCCGATGATATGGCGATAATTCTCCACACTAGCGGCACTACCAGTCGTCCCAAGCGTGTGCCGGTTCGTCATCGCAACTTAATCGCCTCAGTCGGCAACATCATTGCTGCTTACTCACTCACAGCAGCTGACATTACACTTTGCCTAATGCCCCTGTTCCACATTCACGGATTAGTAGGCTGTTTGCTGGCAACCCTGGCATCGGGCGGCACACTAATTTGTCCCAATGGTTTTAATGCCCTAGAGTTTTGGAAACTGGTAGAGACCTACAAACCTAGCTGGTACTCCGCAGCGCCAACCATGCACCAGACAATTTTGGCCCGCGCTAGCCGCAACACAGAAATTGTCAAAGCTAATCGCTTTCGTTTCATTCGCTCTAGTAGCGCTTCCTTGCCCCCGATTATCATTGAACAGCTAGAGGCAACTCTCAATGCTCCCGTGGTGGAATCTTACAGCATGACTGAAGCATCTCATTTAATGACCACCAACCCTCTACCGCCAAAAGTTCGCAAACCAGGTACTGTAGGTTATGGCTTCGGTGTAGAAGTCGGCATTATGGGCTCTGAAGGCAATCTATTATCTCAAGGAAGCTTGGGCGAAGTGGTGGTAAAAGCACCTAATGTCATAGATGGCTACGAAAACAACCCAGAAGCTAACGCCACAGCTTTTGTAAACGGTTGGTTCCGCACAGGGGATCAGGGCACACTGGATGCAGACGGCTACCTTTGCTTGACTGGACGCATTAAAGAATTGATTAACCGGGGTGGGGAAAAAATTTCTCCCTTAGAAGTGGATGATGTCTTGCTGCGCCATCCCGCCGTCGCCGAAGCCTTGGCCTTTGCCGTCCCCCATAAATCTTTAGGAGAAGATATCCACGCCGCTGTTGTCCTCAAGGCAGAAGCTGGCGAAAAAGAACTTTTAGCTCACTGTTCAACCATGCTGGCAGACTTCAAAGTTCCTAAGCAAGTTCACATTTTGGATCAACTACCTCGTGGTGCTACCGGGAAACTGCAACGGTTGGCTATGGCGAAATTGCTTAACATCGGGCAGACAGAGACATTTCAGAAAAGACTGTGACCATATGCTGAGTAAGCAATTAGCTCGGTCTGTTCAGTCCGGTGCAACCTTGGTTTTTGAAGACCTCACGAACATTCTTAGTAGAGCAAAGATACGAAAGACTCAACACCGCTGTTCTGTTTCTGAGCAAGAGTCAGAAGAACCACAATATTGAATTCCCAGATTATTCGTGAGTCTACATCGCGAATAATCTTTCTTCTTTTATTTTTGCAAAATTGGGATGCTCTCTCTAAACCTACTTGCATAGGCAGGTAATAGGCAACATTCAAGAAGTATCTTAAAAGTGTACTGAGTTTTTTAAAAAATAAAAATCCTTTCTGCCTATTATAAGAAACAGAAATACTTCTGATAAGAGGGATATATAACTGAATAAGAAAGCCGTGGATTCTTCCGCAACAGAAATAGATATAACCCTTCATATTCTTTGAATGATTGAAAGGAACCCTGATTATGGACTGTATTAATACTCACCAAATTTAACGAATTATAACAATACTATTTTTAGTAACTTGGGATAAGCGATACACTAAGGAAAATTCCTTGAGGAAGCGTTGATGGCACGGTCAAACGGGGTTAAAAATGAAACATCTGCACAGGAATTGCCGACAATTTCAGACAAAGATACAGTGACAATTGAAGATTCGCCTGAAAATTCGCCCGAACCAGTAGAGGATACCCAGGATATTGACGACATCTTGAACTCACTCAAAAGCTTACTGAGTAACCTAGAAAAGCTCCAAAAAGTCCGGCAGGAAGTGGGCGACATCAAACCGTTGATCGGGCGGATGCTTGATGGGGAAGTGGTTGCTGGTGAAGAACTTGAGCAACTAAAAGCAGGTGTGAGCAGTCTTTCTCGCCTTGTTCGTGCTTATAATGACCATCAAGCAGCATTGACTAAAGCACAACCTGCTAGAAATTTGCTAGATCAAGTCCTCAAAGAGCGTAAAGCTAATTGAAACAAGAAGCGATGTCTACGACGGGCTGTGACGCTCCTGCGTCGCTCTAAGCGTTGGCGTAGCCTCTCTAAGAGTTGCTATGCCGCAGGCTTTACGCTACGCTATCGGCGTCGCCTTTTTTAAGAAAATGCGATCGCACCCTTAATTACCCAAATGCGTAGATACACAGCGGTAAGCCAGCGCGGTCTTCTCCCATTCGTGAGAGGCTAGCGCCTGCCGTAGGATGCCCAAACGCAAGAGCGTCTCCTGTCTTGAGAAGGGCTGTAGGGTGTCTCCACACCACTTGACGGTAGTTGCTTCTCCTAAGAGATAAGCAACTGGCGCGACACAGAGGAATAAAAGTTTGAGAGGTTTTTTGCGTAAGTCTTATTACCTATTTATTATCAAGCGATGTTTACACGGGTTACGCTTACGCACTTGCACGAAGTCGCTACATGTCTAAATCTGTGGTTTCATTTGAAGGATATCAAATTTTGCAAGATATCTACTTATGATGATCAACGTTGCACCTGCCATTGTAGTACTAGGTCAAAATAGTGTGACAGTAGCACGCAAAATAATCACTGTCCTACCAGGGGCGACGCTATATGGTCTAGCGGGTCGTACATCGGGAGTTGAGGTCAGCTTTACTAATTTTGGGGAGACGTTGCGCGAGTTATTCGCCCAGGGGACGCCACTGATTGGCATTTGTGCCGCCGGCATTCTGATCAGGACGCTGGCTCGGGTACTCTCGGATAAACAACAGGAACCACCAGTGCTAGCTGTGGCTGAAGATGGTAGTGCTGTTGTACCCCTCTTGGGCGGACTTGCTGGGGTAAACGATTTGGCCCGCCGCATTGCCGAAGCGCTTGATGTCAAGCCTGCAATTACGACCACGGGTGACCTCCGTTTGGGCACAACGCTATTGTTTCCTCCCCCTGGATACCATTTAGCAAACCCAGACGATGCGAAGAAATTTATCTCAGATTTGCTAGCCGGGGCGCAAGTCAAACTAGAAGGCATAGCACCTTGGTTGAGCGACAGTAAACTGCCCATAGATCCAAAAGGAGATTTGACTATCCAAGTTACCGAACGTTTGGTCACTCCTAGAGCCAACTGCCTTGTCTACCACCCTGCAACTATAGCGATCGCAATTAGTGGCATGATTGGCTATGCAGATGATGCAGTCGCTTTAGTAGAGCAGCTACTAGCTGATGCCAGACTAGAAAGAGCATCAGTTGCCGGGATATTTGCACCCATCACCGCTGCTGCCGATCCAGGAATCCATGCCGTAGCTAGCGCCTTGGGAGTGCCTGCCCGCTTTTTTACCCCAAATCAGCTAGAAGTCAAGCTATCAGGAGGTTATAGCCCCGCCCAAGCAGCAGCGATCGCCGCGACAGGCACATATCCCTTATCTCCCTCATCTCCCTATTTGGCGATCGCCATTGCCTCTCAACCAATTGACCCCAATACCATCGGTCAACCACGCGGACGGTTAGCGATTATTGGCACGGGGCCTGGTGGATCGCAATGGATGTCTCCTGAAGTGAAGGAGATACTCAAGTCGGCAACTGACCTAGTGGGTTATAAAACTTATTTAGATCTAGTTGGTTCTCTGGCTGATAGCAAGCAACGGCATGAGTCCGACAACCGCGAAGAAGAAGCACGGGCAAAAATGGCCCTTGATTTGGCAGCATCTGGGCGATATGTAGCTGTAGTTTCATCTGGTGATCCCGGTATCTATGCAATGGCAACAGCGGTTTTTGAAGTATGCGATCGCTATGCTAAACCCGAATGGGATAGTATCGACATTCATGTAGCACCAGGCATCTCAGCCATGCAGGCAGCAGCAGCAGCGATTGGTGCGCCTCTTGGCCATGACTTCTGTGCTATTTCCCTTTCTGACATCTTGAAGCCTTGGTCTGCGATCGAACAACGAATTGCCGCTGCTGCTAAAGCTGATTTCGTAATTGCTTTCTACAATCCTGTTTCCAAAGAGCGTACCTGGCAACTGGCAGAAGCGAGAAAGATTTTGCTGCTATATAGAACACCAGATACACCAGTCGTGTTGGCACAAAATCTCGGCAGACCAGGACAGACAGTGAAAGCGATCACACTTGACCAGTTAACACCAGCAACCGCTGATATGCGGACAATTATTCTCATTGGTTCCACAAAAACCCGAACCATCAAGCGCCGCGATGGTAATATCTGGGTTTATACGCCGCGTCGCTATACCGAACAGTAGGCATAATCAGCGCTGTAAATACAAGCAAAACTTCTCTTTTGTTGGGGAAGCAGAATAAGTTTTCAGGGTAGATTTTAATAAACCATCAGTCTGCTATAGTTTGAGTGATTCTCACCCACCTTTTCACCAAACCTAATACGAAGATAAACCATCAACAGATAGAGGAAAAGTAGGGAAACCAATGATAGCTTGAGAGGATAGAAAACAAGTAACAACCCATTGTGAAGAATTCAGTATTAATTGCCCTCCCCCTATTAGCATGTATAGTCCTGTTGCCAGTTAGCAAAGCTGATCTTGCCCAAGGTTCAACCAATCATGCCATCAAAATGTCTTCATTTAACCTCAGTTCCCAAAAATGGAAAAACCGCGTTCTACTAGTCTTTGCACCGTCTGTTGATAACCATACCTATCAGCAGCAAATGCAACTATTGCAAGAGCATAACAGCGGTTTTGCAGATCGGGATTTAGTTCTTGTTCAGGTTTTGGCAACAGATGAAAGCTATGCCAACAGACAGCCAATAGATGAGTTTTCTGCTGCCAAGTTGCGCGATCGCTTTGGGGTTGACAAAGGAAATTTCCGCGTGATTTTGGTGGGCAAAGATGGTGGTGTTAAGCGCAGTGATGCTACACCAGTCCAGGCGACAGCAATTTTTAAAGAAATTGACGCTATGCCTATGCGTCAGCAAGAAATGCAAAAGCGAGGCCGAAAGTAACTAGAATTGCTGGAGTTACAGCTATTTTCAGGTAAATAGACCACAGCGTAGGGGCACAGTATTGCTGTGCCTTTACGACAGATGTGGTTCAAATACTTGAATTCTGCTGTAAGATTAGCCCTTTCAAAGTGTAGGCATAAAAATAAGGTTTTTTTCGCATCTTCGTATTGAGTCAGGTTTACCAAGCTCAAAACAATATCACAGAAGCGATTTCTGTGTATGATCAGGGATTAACTTTACTCAATCCCCACTATGCCAAAGCGGTGTCCGCTTACCAGAATGCTGCCATCACCCAAGAAATGCTCGCTATGAAAAGGGGGTAGCACTGCTAGAACGGTTAAGGAGGGAATTCAATATTATCTGAAAAAATTAGTAGGGGCGCAAGACCTTGCGCCCCTACTAATGTACAAATAATTTTGGATAATTTATTTTTTGTCAGTCCCTAAAATGAACTACAATGACTGAAATTGGCCTGATGATGATGGACGTGTTAACAATAAGACAAGCATCTGGGGCCAATTTGCCACAGCAGCAATTATTTCAGATGGAAAATGACGTAAAGCAGTCAAAACAGAGTCAGTTAGAGATAACGGCTCAAGCGACACCACCTGAATTCATTCAGACAGATGGGATTTACCAGGCTTCTCCCTGTGTGATCGCAGTGGATAAAGAACACATACTTAAGAAAATCAGTAAAAAGAATCAGTTCCTAGCTTCTAACTTAGGTGAGTCTAAGAAGTATTCTCAGTCTGGAGGTAAAGTCCGTGCAAAGGCTACAGGACGGTTCCAGAAGTTTAGTAGCCAACTACCTATTATTAATTTCGGTAGCTCTGGTGTTCCTGTCAGAGCCTTACAACAGCTTTTAGTGTCTAACGGTTATGCCGTAAGAGTAGATGGGATTTTTGGCGCGCTGACAGAGACTGCTGTCAAAGCTTTTCAAAACCAGCGGAATTTAGCAACAGATGGAATAGTTGGTCAACGTACTTGGCGGGCGTTGACAATTTAGACGCAATTAATCGCCTCTGCTTGAGCCACAGTAATCTCAGAATCTGCAATTGCTTGCTCTAGTACAGTTTTGCGTAAAAACGTAGCGTTTTTAATGAAGAGAAACACATTAACATTGCCGCCGACGCATTGGCATTGTAAAGCGATGCATTAACATTGCAGCCGACGTATTGGCATTGTAGAGAGATGCATTAACATTGCAGCCGACGCATTGGCATTGTAAAGCGATGCATTAACAATGCGACCGACGCATTGGCATTGTAAAGCGATGCATTAACAATGCGGCCGACGCATTGGCATTGCAAGGTATGTCATACTTCTGCACTGCCATCGTGTGAGGCAAGCGATGCTTGATTACATTTGACAACGAGGCACGTAAATTCTGAACGCTGTTCGCATTCGGATCATCGGGATTGTCTGAAAAAACTTCAAAAAAAGGACGACCAACGACCTGTTCTCGTTTTGTCTTCGTTGCCCGGAAGTAAGCATCACTTCCCGCGACAATCATAAAGTCGAGTGAGTAGACGATATACAATCCCGGTATCGATTCAAATAAGGTTTGAAAATTCAGCATCCATTCCCTCGCTCATCCTTCGCCAAAGTAATCAAGCAGTAGGGATTGAGGACTCGTTCGATAGGCTGAAACGAGGCTAAAACCCTCTTGCCTCCTGCCTCCTGTCTTATCCTAACGGCAGATGTTGCTTATATACATCATTTTTTATGAGATAAGCTAATGAATTATATTAGCTTTGCAATCTTTCCAAGTCTATAAAGCTATAAATGACAGATCCTTGTTAAAGTGATGGTTATGAGTGTTAACACGACGCAACCCACCTTTTACAGGAGTATACATAATATTAATATTAAATTACTTAGGGCGAACGATGGGAATTGAACCCACGAATGGTGGTACCACAAACCACTGCCTTAACCACTTGGCTACGCTCGCCATTCAACAATTTGAATTATAGCAATTATTTGGCAAGCGATCAAGAGTTTTTGTTCAAGGAACGGACTCAGTTGATTTAGAGTCTCTGAAATCTAACAATTACAAGGAATTTTACTTGGCAAACATGAAACCTTTAACTATCATTGCATATACTGGAGCAGCAGCAGGACTCGCTGCATTAGGTGTGACAATGGCGAAGACTAATCCCAGTCAGGTTGAATATGAAGAATATGCAGTGCAACGGCTAACAGAATACTTAAAAACCGATGTATGCAAAAAAACCACGAATATTATCGAAAATTTAATCCGTTTTAATTGTGATAAGTTGGTTGACTCGGCTAACCCGCAAATCCAAGAAATTATTGCCAGGACTACAGAAAGACAAAATTACATGATTTTTAGTATTTACCGTACAGATTTAAAAATAAATTCTTGGATGCCTTCTTACAAATTTGAAACGGTGGGAGCCTTTGATCAATTTTATACTTACACTGCTAAAGAAGAATGAGACAAGCAGGAGTGGGAGAATATAAAAGTGATTAATAATACTTGTATTTAGTAGTTGAGAATAGTTTCAATAATCACCATAGTACTTATAACCACCAGCTTAATATTAAGTAAAATATGAGAATTAATAACTGAGAGTTTAAGCTTTGCCGATGTCATCTGCCTATCTGCTAGTATCTCACGGAAGTCGCGATCCGCGCCCAGAAATTGCTATGCAGCAACTAGCAAAGCTGGTATGCAACAAATTGCCAAAAAACTACAACCCATCAAATAACGAATATTTGGTTGGTATAGCTGCTTTGGAAATGAGTTCTCAGCCTTTATCCGAGCAGATTCAACAATTTGCCAAGAGCGCTTTTTGCGATGCCAAATTATCTGAAAACGAGAGTCGCCTGAAAATTGTACCGCTATTTCTGCTGCCGGGAGTGCATGTCATGACAGATATTCCAGCCGAAGTAGCACTAGCACAACAGGCTCTTGGTCAAGATATGATCATTGAGTTGCAACCATATTTAGGCTCTCACCCAGATTTAGAAAAATTACTGGCAAAGCAAATTGCTACTATAAAAGCACAAGCATGGATTTTGTTAACTCATGGTAGCCGTCGCCCCGATTCTGAAAAACCAGTCCAAGCAATAGCAGGAAGTTTGGGAGCAGTGGTTGCTTATTGGTCTGTACCTCCTAGTTTAGAATCACGAGTCAAAGAGTTGGTAGCTGCTGGTTATCGGGAAATTGCAATTTTGCCATACTTTTTATTCGCTGGTGGAATAACCGATGCGATCGCCGCCTCAATAGAGGAGCTAAAATTACAATTTTCTGCGGTGAATTTCCAATTGGCAGAGCCACTAGGAGCAAGTGCAGAATTAGCCGAGCTAATTTGGGATTTAACAGATAAATGAACCGCACAATGACAGAGAAAAGCAAGTATTTGGGAAAGGTTTATTTAGTAGGTGCGGGGCCAGGAGATCCAGGACTAATTACCTTAAAGGCGAAAGGTTTATTGGAATGTGCAGATGTCGTTATCTATGATGCCTTAGTGAGTCCGGCAATTCTGGCAATGATTAATCCCCAAGCAGAGCAAATTAATGCTGGTAAGCGTGCGGGAAGACATTCGTTGTTGCAGTCAGAAACAACTCAATTGTTGATTGATAAAGCGCAGGATAATGCAATTGTGGTGCGGCTAAAAGGTGGCGATCCATTTATTTTTGGTCGCGGTGGCGAAGAGATGGAAGAATTAGTCAAAGCGGGAATATCAACTGAAGTTGTGCCAGGTATCACATCGGGGATTGCAGCGGCCACCTATGCAGGTATCCCTTTGACTCATCGTCTTTATAGTTCATCAGTGACATTTGTTACTGGTCACGAGGCGGCAGGTAAATATAGACCGATAGTGAATTGGAGTGCGATCGCCCACGGTTCTGAAACGATTGTAATTTATATGGGAATTCACAATCTGCCTTATATTGTGGAACAATTAAATGCAGCTGGGTTGAATTTAGAAACACCCATTGCTTTGGTGCGCTGGGGTACGCGGCCAGAACAAGAAGAATTGATTGGCACTTTAGAGACAATTGTCAAACAGGTAGAGCAAACTGGATTTGGTGCGCCTGCGATCGCAGTAATTGGAGAAGTAGTAAATATGCACAGTATTTTGTCTGGTTGTCGTCCAGTTTAATAGTTGGCACAAAAAAAGAAAAATCTACAAGTGTAAAGAAAGCCCTTTAGATGGTAGGGGTTTTCTCTTCAATGTTTTTAACTTTCTCGAATCCAAAATGCCAATCCTCCTGCACGACCGCGAGCTGCAATGAAATCTTCCGTCTGTAAAAAGAAGCCGAAGAAGGGTAGTTTAGCTATGGGCAGGTTGTAGAAATCTTCTGTTTTAATTTTACCAAAACGGATTGGTCTGTTGTAAACGACACGACCAAACAGACTGATAAGCATGTGGTTAAAGTCAAACGCCAATAAATTTTTCTTACTGAAATATTGCACTGGCCCCGTGAGCTTCAACAAAAGTGGGCCATATTTAACCTGATTAACAATTTCGCCTCTGCCTGAATCCTGTTCCAAAGTGGCATTAAAGGAAACATGGATTGTTATAAACTTGGGTACATACAAACCCTTGCCTAATACAATTCCCCCGCGCTTTCTAACTTTATTAGTGCCAGTGACAAAGCAAAGTTGCCATTTACCTAAAAGAGACTCAAACGGATAGGTTAACCGTTGCTGCTTGGCAGATTTTTCTGCTTGTAGCAACGCATTTACTAATATTTCAGGATTAGGACGTGTGCCTTTGTGTTCTCGATACGCAGCCGCAGCCTCGGATAGCACGGTCACAAAGTCAAATGTCGCTGTAGATGTCAAATCAGCGGTCATGAAGGCACTCTGGATTTAAGTATTTCTTTGCTTTTCTGATAGATTGTAGCGTTATAGGGAGCAGGGAAGAGGTCTTTTGATGGCTGGTTATGAGATTTTTTCAGGATTAAGTGTCTTCATGAGCTAGATTGATTCTCTTGTAGGGTGGGCTGCGCCAACGGCGGTAGACATCCCTCCCCGATGAAAATAAATACAGTGTGTCTAGACCTTTGGCTCTTGTTAATGACCAAATTCTGTGACAATGGTTAACAATAAGCCGGAATACTGAATCTAAGCTACTCATGAGCCAGAGTTATCAAAACAGCCCTTTGCCAGGCAAACCCGTTCAATCATATTTCCATTGGTTATACGCTTTCTGGAAATTCTCTCGCCCTCACACGATTATTGGTACAAGTCTGAGTGTGTTGGGTTTGTATTTAATAGCCATTGCTGTTTCCTCGACTGGTTTTTCTGGCATTCCACTGAGTCGAGTTTTGGGTGCGTGGATTGCTTGTCTATGTGGCAATGTCTACATTGTGGGGCTGAATCAATTAGAAGATGTTGAGATAGACAAGATTAATAAGCCTCATTTACCGTTGGCATCAGGTGAGTTTTCTCAACAGACGGGCCAATTAATTGTGGCTTTGACTGGGATTTTGGCGCTAGTTGTGGCGTGGCTAACTGGGCCATTCTTATTGGGCATGGTAGCAATTAGTTTGGCCATTGGTACTGCTTATTCTTTACCGCCAATTCGCTTGAAACAGTTTCCATTTTGGGCAGCCCTGTGTATTTTTTCGGTGCGCGGCACGATTGTTAATTTAGGATTGTATTTGCACTATAGTTGGGTGCTGAAACAAAGCCAAGGAATTCCGCCTGTGGTGTGGGTGCTGACGTTATTTATCTTGGTGTTTACCTTTGCGATCGCTATCTTTAAAGATATCCCAGATATGGAAGGCGATCGCCTCTATAATATCTCTACTTTCACTATCGAACTCGGTTCCCAAGCTGTGTTTAATCTGGCTCTTTGGGTGATAACTGTCTGCTATTTGGGGATAATTATAGTTGGTGTGCTACATGTTGCCTCAGTTAACCCTATATTTCTGGTAATTGCCCATTTAGCGCTGTTAGTTTGGATGTGGTTGCGGAGTTTGGCAGTAGACTTACAAGATAAAAGTGCGATCGCTCAATTCTATCAATTTATTTGGAAACTATTTTTTATCGAATATCTGATTTTTCCTATCGCCTGCCTTTTGGCTTAAACAATGTTAGAAACCTTCCCCACTAGTTCTCTTATCCCTGCTCTTATAGTTGTTATCAGTCTATCAATTCTTGGCTATTTCGCTTGGAAAACTTTGATGACCTCAGACTTGTTTCAAAAAGGAATCAATCTTACTCAAGCAAAAGATTACCAAGGTGCAGAAGCAGCATTTCGCAAAGTGATTTCCCTTAACTCTACTAATGATGTGGTGCGCTTGTTTTTGGGGGATGTTTTAAACCAGCAAGGTCAACTAGAGGAAGCAACAGAATTATTCCAGGAAGTGATTCGCCGCAGTCCGAAAAATCCTGATGCTTACTTGCGTCTGGCGAATATTCTCATGCAGCAAGAGCGAGAAGAGGAAGCCAAAACTAACCTGCTACAAGCTAAAAATTTATTGCAAAAACAACGTCAACCTGAAAAGGCTAAAAAAATCACTCAACTGTTAGATAAAATGAGTACTAAATCAAGTCAATCTGAAGTTTAGTGAAAACAAACTATTGATCAAACTTCAGATTGACTACTTTTACGCCCTTATACGTCAACTCCCCAAGTTATTGCCAAATCTATAGTAACTACTGCAATCCAAACAAGAGTGTTAAACTTGTGGCTAAAAATGTTGTTCAGTATAAAAAAATTATATGTGCAATTAGACAATTGAGATTTTGCCTCAGCTTCATGAGGTCTAGCAGGTTTATTAATCAATCGTCTGAAACTTTTACGAATGGATTTTAACATTAGTTTTAAAATCAACACAATATTTATAATTCCAGATTATATAATCTTTATCTAAATAAAATCTATTGTTTTTATTGCTCATTTGTGGTATTAATAAGGAGTTATTTGAAATAGTGATTCATCATCTAATCCCTGACTTTTTGAAGTTGGCATAATGAAGGACAGTATTTTTGAATTTTTTACTGTAAAAATATTGAATTATATAATAAAAATATAAAAATTAATAAAAAAAGTTTTTGCCATATCTAAATAGTTGAATAAAGTGTGTAGAAATGGGAAATTATATTCAGTTTCAGTTACTTGTAAACTCAGGAATTAAAGTAACAAAAATGCTGAAAAGCAAGAATATACTAGCAGTAGCTATTATCTGCTTGTGTTTGAATAATGCTAATACTGCCTTTGGTAAAGATGTTGGCGTTGTTTTATCAAAAATTAGCGGCTCAAATCAAGCAGCAGTTCCTCAGAGAAAAAATGCAGTTGCTAACTTTGAGCAAGGAACCAATCTCTACAAACAAGGAGATTTAAAAGGAGCAGAAGCGGCTTTTCGTAAAGCAATTGAACAAGAACCCAACTTTGCACAAGCTTATATTGCTTTGGCAAATACTCTCAACGATCAAGGTAAACCACAACAAGCGATCACACAATACAATAAAGCCATCAGCTTCGATCCTAAAGACTCTGGAGCCTACTTAAATCTGGGTTTGACTTTAGCAAAACTGAATCAGTTAGAAGCTGCGATCGCCCAATATAAGAAAGCCCTCAGTCTTGATCCCAACTATGCAGACGCTCACTATAACTTAGGAAATGCTCTCTACGCTCAAGGAAAGCCAGCAGAAGCAGTCGCCGAATATACAGCAACCATCCGCCTCGATCCAAAAAATCCAGCAGGTTATAATGCCTTGGGAAATATTCTGTACGCTCAAGGCAAACTAGAAGAAGCGATCGCCCAGTATAAACAAGCCATTAGCTTCGATCCCAATCATGTAGACGCTCACTATAATTTAGCAAGTGCTTTTTACGCCCAAGGCAAGCTAACAGAGGCAATCGCCGACTATACAGAAGCGATTCGCCTTGATCCCAAACATGCACAGGCTCACACGGGTTTGGCAAATGCGATGGATGATCAAGGGAAATCAGAAGAAGCGATCGCACATTACAAAAAAGCCATTAGCCTCGTACCCAACGATGCATATACTTACTATAATTTGGGAATCACTTTGGGAAGGGAACAACAGCTAGAAGAAGCGATCGTTAATCTCAAAAAAGCCAAAGAGTTATTCCAAGCTGAGGCAAACAAGGAGATGGTTGAGCAGGTTGATCAGCTAATCCAAAAAATTAATACCCAAACGAATTGAATAAAGGGCATTGGACACTTGTACCCATGACTAAAGAAAGGGGCAAAGTCTACCTCGTAGGTGCTGGACCTGGAGATGTGGCATACCTGACGGTAAAAGCTTACAATCTCTTGGCTGCTGCTCAGGTTTTAGTCTACGATGCCCTGGTAGATGCTCAATTATTGCAGTGCGTACCACCTGATTGCTTGAAGTTGGATGTCGGGAAACGCGGTGGTAAACCCAGTACAACCCAAGCACAGATTAATAACTTACTAGTAAAGCATTGCCAGCAAGGAAAACAAGTTGTCCGGCTCAAATCAGGCGATCCGTTGATTTTCGGGCGTTGCACTTCCGAAATTGAAGCCTTGAAAGCATTTGGTTGTGATTTTGAACTAGTACCTGGAATTTCCTCAGCCCTTGCAGCACCTTTGTTAGCAGGAATTCCCCTTACAGATCCGGTGTTGAGTCGCACTTTTGCTGTGCTTACAGCTCATGAACCAGAGGTTTTAGACTGGGAGGCACTCTCACGCTTAGAGACACTGGTAATTTTGATGGGAGGGCAACATCTGCCAGAGATTGTCCATCAACTGGTGCGACATGGGCGATCGCACTTAACACCCATCGCGATCATCCGTTGGGCAGGAACTCCTCGTCAACAAATTTGGACAGCGCAACTGGGCAATATTCTGGAACAAACCAGCGAATTATCCCTTTCCCCGGCAGTAATTGTGATTGGCGAAGTTGTTGGGCTACGCAAGTACTTACAACCTGAGAATATATATTTAGACGAAATTATCAGGCAGGAGCCTGGAGAAACGCATTCCCAGGCAGAACCTGGGAACGAGAGTACTCCCACACCCCAACCTATGTCAAGTAACTTCCCCCCCTCATCTCCTCTTCCCCTGACTGGCAAAACAATTCTGGTGACACGTTCAGTAGGACAGTCGAGCCAATTTAGCGATCGCCTGATTGCATCAGGTGCAACAGTGATCGAAATGCCCACCTTAGAAATCGGCCCGCCCTCCAGTTGGAAAGCTTTGGATGATGCGATCGCTCATTTATCTGACTTCCACTGGTTAATTCTCACTTCTACCAATGGCATAGACTACTTTTTTGCAAGGCTAATCGCCCAAGGTAAAGATACCCGTGCCTTAGCAGGCGTCAAAATTGCCGTTGTTGGCGAGAAAACAGCTCATAGTCTCAAACAACACTCTCTCCAACCAGATTTTATTCCCCCCAACTTTATCGCCGATTCTTTAGTGGAAAATTTCCCAGAGAAACTGGATGGTAAAAAGGTTTTATTTCCCAGAGTTGAAAGCGGCGGCAGAGAAGTTTTGGTTAAGGAATTAACTCTTAAGGGAGCAAAGGTGATAGAAGTTGCCGCATATCAATCTTGTTGTCCTAGTGGTATTCCACTTGAGGCAGAGTTAGCTCTCCAAAACCGCAAGGTAGATGTGATTACCTTTGCCAGTTCTAAAACTGTACAATTTTTCTGTCAACTTACTAACAACATATTTTCCAGCAACTTTGATATTAGTCAATTCTTAGAAGGAGTTTCTATTGCCTCTATCGGGCCTCAAACCTCCAAAACTTGTCATGTTTTATTCGGACGCGTGGATATAGAAGCTGAAGAATATACTTTAGATGGTTTAACTCAAGCAATAATAACATGGGCGACAAATTATTAGTATTAAATGACCAATGTCTAAACGTATAATCGGCTTAACTGGAGGTATTGCCACAGGCAAAACCACTGTCACCAATTATTTAGCTAGCGCTTATAACCTGCCGATTTTGGATGCAGATATTTATGCCAAAGAGGCAGTATCTTTAGGTTCGCCTATTCTTGGTGCGATCGCTCAACGTTACGGCGAACAAATTTTACTACCAGATGGCAGCCTCAACCGTCAAAAGCTAGGTGAAATTATCTTTAATCGTCAAGATGAACGCAACTGGGTAGAGAATTTGATTCATCCAGATGTGCGCGATCGCTTCCTCAAAGCAATTGCCCAATCTTCCTCACAAACACTGGTGTTAGCAGTGCCTCTATTATTTGAAGCTGGGATGACTGATTTGGTTACAGAAATCTGGGTAGTGCATTGTTCTCAAGAGCAACAACTACAAAGATTAATACAACGAAACCATTTAAATAGAGAACAGGCACGAGCCAGGATCAACAGCCAATTCCCTATCGAAGAAAAAGTGACTCATGCAGATGTCGTTTTAAATAACTCCTCCACCTTAGAAGTATTACTAGAGCAGGTAGATGTAGCCCTAAAAATCACTAGTAAGGACTAAATGCTATTTATCTTAAAAAAGATACATAGATGACATTCTCAAGACATAAAAGCTTTATAAATTTTTGAATTATCTAGTTAAATAAAAGAATGTCATATCTGACTTATTCTTGTCCAATAATTCGGTGATTTTACAGTTGAAGCTGGAATTGATGGTACTGTAAATTTAAATAGTCGTCTGACAAAAGATATTATTGAGTAAAATCAAACACTAATTAAAACATTAATAACTAAAAATTAAGATTTAAGAAAAAGTAATTTAAAATCATCTATCTTAGTTTTAAAATTATTATTAATTATCTGATAAACAAACTGCTTAATTAGACATTGGGTGATAAATTGCTTTTACTAGCTGTCAATGTGGTTAATTACTAACTAGATTGTCCACCTGTTCAATTCTAGATTGGCGATTGAAAGAGATTTAGATTCACCTAAAGTCCAGAACTCTTTGTTATAGATTTATTCTTTGGAATAACTAATTTATATCTTTGCTCACAACAGGTATGAACTTAAGTTTTAGTTTTTTAAGTAAGTTAACCCTATTTAGCTTTCCAGCAACCGAATTAAAAAAGAAGAATAAAATACACGATTATAGCCAACAAGTTTGGGGAAGCGACTACGTATTTGAGCGCCTCAATGAAGGAATGATCGGGTACATGACTGGAATCGGGAAAGGTGTTAAACTGCGCGATCGCATTATTTTACGACAAGATTGTGAATCTTATCAATATCAAGTTGAAGAAATTGATTACTACTCCGAGCCATCTGATATGTGGATAGCTTTACTCAAGCAAGTACTGGTTGAGTAAATTAGGACTTACGCAAAAAACCTCTCAAACTCTCATTCCTCCGTGTACTCTGTGTCTCTGTGGTTCGTTCTTTCATAACCCGTGCGTAAGTCCTGTAAATGTTAAAGTAAACCAGTTGTTTCAATTCCATTCTTGCGATACCTGCGGCTTGCCACTAAAAGCGTCTACCCATAGCCTGAAACCTTTATTTATCAAGATATTGAACTTTCTCAATTTCACCAGAATTAGTCACAAGAGAAAAAGTTTCCTGCCCCAGACCAGAACTTTTACACCATAAATTGGGCTACTTCCCTTAATTGGATAAAGTCGAACTAAGCTGTTGAAGAAACTTAATATTCAAATCTAGCTTTTCTCCTAACCATAGGGAATGAATCGCGTGGTCTGCGACAGCATCGCCTGTGTCAGGGTGGACGAGAATATCCAATCCCTCACGATTGAGCATTAACCAGGGAACAACTTTATCAAACTGATTCGGTAAGAAAGCAACTTGATACATTCCTTTTGGGTGAGGCCCGATGGGCTTGTCAAACCAGCGTCCGAGTTGCACATCAAACCTAGCGCCCAATCCTTCACGTACACGCGCAGCTACATCGCGACTTGCGGTATCGAAGTAAATATGAGCATGAAAACCAGTGATCTCGATAGTATCTTCTTTCATAGATCCGCTTTTTGCTCTCAACTCTAATTTTGGGTAACGGACTTTTTCTTTCTCACTGAAAAAGCGATGTCTACGACGGGCTACGCCTACGCTCAATTTTAGCCTAATACCGTGCAGTTAAGGATCGTTTGTGGAGATTGACTCTACAGAGGTCATCGATTCAGGTAAGTAGGTAGGCGAGAATAAACCAAATTTAGAATTTGGTTTGCTAAGATTTATGCAATGTTAGTAGTTAGTTAACCCTGAAAGTTGGTTGAAGTTTTTTTTATAATTTCATCTGTTATCGGAGTAGCTGAAAGATGCACAACATGCACTGAACAAGGAGCATGGTGAAGAACGTAGTTACTCACACTACCGAGAAATAATTCCATCAGCTCAGAACGACCCCGACGCCCCATGACAATTAGGTCAGCACCATAACTATGGGCTAAATCACAGATGATGCGACCAGGATTACCAATATTTTGTGCAAATTCCGTAGTTACACCTGCTGTGTTAGCTTCGACAGAGAAAGATTGCAGCATCTGGATTCCTTGATCTTTAAAGGTATCCCACTGCTTTTGGTATAATTCAAAGCTTTGACTACTTAATCCCGGATAGTAGTCCAAATTAGACAGCATAGGCCCGTAAGGACTACCGTCTTCTTCGGGAGATAGGACATGCACTAACATTAAGCTAGCTTGTGTTAACTTTGCTAAACCCAACGCCTTCTCAAAAACTTGTTGCCCTATTTCCGAGCGATCTAATGCAACTAGAATCTTTTTAAACATCATATAGACCTCCGATTTCATTGGTAATTTGGGGACTTCCAAAGAATAAATTAATCAACAAAAAACAAGAATTCACGCTTTGATAATAATGATAATCATTTTAAGGGGGAGAAAGCGGTTGCCGTC
>NZ_JBALCO010000189.1:0-30727 GCF_036919595.1 Nostoc sp. | reverse complement strand
GCACTCGATTGCAATTACTTTACCGTATTTGCTGTGCTGTTTCTTAAATCCTTTACTAGTAAGCCTTTCAAGACTTAACGGGAAAAGTCAGATTCCTTAACCACTTCATAGGGTTTATCCTCACAGCTTTTAGCATCAAAGCGCTGAATTACTCTGATGCCATAATGCTGAAAAAAGCGTTCTCGCCCTTGTTCGTCTACTCGTGTCAATGGAGTGTGGTAGAGGCCATCAACTTCCAGAAGACCCCATTTTCCGTGATAGCAAACTAAAAAGTCATCTAAAGCCTGTTGATAAGTATCTAAGCGATCGCGTTGAGCGCTCACAGGTTTTACCATAGATAAAATCTCCTTGAATGGGGAAACCATAAGCCAGCGTCAGCCGTGGAAAGTTGGGCGCTGGCTTTTGGTGTTTTTTTGGTTAGTCAAATTCAGCAGTGAGGTCTAAATGTTGCAAATAGACTATGAAAATTAGGATAAACCAACTGGGTCAGTTGCCGCAACTGCGGTAACTGACATATTTGATCTGAACAGACCAAATGCCACAATGAGGCTAATTCGTGTTGATAGGGCAGTTGTGACAGAAGAAGACAAGACAGTAAATTTCCGAGTTTTTCTGCCGGAGGCTGAGAGAACCAGATTCAAGATTGCCTGTGCCAAGCATCGAACCACGATGAGTCAGAAGGCACTTGAGTTAATTCGTGCATGGCTAGACGCTGAGGAAAACGAAAATTCCTCAACTAATAAAGGGAAGGCGGATTAATGATGCGGTTTCGTCCCTTTAAACTCAGTTGAATGGTTTTTAATTGAAACAAATGTATCGTTAGAGAAATAAAGAAAGTACTTAGAGGAAGCAATTCATCGTTGGATATTGCTTTCTACATCTTTACAAGTATCATTAAGTACTATTTTCTGTACTAATGTTAGCACTCATGATACAGTATAATTTATAATTATTGGTAAATGAATACTCAGTAATTTAGCTAAACTCTAAATTTAGGACATTAGATAAAAGCAACACAACAAGCCCTCTTCTTCAAGCTAGTGAATTGTTTTTGGCTAATTAAGAATTGTAAAAATGGTAATGTTAACAGTTCGGTCTGTATTTAAGTAGGTTTTCTATGAAACGATGACAAGCTACACATAATTACAAATTACTTAAGTAGCAAATATTAGCTATTAAAAATTTTCTATGTAAATATATGCAAGCATACTAGAACATTTATAAGGTTAATATGTAGCAAATAATGCCGCTGCTGATTGCAATGAAAACCTTATTTGAAATTTGTAGCCCTTGCCCTGACATCTTAAAAGGAGATATTCGAGAATCTGATTTTGCGGCAGATTTAGCGCAGGTCATTAATGGTACAGCACCACCAGAATATGCTGTGCCAAACAAATTCTTTGCCAATACTCACCCCACTCAAGGGTTAAAAGCATTATTAAAAACTGTTTGTCAAAGACTGCAAGGTGTAGGTGGTTCTCCCGTGCTGCGTTTAGATACTCAATACGGTGGCGGTAAAACTCATAGTTTGATTGCTCTAACTCACGCTGCACAGGGAATGAAAGGTGTAGCTAATATTCAGGAATTTATTGACCCTGAACTTGTCCCCACAATCACAGTTCGACTGGCTGCTTTTGATGGAGAAAATGCAGATTCAGTTAACGGTAGACCTCTTGGCAACGGTTTGAGAGCTTACACACCTTGGGGAGAACTAGCGTATGGTTTAGCTGGGGTGGCTGGATATGAGAAAGTCCGTCAAAGCGATATCGAAAAAGTTGCTCCTGGGGCGGCTACGATTCAAGAGTTATTTGGCAATCAGCCAGTATTAATTCTGCTTGATGAATTATCTATATATTTACGCAAAATTAAAGGTAGAAAAGAACAAGACCAACTAACACCTTTTTTGACTGCTTTATTTAAAGCTGTAAGTTCTTCAGAAAAAGCTTGTGTGGTCTTTACTTTAGCAGTTGGTAAGGAAGGGAGAGCAACAGATGCTTATTCTCAAGAAAATGAATTTGTAGCGGAACAACTTGATGAAGCAACTAAAGTTGCAGGGCGAGTAGCCACCCTTTTAAACCCAACTACAGAACAAGAAACTGTACAGGTTTTGCGCCGCAGATTATTTTCTTACATTGATGAAAATGCAGCCGAGGAAGTAATTGGTAATTATGAACAGTTATGGATTAACCATCGCAGTGATTTACCAATTGAACGGGTGAGTGCAGACAGGGTAGACGATTTTCGTAATGGTTTTCCTTTTCATCCGGCGTTGATAGATTTACTCACAGATAAACTCTCTACTCTGAGTACTTTTCAGCGTGTCAGAGGAATGTTGAGGTTACTGACACGAACCATTGCTCATCTTTGGCAAGAAGAACCTGTAAATACCTACGCTATTCATTTACATCATGTTAATCCTGGCTACATTCCCATTCGAGATGAAATTACCACCCGTCTGGAATTAGGGAGGTTTGACCCCGTAATCCAAAATGATGTAGCAGCAACAGAAAAAGAAACTTCTTTAGCACAACAGTTAGATGCTAAATGGTATGCGGGTTTAGCTCCCTATGCTTCTTTTGTCGCTCGAAACATTCTTTGGAATAGCTTTGCATATAATAACAATTTACAAGGTATTGACGAGGTAAATCTGCGTTATGCCATCCTTGCCTCTGGTTTGGATATCAGTTTTATCAATGATGCTCGTCAAAGGTTTATTGCTGAATCTGCTTATCTAGATGACCGTCCAGCTGCTCCCTTACGGTTTTTGATGGAAGTCAACCTCGGTGTTCTCATTCGCCGCCAGACAAAGCAGGTGGATACTAATGAGGCAAGAAATTTATTACAAGACCGCATTCGTACCATTTTTGCGGGGAAGACCTTTAATTTAATCCCCTTTGCAGGTGGAGCCTACGATGTCGCAGATGATGTCAGCGATGGCAGACCGAATCTGGTACTGATTAGTTACGATGCTGAAACAGTTCGTAATGAAGCGGTGACAGTACCGCAGTTGGTATAAAATATTTACCGCAATCAAGGTAATCAAGGAAAATTCCGTCAATTACTGAATAATTTAGTATTTCTGGTTGCTGACGATGCCATTCGTGATGAGATGAAGAATAAGATGCTTTATCGGTTGGCATTAGATGGAATGCGATCGCCTGATCGTTTAGCACAATTACCAGAACACCAGCAAGAGAAAGTTAACGAACTTTACAAAAAGTCTGAACAAGAATTAGCCATTATTATTCAACAGTGTTATCGCCATCTTTTCTATCCGTCTCGCAATCGTCTAGATGGAGCAAACGTTGATTTAGCCCATACAGCTTTTGATTTACCTTCTGCTTCCGAACGACCGGGGAATGGACAGCAGGAAATTGTCAAAGCCTTGCTGGATAACCAAAAATTACTTCAGCCCAATAGCGATCCTCCTGCACCAAATTATGTAAGAGATCAGACCCCATTAAAAAAAGGACAAATTAGCACGGCTGAACTCAGAAGAGAATTTCGTAAAGACCCCCGTTTCCCCATCATGCTTAGTGATGACACCTTCATTAAAATGGTGCGATTAGGAATTGAACAGGAGATTTATGTTTATCAGAGTGGAGATTTATTATTAGGACAAGGCGACCCATACGCCGAAATTAAAATTGATGAACAGTCTATTGTTTTTACATCAACTTATGCCAAAGAGCGTGGTATTTGGCCTCGTCCTGTTGTCAGAGAAACAAGTGAAACAATAGAAACTGACACAGGTGATATTTCTGATGGAGATAGTCTACCTACCACATCCAAAGTAGGAGAAAAAAGTGGTAGTTATAGCGTCGATACTACTGAAGACCCTGTAAAAATTCCTGTTACATCAACTTCTCGTCCCAATGCTTTTAAAGCAGAAGCACCATTACGGGAAGCTTTAACCAAAATTTGGGAAGATGCACGCAACGCCAAAATTAAGAAAATTAGTCTGCTCAGTTTAAGGGTTTTTGATGGTAGTGATGGATTTAAGCTGCTTGGTGTGATTAACACTGTATCGGGTGCAGATAAACAAGTAAAACTATCTGCTGAATATGAAACCACCAACAGCAGTAGTTTTAGTATCGAGTTTGCAGGACAGGTGAGTGATGCTCAACCGATTAAGGATTTCTTGCAACCTCAATTACGAGCAGCTTCTGAAACTAATTTAGAAATAACTTTTACCTTAACCTACGCTAGTGGGCTAGACCTGAACACAGATGAACCGGAAAAGATAACAGAAAAGCTAGCCAGATTTGCTACTGGTGCAGCTTTTGTAGAAGCTTATGCAGAGGCGTGTTAAAAAATGGTTGTTGCTACTCTTCCTTTAAGTCAATTTTCACATCACTATAATTCTTTTACTAAGAATTTGAGCAAACCTTACTATCAATTAAAAGTAGAAAAACTGCCAGGAAGTGATTTATCTTTAGAAGTTTGGCAGTTACCATCTCCTGCTACACCACATCTCAAAAATCCCAAACGTGTTGCAGGAATTAAAGGCAGAAATTTTGCTTTAATCGAACATCGTTTATTGCGACAACTCAAGCAGATAGATATTGATTTAACCAAATTACAACGAGGGAAAATCAAAGATTTTGACCTTGATGAAGAACAGGCTTTGAGAATGGGTTTAATGTTTCGTGTGTTAGCACCAATGCGAAATCGGGAGAATATGCGCTGTTGTGCTGAAGGCGTTGAGGTGATGGGAAAAGAAGAAGCCGCCTACTGGTTGGGAATGGCGATGCACCGTAAAAATCCCAGACGAGTTTTAATGGCGTTGCGCTGTTTGTTGACAGACCCAAATAAAGATTAAAGGAATTAATAATGACTCGACGTTTAATTGAAGAATGGCTACCTGTAGCGGAAATTAGTGAGGAAAGTGTCAGAGAAAGGCGTTCAATGACTGCTTTACCTCCCATTTACTATCTTCATGTTTGGTGGGCAAGGCGGCCTTTAGTAGCGTCACGCGCTGCGGTTTTAGCATCTTTGTTACCTGCGGATGCAGACCATAAAAAGTTTCTTCATGTTTTGGGTATTCATGGTGATCCTATTGCAACTCGGAGAAAAATTGATTTAGCAAGAAGAAAAGGAGAACGTTTTGAAGGAGAAGCCTATACCTATAAACGTGCTTTTTATTATATCCCTTCAGATACAGATAAAGAATGGCTAAACTATGAAAGGCGTAAAATAGGTTTAGAAAAACCTCAAATTTTAGATCCAACTGCTGGCGGAGGTAGTATCCCCTTCGAGTCGATACGACTAGGCGTAAATGTGTTTGCTAATGATATTAATCCTGTTGCTTCACTTATTCTCAAAGCAACTATGGAATTTCCTATAAAATATGGATTACAAGTTTTAGAAGAATTTAATAGAATTTCTGCTAAGTTTATTCAACTACGAGAAGAAAAGTTAAAAGAATTTTATCCTCAAGAATTTAAAGCAAATGCAATTTCAACTAATTACATTTACGCTCGTACTATACGCTGTCCTTATTCTGAAGGTATAATTCCCCTTTCTCCTAACTGGAAACTTGCGCTAGATGGTACGGGAGTACGCTTAAAACCAGATATAAACAAGCGTATATGTGAGTTTGAAATTGTCCATAAAAGCAAAGACAAATCAACCGGAACTGTTAGCAGAGGTGATGCTCAATGTCCCTATCCTGATTGTAATCGAGTTGTTTCAGTTGATGAAATTAAAGCTCAAGCGCAAGCAGGAGAAATGGGCGACCAACTATTTACTGTTGTGTATAAAGAAAGAATTCAGACACAAACCAAAACAGGAAAAATTAAAGAAAAGTGGGAGAGAGGATATCGCGCACCATTGCCCAGTGATAATAATTCTACAGAAATAAAGACAAAGGTAGAGGAAAAATTAGCCGAGTGGCAAGCTTTCAATTTTATTCCTAATGAAAGTATTCCCGATGGCTTGAAGACTCTTGAACCTCATCGCTATGGAATGATGTATTGGAAAGACATCTTTTTACCTCGTCAACTCCTCTGTCATGGAACAAGTGTAGAAGTATTTCGAGAATTATTAGACAAAGAAGAATCCCAAGGGACATTAGATGAAGTAACAAAAGCAGCATTTATTTATTTAAGTTTTGCTTTAGATAAATTGCTAAATTATAATTCTCGTTTAGGACGTTGGGATACAACAACAGGTAGAGTACGTTCTATTTTTGATAGACATGATTTTGCTTTTGTATGGTCTTACGCTGAAATGTCACCTCTCATAACGGGTTTAGGCTATGATTGGGCTATAGAACAAACCGGAAAATGTATCGAAGAACTGATTGAATTAAGCCGTCCAGACATTGATACTAAAAAAAGTAACAGCAAAAATAAGCAACTTCAATTATTAAATACATCATCTTTTACTATACCTAACATTACAATCACAAATGATTCAGGAGACAACCTATCTCATTTAGAAGATAAAAGCATAGATGCCATTATTTTTGACCCTCCCTACTACGACAATGTGATGTATGCAGAACTCAGTGATTTCTTTTATGTTTGGCTAAAGCGTACCGCAGGTTATGTTTACCCTGAATTTTTCACCCGTCAATTAACAGATAAAGAAAACGAAGCCGTAGCCAACCCTGCAAAATTCCAAGGTGAAAAAGGCGCGAAAGCATTAGCAACCAAAGACTATCAAGAACGCATGGCAAGTATTTTTAATGAGTGTCGCCGTGTCCTCAAAGATGACGGTATTCTCACCCTCATGTTCACCCATAAAGCTCAAGGTACATGGGATGCTTTAGCCAGTGGTTTATTAGAAGCTGGATTTACTATTACTGCTTCTTGGCCTGTCAATACCGAAGCAGAAGGAAGTCTGCACATCAAAGACAAAGCTGCTGCTAAAAGTACCATATTCCTCGTTTGTCGTCCTCGTCCCCCCAAATCTGAAGAAGATACCGTTTATTGGGAAGATGTAGAAAAAGATCTTGCCAAAGCCGTCAGAAAACGAGTCCAAGAATTTAAAAAATATGGTATTAAAGGCGTTGATTTATATCTATCCTGCTTTGGCCCAGCCTTACAAGAATTATCCCAACACTGGCCTATAACTCGCGGTACTCCCAAAGCCCAACCAAAAGCAAAGCAGAAAAGTAAACAAACCAGCTTATTTGATGAATTTGACCCCTATGCAGTTACCCCAGAAGATGCGCTAGACGCAGCCAGAAGAGAAGTGAAACAATGGCGGATGGAACAGCTTTTAGGCACAAAGCGCCAAACCAATTTAGACCCCATCACTGAATGGTTTGTATTAGCCTGGGATGCCTTTAAAGCACCTCGTTTCCCCTACGATGAAGCCTTGCGATTAGCCAGAGTTGTAGGTGTAGATTTAGACAGAGAAATTGTAGGTTATTTAGCACAAAAACAATCTAGCGATTTAGTTTTATGGGATAGTAGCCAACGCGCCGCTAAAGCTAGTCTAGGTTCCCCAGATGGTAGCCGTGCCATGATTGATGCACTACATCACGCTGCTAACCGTGCGCGTAGCAATGGCTTAGAAGCTGCTAAGAAATTGCTAGAAAGCAATCAAGTTGATAAAAACGCAGATTTCCAAACCGCTTTATTAGCAGTATTGGAAGTTTTACCTGTCTCCAGTACCTATACAGGTTTTACAGAAGAAGAAGGAGAAGTTGCAGAAGCTGCTAAAGATTTTGATGTCTTAGAAAGCTTGCGCCGCTTGGCATTTAGCGAAAAAGTTCCACAGCCTAAGCAATTAGAACTGTGGCTGAATATTCAAACTGCATAGGAAATTGAGTTATGAAGCATGAAAAAGAAACCATTCGTAAAATGGTTACTTACCTTAATGATGAAGAAAAAGATGGTGGCTTTTGGTTGCCCAATATTCAACGCCCTTTTGTTTGGTCAGAAGAACAAATTGAGCGTCTATTTGACTCGATTATGCGTGAATATCCTATCAGCACGCTCTTGATTTGGCGCACTCAATCAAAAATCAAATGTCGTAAATTTATTGACCATTATAAACCAAATTTGAGACTTTCCGATTTTAATGTTCCAGAGAATAGTAAGACTAAACTATTAGTTCTGGACGGACAACAACGTTTACAATGTATGTTTATTGGCTTAAAAGGTAGTTACGACAGAAAAGAACTATTTTTTAATGTAATTAGTGGGGATTTAGCTCAACCAGAAGATATTCGTTATCAGTTTAAATTTCTCAATGCTGATAACGCTAAATTTCCTTGGATTAAATTCAAAGATATTGTTTTTAATCATAACAGATTTAATACAATTGCTCAATCAATTATCAATCTTTACGACAATTTAAGCAATGAGGATAAAAGCAGAGTTTTTGATAATGTCGCCTTAGCTATTAATCAGTTTTCTTCATCTGATTTTTTAATATATCAGGAACTTGATAGCGTTGATAATCGACAAGCTTATCAAGAAGATGATGTTGTAGAAATTTTTATTAGAGCCAATTCTGGTGGAACTCAATTAGGTAAATCTGATTTACTCTTTTCTTTGTTAACATCTAGTTGGGATGATGCAGATGAGGAGTTGGAAGACTTAATAGATGAACTAAATCGAAGTGGTTATAGTTTTACCAGAGATTTCATTTTAAAAACCTGCATTACTTTACTCGATAAAGGAGCGCAGTATGATATTAATAAGTTCAGAGATGGAGTTACCAAGGAAGAAATTGTAAAAAACTGGGATAATATAGCTAATGCTATCAAAGATGTTAAAGATTTCTTACTAGGCAAAACTTTTCTACGGACTGATAAAGCTGTTCCTTCTTATTTGGCATTAATTCCGATTATCTATTTCCGCTATAAATATCCGAAAAATTGGTCTAATATTGAACAATTAGATACCTATGTTTTAAGAACCTTACTGACTGGTGCTTTTAGCGGTAATCCTGATAAATTAATTGATAAATTAACCAGAAAAATCAAAGAAATTGAAGAATTTGATGTGAAACAACTATTAGGTGTAATTCGCGTTGATGGCAGAAATTTGCAAATTACTGAATCTAATATATTAACACAGCACTATTCTTCTAAGTACATACATTTGTATTTTAATTTATGGTATCAAAACTTTGATTATCACCCATCTTACGAAGCTAGTCTACCACAAATAGACCATATATTCTCTCAATCTCTGCTACGAAAAATTAGAACAATTAACCCAACTACAGGGCGTAAAGACATTCTCAAGTATCTGCAATTTGACCGAGATCAGATTGCTAACTGTATGTTACTAACTGCCAGAGAAAATGGTGCAGGAGGTAAGAGAGATATTCCTCCTGAACAATAATTTAGTGGCAAAAGTGATGATTATTTAAATTTACATCTAATTCCTAAAGACCGAGAGTTATGGAAGCTAGAGAACTATGAACAGTTTATTGTAGCTAGAAAAAAACTGATTTTAGAGAAATTTGGTTTTATGATTCAAACCGATGTCTAAAAATTATGGCTTTACTTACAGATTATGCTTGGGCGACAAAGTACGACTCTGATACATTGAGCCTGATTAATGAGTTTTACGAACCTATCCTTAATTGTGCAGTCCGCTATGACCGTTCTACTGGCTTTTTTTCTGCCCGTATCCTCACCTTAGCTGCACGGGGAATTGAAGGTTTAATTCGGAATCATGGAGTCATGCGGTTAGTCATTGGCTGCACTCTTAAGGAAGAAGAAGTAGAGGCGATCGCACGAGGTGAAAAACTCAAAGAAGTAGTAGATCGTTCTCTATCTAATTTTCCGTTGATTCCAGAAAATATTGAAGAAGCAGACGCATTAGAACTTCTTTCTTGGATGGTTGCACAAGGTTATTTAGAAGTTAAACTTGCTTTACCCTGTTCTGCTGAACGCCAACCGATTCCCCTACAAGGCATTTTTCACGAAAAAGCCGGAGTTATTGAAGATAAAGCTGGAAACAGACTTGCATTTAATGGCAGTGTGAATGAAACAGCCTTTGGCTGGACAGGAAATTGGGAGAGTTTTCACGTTTTTACTGATTGGGGTGGAACAAAACTCCATTTAGAGGAAGAGGAACGAGGATTTGCTAAACTCTGGACAAACCAAGCCAAACGCTGTCTAGTCATTGATGTTCCTACTGCGGTAAAAGAACAACTTCTCAGTTATCTTCCACCCAACGATCAAAAACTAAAGCGATTGCAGAGTATTCAGGAACCAGAAGTCAGTACTCAGAATCCTGTAGATATGAGTTCTGATGGTTCTACAACTGCTCAAACTAATGAAAAAGCATTCGATGAAAACAAGCAGCCTCTCGATCTGCAAGAACAATTTAAACAAGTTTGGAGTTTGATACAGTACGGCGCAGCAATTTTTGGAAAAGGTGATCGCGTTGGCGAAGCTACCTGTGCGATTACACCCTATCCGCACCAAGTCAATGCTTTTCAACGCCTATATCAAAATTGGCCTCCCAAACTCCTGATTGCCGACGAAGTTGGCTTAGGTAAAACCATTCAAGCTGGATTATTGATTCGTCAAGCTTGGTTAGCTGGTAAAGCCAAGCGGATTCTCATCCTTGCCCCTAAAGCAGTTCTCACTCAATGGCAAATTGAACTCAGAGAAAAGTTTAACCTCAATGTTCCTATCTATGATGGTAAAACTCTCAGTTGGTATGATTGCCCAGCTTTGAGAGTATTAGGTAAACCCATTAGTAAACCCGTCAGCCGTCAGGAATGGCACAAAGAACCGATTGTCATTACCTCCAGCCACTTAATGAGAAGGGCAGATCGCACCAGAGAATTGATTAATGAAGCTGAACCTTACGACTTAGTGTTTCTCGATGAAGCACACCATGCCCGCCGCCAAGGAGTGAGTGGTAGTCAACCGAAAGGCCCTAATCAATTATTGCGATTAATGCAGCAGTTAAAACATAGAACTCAAGGTTTAGTTTTGTTAACTGCAACTCCTATGCAAGTTAGTCCTATAGAGGTCTGGGACTTACTCAACTTACTAGAATTACCTCAGTTGTGGAATCTAAAGAATTTTCAAGATTTCTTCAATTGTGCCAGTGCAGGCAATCCTAGCCATGCTCAATTTGAGTTAATGGCAAATTTGTTCCGCTCCGTTGAAGCACAATTTGGTGAAACCTCTCTAGAGGCTGCCCAAAGATTTGTCCCTGGTAATAGTAAATTAGCCACTAAAAAAGTATTAAAAGCCCTCAGAGATGAAGCCACCTTACTTAGAAAAGAACTTAACAGCGACAAAAGACGAGCAGCGATCGCGATTATGCGATTTAATACTCCTGTCAATCGCTTGATTTCGCGCCATACCCGTGAACTCTTACGCCGCTATTACGAAGCTGGAAAAATTAGCAGTCGCATTGCTACTCGAATTGTTGAAGACGAATTTGTGTCTTTAACCCCTGCTGAAAGACAATTATATGAAGCAGTTGAGGATTATATTTCTACAACATATAATAATGCATCTCAAGCAGATAAAAACGCTGTCGGTTTTGTAATGACTATCTATCGTCGCCGTCTTGCTAGTAGTTTTGCCGCTTTAGAACATACCCTTAGCCAGCGAGTTAATAATCTTAAAAATCGCAACTTTACTCAACTAGAATTGAATGAAGAAAATATCTCTGATGATGAAGCTTCAGATGAAACAATGGATGCAGAAGAAGCCAACGAGCTTGAAAGAGAAGCTCTACAAGCAGAAGAAGTACGTGAATTAGAATTTTTATTAAAACAAGTTCAACAATTACCAACTGATACTAAAGCCCAAATTTTCCTCCAAGAGCTTCAAAAACTCAGACAAGAAGGCTATCGACAAGTAATTGTGTTTACCCAATATATTGATACAATGGATTTTCTACGTCAGTACTTAGTAGAAACAGAAAAATATAAAGTTATTTGTTTTTCGGGCAGAGGTGGAGAATTAGCCGTCAGTAACAACAATTGGCGAGGTATTTCTAGAGATGAAATTAAGCGAATATTTCGTGAAGGAAAAGCAGAAATTCTCTTATGTACAGACGCAGCAGCCGAAGGCTTAAACTTTCAATTCTGCGGCGCATTAATTAACTATGATATGCCTTGGAATCCGATGCGAGTTGAGCAGCGCATTGGCAGAATTGACCGTTTAGGTCAAGCTTATGAAGACATCAAAATCATTAACTTACATTATGAAGATACTGTAGAAACAGATGTTTATGTAGTTTTAAGAGAACGAATTGGTTTGTTTTCTCAATACGTAGGCAGATTACAACCTATTTTAGCCACTTTACCTAGAAGTATTGCCAATGCTGCTTTATCCAGTCGTACTGAACAAGAACAACAACGAGCGGTTTTAGTCAGTGAATTGGATAGTAGTATACGTCAAGCTCAACAAGAAACGTTTGATTTGGATGTAATTACCGAAGCTGATTTAGAAGAACCTTTAAGACCAGAACCGTTATATGGCTTAAAAACCTTAGACAAATTACTACAAACCCCCTCTCTACTGCCTCCAGGGATTGAAGTTCAACTAATGCAAGATGGCGAATATAAATTCTCTATGCCTGGAATGAAAGAAACTTTGCGAGTTACTACTAAACCTGATTACTTTGATCAACATCCCGGCAGTACGGAATTATGGTCATCTGGTAGCCCTTTATTCCCGATTGTTGGTGAGGTAATGGATTTAAACAATATTTCTCAAATTACATTTAATTCTGAAAATTTAACTGTTACATTACTCGAATCCTAATTAATGTAAAGTTTTTAGTCAACTAATTCGTGGTATTTTTACCTCTTGTCAATTAGTACTTCTTGATACTGTGATCGCACTTCAGTTTTTCTTCAACTCACTGTCATTACACTTAGCTTAGAATTACAGAAGAATATCCATACAAAATTAGATACAATGGGCTGTTGATTCGAGTGCGATCGCAAGTTGCAACTACAGAAGCAGATTGAGCAATGGGAACAAATTCGCACAAAAATTTCCCATGAAGAGGGTTGAGGGAGCTTTTTGAAGCATAAATTATGGTAACCAGAAGCAGGATCTTGCTTAACGTCTGACGACATCTCATGTTAAAGAACAGGATACCTTGGTGGACTAGAAAACGCATTTTGGGATCTGCTCAACGTCTGACGACATCTCATGTTAAAGAACTGCTCCAGCCATACTAATGTTCGCACCGCTGAGAGTGACTGCTCAACGTCTGACGACATCTCATGTTAAAGAACAAACTTGTTGTTGAAATGCAAGCAGATAGACTGTACTGCTCAACGTCTGACGACATCTCATGTTAAAGAACAGCGATGGCTAAACATATTAATCCATCAGGTCTTCTAGATAATCTTACAAGCACCTGCCATTAGGAGGTACTAAATTTGCAAAATTTAATAGGCTAGGTTAGTTTAGCAACGTCCAGAAGGCTTATTGTTGGAACTTTCTGAGGAATTGCAAGCATCCTTAATCATAATGAAAAGGCTCAATTGCTGATTCAGTAAAGAATACCGACTTTTTATCTCTTTATGTCGGCGCAACAAGCAGGTATGCTTGTCAAAATCTAAATATCCTCATTTTTCAACTAGTTTGAATTGTAGTCCACGATAAATCCGGTGGTTGCCATACTTGGGACTCTTGAAGCTCATAACGCTGCCAGCGCGTTCTCTTAGATCCAACATGATCAACCCAGTAGGGTAGGGTTAGCGAACCATCTTCATCTGTAACTAACCACCACAGCGACTCAGTATGATAGTTCTCAGGTAAAAGGGTAACAGTATTGACTAGATCCCGACTTTCACCTAAACACAGTCCACCAAATCGATTAATAGAAGCTGGGTTCGCAAATGCCTGCTGCAAACGTTCTGGTAAAGTAGGCTTTACTTTGTCTGTTTTCATGTTCACCCAAACTACAAACTCAATGTTCGTTAGCAATTCTTGGTAATCAGGTTTAGCATTCTTAGGGTCGTGGATATCTTTCGTTTTAAATCTGCGAAAAGTCCTAATTACAATAGATTTTTCTGGTTTAGACAAGAGCGCGATCGCTAATTGAGTTCCACAATACTTATAACGATCTGTCTCACCAATCAGAGAAAGTAACATCCCGTACACCGTAGAAGGTGGTGGTACTGGATACGTTTCAGCGTATTCTCTAGCACGGGATTGACGAAAACAAGCAATAGGTACTTCAACTTTCAAAGCAATTGTCGTCATGTTAATCGCTCCCCGATGACAACTGCAAATCTTCAGCAATGACCTGTTTTAATGCTTTGACTGCTGACTTCACTCCAGGAAACACATTTGCTCCCAAATCTTCTAAACCCTGAGAAATTAAGCCTCCAATCCATAATTCTTTGGGATCAATATCTCCTGCTTCTACCTGTCGCACTAAGTTGGATACTGACAAATTCCCCAGATCATCTTGCTCAAAGCAATATAGAAAACGAGGGGAAAAATCATGTGTCCAGCGCAGTACAATACTTTCAGGGGAGAAATCATACAAAAAACGGGCATGATTTCCCGCGACTTCACCAATCGAAATCAAACCATCTAGAACAGGATGGATGCGAGATTTATCTTTGAGGCTATCAGGTGTCAATGCAAAACCATATTGATAACGAGTAGCATGAATCTCTGTGCCATAAAGAGAATTTCGTCCTTTGGCTCCACTGACAGCATTAAAGGTAATATTCCCAGTAAAAGGTATCATTGACACTGCACGAGTAACTTCTAATACACCTCGTCTAGCAGTTATTTTTCCTTTAAGCTTTTGCTTGCCCTTACGTGGAGAAGTTTGCTTATCCTTACCTTTAGAACTTTTTTTGTTCTCATCTTCAGGTGTTTCTTCTGACTCGCTTTCAGGCTCATCTGACGCTTCCACCTTTGCTGCTTCTGCCTGCATAAATCCTAAAATATCATCATCAATAAAGCGAATATCATCAAAGTTGGGGTCTTGCCAAACATGATCCGCTACTGGTTGAGCATTCTCATCCCAAGGTCGATTCACCGGATAGCCAACATTTTGCCAGTAGTACCGTAATGCCCAACGAATCGCCTCAGATGAAACTGTAGTATGAACTTCACCTTGCCAAAGTAATTTTTGTAAGGAAGTTATATTACCTTCATTTTCCCCACGATTATTAGCTGCGGTTCCATAGCTAGTCAAAATATTACCGAATAAATGAAACATTTAGAATTACCTATTAAATTTATATTTCGTGTTTGATGAAGTTAAATAATGTATAATTATTCCCTATTAGAATCAGATATATCCAATATTTTTTTCTCAACCATATTGCTTTTCGGATAACTAGCAAGAGCAATAAAAGTTAAATCTCTGGCAACTTTCCAATCCATTATTCCAGAAGTTAATGGCAGTAATTCTTCCCAATGTTTTTCTAGAATTGAAAGTTGGCCTGCTCTTCCCCAAAACTCCGCAATGAATTTCCGGAAGTTTTCAGCATTTGTACAACGTCTTAGTTGCGATAAAATACGTATGTTTTCTCGCTCAATTTGAGCATATTGACCTTCATTTGTTCGCCCATAAATTTTAGCGTATATTTTCTTCAATGCCTCATGGCAAGCTTTAATAAATAGTTTTTGACTTTCTAGATTCCATTCAGAGTTTTGAATCATCTTATAAACTCCATCATTAGTAATGAGTTTCAATAAACTTTTATTTTTAAAGATTGTATATAAATTAGCCCACCAAGGAAAGCCCTTTACTAAGTTATCGGCAATTGTTCCCCTAAACATGTTGCTAATGATCAAATTTTTATTTTTATACTTAATAATTTGGTACTCTGGAAAATAAATACGACTAAGCTTATAGATAAAATCTATTATTTCAGTCGCTTCTACCACTGCTATTTCTATACGAGTTTTTTGCTGCTTTGACCAAATTACCGTTCCAAATAACATGACCTGGCATCGTTTTACTGGATCAGGTGTAGCCAGTTCTATAATTTTTTCGTAAGTAAGGAATTTTAATGCAGCATCTCCTAAGCTAGATATATGGAAATTCTTGTAATCTAAGTTTCTCAAATTCCAGTATTCCTGGGCATAAATTTCTAAGTCAACTACTTCAGGTATAACTAGGACATATTGTGTGTTTTCCAATTTGGTATGCGATCGCAAAACAAAGTAGTGGCAAGCGACAGGAGCATATAAAAGAGCAAAAGCCAGTTCTGGTTTCTCTTCAAACTTAGTTTCTTTTGTAAAAGCAACATGACGAACTACAGACCCCGGATATAGCCACCCTGCTACACTAATTGATTGTTCAAATAATTGACCTTGTTTATCACAGAGTTGTTTAGCAAAATGCTGATGAGCATAGGAAACTGCTTTTTTATACTTGACATCGAGTTCTACACCATCAACTATTAATGACCAAGATTTACCGCCGTCAAATTTAAAAATCTGATTATGTTGGAGAAACGTTCCTGTTATTCCCAAGTGAATATTAATTTGGGTTTCAATATTGATTGAATGCGTATTTAAGCCTGTCAGCGAAATTAGACCTTCTTCATTAATCTGAAAAGACTGCTTTAGCAGCCAGTCTAAAACTAAGAAATCCTGCCCTTGCCATTCAAGGCTGATACTGCGAGGAGTCAGCAACCAAGTTAAATTACCAGGTCGTTCCGCAGGTATTGGGTATAGTTTTTCTAATTGCTTAAGCGTCATCCACAGTCCTGCTATGCCAGCACGATGTATCCAAGTTATGCTTGGGTCGCCCAGATTTAACTGGATTTTGGGGTTGACAATACTAGCTACTATGGACATCTTATTTATTTCTGAGAAATACTCTTAAACTTTTATTGGGTAGTGGTCAAAACCAGCTTTAACTTGCGTTTCCCTTTCTCTTCACTGGCACAAAAATGCCACAGCCCATCTTACGCTTTCCCCCAATGCCATATCTCAGTAATCTTAGCGAATCTTCATTGCTGAGATTAATGATTTCTAACCCAAAACCCACAACCGTAAAGCGCTTGATTTTGATACTTCTACGTTTTGGGCTACCATCAGTATTTTTGGTAATAAAGGCTTTTTCCTGGATACCCAGTTGTTCTAGCTGACGCTGTGCTGCTGCTAAGAATGACTCCGGTTCTTGATAACCCTGGATAATCACTATACGCGATCGCAATATCTCAGCAGGCTCAAGCAAATAAATTTCAGGAATCCCCAAGCGAATTGTATGCTTGCCAATTCTCAGGGACTTACCTGCTAACGGATAAACCAAATGCACTTGATCTACTGGTAGCCGAATCCGAAGCCTAGAATTTTTAGTTAGCTGAATTACGCCTTTCTTGGGAATACCTGCAATAGTATGAATTCCAACTGTATTTAATTTATGAAGTTCAGCTTCCAAATAGGCGATCGCAGAAAATAACTCATAACCGTGGTCGAGAGGTACTGTCTCACCAATCAAGTTAAAAATTAAATCTACGTATGGTAACTGAGGTGTTAAAACCTCCGTTGGCTTTGTTAGATTTAAAGGTGACTCTGAGAGAATCTGTGTAAGTAAGCTGTAATCAACAACCATCTTTACCACCCTATCTTTAAGCAGATACACGATAGAGGCAACTAATTATTATTTAGACTACCTTAGTGATTAATGTGAGAGTACTTTAAAACACTAAGCAAATATAATACTTTTTAGTTAATTATTATTGCTTTATATTAATGTTCGTAATAATCTTTTGATGTAAATCTTATTACTGAAAAAATGCTTCTACAGAATTTGCTAAAAATTTTACCATTAAGATATGAGTGATGCGGTCAACTGCTGGATTTAAGTCACACCCAAGCAAGCAATGAGAAAAATATTTACCTTGATGTTGGGTTAACTTTGGATTAAGAGCTTCTAAGGATTCTTGACCATAAAAATCAAATATAAGCTTTGAAAAAGTATACTCATCAAACTTAAACTTTCCACCAGGAAAGATTTGCAGCAGTCCTTTATTAACTAAGTATCGCTGGTACTGAGTGCGAAGCCAAGCTAAACCTTTAAAAGTAAAATTACTATGAATTAGCAAATTAATATCACTTGTCAGTGTTAAAAGCGTTCTTAAAGCCTGATTTGTAAAACTTTTGACATCTGTAATTACTAAACAATTATCTACGCTTGCAGCATAATAATGTATGCCTTTCGACTCAATTGCTACACAACTATCGCAAAGAATGACACCATGAGTTGGACAAACTAAAATTCCTGGTATTTGATGTGTTCTATGCCAATAAGGCTCACCATATTGCTGAGTATCTTCTTCTAAACATTCAGGACAAAATTTTAAAAAATTTTTTGACTCACCACTAGAACCAGTAGCCACCTTAGCAACCTCTAAAATCGACCCACTAAGTTTTTTACTCATTGAGTCTTTTAATAACCAAGCTTCCTGTGGCATTAAGAAAGTTGCGTAAAAAGGATATAAAGTATGATTTTGCAGTAAATTATTAATTGTCTGCTGAGAACGTAAAGGGAAGTTTTTAACTAAATAATTTAAGTTATTAGTTAAAGTAACTTTGCATACTTGTTGAGAACTGTAACCGAATAGTTCTAAGTCAGTTTGTTTGAAACTTTTATTACCACTCCGAATATGGTATCGAGCTAAAGTACTATACAAAAGTTCGTCAGGATACAGAGTTGGGAAAAAACTAAGCATCAAGAAGCTAAATATTTATAAAATCTTCTACTGGATTTTTGATTATACCAGCTAATTTCAAATCATCGTATGCAGACTTTTTCTCCTTCTTGGCATTTTCAACAATTCGTCGAATGTCATTCTCCTGATACTTTAGCTTTAATTTAGCGTGATTTGTATTTGCCTTAACAAGACTCTCATTTACTTGTCCTCCTTGCAAAGCAAGAGTATATGCTTTCTTTGTTAACGATGTAATATCTGCATCTTCATCACTAGAAACAACTACTTGTTCAGCACATTCTTTTGCTTTAGCAGGTTCTACTTCCAATTTCAAAAGCTCAAGAATTACATAACTTAGCTTCAGTAATCCTTTCTGATGAGTCTGTTGCTTTCTGGCTAATCTCCGAATCTCTTGCAAATCTTTAGAATCAAGCTCAGATAGAGATTTATTTTGATACTCTGTAGTATCGAGAGGAGCAATATCTTTATATTTAATCATCCACTCCTTATCTCCTGATCTAATTGCATCTAGCATTGGCTTTACTAAATATAGTCCGTCTTTAGCTGCTTGACGAATTAGCTCAACAGTAATAATTTCTTTCCCGCCTATTGAAACTGCTCTCCATTGAACCATTTTGTAAAGTTTGATAGCAATATCAATAATTCCCTGGCTTTCGTCATAAAAAACTTCATTTATCTCATCTGAGAAAGGAAGAAAAGTTTTTGTCCATTGGTATTCCCACATTCCTTCCATAAAGAAATACCATTTATGATCATTTACCATTCTGTCCCAAATTACACTTCCTTCTCCTGTTCCTCTCCTAGCATTTCTAAAATTTCCTTGAAGAATAGGAAAAGCCTCATTTGTACCAACTCGAATTACTGGAACTCCTACAGTATTGTCCATTTTTACTAAGAAGTTCAACATATCTGAGCTACTTCTTCTTGCTGTCACAAGATTTTGCATCTCATCTATAACTAAAACCCCTAAATGATGAGTATGAGCGATTTGGGCAACTTGAGCCAGCATATAATCTTCAGAGTTGCGCGATGAACCAAATTTTTTAAAGTAGTTAGTACCCAATAGCCTATCAACGGCAAGAAAAATATCAATACACAAACCCTTCAAAGAACCTGCATGAGGGCAGTCAACTTTCAACCAAACTATTTGGTAAACAGTATATTCAGGATGAAGAATTATTTGAGGATAAAGATTAAGAATATTTTGGAAATTTGTAGACTTTCCCATCCCTGATGGGCCGATTAGGGTTAAACCGGAAGCAGAGGTAGGAAGATTAACATAGTTTTCTAAGTTTTTACCTCCTCCATCTTTTATTGCATTATAAATCTGCCTAGAGCGACTTGCATATTCAGGTCTCAGAATATTACGAGCTAAATAGCCCTTCATAATTAGGTTACAAATGACCTTCTGTAATTCAACAGTTTTATCTTGAGGATCAAAATATCTAGATAGCCTCTCAATGCAATGAAACCTATAATGAGCTTCTATCTCCCTCTCTTGTTCATCAAAATCTGGGGTTCTTGTTACTTTATCTATAAAATCTTCCGATGAAAGAATAGGAGGTAGAGCCTGAACTAATGGATTGGCGTTATATTCTGGAAGTTTTTGGTCTATATATCTGGCAACAATCGCTAATTCTCCATTAGGAATCCTAACAAGTTCACCCTCAATCTTCTCCACGTTTTCGCTCCTGTCTTTTCCGTCTGAGTAAATCCATATGGTCAGGCTTTAATAATTTGGATGACTCTGAATCTTCAGATTGAGTGTTTACTTTATTATTTTTAGCCTCGGTACTATTAGTAATTTGTTCTTCTGCTAGTTCAAAACCTTCATTTTTGCGTCGTTTATCTTTTTCAAAGGTTCTGTTTTCTCGAATTCCTGCAACCTTTTGTCTATCACTTATATTATCGTCTAAAACTGCCTCAGTATCTTCTTTAGCCTTACTAACTATACTTTCTATATTTGCTATCAAATCGACTTTTTCTTGTAGTTGTTTACCTTTGTTTTTTTGCTTTTGCAATTCTTCATATGCAAATAAATATTCAATATCATATAAATTTTTATCTAAATATCTTTGTTCAGACTCTAAAAGAAAACACTTTTCAAAATCTCTACCATTTGGAGAGCGCAAATAAATAAACTTTGATTGTCGGATATCATATGATATATCCAATGATTTTTCGGATTTTGACAGTAAACTACTTCTAGATTTTTCAAACCAGAATTCTTTCCTTGCTTTCTCGCAGGTGTAATACATTCCCTTAAATTTAATACCACGAGCGGTAATTGTTGCTTTTCCAGTTGGCATTAAATTCAGCTTGACAATATCTTCTTCACAAGTTCTCAGCTTACCGGAACGATTGGCAATTCCCCATTGCCATAACTCTCTAGGTATAGGATTAACATCATCAGTGATCATCATTTCATCTCTGGCATATTTAGTTAAATAATCATGATTATTGTGCTGGAGAATCAAAAAGATAACTATTTTAGTAAATTCATCTATGTTAAGCCTACCATCAAGGCGATAATCATGACCTCCTCTCTGTCTAAAGTCAGTATCTATATAACCGGGAACAAATGGTTTTACATACCCATGAATAGTCCGAAATTGTCTTTCAACTAATCCTTTCCAATCTGCTCGATAAGGAGCAGCATTTTCAATGCGAACGTTTAAATTAGGGATTAATGTTTCTACCTTCATCCCTGCTAATTCACCTCGATCGCCCAAAATAGCATCAGGAATATGCCTGCATGGCCACTCATCTTCAGAAATCTCTATACCATATTCTCGGCAAAACTTTATTTTATCTGTGGCTGAATTGGCTAAAGCCATCATTGCCCCTGCCCAAGATGGCCCTTCTAATCCAACGTAAACCCCCGTTATCATGCGACTAAAAACATCAATAACCACATAGATAACAGGTCTACCAATAATCCAGTTGCGATTGTACATTGATATTAAATATACATCGGCAATTGTGGCATCAATCTGATATCTAGATCCAGGGCCAATAGTTTCCATTTGGGAAGTTCCCGTAATGGCTCGATGTTCTAAAGCGTATTTTGTCGAACCCTTACGAGATATGATAGTCTTTCTAATATCCGATTGTTCTACTTCATACCAGTATTTAAATTGAGTAAATGTAGGTCGTTTATCTGGAGGAATTAAAATGCTTTTTTTAACTCCATTTTCATCATAATAAAAATCTTCGGAGTAATATTTTTTTATCATTAAATCATAGGCGGTTGTTAAAAAGTTCTCTTTGGAATTATTGTAAAACTTAGCAATTGCAAATCTAAATATCTTTTTATCTTCCTCATTAACATTTATTCCAACACCAATTTCTTGATCGTGTGCGTATTTTCTTGGTCTTCCTCTCTTCTTTTCTCCAGAAGCTTTGGACTTTCCTTTACCACCAGAATTTACATAATCAGGCAAAAGAGCATTTTTATTTTTACCTCTTTGCCAAAATCTTCTTAAATATTTATAAACGCTTATTTCTACTAATTTACCTTTTATTCTGCCTGCATTATATTTTTCAATAGTCTGCTGAACTAAAGCACCTCTATAATCCCGATAATATATTGAAGGTTCTTGAATAACAATAAATGAAATTATTTGCCAAGCTCTATCTCTAAGTTCTTTTTCTTTCTCAGACAAATCTTCTTCTGTTACTATTCTTGCCCACGGGTCTGATTTAAGTTTCAATGCACTACCATCAGAAAGAGCTTCTATAATCTCCGAAACTTTTTTATGCTCTGGAAACCCTGTTTTAGTATTTATATTAAAAACAAAGGCTATAATATAGCCTTCATCAATCCATAGAACTCGTTCTATGAAGCTATTACCTGATTCATCAATCCATTCAATCAGGTCATTGATAAATAAATCATTACTCATATAATTTAATGCACCACATATTATTATCTAAAAAATAATTTTTTTAATTATTTTAGAAGAAGGACAACTAGATATTTTTGTGACTAACATATCCATAATGATTTCCTTATTAGCAATAAGATGCCTAAAAAGATACAGAGATGTACCAGACTCTATATTCATATTTTTATCTAAATCTGTTGTTATTCGATTAATGTTTGCATCACTTTCCTGAAGTCTAGATTTTAAAATGTTGGCAATGTCACGTAGTTCTTCAAGATTTATATCTGCATTTTCTTCTAGTTTATAAGCAGTATGAACCCACTCAACATTTTCCGCTAATTGCTTAGGGACTTCTTTCTCTGTAATTATGCCCCAATCAATACCTTTGGCAGCATAGTAACGCTTTTCTAACTCAAATTTTTCAGCTACAGACTTACTGCCCAAATCTTTAGTTAGCTTAAATGTTCGTGCTTTTTGGACTATCGTTTTGCCTTGCTTAACAGAAAGCATAAAATCCGTTGTTAAAACACGGGGAGTATTGCTTTGCGGATCTTTAGGATAGTTAATACATATTTCCTCTGCAATACTCATTGCTAAGTCAAGGTCAATTAGAGGAAACTGCTCTCTTATATCTACAATCGTATCTGACCACTCGAAGACGTAAAACAGCCGCTTCTCGTTATCAGAAAGCAGATGATGTTCTCGGTTTGTTTTCCAACCTGGAGGTCTAGAAACACGACCCTTTGAGGGAAAATCCTGAATCTTTATCCAAGGTTGATAGTCTTTCCCACTACCCTGACCACGGCCTTCCTTCAAGTAACGCTCAAACTTGGCTTGCGTCCAATCTTGCTTGCTTCTAGCCATAAAAACTCCTGTAGATGCTCACATACGCGCCTACAGGATAAATTGTACAACTTTTTTATATATTGTATAACTTTTTTATTTGTTATACGACTTTATTATTCCTCCACAATTCCTCCACAATATTGTTATACGATTATTCAACTGTTACCGATTTTGCCAAATTTCTGGGCTGATCGACATCCAAACCGCGACGGGCGGCAATATGATAAGCCAATAATTGCAAAGGAACTACTGTCAAAATCGGAGAAAGTAATTCTTCTACATGAGAGACGGGAAGAAGATCGTTAAAGATTTCCGCAGCTTCGCCATCGTTGACGGGAGTCACGCCAATTAAGCGAGAATCTCTGGCTTTGGCTTCCTGGGCATTAGAAATAACTTTTTCGTAAACACTACCAGGTATTGCGATCGCAACTACTGGTACTTTCGCATCTAATAGAGCGATCGGGCCATGTTTCATCTCTCCAGCCGCATAGCCTTCGGCGTGAATGTAGCTGATTTCTTTTAATTTCAACGCCCCTTCCAAAGCAATGGGGAAGTTAATTCCCCTTCCCACAAAAATGAAATCTTTGGTTTCGGCAAATTCATGGGCTAGCTGTTCAGTTAAACGTTCTTGACTTTCCAAGGTTGCTTCAATTTCTTTGGGAATCTGCTGCAACCCGTTAATAATTTTTTCTAATACATCTTTTGAAACTGTCTGACGACGAGCTGCTAAATCCAATGCCAAAGCATAAAATGCCATCAGTTGAGCGGTAAAAGTTTTTGTCGCCGCTACCCCAATTTCAATTCCCGCTAAAGTACTGATGACATGCGGTACCATATGACCAAGGCTGCTTTCTGGGCGATTGGTAATACCCAATAGTCGCGCTTGATATTTGGGTTCTTTCCCTTGGCGACGTTCTTTTTCCATCGTCAAAGCTGCTAAGGTATCGGCGGTTTCACCTGATTGGGTAACACCAACAATTAAGGTGTTAGCTGTCACGGGTGATGGTGCATAGCGATACTCAGAAGCATAATGTACTTGAGTTGAAATTCCTGCTAGTTGTTCGAGTAAATATTTTCCGATTAATGCTGCGTGCCAACTTGTACCACAGGCGACGATCTGAATTTGTTCTAAATCGATATATAAATCTTCAGATAAACCAAGATTGATTGGCGATTCGGTAGAGTCGGTTGGATTAAAGTATGCGTCTAAACTAGCTCTTACTACCCCTGGTTGCTCATGAATTTCTTTGAGCATGAAGTGTTTGAATCCCTGCTTTTCTACCATTGCAGGATTGAAGTTGAGCAGTCGAGGTTGTTTTTTCAACCTGTCGCCAGCAAAATTGTAAATCTCAACGCCCAAAGGTGTGAGGCGGGCAATTTCACCATTTTCCAGAGGTAGCACTGCACGGGTGTAGGAAACGATCGCTGGCGTGTCAGATGCACAAAAGAACTCCCCTTGCCCAAAACCAATTACCAAAGGTGCTTGTTGGCGGACAACGATCAATTCATCGGGGTAGTCAGCAGAAATAACTGCGATCGCAAATGCCCCCTGCAAATGGTTAACGGCTTGGCGAATTGCCTCTAAGAAGCGAGATGAGGGAGATGAAGGGGGAAGATTCTTTAAAAATTCAGCTATGAGATGGGGAATTACTTCTGTATCGGTTTCAGAACGAAACTGGTGTCCTTTTGCTTTGAGCTCCTCGCGTAACTCGCGGTAATTTTCGATAATGCCATTTTGCACCACCGCCACTCGCTTTGCCGTATCCATGTGGGGATGGGCATTGTACTCTTCTGGTTTACCATGAGTTGCCCAGCGTGTATGACCAATACCAATCTGGGCGGGCGTTTCTATTTGTTCGAGTTTAGAACGCAGGTTATGCAATTTGCCCTTTGCCCGCACACAATTAACCTCACCTTCCCAAATAGTGGCGATTCCAGCAGAATCGTAGCCCCTATACTCTAGTTTTTCCAGCCCAGCTAGTAAAATCTCTGTTGCCGCTTGAGTGCCTATATATCCAACGATTCCACACATTGTTCACACCGCTTTTTTTTAGGATGATTAAATCCAGTATGTCTAGTTGGTAGCACAAACTTGACGTTTTGCAAACAAAAAAGGGAGTAATTTACTCCCTCTACCACTAAATATTGCTAAAGATGCTTGCTATTAAGAAACTTTAAAATTCTTGAGCATTGAGTTCTGAGTTCTGAGGGCTGAGTGAAGAATCAAGAAATTGTTTTTTTGATTTACTTCTTTTGCCTCAAAACTCAGGACTCAGCGAGAACTTTGAGCGGAGGCTTTCTTTGATGGTCTGTATCACTGCCCAGAGGCGTAAAGGCTTGCACCTCTCCCTTATGTCCAAAAGATACAAGGCAACCGTTCTGGAAAAAACGGTTGGACAGTAGACCCGCATCGCGATCAGAAGTTCGGTGACTCAGCACTGAGCTTTTTAGTAAGCTAGACCCATACTGCGAGTTGTTTCAGCGCCCAGGTAAACCCGGATGCTCAAAAAGTCGGTGGGACAAGCGGTTTCGCAGCGCTTACAGCCCACGCAGTCTTCTGTACGAGGTGAAGAGGCAATTTGAGCAGCTTTGCAGCCATCCCAAGGAACCATCTCCAGTACATCAGTAGGGCAAGCGCGGACGCATTGGGTGCAGCCAATGCAGGTATCGTAGATTTTTACTGTATGAGACATTGAAAAAACCGCTCCTTTCGAGTGTTCTTCTCTGCGAAAGAATCATAATCAACGCATAGTTTACCGCAGTGGTTGATAGGCCGTAATCAAAAGGCTACATAACTTCAAACAATGTAATGAGCACCCTTGATAAGTTGTTTTTGCGAGATCGTCCCTATTGGCCGATTAATTAGCAACATCATCGGAGCGTATTTATCCCATTTATCTACCATAATGTGGTTGAATCGTAAAGATAAATGAAATAAAAGTCAATCTACAAGACTTAGATGCAGAAGTTATCTATGGTACTTATTGATTGGCAACTATATATAGCAGTCCTAAATCAAACGCGCAGAATTTAAAATTATTGCGACCCCCCTGTAGTCCCCCCAAGGAATCGGGGGAAGGCGTTAGCGGGGGGTGAATTCTCTTACAACTCATTTAAGATTGCGATCGCAGTCCTAAATCATTCGTGAAAAGTCAGATCACCGACAATTTTTAGGAAGTCGAGGATTTGGACACCGCGAATTTGAACAAATCAGATAGGATTGCTCTAGCTGAAACCTGGGTTTTAGAAGTGTGAGCGAACTAAACAGTTATCTCTCCCTGTTTAGTTAACAACATCAACTGTTGGTCTTGGTTTTTAGCATCACTGCTATTAAGTCTATCAAATCTCGCCTCAAGGAATTCTAAGCGATCGCTTACCGATAACTTGTCTCTTTGACTTTTAAAATCTGGCAAACTCATAATTTTTACTTTTGCATATCAGAGGATTTCAGAAATTGCAAACTCATCATTTATCGCAGCAATTTCTATTGGTATCCTGGGTTCACTAACCATCAATTCCAGTTTTTCTTTGTGATTTTCGGTATCAGCAAATTTATCTTTTGTATACTCATTTTCTCGGATTTTTCTAGCAATACTTTCTAGCAGCCAAAGTTGTTCTTCCACAGACAAGGCACGGATAGAGCGCTCAATTTCTAGTAAATTCGGTGATATCATTTTGCTTCTGATTATAAGCGGGGCGTATTTTTCAAAGATATTATATTTAGTCTATACTGGTTAACCTACAGCATCGCAAATCCCCCATTATTTTCTCCACGCCTATCTTTTCACAAATCAAATGAGATTGCTATAAATAATCAGAAGCCAGTTTTATGACTTATTAATTAGGTATTCCTGCTGAAGCAACATGTACGCTAAACTGACTACATGAATTATGAAACAGCTCGGAAACTCCTCATAGATCAGACAATCACAACTGAGGAAAACCCAGATGCGCTGTTAATGCGTATGAAACAGGGTAAACCGCCGATACCCGGTCAGTTCAGCTGAATTTTATTGGCATTGAAAGTGGTCTTTGAAGACCTCAAAGATGCAAAGAGCCTAGACCGGCAACTGGCTTTGACCCTTTATCAGTTAAGCATTAAGGCGCAACAGCTATTTGCCGCAGGGCATAAAGCCGGGATAGATTGGCCGTATCCCGTGAACATCCACTGAATAAGTTGAATGTTTCACCAGGACGGGTCTTTAAGCGCACATAATAATGTAAAACCGTGTCTTATTTGGGGCGAATAAGGCACGGTTTCACAAAAGTATTTAGTTATAATATTACAAAAATCAAAGTAACATTTGATTTATACCAAAGTTATCCATTTACTGAGATTTGTTTCCTGGTTCATTAACTTTCTCTGTTGTGGGAAACACTTGGCGATCATAATTTGTCCTTTCCTGAGTCAAGGCGATCGCACTAAAGAAAATGGCACTTCCTACAGCCAAGGCCACCATAGGACGCTTCAGCAAAACAAAATCTCTGATAATCCTAGCTAAAGGTCGGCTTTGACGACGTAGCGCCGAAGAAATCATCAATTGTCTCCAAGTAAACGGATCACGGACATAATGACCGCTTTGGCAAACAACTAGCCGTTCCTGGCAATAGGGGCAGCAAAACAAGCCCATGCGCGTTTTAACTAGTTTTGGTGTAGCATTTCTTTGGCAAATTGGGCAAGTAACATAATGATTATCAAAGGTGTGTATATTCATTTACCTCGTCCGCCTAGTCCATTTACTCGCTCTATAACAATAGTTATATTAAATGCCGATCAATACTTAGCAGACTTCCAAGTATGGTCTGACATCAGGCATAAATCATACATACATTGTATTACTACAAAGGATGGCTCAATGGTCGTAACACGAGTATAGCTAGATTTAGGCAAGGATGACTCCTAGTTAATGTTTGCGAGTGCGTCCACCCAGCCCACAAAAACTCTGTTATCTCTAGAAAGTAATAGTGTTGGCGCTCACTCGCACCCCACTAACGATGCCGAATAGCCCAACTTAGGCATCGTTGACCCTTAAATAACAATTGTCTCCCATTTAACCATTCTGCCCACAAAAATTTTGCACAATAACATTTTTTGCTAAAGCTTTGTAAATCAAGCAAATAAAGTCTACTTGTCTGGTTGCTAAATAATGGCTCACAATGAGAAGTAACAGATAAAAATTTAAATTTTTTCTTACATTTACCCCGCCTCTCAATGACTCTCTTGCCTCCCACTCAACTGAGGAAGGTAACGGAACAACCTGCCTTTCCTACACCTTCCACTCGTTTAGCTCACCTAATTAATCGTTTTCAACCATCCCCAGAAACAGTTGTGCTGTTTTTAGCCATGCTCATTGGCGGTGGTACTGGTATGGGTGTAGTCACCTTTCACTATTCAATCCAGCTGATTCACCAGCTGATGCTGGAAAATTTAATGGGTCAAATCGGCGTCTGGGGTGCTTGGACTTTAGCCTGCGTCCCCACCCTTGGCGGATTAATCGTTGGCTTGATGCGCTGGCGCACTCAAGACTTTGGCCCTGAACTTTCATCTCTAATCGCTTCCTCTCAGGGAACAGAGATTAGACGACCACTACGACCAGTTACGAAGATGCTGGCCGCATCTGTTTCTTTGGGAAGCGGTGCTTCTCTGGGGCCAGAGGGACCGAGTGTAGAAATTGGCGCAAATTTTGGGATGTTGTTGTCTGTAATCTTAAATGTATCTCAAGAACGACAACGTTTGCTGTTGGGTGCTGGCGCGGCAGCTGGACTCGCTGCTGGATTTAATGCTCCCATCGCTGGAGTATTTTTTGCCCTAGAGGTGGTAATGGGAGCTACATCTTTCGCTACTTCTGCTGTAAGTGTGGTGCTGCTAGCGGCGGTGGTAGCAGCATTAATTGCCCAAATTGGTTTGGGGGCACAACCTGCTTTTGATTTACCTGTTTACCAAGTCCGTAGTCCCTTGGAATTACCCCTTTATCTTGGCTTGGGTTTAGGGGCCAGCTTAGTTTCTTTGGCTTATACTCAATCAATTCGGGGAGCAAAAGCCTGCTTTGCTGGAAAGGTTCCAGGTTTTGACTTTTTGGGACGAATTCCTGAGCCGATTCATCCAATTATTGGGGGTGTGATAATTGGCGCAGTTGCTTTGCACTTCCCGCAAATTCTGGGCGTCGGTTATGAAACTGTAGAAGCAATGCTTCAGGATGTGGAGTTTCCACTCTACCTGTTGGTGGTGCTGTTGGTGGTAAAGCTACTGATGACTGCAATTAGTGCCGGTAGTGGTTTCATTGGCGGTTTGTTTGCACCAGCAATGTTTTTAGGTGCTTCTTTTGGATCAGCTTACGCCAAGATTTTGGCTGTGGCATTCCCAGCTATTTGCGATCAAATGGCGGCTCCCCCAGCTTATGCAATGGTAGGAATGGCAGCAGTGCTGGCTGCTAGTGTCAGAGCGCCGTTAACGGCTATTTTAATGCTGTTTGAATTAACCCGCGACTATCGCATTGTTTTACCGTTGATGGCAGCTGTGGGTTTGAGTGTTTGGCTAGTAGAAAGGATTAAACCAACTTTTAACTCTAACTCTAACCTACAACAAATTGGTCTTTCTGAATTGAAAGATGAAAAAGTGGAAATTGTGCAGCAAATTTTGGTAGAAGATGCCATGTACCCCTGTCCAAAAAAGTTACCTGCAACCCTTGGAGTGTTAGATGCAGCTGTGGAAATGATCCGCGATCGCGTCCGCAGTGCTTTAGTAATTGATGAAGCAGAGCAATTAGTTGGTATACTTTCTCTGGAAGATATTAACCGCGCCCTTGCTCTTTGGCAAACTTACCCAAATTCGCTAACTGAAATTCCAGATAATTTATCCAGTCAAACCCTCATAGACATTTGTACTACTGAAATCCTCTACGCATGGCAGGATGAACTATTATCTGAAGCTTTAGACCGGATGACTCTTCGAGGTTTGCATCAATTACCAGTGGTAGCACGAGACAAACCCGATCGCATTTTGGGTTTACTAGAAAGAGAGCAAATTGCATTAACCTGCAATTTAGCAGTTACGCGTAAGGCACTTGGCCACTATTTACCAGTCCTACCCACCACAGATATAGTTATTAATAATTAGTCAAAGGTCTATCAATTTGTGATTTTAGATTTGGGATTTTAGATTTGCGTTAGCGAGTTTTGTCTGCGACACACTACGCATAGCTTGCTTTATTGCAGGAGTAGGAGCGTCTTTTAGATTTGTTCCACTCACAAGGGGTCTGGTATAAACCAAAAAACAATTCCATTAGGGACTTCCAGAGAATAAAATATACAGTTAATAAAAATGATAATCATTTTAAGGAGGGGGAGAGAGGTTGCCGACGGCAACCTCTCTCCCC
>NZ_JBALCO010000188.1:0-4413 GCF_036919595.1 Nostoc sp. | reverse complement strand
GCATGGTCTTAATCTCCTCGAAGTTATTACTGATGCTTTAGAAGGTAATGTCTCTGTTTTCCTTTCCTCTATTACTACTAGCTAGGCAGTTACTAGAAAATATTAAATCAGCAGCAGTTTTTGTAGGTAGCAGTGGACTTGGCCCCTGGCAAAGTACAGAGATGAGAGCTTTTTTAAACGAATTTGTAGAGAGAGGCTGTCCTGTGATTCCCGTTTTGCTTAAGAATACACCACAGCAGCCTAAACTTCCAATTTTTCTTAAGGGTCATACGTGGGTTGACTTTCGGACAGATGCTGAGGCTATGGAGAACTTAATTTGGGGTATTACTGGAAAGCCGCCAGAGCGAAAACCAAAGCTACAGCCAGTAATTCAAGCCGATGACCTCAGTTCTGAGAAGGGAGTAACCTACACGCAATTGCGAGATTTGCTAGCAGCAGGCAAGTGGAAAGAAGCGGATGAGGAAACTTTAGCTGTCATGCTCAAGGCATCTACCAGGGAAGAGGAAGGCTGGTTTGATACCGAATCTATCAATAATTTTCCCTGTACTGACTTACGCACCATTGACCAACTGTGGGTAAAATATAGTAATGGGTACTTTGGCTTTAGCGTTCAGAAGAAAATTTATCTCGAATGTGGTGGAAAGGCTAACGGTGAATATTATGAAGAAGCCTGGGAAAAATTTGGCGATCGCGTAGGATGGAGAGTGAAAGGTGAGTGGATATTTGGTGAGGAAGATGTAGTTTTTAACACTTTAGCGCCTAAGGGACATTTACCCTTCGGGTGTGAGGGTTGGTGGATTTTGACAACTGAATCTAATGCTTTGTGGGGAGAATCTTTTCTCGCATTTAGACTTATGAAGTTTAATATATAAGCACTTCAGACTTTTATAAATATTTGTAGTAAGGTTGTTTTCAACTAGTTAATCAACATTTCAGAGATTCGATACCTGGCACTGTAGGTTGATAACAATTAGCTTGAATAAACTTTTCTGCTACCTCCTGCACTTCAGTACTTTCTGACACCTTCAAGGTGACTGAAATTCTTGTTTTCCCAATTTAAAATCTCCCCACATCTTTGTAGATGCAGGGAGAGTATTAACAATTAAAAATTGTTTCACATGGGTATTTAAACGCTTTGTGCAAGCACCCCATCTCAAAACTATTCAGCAGCTTTGTTATTAGCCCTATTAGCACGCGCCTCAGCCGAAGCCATCACCTCATCCATATTCTCTAAGACTTCGCCAGGGAAGTTTTCCAAAACTCTGGTAGAAAGAGCAACGCGCCCTTTCCCCTCATCCAAGTCAATAATTACAGCTTTAATTGGCTGACCAACTTGAAATACCTTGTCTAGAGATTCGATGAATTTTTGGCTTACCTGCTTGATATGAAGCAAAGCCCCCATACCATTTAAATCGACAAACACACCAAAAGGTTTGATGCCCGTAACTTTACCTTCCACCAGTTGACCTAGTTCTAATAAGCTGAAGTTGCTAGAACGAGTTGCTAATCGCTGGGAAAGGATAAGTTTGTTGGTGTTACGATTAATTTCCAAAAAACCCACAGTCAGATTTTGACCTTTGAGCGCTTCTAAATTATCACGCTCGGCCAGGTGCGATCGCGGAATAAATCCCCGCAAGGAGAGAATATCGACGGTGACACCACCCTTATTCACACCCATAACCCGTACTTGCACAGTCTGGGCATTTTCCTGCATTTCGGCCAGTCGTTCCCAGATGTGCTGAATTTCCAACTGCTTTCGAGAAAGAGTGACTTGACCTTCTGCATCCTGATCTCGGATAATCAAAAACTGCATTTCCTCTTGCAATGGCAGCACCTCCGATAAATCGGTCACTGCTCTCAAAGAAGCCTCATCGCGCGGCAGAAAAGCTGACGACTTGCCACCAATATCGACATAAGCTCCATCATGGTCAAGTTGGAACACTTTGCCATGTACAACCTGTCCTTTTTGAAACTGGTAGTCGTGTTTTTCTAATGCTTTGGCAAAATCGTCCATCGTAAACGACGAATTGGCTGTTTGAGAAAGTTTCGATTCGGAATTCATGACTTTTGAAGATTAATTGTTATTTGAGATGGTTCTACTGGAGTTTAGATTGTCATTTGTCCTCAAAGTTCTAGTTTGTCCTTAGCGTCGGCAAAGCCGTTACCTTTATCCAGCGCTTAGACTTCTCTATTTGTCTTTGGTTCTTACTAATGACCAATGACAAATGACAAAAAACGAACTTGGCTGTATAGACTTCAGTTCAGTTGACTAAAGAGTTGTTTCACTTGCTCCCAAGCATCAGCAGCAGCTTTAGGATTATAACTGGCACGAAGGTCACAGAAAAATCCGTGATCAGCTCCATCGTAGCGAAACAGACGATAAGGAATTTTATATTTTTCTAACTCTGCTTCAATCTCATCTACTTGTTCGGGTGGGATGCTAGTATCTTCTCTACCAAAGAAGGCATAGAGAGTACCCGGAATTTCTTTTGTGCGAGTAATAGTGGGAGCGCCACCTCCTGGTGTGCGGGTGGCAATTCCAGCACCGTAGAAGGAAGCTGTAGCTTTAATATCTGGTAAGGTGGCTGCAAGATATGCGACATGACCCCCAAAGCAAAAGCCAATACAGCCAAAGCCATCTTTTTTCACTTGGGGCAAGCTTTTGAGGTAGTCAATTGCTGATTGAATATCGCTCAATAACTCTGATGCTTGAGTTTGCATGGCGTAGCCTCTGCCCATTTCAATATCTTCGGGTGTGTATCCGATTTCCAAGCCAGGAGCAGTCCGTTGGAAAAGTGCAGGTGCGATCGCTACATACCCAAGTTTGGCAATCCGTTCTGTAACATCCCGAATGTGAACGTTGACACCAAAAATCTCCTGCAATACCACGACTCCTGAGTAAGATCCAGATTCTTTTGGCTCTGCCACATAAGCAGACACTTGAATATTATCTTGCAAAAGATTAACCGTTGTGGTAGTTATTGCTTGCTCTGTCATAATAATTTTTACCAGTGCTATGTGATTAGCCGTGTGTTTATTTGATATAACTATGCCAGTATGACGAGATTTTTTGTAATTAAATTATCAATTACCAATAATGAGCGCATTAGAAATTTCTCTTAGAAAAACTTCATATGTAAATAAAATATTTGAAATGTAGCAAATGCAGCTAGTCACTAAAGGAGTGCTGAGTTAAAAGGCTGAGTCCTGAGTAGGAAAGCAACACTCAGCACTCAGCATGGGCTAAACCATAGCTATCCGCTAACAGCACGGGCTAAACCATAGCTATTCGCTAACAGCACTTAGTATTCAGGAGGTTTGGTGATGATTCAATTCCGTATTCAGTCAGACAGCGAAATTCCCGCATCAACCCAGCTGTTTAATCAAATCCGGTTTGCGATCGCTTCTCGGCAATATCCACCTGCTTACAAATTACCAAGTACACGGGCGCTGGCAATGCAAACTGGGTTACACCGTAATACTATCAGCAAAGTTTACCGTCAACTGGAGGAAGACGGATTTGTTGAAAGTATGGCTGGTTCCGGAATTTATGTTCGTGCCCAAGGTCATGAGGGCGGTAGCAGGCTGCAATCACCAATTCTCAAACAACATCCTGATGCATATCAAGTTGTCCAGCAAGCACTTGACGAGCTGCTCTCTCAAGGATGTTCACTCAATCAAGCTAGAGAGCTATTTTTAGCGGAGGTTGACTGGCGCTTGCGTTGTAGTGCGCGGGTACTGGTTGCAGTTCCATCTTATGACATAGGTGCTGGTGAGTTGATGGTGTATGAATTAGAGCGAGCTTTGAAAATACCAGTCCAGTTGGTAGCAATGGAAGAATTAACAGTTGCGTTAGATAAAACTACCTCTGCGACAGTAGTCACAAGTCGGTATTTTATCAGTAATGTGGAGGCGATCGCTGCTCCTAAAGCTGCACGGGTGATTCCTTTGGATATCTACGACTACACCAAAGAACTCAACTTATTGAAAACCCTACCAAAACAAAACTGTGTAGGTATAGTTAGCCTCAGTTCCGGGATTGCACGAGCAGCAGAAGTCATCCTGCACGGTCTACGTGGTGATGAACTACTGGTGATGACTTCGCAACCAAAAGATGCCTATAAACTTCAGGCAATGGTTAAGCGGGCTGAGGTAATAATAAGTGATCAAGCCAGTTTTGCGGCAGTGCAAGCAGCCGTACAAGCATTTGATGAAGATATTATTCGTCCACCAAAGCTGATTAAGGTTGAAAATTATATCGGGACAAACTCGATTAACTTGCTAAAACGAGAACTGGGTTTAGGTTAATTTCAAGATAATTCGTAACTGCCCAGGTAGGAATGTCAGGAATATTCCCATGAGGGAAGAAAGATGGTAGTGTTCAAGCATGAATCCAGAAGAAAAAGATCAAAA
>NZ_JBALCO010000187.1:0-12575 GCF_036919595.1 Nostoc sp. | reverse complement strand
GGCAACCCCTTTTCTTCCCCCTTAAAATGATTATCATTCTTGAAAAACCTGTCTCTTGTTTTTCTTGGAATAATTTATTCTTTGGAAGTCCCTTATTCCTTTGTGTCCTACCCTGCGGGAAGCCACAACTCTTAGAGACGCTTCTCTACGAGAGGCTCCGCCAACGCGAACGTGTCTATGCGTCCTTTGCGGTTCGTTCCTCATGTAGTTTGGCGCATCTTCATACAGAATTGGTATCACGGTTCTACCGTTGTAATTACCGCCTCTGTTGCGCTCGCCCTAACTCCCTATTTATCCGCTGTTTTATTCCTCAATCAACTCAAAATCAATCCGTTCATAAATATCACGCAAGGCAATTTGAAAATCGATAGAATCTAGGACTAAAACTGCCTCTTCACCTTCATATTCCTTAAAAATCCATTGTCCTTCTGCTTGCTTGGCAAATTGTTCCACAGCAAAACTATACTGGTCAATCATAATATATTCCTGAAAACCAGGAATTGAGCGATAATATTTAAATTTATCTGTTTTGTCATAATTTTTAGTTGAATTTGATAAGACTTCAACAATTAACAAGGGATTAATAATAGTTGTTGTACCTGTTCCCTCATAAATAGGCTTACCTTTGATGACTATAACATCAGGATAAGTATAAAGGCGATAACGAGGTATTGATAATTTCACATCGCCTATATAGATCTCATAAGCTTGACCTTGCACTGTCAGGGGAAATTTTTTATAAAAATTACCTGCAATTTTATTGTGGTTGGTTGTTCCCCCTGTCACAGGTATAATTTCTCCGTCTTTGTATTCATTTTTATATTCAGCCTTATCTTCAAATTCCAAATATTCTTCTGGGGTGTAGTAACGCTTTTCTATTTGTAAAACCATATTAATTAACCTCACAAAATGGGGAAATGAGTATGTTAAGCTAGTTGGCATTCAATTGCAACATAGTCTCTATTCCCCTTTTTTTTGATTTTCCTATGCCACTTAATGACTAACTCATCCTGATTCAATAGCTTATCTAGTAAATACTTCAACTCATCTACTGATTGAAATAGACAATGAGCAATGTATTCCTTACATAAATCCCAGACTAATTCGATGATGTTGTAATCAGGACTATATGCAGGTACAAATTCTAATACAAAATTAGGAATGCTTCTATCAATACCTGCTACTGAGAAACCACTACTGGCAATTACTGTTCTAGTTTTTCATTTTACCAATATTACGTTTTAGAATGCGGATTGGTATCACTCTATAAGTTCGCCCATATTAAAGTCTATTCTTATCCAACCTTTAAGTCTTCGTAAATTGTCGAGAATCAGTAAGGGAATCTGCCAATGATGTACTATCAGGAAGGGTAAGGGATCACCCACCTCAAAAATTGCTTCTTTCCCCCGCTTGATGTTTTTTACCCAGATTTGCAGTTGCTTAAACGATCTAATCTCATTCAGCCGCCAAACTTCGTGGTACAGCCAATAAGTTGGCTTACTATCACCAAGAGGCTGCAAAGATTCAGCCAGAGGCTCTTTACCAAGATAGGCATCCGCTACTCCTAAATGATTGTAAAACATAGTAATGGCGGAGTGAGTCCGGGGGTTACACTCAATCGCGTAAACAGTTCCGTCTTCTGCTTGGATGAAGTCAAAGGAAAGTTGCCCGGTTTTTCCCAATTCTTTGGTAAAATGACTTGCCCATTGCATAATTTCTAGCTGATCTACGTTTTCGTAGTTGACTTGAAAGGCGGATGACTCACAGCAGCAATACATTCTTGATTCTCCATCTCGCGCGGTAGTGTGAGTGCAGTATTCCTTTCCAGGAATGAATTCCTGCATAATCCAGGGATTCTCCTCACTGATGGGCAGACTCTTGACAAATGCTGCTGTTTCTGCTTGTGTATCGCAAGGTAGCTTGGTGAGATTCAAGCGACGTATTTGATCGTAGGGGATGCTTTTAAGAATGTATTTGCACTTCTCCTGAGAAAAGTCAAAGTTGATGACTTGTTCGGGATCGGTAATTTTGAAGGATTTGGGGACAGATAAACCGAACGAGCGCGCTGTTTCGGCAAAGGCAAACTTGTCATCCAGGAGCTTTGTGACATCAGCATCGAAGTGGAAAAACTCTACACAATCTGGTAATGGTGGCTTGCCGTGATCATAGTGGATGACAGAAAAAATGGCTACCGGGATAAAAAAGTCGATCTTTTCTTTTTTGGCGATCGCGTGTAGGGTTTCAATGTAGCCTTCTAAATCTTTGCTTGGATCAGGAACGGTATAAAAGCCTGCAACAGAGTTGGAATATTTATTACCACTTGACCAGAATTTTTCAATGTCAATTATAATAACCCGATGCCCTGCTGCATGAAATGAACGCGCTAGCTGAAGAGTTTTAGTCATTCTAGCGCCAGCAATCAAGATATTTTTGGAATTGGGGTTAACAACAGTTGACTTACTGAATGGTTGCTTAAGAAAGTTCCACAGTAGCGATGTTAAGACGACGATGCAGTTTAAGGGAAATGCGATCGCTAGCAATACAAGAGTGCCCAAGTTTTGGAACACAACAAAAATATGCTTTCTCATAATTATAATTGTTACATAATAGTGGAATCATTCGCTGGTGGATCAAAAAAGGTTAAGGAGACAAGGAGATACGAGCCTGCCCTTGTTTCCATGCTTTCCTCCACTCGCATATATGATCGTCAACCCGTCTCGAATTGACACCGAACACTTACACGGAACTGGGAATCATCTTTGACGATGCGATTGCAACAAGCGATCGCCTCTCCATTTTTGGATCACTCCTCTGAGCGCAAGTCAACTTGCCCTTGAAGCAATGTGTTGTTTACACAGATGAATCCAATAAAAGCCAACCAATTGTCGTTGGCAAGTGTCACCAGATGAATTGGCATAGTCAAAACCAATAAGTAGGCTGACTATTACTTAGCGGTTGTAAAGGTTTTATATTTTACGTCTTCTCCAAACTGGATGAGTTTACCGATGCAAAAATCAATCCTCACCCAAGTTCTTAAGGAGCGCAAACTATCGAGTAATAGTAAAGGAATGTACCAATGATGTACCATTAAGAACGGTAGTGGATCGTTAACTTCAAATATTGCATCTTTTCCTCGCCAAATATTTTTAAACCACTTTTGTAACTGCTTTAACGATCTAATTTCATTAAGTCTCCAAAGTTCGTGATAAAGCCAATAAGTAGGCTTACTATCACTTAGAGGTTGCAGAGGTTCAGCCAGAGGCTCTTGATTAAGATAGGCATCCGCTAAACCGGGATGGTTGTAATACATTGTAATTGCAGAGTGAGCGCGAGCGTTGCACTCGATCGCATAAATTGTTCCATCTTCCGCCTGAATGAAGTCAAAAGAAATTTGTCCAGTTAGTTGTAATTCTTTAACAAAATGACTCACCCACTCTTGAATTTCTGGGTGATCAACGTTTTCGTAATTGACTTGAAAAGCAGATGATTTGCAGCAGCAATGTACCGTTAATTTCCCATTTCTCACTGTACTGTGAGTACAGTATTCTGTTCCGGGAATAAACTCTTGCAATATCCAAGGGTTATCTTTACTAATTGGCTTACTTTTAAGATGAAGCGCCATTTTTTCGTAAGACTCCATTGGTAGCTTGGTTAGATCCAAGCGTAAAACAGAGTCATAGACAATACTTTTAAGAATATATTTGTGCTTTTCGTTGGCAAAATCGAATTTAAGAACTTGTTCCGAATCTGTAATTAGGAAGGTTTTGGGGACAGATAGCGAGAGTGAGGCTGCTTTTTCTGCAAAGGTAAACTTGTTATCGAGCATCTTCATTGTATCAGCATCGAAGTGGAAATTCTCGCAATAGCCTGATAACACTGGCTTGCGCTCAGAGTCAAAGTAGCTGGCTGCAAAAATGCCTACCGGGACAAAAAAGTCTATGTTTTCTTTTTTGGCGATCGCTCGCACGGCTTGAGTATAGCCTTCTAAGTCTTCTTGCGAGTCAGGAACTGTGTAAAAGCCAGCCACAGCGTTGGAAAATCGATAACCACTGAACCAGTATTGATCGAGATCAAATAAAATGACTCGATGCCCAGCAGCGTGAAATGATCGCGCCAACTGAAGGGTTTTGGTCATTCTACCACCACCGATCAAGATATTTTTCGGATTCTCGTTCCAAACCACTTGCTTGCTGAACAGTCGGCTGAAAAAATTCCACAGCAACGATGCTAGTACGAGGGTGCAGTTAAAGGGAAATGCGATCGCCAATAATGCAAGAGTGCCCAAGTTTTGGAATATTGCAAAAATCTGCTCTCTCATAGTTGTAATTGTGACAAGTTAGTGATTAAGTGGCATCGCTAGATAAAAATAAAGGAAATAAGCAATATGTTGCATTAAATACTTATTAGCTTCTTCCAAGTTAGAAGAAAGCTAAAAAGGTTATTTTTTGCACATCAGTTGATGTTCAATGCTTGATTGATCATCGTCATAAATAACTCATTTAAAGGAATTCCCGCTCTATTCGCCGTACAGGAAATCACCGCTTTGTGGTCAAAAATACAAAACAATCCGGCTTCTAAGAACCAAGGTTGTCCCTGTGGGTCGATGCGGAAGTCAAATAAACTATAATGGCGACAGCCCAAAGCCAAATGACACTTTTTAACTTCTTGCTGAACCTTTTGGGTGATCGGGTCATTAATATCTACAATCCAACCTGGGACATAATTTTTAGCAGTTGAAGCCAAGTCGCCCTCGATGGGTGTTTTGAATTTGTCAGTATAGCTGCGGATGGGTCTGTTTTGGGGGTCTATTTGATACTCTTCAAGAGGTAAACCGATTAGCTCCCCATCTTTGACAATGGCACCGCATCTGACTTCTCGGCCGGCTTCAATGAATGTTTCTACGATCACCTCATCTGCAAATTCAAATGCTTTCTTCAAGGCAGCGTCATACTCACTCTTTTCTTTGACTAAGGACACCCCTAAAGAGTTATCAGCATTTGCGGGTTTGATGACTGCTGGAGGTGTAATTGTCGGAACGTCTCCTTGGCGGAGCAGTTCTCCAGAAGGCACTTTCACCCCTGCTGCTGCGACAATTGCTTTGGTTCTAGCTTTGTGAGCCGTTAATGCCATAACATCCGCAGTATTGCCTATGTAAGGGATCTTAAGCAGGTCGAATAGTGCCCGGTACTCAGTCATTCCAGGGAGACAAAACATTTGTGGCAACATAACGTCAATGTTTTGCGCTGTTATAAACTGTATGGCATCTAACAGAGAAATCGGTTTGGCGACAGCAATATCTTCAATACTGAGAGAGGAAGGAAATCGCCACTGACCATCAGGTGTGATGTATGCAATCAGAAAGTCATAGAGCGATGAATCTGCTGTAGCGATTATACAGCTTTGGGCGTAATTACGTGACAATTCACAGTAAAAATCATTGTATGCAGACCCAGCTAAATGAAGGATACGAAGTATTGGCATGATTCGTCTTCTAGTTACTGTTATATTTTATATAACAACTGCGATTGTAAAAAATAACTTGATGTGAGAAGATTTTGAGAATAGAATCGGAAACTCTAAAAACAAGAGTAATATGTAGATTGTATTGCTATTTTACTATATAAATATACTTTGAAACTTAATAATCCTCAGTCGTTACGGAGTTTGGACTAATCAGGAGTGCGAAACTGCTAAACAAATTAGATATAAAACTTTGTTAATAATCAATAGTTACATGTGCTAACTATTGATTATTAACAAAGTTCAGGAAGTATGGAATTTAGTCAAAGAATTTGCGTAGACGTTCTTTGCGCGTCTCGAAGAGTTGCCCGTTGTAGACATCGCCTTTCCATTGGTGGGTAATTTTAGACTGGTTTCAACGGTAAAGAAAATCTCTTGCATTGTTGGTGGTTCCGTCAAACGGCTCAAAAAACCCGAAACCCTGGCAAGCAAAGGCAGATCAGGCTTTATTTACCGATTTTTGGGTAAGCAGGCGAAGAATTTCTGTACTTATCTTGAGCGACATCGTTTGACAATTGTCAACTACTGTTACGGTACAAGCTGACTAAAGATAGCAAAATAAATATTTTTGTTGTAAAAAGACGATTGCAGACAATGTAACAATAGCGATCGCAAATACTTTTAGCCATACCCACCAGTGAACGCCCCTACCAATATCTCTGCACAAACTCAGAATCGCAAAGCCGATCACATTCGGATCTGTTTAGAGGAGGATGTTCAGTGTGATCAAATTACCAATGGACTAGAACGCTATCGCTTCACCCATTCTTGCTTACCCGAACTAAACCCCGACGATATTGATATCAGTACAACTTTTCTAAGGAAACACCTTGGCGCACCCTTATTAATTTCTTCCATGACTGGGGGAACAGAACAAGCCGCAATCATTAACCAACGTTTGGCCGAAGTCGCGCAATACTACAAAATTGCAATGGGTGTTGGTTCCCAACGGGTAGCGGTGGAAAAACCCCAGGTGGCTGATACTTTTGCTGTCCGCAAGTATGCCCCCGATGTTCTGCTATTTGCAAACTTGGGCGCTGTGCAACTTAACTACAAGTACGGCTTAGATGAATGTTTGCGGGTAGTTGATATCCTAGAGGCTGATGCCCTGATTTTACACATTAACCCTCTACAAGAGTGCATTCAACCCAAAGGTGATACTAATTTCCGGGGTTTGCTTGACAAAATATCTAAATTATGTAATAAGATGCCAGTACCAGTGATTGCGAAGGAAGTTGGTAACGGCATTTCAGCAGCGATCGCCGAGAAACTGATCGCCGCTGGGGTAGCAGCAATTGATGTGGCGGGTGCGGGGGGCACTTCTTGGGCAAAAGTAGAAAGTGAACGGGCAGAAAATCCTTTGCAACGTCGCTTAGGGAGGACTTTTGCCGATTGGGGTTTACCGACGGCAGAGTGCATTACAACTATTAGAGCGATCGCTCCAGATGTGCCCTTAATTGCTTCGGGAGGTTTGCGTCATGGATTGGATGTTGCAGCAGCGATCGCCTTGGGAGCAGATATAGCTGGTTTAGCAATGCCTTTTTTGGAAGCAGCAGCAACATCAGAAACAGCAGTAGCGGAACTCGCTGAAGTATTAATAGCCGAAATCACCATAGTCTTATTTTGCACTGGCAACGCCACCTTGTATCAGTTAAAGCACTCTGACAGTTTACAGCGCATAGAATAAATTAAGTAGGTCATTGGGCATTGGGCATGGGGCATTAGTCTTTTGTCATTTGTCATTAGTCCTTTGTCCTCTATTGGTTATAACCAGTGACCAATGACCAATTCCCAATGACGCCAGTCACCTCAAATTGGGAAACTCCCTTGGCGCTAGCCTCTCACGAATGGGAGAAGACTAGACTGCTGACGTTCCTACGTCACTACCGCTTGGCATCGATGAGTAGCTAACGCTAAAACCGCAGCGCTGGTTCCCCAATGCCCAATGCCCAATGCCCAATGCCCAATGCCCAATGCCCAATAACTAATAACTAATAACTAATGCGTAATTTTATCAAACAAACTTTTGCTAGTTTAGTTGGCACCTTACTAGGACTAATTATTTTCGGTGGTCTAGGAACCACTGGACTGTTCTTGCTAATAATGGCTGCTACCTCCTCTAAAGATAGTGGACCATATGTGAAAGATAAGTCAGTGCTGGTTTTTGACTTGTCGATGAAAATTACTGATAGCGAACCTAGTTCAGGCGAACTGTTTCAAAACACAATATCAGGTGTGGATGACGAAAGGATATCACTCCGCAAAGTTGTGGAAACTTTGGAAAAGGCGCGGCGCGATCCGCGAATTGTCGGGATCTATTTGGATGCAACTAGCACAAGCCAAGTTAGTAACGTCGGCTATGCCTCCCTTAAAGAAATTCGGAAAGCGTTGGAGGAGTTTCGCGCTGCTGGCAAAAAGATTGTGGCCTATGGCAGTGATTGGAGTAAAAAGGAATATTACGTTAGTTCAGTGGCAGATTCCATTGTACTTAATCCTCTGGGAATGATGGAAGTCAACGGTTTGAGTTCACAATCGATGTTTTTAGCAGGAGGATTGCAGAAATATGGCATTGGTGTTCAAGTTGTGCGGGTGGGGAAATTTAAAGGAGCTGTTGAACCGTTTATCCTCACAAAATTGAGTCCAGAAAACCGGGAACAAACTCAGAAATTATTGGATGATGTTTGGGGAGAGTGGCGCACTGCTGTGGGCGCAAGTCGGAAAATTGAACCTAATCAGTTACAAGCGATCGCAGATAATCAGGCGCTACTGGAAGCCACACAAGCCAAAACTAGCGGTTTAGTTGATCGAGTAGCATACCCCGATGAAGTTGTGACTGACCTCAAAAAGTTGACAGATAGCGATAAAGACGACAAAACATTCCGACAAATTAGCTTGAATAGCTACGCAGAAGTTTCCGGCAAATCTTTCGGCGTAGAACGGAACTCAAAAAATCAAATTGCCGTTGTTTATGCTGAGGGCGAGATTGTCGATGGTAAAGGTGATGATGGGCAAATAGGAGGTGATCGCTTTGCCAAAATCTTCAACAAACTCCGACAAGATAAGGATGTGAAGGCTGTTGTATTACGGATTAATAGTCCTGGTGGTAGTGCTACCGCAGCTGAAGTGATGCAGCGAGAAGTGAAATTAACTCGTGAGGCGAAACCAGTTGTAGTCTCAATGGGTGATGTCGCCGCCTCTGGTGGTTATTGGATTGCTAGCGACTCTAACCGCATTTTTGCCGAACCAAATACCATTACAGGCTCAATAGGTGTATTTGGGTTGCTATTCAATGGGCAAAAGCTGGCGAATGATAATGGCATCACCTGGGATTCAGTGAAAACTGCACGCTATGCTGATAGTCAAACAGTTTCGCGTCCGAAATCGCCCCAAGAGTTGGCACTTTATCAGCGCAGTGTTAACCACATTTATGATATGTTTCTCAATAAAGTTTCTCAAGGTCGGAAACTGCCAGAACAAAAAGTAGCAGAAATTGCCCAAGGAAGAGTTTGGTCGGGTGTGGCGGCCAAAGAAATTGGTTTGGTAGATGAAATTGGCGGTTTGAAGACTGCGATCGCATATGCTGCCAAGCAGGCGAAACTAGGAGAAGACTGGGAAGTGCAAGAGTTTCCTCGCACTAACAACTTCGGAGAACGGTTTTTTGGGCGTGCAACTGAAGAGGCGCGGACTGCTTTAGGAATTGAGGGGGCGCAACTCAAACCATCTAATTCCCTTACCGCTGAATTCCAGAAACTGCAACAGGAAGTAGAGATTCTACAAAAGATGAACGATCCACAGGGGGTTTACGCCCGCTTGCCTTTCAACTTGAAAATTGAGTAGATACTTTTCTTTTTTGAGCATCAGTAAGAAGCAACTCACCGACTACGGCGAGGCGCATGGGTTGGCCTCGCCAACGTCGTAATCAAACTCATGATATTTGTGGGTTAATGTGAATTCGACAAACATCTCCATTGAACTTTCGTTCAAGTCTGTCCCTTTAGAAGTCCGAGAGGAACGGTTTTGCGTAGTAAAACCTCTTAGAGGTTTCAATATTTATGCTAATTAGGCAGTTACTACATGATCCGTCAAACTCACGCTGGGTTAGGTGATATCCAGCAGCCAAACCGCATCCAATATCTCATAAATACTACTGAACCATCAAGACAATAAATGTTACTAATATATACATAAATATTGTCAGGATGCTGAATATGTCAAATTTACCGCTTCAGTGCCAAAATTTGAAAGAGCAGGTTGAATCTATATTACAACTTTTACAGCAAGAACCAACGTTACGTTCCCAAGATATTACACCTGTACAAACTTCCTTAAGTAAGGCGATTTCTCCAAAGTTTGAGATTGTGTTTGCAGGTGCATTTAGTGCTGGTAAATCAATGCTAATCAATGCACTGTTGGAGAGAGAATTACTGTACAGTGCAGAGGGACACGCTACAGGTACAGAATGCAGAATCGAGTATGCAGAAGTAGAGCAAGAACGTGTTGTTTTGACGTTTTTAAGTGAAGTAGAGATTCGGGAACAAGCAGTTTATTTGTGTCAGCAGCTAGGATTTAAGACAGTAACTAATATTAACCAAGCTGAGGTAATTAACTTGCTACGTCAAGGTTCTGAAACTATTATTCAGCAGGAAGGTGGTGAAAGTAAATCAGAACGTGCAAAACAGGCGAGGGCGTTAATGTTATTGCTAGAGGGATATATAGCAAACCGCGATCGCATCAACACGGTGAATAATGCTACATATTCAATGGAGCAATTTCACTTTTCTAACCTCAAAGAAGCTGCTGGATATGCGCGTCGTGGTAGTAATAGTGCCGTATTGAAACGGATAGAATATTACTGTAATCATCCTTTACTAGAAGATGGTAATGTAATTATTGACACGCCGGGTATAGATGCACCAGTGGAGAAAGATGCACAACTAACTTATGCCAAAATTCAACATCCTGATACTTCGGCGGTGGTGTGTGTGCTAAAACCTGCTTCGGCGGGTGACATGACAAAAGAAGAAACAGAACTTTTGGAATTAATGCGGGAGAATGGGGGAGTACGCGATCGCGTTTTCTATATCTTCAACCGCATCGATGAAACTTGGTATAATACCCAACTACGGCAGCGATTAGATGATTTAATTAATGAGCAATTTCGCAATCCAAGCAAGATTTATAAAACGAGTGGATTATTAGGATTTTACGGCAGTCAGATTAAACAGACAAGCCAACGAGATAGATTTGGTTTAGATTCTGTTTTCGCAGAAGGTATTAAAGGTTTAAATGGTAAAGAAGAAACACCACAATTTGTCTATGCGTTTAACAACTACTGTGTAAATTCAGGAAAGCTGTCTTCTAGTAAATTCCGTGTCTCTGTTAACGGCTTTGAAACCCCAAATCAAAATTATGTGCGGATTCTGGTAGATTGGGGAAATGAACTGATAGAAAAGCTAATTCAAGATAGCGGAACTGAGGAATTTCGCACAGCTATAACTCGCTATCTTACAGAAGAAAAGCGTCCACAATTATTTAAAAATCTTGCTGATGATTTGGAAGATGTTTGTATTAAACTGAAGAAACATTATCAAAGTGTACAACGTGATTTAGATAGTCAGCCCCAAGAAATTGAAACGATGAAGGCGCAAGAGTTGCAACGTCTAAATCAGCAATTACAGCAAGTTGGTAGAGAATTTGTTGAGCATATCACACAAGAAATTAACCAAATAATTAATAATTTTTGTGATGCTTTTGAAGCAGATTTTAAGCAATTGCAATCACGAATGATTCGCCGTTTGGATGAATTGCTAGATACTTTTTCTGTAGCTTCTGCTTATCGACGTGCAACCATCAGTCATCCTCGCAACGCTACTGCACCTTTAATTGCTATTTTAGTAGAGGCATTTTATTACTTAGCAAATCAATTAGAAGATATTTTGGTTGAATCTTCTCAACAATTAGCCGCCAATTTTTTCCAACGGTTGATTGAAAAGGTTCGCAAGTCAGAATATTATCGCCAGTTATATCGCTTGTTAGATAATGATGGTGGAATTGAACTAGAGATCAGAATTTTAGAAAAACTAGTTACTCAAGCACTGTTGAGTGCAGCTAGCGTAGAGTGCGATCGCTTCGTGCGAGAAAGTCCGAGATTTTATGATGAAGGCACTTTTTCCATATATCAATTTCGCCAGACTTTATTACAAACTTCTCAAGGTTACGATGCTGAAAGTATCGTAGAAGCAGAACCAGCAATTAGGCAATTATTGAAGTTAGATTTTGAACCAAAAGTTTCTCAAACTATTCGGAAATCTTTCCGTCAAACCATCAACCAAACACTCAAAACTCAATTGTTACCAATGGCAGATCAGCAAGCAGATGCAATTTTGCAGCAATATCCACAGGCGCGTGCTTATTTAGAGAAAACACTGCAACAAGAAGCTGAAGAAAAAATTGCGAATAATCGACGATTATTGAGTGTTCTTGAAGAAAATATTGCCGAATATAATTCAGCAGCTTCTTGCATCAATAGTTGTTTAAATGCGATGCAATTATATGACCATCTTTTGCCTGTAATTGGTGATTTATTTGACAGTGATGGTAAGTTTGCTGATAATGGATTTGTGATTTCCGATGTGTTACAAAAGATTTAATTTTAGGTATTACAATACTATTTGATTTGTGAAAATTCGCGGTATTCAGATCCCCGACTTCTTTAAAAAGTCGGGGATCTAACTTTTTGATGAATGATTTAGGCTTGCTATAACCCTCTTTCAATAAACCGAATTTACTCTTGGTTGGGTTTGAGTCTCTAGCAAAATTCGTCACTATTCCTAATCCCCAGTCTCCAACTCAATGGTTATCCTTATCAAGCGTCGGCAATTTCTCACAACCTGTGGACTGGCTACCCTAGCCACCCAAATATCACCACTTACCGCCCAAGGTAAGCTATCCCCAAACACCATCTGACTTTTCCCGTTAAGTCTTGAAAGGCTTACTAGTAAAGGATTTAAGAAACAGCACAGCAAATACGGTAAAGTAATTGCAATCGAGTGCTA
>NZ_JBALCO010000186.1:0-70951 GCF_036919595.1 Nostoc sp. | reverse complement strand
GCAACCATTATTCAGGAGAAATCTTCTTCTAATCTATTTGGTGGGTCGTGGATGCCAGAATAATTTTCTACCCCGAAGTATTGAGGGGATACATTTATTTCCTGTTTTTTTATTGCTGTTGTCATACAACCAACTCAGGCAAAGCAAGTAACTGAAATTCAAAGTGTACAAGAACTGAACCGTTCTGCAAGAACAGTCAAAGAATGGTTTGCTCAAATAGAACAGCAGAACCCGCCAGCCCAAAGCCGGCAAGGTGAAGTTGTACAAGTGACTTCTGTGAAGGCAAATCCCACTTCTAAGGGTCTGGAGGTGATTTTACAGACATCAAAAGGAGAACAGTTACAAGTAGTTAATCAAAGTTCTGGCAATAACTTTGTTGCTGATATTCCCAATGCTCAACTGCGTTTACCCAATGGTGATGCATTCACATTTCGCTCAACTTCACCAATTGTAGGAGTTAGTGAAATAACGGTAACAAACTTTAATGCCAATACTATCCGGGTGAGCGTGACCGGGGAAGCAGGTGTACCGATTGTTGAGTTGTTTGACAGTCCAGATGAGGGTATTATCTTCTCTGTTGCAACTTCTGCATCTTCTGTGCAGCCACAGCAGTCAGAAAGCCAAACACAGCCAAGTCAACCATCGACAGAAAGTAATGAACCGATTGAACTTGTGGTGACGGGTGAACGGGACGAAGGCTATAATCCCTCACGAACAAGCGTCGGAACGCGCACTGATACGCCTTTGCGAGATATTCCTCAAACCATTCAAATTATACCGCAACAGGTAATCAAAGATCGTAATGTTACCCGGTTACGAGATGTGTTAAATAACGTCAGCGGTGTTGTACTGAACAGTGGAGACTATGGTGGAGAAGGGTTTGGCGTTGGCGACTATTCAATTCGGGGCTTCCGGGGACAAACCACACTCAATGGTTTTACAGGCACCGGCTCACCAGGAGATTTTTCTAACGTTGAACAGGTTGAAGTGGTGCGTGGACCAGCATCTGTATTGTTCGGCTCAGGCGAACCTGGAGGTATAATTAACGTTACCACCAAACAACCGCTATCAGAGCCATTCTACGAGTTTGGCTTGAATGCTGGTAGCTATAATTACTACCGTGGAACGGCTGATCTTTCCGCTCCACTCAATTCCGATCGCAGCCTACGCTATCGCCTGAACATTGCGCTTCAGGATTCTGATAGTTTTCGAGACTTTCTGGGGACAAAGCGACTCTTTCTTGCACCTCCCATCGCTTGGGATATCAGCGATGATACAAAGCTGACCCTAAACTTTGAATACCTAAATCAAGAAACAGGATTTGATGCCGGAGTGCCAGCGTTGAGTAATGGCTCGTTTGTGCTACCAATTAATCGCTATTTTGGCTATCCTAGTGCGAATGATATTAATCGCACCCAAATACAGGGAGGCTATACCTTTGAACATCGGTTTAATAAAAATCTTCAGCTGCGTAATTCACTATTTATCAGTTCGCAACATATAGATTTGATAGAGAGTGAATATGGCACTTTGTCTGATGATAGATTTATTACAGGCACATATGTCAAGGATAAACCTGTATATGAAACCTATGCGATGCAAACAGGGCTGATAGCAAACTTTAATACTGGTTCAGTAGCCCATCAGGTGCTGTTCGGTTTTGATGCAAATCGCGTGACAAATTCCTTTTCATCTTTGACTGCACCCTTGCCGCCTCTGGATATTTTCAACCCGAACTACAATATTGAATTACCCACTGATACTACTTTCAACCGTTCTATTTACATCACTCAATCCTATGGGGTTTACTTACAAGATCAGATTAAGTTACTAGATAACCTGATCCTAGTGGCTGCTGGACAATTTGATTGGGTGAACAGCACGGGGAGTGACATTATAGCAGGTACTGTTAATAGAGACTATGGTGAAGCATTTAGTCCGCGCCTTGGCATCGTTTATCGACCGATCAAGCCTGTTTCACTCTATGCCAGCTACAGCCGTTCTTTTCTCCCTAACTCTGGTCGTTCAAGAACGAATTCAGCTTTTGCTCCGACACGCGGTACTCAGTATGAAGTGGGCATCAAGGGCGATTTTCTCAATGGGAAACTCTCAGCACTTTTAGCCGCTTACGACATCACAAAATCCAACGTGTTGACGGCTGATCTCAGCGAGCCTGAACCTGGTAAGTATTCAATTCAGGTTGGAGAACAGCGCAGTCGCGGCATTGACTTGAGCGTGACTGGTGAAATCTTACCGGGTTGGAATTTGACAGCAGGGTATTCTTACACTGATGCTCGGATTACTAAAGATAATACGTATGAAGTGGGCAGTCGGCTGAGAATTACGCCAACTAATTCTGCTTCTTTGTGGACAACCTATAAAATTCAAAGCGGCGATTTGCAAGGCTTGGGCTTTGGGTTAGGTACATATTTTGTTAGCGATCGCCCAGGCGATCAATTCGATCTGCCCAACTTCAAGCTACCTGCCTACACGCGATTCGATGCGGCTCTGTTCTATCGACGTAACAACTGGGAGGTAGCAATTAATGCTGAGAATTTGTTTAATGTCGAATACTACACAAATTCGCGTAGTTCTGATGGAAATTCTCCAGGTGCGCCTTTTACGTTAATTGGGTCATTAACCGTGCGGTTTTAATTGAGAAAACCAATTTCATATCTGGTGACATTATGCAAAGGAGCATTTACCTTGAATTCTAAAAAAGTACGCAACTTGATATTCACCCTACATCGTTACTTGGGTCTAGCGCTAGGATTGATTGCAATTATCATCGGTTTGACAGGTAGTCTACTAGTTTTCCACACAGAAATTGACAACTTCGATCAATCTCATCAAAGTGGCACGATCATCCCTAAAAGAGAACAACTACCAATCGAAGTTGTCCTTAACACCGTCAAAAAAGCCTACGCCAATCAACCAAATACAACTATTCAACGGTATTACCCACCCCCAAAGCCAGATCGGTCAATAAAGGTTATCCTCAAAACAAAGGAATTTGACTGGCTGCCAATCTACGTTAACCCCTACACAGGAGTAATCCTCAACCCTAACTCTAAGCCCAGCTCGATCCAAAAGATATTTTTAGACATTATCTATCCACTCCACTACACCCTCTTAAGTGGTGACATTGGCACGAAGTTTGTGGGCATTGTTGGGTTACTATTCACAATCTTGAGCATTACAGGCATTATCTTATGGCCAGGTTGGCGCAAGTTAATTGCTGGCTTCAAAATCAAGCTTGATGCCCATCCCAAGCGAGCGAACTTTGATATTCACAAAGTTGCTGGTGTCATTACAGCTACATTTCTAGTCTTTACCTTTTTCACAGGCTTTTGCTGGAACTTTTCTGAATTTGTCAACCCGATAATCTACGCTCTCACCTTCTCCAAACCTCAACCCGATTTTGTTTCTGTACCTATTTCTGGTCAGTCTCCGCTAGGACTAAAAGACCAATTAAAAATCGCTCAAGCTGCCCTGCCCAATGCATCACTTAATTTAATTGGTTTTCCAAGTAAACCAGAAGAGACTTTTTGGTTTAACTTTAATCTTGGCGATGTTTCTCTTGATCAGTATAGCGGCAAGGTTTTACAAGTATCTACGATCGCAACTGCATCATTAGGCGATCGCATCCTAAATTCCTTTAACGATTTGCACTATGGCACTTTCTGGGGACTTCCATCCCGTATTTTCTACATGTTTGTAGGATTTGCACCGTTGATTTTATTTATTACTGGCTTTGTGATGTGGAAGCATCGCTATCGGAGCTATCGGATAAAATCTCCCACAGAATTTATTAAACCGCCCGTTTTAAGATAATTACAGCTAAAAAGCGCCCCCCATTTCTGGAGAGCGCTTCTTATTTAGCTAATACCGAAGTATTAACCGTTGATAGCAGGAGCAGTCATTGCTACAGGAGTAACTTCACCAGCAGCTAAATCTAGGGGAAAGTTATGAGCATTCCGCTCGTGCATTACTTCCATACCCAAGTTAGCACGGTTAATTACGTCTGCCCAGGTGCTGATGACGCGACCTTGAGAGTCAATGATTGATTGGTTGAAGTTGAAACCGTTCAAGTTGAACGCCATTGTGCTGATACCCAAAGCGGTAAACCAGATACCAATGACAGGCCAAGCTGCAAGCAAGAAGTGCAATTGACGGCTGTTTTGGAATGATGCGTATTGGAAAATTAAACGACCGAAGTAGCCGTGGGCTGCAACGATGTTGTAGGTTTCTTCTTCTTGACCAAACTTGTAACCGTAGTTTAATGATTCGGTTTCGGTGGTTTCACGCACCAAGGAAGAAGTTACTAGAGAACCGTGCATTGCAGAGAACAAGCTACCACCGAATACACCAGCCACACCTAACATGTGGAAGGGGTGCATCAAGATGTTATGTTCTGCTTGGAACACAATCATGAAGTTGAAGGTTCCAGAGATACCCAAAGGCATACCATCAGAGAAAGAACCTTGACCGATGGGGTAGATCAAGAATACTGCGGTAGCAGAAGCCAAAGGTGCGCTGTAAGCTACGCAGATCCAAGGACGCATACCTAAGCGGTAAGAAAGTTCCCACTGACGACCCAGGTAGGTAGCGCAACCGATCAAGAAGTGGAAAACTACCAACTGGTAAGGACCACCATTGTACAACCACTCATCTAAGGAAGCAGCTTCCCAGATTGGGTAAAAGTGCAAGCCGATGGCGTTTGAAGAAGGAACAACTGCACCAGAGATGATGTTGTTTCCGTAGATCAAAGAGCCTGCAACTGGTTCGCGGATACCATCGATGTCCACAGGAGGAGCAGCGATGAAGGCAATTACGAAGCAGGTGGTAGCAGCTAGCAGGGTAGGAACCATCAAAACGCCGAACCAACCGATATATATACGGTTGTCGGTGCTGGTGATCCACTCGCAGAAGCGATCCCATACGTTAGCGTCAGAGCGCCGTTGTAAGGTTGTGGTCATGGTTTTATAAGTGCTATGGGTTGTTAAATATGGAACAAGCGGATTTTTTTCGCCTGCTGAAATATAGTCTACATGAATTTATTTTGACGCGACATGTGACTTAATGTTCTGTAACAGAATTCTTTAACAAGCTCATTGAAATGTAAACTTTTCTTACTATAAACAATAGTGAAATAGTGATGATTTAAGGTTTCACTGATGAAACAAATCACTTAGAGGGTCTTTCAACCGCGATCGGTTGGCTTTGACTGGAGTCAATTATCAACTCCAGCCCTAATGGGGGTTATAGGTAGTGTTAAGAAAAGCCTGCTTTTTCAGCCAGTTCTTGCTTGGCATTGGTAGCAGATTTTTTCTTTAGCAGCCAGATGCCGCCCAGAAGAACTACGATCAAACCACCCACACTGGAAGGTTCGGGTACAGCTTGAATATCAAATTTGTTCAATAATCTGGCATTAGCTGGATTAGTAGCAATATTCGGATCGTCAGTTTCTCCATACCCCCCTTTATCCTCAAAATAAAATACGTTTTCAGATTTAGCACCAACTAAGTAAGAAAAACCATTAAAGTCAAGGAATGGTTTTGTTGGGGAGAAGAGATTATCGTTAGGCGCTGAATTTGGAAAACTACCAGGAGGTAGTAGTGCCGTAATTGTCTCCCCATTTCGCTGTCCCGTGATACCCGTGATTGTTAGGTAGCCATTTGCGTCACTGCTGTCAGTGGTTGTTAAGACTCCACTAGCTTCAATTCCCTCACCAGAGTAAGAATAATTAAACTGGGCAGCCTGAACAGGGTTAGCAGAACCATCTACAGTTAGTCCGGTCGTTAAGACTACTCCAGCTACCGTAGCTAAAAGCTTAACGGTACTTTTATTTATGTTGCTTTTCATGTTGATAAAAAATATCTCTTATGAAAAAAGATTAGAAAGAGAAACTTACTTTTAGAATTAGAACACGGAAAATTTGGTTTCAATTTCAAGAAAGTATTAAAATAAAAATGCTATTTTTAAAGTAAATGTAAAGCAGAGCAATCAGGTTGTATACCTAAAGATAGGATAATTCTGTTATCTGGTTGAATTGATCGCACTAATTATTTGTCTTTACACTTCTTTACAATTAGCTTGTGGGAAAAATTCAAAGTCTCGCTGATTTGTAACGAGATAATAAGTTCTACGTTGTCTAATGTTTCAGTTAAAAATCAAAGTAGATGTAGGGCAAACTGCCTTCAGGAGCTAATAACCAAACAGCGTAGAAACATAGAGGGACGAAGACAAGCTTAAGGGGCCAATTAAACTCTAACTTCAGCATCCGGTTGAAGGCATAGACTACAGCCATAAGGGCAGCTAAGGTTAGAAGTACCCAAGTGAGTTGGTATTGGCTCATATTTAAGGCTTCTACATAGACCTTTTCAGCAAATTGGGCGTCAGCTGGATGACCCCAAAGATGTCGAATTACCAAAGAAGAGTCTTGGAGATTAGGTAAGCGGAACCAGATCCAAGAGGTAAAAACCATCAGTTGGGTCAATAACCAAGCGACAAAGATACCCAGAGGATTTTGCCAGAATTGTTCTAGATTTTCAAAGCGATCGCTCATCCTATCTGTAAGTCGATGAACTACCAAGGCTAACCCGTGGAATATGCCCCAAACAACATAACCTAAAGCAGCACCGTGCCAGATACCAGCAATTAGCATCACAATAAATAAATTACAGCAGGTACGCACTAAACCTCGACGGGAACCACCCAAAGGAAAGTAGACATAGTTACGTAGCCAATCTCCTAAAGTCATGTGCCAGCGCCGCCAAAATTCTCCAATATTGGTGCTGAAGTAGGGAAAGTCAAAATTCTCAGGTAGAACCAAGCCGAAAAGCAAAGCACTACCACGGGCAATGTCTACGTAACCGTTGAAATCTAGATATAATTGCAAGCCGTAGGCGAATGTAGCTAACCAGAGATCGGCACTACCCGCCCGTTGTAAATTACCAAAACATAAATCAACGAAAATTCCCAGGTGGTCTGCCAAAATACCTTTTTTGACCGCGCCCCTAGCAATTAACCACAGCGCCTCAGATACTCTATCGGCACTGGGGAAGGCTAGGGTATTAAATTGATTTGCTAAGTTGTGGTAGCGCGTAATCGGGCCAGAAATCAGTTTGGCGAAGAATAATTTATAGGTGGCAAATTTGAGAAACTGCTCAGTCGCAGGGGCACCACGATAGACATCTATTAAATAAGCAATGCATTCAAAGGTAAAAAATGAAATTCCCAAGGGTGCAATCAATTTAAAAGAGCTATCTGGTGAATTTGTTTGCACATGAAAAACAAACTTGAATAAAGGAGTAAAATACTTAAAAACTAATAGTAGTAAAACATTTAGAGTTATCCCCAGCCACAAAAGTTTTAGACGACGACGATTCCAATCACCTTGGGCAAATTGCCACTCTTCATTAGAAATTTGCCAGTCAAAAGAATGTTTTCCTGGTGATGTGTTTTTCCCAATTTCCAATCCCACAAGGAAATTAATAAATGTCAATGCTAATAGTAATGGAATGTATTGGATGTGCAAAGATGCATAGAAAACCAAACTAGCAATTAGCAGCGTCCACAATCGCAATTTCTGTTGTGCTAAAGACCAGTAAATCCCTAACACACTCAACAAGAACAGCCCATAGAAAATTGATATAAAGTTCATTTGTTATTTGTTATGGGATATTGGGCATTGGGCACTTGTACTGAACGGTGTTGAAGTATTGGGCATTGGGCATTTGGCATTGGGTACTTATACTGAGGGACTTGTGCCAAGCCGAGGCAAGCCGTAAAGGCTGCGGCATAGCTACACTTAGGGCGCAGCCTCTCCAAGAGTTGTATTGAGCATTGGGAATTTGGTTATTTCCCCCCTGCCCCCTCACTTCTCTACTTCGCTGGCCAAGGAATCATTGGATCATTAGCCAGCTTTTTGGAGACTTCGTAGGCTCCAAAGCGGTTGAGGTGGCTGGGATCAGAAAAGTAGTCATTTGCTTTTGACCACTGTTGGCTCAAATCACGATAAATAAAGTTGGGATTAGTAGCCAAATGCAACATATATTGCTGAAATTCTTGCTCATATTGTCTACGCACTGGATCTAAATAATCTTCCGTGAGAGGCATGTTGACAAACACTAAGGAAATTTTCTGAGACTGGGTAAACTGAAGTACTTCTTGAAAGGCAGCATCTTGCTCTCCTTCTACTTGGAAAGATTTATAGTCGTTATCGTAATTTCCGGGAACTCTAGAATGTTTTTGATAGTATTTAGCAGGATTGAAACGAATAGACAAAGGTAGAAAGCCATCAAAATCAACTGCTTGCTGGGAAGTACTTTCATCTGAAGTACCATCTGTTAGCTGTTTTTGTGATGCAACTGTCTGATTGCGACCAAGCATGAGCAGTTGTTTTTGCAGTAAACTTTTAATTTGGTCGCGGTTTTGGTAGCTAGCAGAAAGAGATGCTAGAGCCTGATTTAACGAATGATTGACAGCTTCATAGGTGCTAATTTCCTGTTTTTCTTCTTTTATCTTTTGTTCTCCCGAACTTACCTGATTTTTGGGCGAATCATTGCTATTGGCAGTTGGTGGCGCTTTTTGGAATGCTTGTTTATAACCAGCTGATGCAACGATGGATTTAAAAGTAATATCCTCACGTCCACCGTTAAAAGCACGCGCACCATCTGCCCAGATAATTATTTTAGGCAGTTCTGATGGTTCCAGTACGTGGCGAATCACAAAGTCTACAACTTGTGCGGTAGCACCGTTGATCCCAAAGTTAAACACGTCAAGATTTGGATATCCCTGAGTCGCTAAAGCTTTAGAAAGTGCTGCCGGATCTATTCCCCTGAGGGCGCGGGAGGAGCCAATAATCAACACGTTTGGCGGACTACCAGTTCTAGCCAAACGCTGTTTATACAGTGCTAGTTGCTCGTCTAACTGCCTGACATTGAAACTTGGCATCTGCGATCGCGCTGCTAAAAGAATAGCTGTTGCAGTTGCCTTTTCCTTCAGTGGTGCGGCTGCCAAATTCTTTGTCGGGGGATCATCACTTTGGGTAAATTCAGAAGCATTAAATACAGAACTCTGATTTGGAGGAGATTTTGTCTTGGAAGTGCTAGTAAAAAATGTCTGTTTATCACTCTGAGTTTTCCCTGGTATCAAAGATACATTTTGCCCAGAAGATGATGAAGACAAGACACTGGCGACTTTTGGCGTAGTCCAGGCAATAATTTGACCCAACACCCAATCAGTTTGGAGAGTAAGGAATAATCCTAGTGTCCCCCAAACCAGAGCAATCTTAAGTCCTTGAACATCAGGTTTCTGTTCGGCTGACTGCTGGCTTTCGGTAAATAGCCGGCTTTTCAACAGGAATTTTTTCGCTGTTGCACTCGCCGTTACCATCCAATCTCGCGCTACATCTGTGACAAAACTTTGAACTTCTTCTGTGGTTAAGTCGGGGCGCAAAATTGGTTCATTAGTCTCAGAGGTTACCAGATCGTTAACGTATTTAGAAGTAGCAGCAAATTCTGGGGTTGCTTCTGGGACTAAACGTTGGCGATGCTCAAGATCAAGGCCATAGTTCCAAAAAGGTTCTTTATTCCCAGCCCGGCGACCGTAGACACGTACCCCCATAATACCGGGAATTTTTAGCTGGCGGATAAACTGCGTAACTTTGTTTGCTACTTGTTGACGCCCTGGACAAACAGGTGCATCACACATGATGTGCAATAAATCATTTTTGTTCAGCAGTAGTACGCGAATTCCACCTGTCAATAGCCGCCAATCCAGGTCAGGATTGAGTAAGCGTTCCAGTAAAAAAATGATCGCTGGTTGATCGCCAGTATTCGCCAAATCTAGCGGCGATGTGGCAAAGACGGGATGCTTTGCAGCAGGTAAAGCCAGCCAATCAATCCAAGTGGGTTGCTTGTCGCCTGCTTTTTGTCCGTATACTGTAGCGGCGAGAATGCCTTGGGGAGCGATCGCTTCTAGCTGAGGTAAAATCGCCTCTAAGCACACTACCTTGTCGGGGATTGGGGCAGTTCCTAAGGGATCAAAAGCTGGGGTACAAAAGATATGTAGTGTTGATTCTTTAACAGAAGTTTGGACAGCAACTTTTAACTCTGACAATACCTCAGTTAATAATCGAGCGATCGCTTGGACATCCCCCCAACGCGCCCACTCCTTAAGCATCACCTCTGGTGGCGTCAAATCCACTCGCAGCAGCCAATCAGGGGCTGTTTCGCCGCTCACCTGGGAAACAATTATTGCATCTTGGTAGCCGGAAAGCTTGAGATAACGCAACTTCTGCGCTATTGGTTCAGCAAGCAACGATGCATCAGGGCTATAACTCGACTGGCAAAATATCCATAGGCGATTTTCTTGCGCCTGAGAGTTCTTTGACTTATATGGCTTAATCTTTACCTGTACTGATACGCCTAATATACTTAAAGTCTCACTAAGATAGCGAGCAATGGCTTCTGGGTTACCTTGGCGTGCCAAACTTTCGTTAGAGACAATCAGCGCCCCACCCGATTGTTTTGATTTTTCCGAGTCTACTAGCAGTGCTTGCTGCACCTGCTCCAGATGCTTTTCTATTTGATTCAAGTAAACCCGATGGCACCATTTGGGGCGCTGTTCCCCTTTTCTCCGGCCATAGACAAATACTTGATATATTGAGGGTTGTTCGTTGCTTGTGAGGATATCTAAGTTTGTTTGCTGTAGTGCTTGCAGCAAATCAGACAAAGTACGCCAACGCTGGGGACATTCTGTACCTTCACAAAGAATATGAAGGTCATTTCCCCGTAATCGGACTTTCACCCCGAAAGTGTTGATCCCTGTTGCTTGGCTTACCCATTGCACTAAGGATTGCTGGCGATCTGGTAATACTGTTTTCATCGGAAGTTAACTTTACAGGAAGCGATTGTTGGGGGATAGTGCCTGCACTTGTAAACTAGAACCATAGGTCTATCACACTGTGACGGTTTTTTTTAACAATTTTGTTACCTTCGTAGCTTACAAAATCGGACAAGATAGTCTTGTACAGGTTGCGAGTCTGACTAATGTTGAGTTTTGCGTTTATTTTACTAATAAGGAGTCATAAATTAGAAATTAGGAGCCAGGAGTCAGAATAATTCTATATGACTGGCTGATGACTTGTCCTTTAAAACTGGACTTGCGTCCCATTGCGCTAACGGCCCTGATGAGCTAAACAAACAACAAGCTTATCTCATTTAAACTCCGTCTTTTGATCATTGGAGTAATCCTAACTCCTGTAGAGACGCGATTAATCGCGTCTCTTAACTCCTAACTCCTTTTTACTCATAATTCCCATAACCAAAAATTAGCAATGCCTTCTGCCAACCAACAGCCCTCATCTAACCCCGCATCCAATCCGGATTTATTTAGCATTCCCCAGTCGTTCCTTTTACAAATAGGCACAGCGTCTATATTACTGTTGCTCATTACAGGAAAAACTACAGTAAGAGCACTAGAAGCCATAGGGGAAGCCAGTGAAGAATTATTTCGAGGCGATCGCCTACCCAATCTCGACTTCCCAGAGGATCACGAAACTGATCAAACTTAAAAAATATACACCAAATAATTATTTGCTCAGGAACAACAGGATGAGCATTAGGTGTAAAACCTAGAAGTGTAAACAGTAATTAGCTTTACAACAATAGAGAATATGGGTTCCCTTTTATACTCTTCGTCTCAAACTGCGGATATATACCCGGTGTCGGAATTATTTTTGCGTCATCGTCTCCAGGTAGTGGAAGAATTGTGGGAGTCAGTTCTCCGGCAAGAATGCGGTCAAAATATGGTAGACTTGTTGCGCCAATTGCGCGATTTATGTTCACCAGAAGGACAAGCTAGAAATGACCAAGCATCCTCAGCCGTAAAATTGATTGAACAACTAAATATCAATGAAGCAATCCGCGCAGCTCGTGCTTTCGCTCTGTATTTTCAGTTGATTAATATCATAGAGCAGGAATATGAACAACGGCAGCAATTGAGTCGCTATGAGGCAGAAACAGAGGCTATAGCGCCAGAAACAGCATCAAATGTTAACTATTCCTCCAATCAAAGAGAAGATGACGCGCCTGTTAGCAGGGGAATAGCAGCAGAGTTACTGAGAAAGAGTTATCTAGAAAAAGCGCCAGTCAAACCAAAAGGTACTTTCGCTGCCTTGTTTCCCTATTTATTCAAACTGAATGTACCACCCCAGCAAATTCAACGTCTGATTGCACATCTGGATGTGCGCTTAGTTTTCACAGCGCACCCGACAGAAATTGTTCGTCATACCATCCGAGATAAGCAGCGACAGGTGGTACAACTATTACAAAAACTGGATGCCTTGGAAAACCACTCTGGTAGCACACCAGGAGCATATCCTTGGGAAGCAGCAGATGTGCGCGAACAATTGCTCGAAGAAATTCGGCTGTGGTGGCGCACAGACGAACTTCACCAGTTCAAACCTACTGTCCTGGATGAAGTAGATTATGCCCTACACTACTTCCAAGAAGTTTTATTTGATGGCATTCCCCAACTGTATAAACGTTTCAAACACACCCTATCCAACACCTTTCCTTGGCTAGAACCACCGAGTAAAAACTTTTGCTCTTTCGGCTCCTGGGTAGGCTCAGACAGGGATGGGAACCCATCAGTTACACCAGAAATCACCTGGCAGACAGCTTGCTATCAGCGCAAAATGGTGCTAGGGAGATATATTCAGTCAGTAAAAAATCTGATTGAATTGTTGAGTGTGTCGATGCACTGGAGTGATGTATTACCAGATTTGCTGGAATCTCTAGAGTTGGATCAGTCCCAGTTGAGTGAGGTATACGATGCACTGGCGCTGCGTTATCGACAAGAACCGTATCGGCTGAAACTGGCTTATGTATTGAAACGGCTAGAAAATACTCGTGATCGCAATCTAGCTTTGTATAATCGGGAAACGCCAAAAAATCAAGATAGTCCCCTGTATCTTTCGGGAGCCGATTTTTTAGCAGAACTGCGAATGATTCAGCGCAACTTGACAGAAACAGGTTTAAACTGTCGAGAATTAGAAAATCTGGTCTGTCAGGTAGAAATTTTTGGTTTTAACTTGACACAGCTAGATATCCGCCAAGAATCATCCCGCCACGCCGATGCGCTCAATGAGATCCTAGAATACCTGCAAATATTATCTCAACCTTACAACGAATTATCTGAAGAGCAAAGAGTCGCTTGGCTCACAGGAGAACTGCAAACCCGGCGGCCGTTAATTCCGGCAGAATTGCCATTTTCCGAAAAAACCAACGATGTAATTGAAACCTTTCGCGTTGTGCGATCGCTGCAACAAGAATTTGGTCTCAACATCTGCCAAACTTACATTATCAGCATGTGCCGCGACGTGAGCGACGTGCTGGAAGTACTACTGTTAGCCAAAGAAGCCAGACTTTTTGACCCCGCCATTGCTGTGGGAACTATTCAAGTTGTCCCCCTATTTGAGACAGTAGAAGATTTACAACGCTCCAGAAGCGTCATGCAGAAACTGTTTGAACTCCCGTTATATCGGGCTTTGTTAGCCGGCGGCTACGAACAGACAAAAGCAGAGGATGCCGATGGAAATTCATCCTCCCCTGCCTCCCCTGCCTCTTCCTCCCCCCTCTTCTTTAACTTGCAAGAAGTGATGCTGGGGTATTCTGATAGCAACAAAGACTCTGGTTTTTTAAGCAGCAACTGGGAAATTCATAAAGCTCAAAAATCACTGCAAGAAATAGCAGAAAACTATGATCTAAATTTGCGGATTTTCCACGGGCGCGGCGGTTCTGTGGGACGGGGTGGGGGCCCTGCTTACGAGGCGATTTTGGCTCAACCGGGTCATAGTATCAATGGGCGAATCAAAATTACCGAACAAGGAGAAGTTTTGGCTTCCAAATACTCCTTGTTGGACTTGGCTTTGTACCACATGGAAACCATCACCACTGCTGTGATTCAAGCTAGCCTGCTGCGGACAGGGTTTGATGATATTGAACCCTGGAATGAAATTATGGAAGAATTAGCAGCGCGATCGCGTCAACATTATCGTTCTTTAATTTACGAACAGCCTGATTTTGTTGACTTCTTCCACGAAATAACCCCCATTGAAGAAATTAGCCAGCTGCAAATTAGTTCCCGTCCAGCCCGCCGTCCATCTGGTAAAAAAGATTTAAGTAGTCTGCGAGCTATTCCTTGGGTATTTAGCTGGACACAAACCCGCTTTTTACTTCCTTCCTGGTACGGCGTTGGCACAGCGGTGCAAGAATTCTTGAACGAAGAACCAGAAGAACACTTGAAATTGCTACGTTACTTTTATGTTAAGTGGCCCTTCTTCAAGATGGTGATTTCTAAGGCCGAGATGACCTTGGCAAAAGTAGACATCCAAATGGCACACCACTACGTCCAAGAATTGTCAAAACCAGAAGATCAAGTTCGTTTTGCCAAGGTTTTTGAGCAAATTGCTAGCGAGTTCTATCTTACAAGGGATTTGGTGTTAAAAATCACCGACCACAATCGATTGTTAGATGGTGATCCTGTCTTGCAACGATCTGTGCAGTTACGCAATGGCACAATTGTCCCCTTGGGATTTATCCAAGTTTCACTACTCAAGCGCCTACGGCAGTCCCTAAATACTACGGCTACTTCTGGAATCATCCACTCTCGTTATAGCAAAGGCGAGTTACTGCGAGGAGCATTGTTAACTATTAATGGGATTGCAGCCGGGATGAGAAATACAGGTTGATTGAGAATTGGGAATTGGGACTGAGGAGAATAATCTACAATGCCTAATGACAAATGACTAATGACTAAAAACAGAATTTTAATTTGCACTTTTTTGGCGCTGTCATCAGGTTTTTTTGGTGCTTACATCAGTGGCCAAATCACCATCATGCTGCATAGCCAAAAGTGCCAAAACCAACCTTGGGGTTTAAAGGAGATGTGCAACGCTTGGATGACACCTGGAGCAATATGGCAAGGTAGCACAACAGGACTATGGACAGGCACAGTCTTAGGGGCATTTGTTGGAGGTTTGGTGACGCGACAAGCTCGTGATCAGTCTGTTGACTAAGCTGAAAAACATCTAATTTGCATAACCGAATTAAACATAACTCTTGTGGGGTGGGCCGAAAAGCCCGCCCTAGTTATGCAATTTTAATGTGGAACAGCTTAGTAAACTGTGTTGGTAATTTGCTTACCTTTAACAAGGGGCTTAAACCCCAAGTCTTGTTAATTGAGATGGTAGCTGGATTTACCCCCTGCTGTACTAGCTGATCAAAATAAATTTCTTACGCAAAGACGCAAACAATTGCAATTAATCCTGGGCAATAAAAAAGCCAGTAGGCAGCTTTGGTGTCAGCAAGGCTGGTAAAATCTACCCATAGCGAAGAAGAACAAATCACCATGCCTACCGAAACTAACCCAGAAAATAAAACTACCACAGGTGCTGATGCTATTGATGAAGCGATCGCACAGGGAATTGATTTTGATGGTTCTCTGATTCCGCCTGCCAAGCTAGAACTTTATGGTAAAGTCATGGCGCTAGAAGGCAATAGACAGCGCAGTGGCGTATCTAATACTATGCGATCGCGCATTGTGCGAATTGGTGCAAAACACATTCCCCAAGCAGAACTCGACCAATTACTCGTAGATGCTAGTTTCGCACCCCTAAAAGAGAAAGAAATTGCCTTTTTCTATAGTGGTAAATAAAGTTAGAAGTTAGGAGTTAGGAGTTCGTTGAGATAAGATACTCTAGCGATGTCTGGCGACAAACTCTGACACTCCTTCGCACAGCGTAATGCTGCTAATTCCCTACCGCCACACGTCTGGGCTTAACACATCAATTCAACTTTCTACCTCACACATCCCAAATTGCCATCTGTATTTTGGCTTCTTGAGTTTTTTCCCATCGCGTCGAAAAGTGTATCTTCAGCAAGATATTGTCAACTTTGCCTTGTGTTTGAATTGGCAGGTGGCTATATGTACTTAATTAATAGCTGAAAGACTTGGAGAATACATGTCAGAAACTACGTCAAATTCAGAAATGCTATACCGAGTTCTCGGCAGTACAGGAGAGAAAGTTTCTGCGATTGGACTAGGTGGTTGGCACATTGGCTTGAAATACGTTGATGAGCAACTGGCTATCCGAATTGTTAGAACAGCCATTGATCGCGGCATCACCTTTATGGATAACAGTTGGGATTACAACGATGGAGTCAGCGAGATTCGCATGGGAAAAGCATTGCGCGATCGCTATCGAGATAAAGTATTCTTGATGACGAAAATCGATGGCCGCTCTAAGAAAGAAGCAGCAAGACAACTAGACGAATCACTTCAACGCCTACAAGTTGATTACATCGATCTTGTGCAGCACCATGAAATCATTCGGTACGAAGACCCACATCGAGTTTTCGACAAAGAAGGGGCGAATGCTGCCTTGATTGAGGCGCAAGAAGCCGGCAAACTCCGATACATTGGCTTCACTGGGCACAAAGACCCGTATATTCATTTGCACATGCTGGAAGTTGCAGCCACTTATGGGTTTAAATTTGATACGGCTCAGATGCCGCTCAATGTGATGGATGCCCACTACCGAAGCTTTGCAAAGTTGGTTGTGCCAGAACTGGTTAAACAAAACATCGGCGTTCTGGGGATGAAAAGCTTGGCAAACGGTATTCTTTTACGGTCAAATACTGTAACGCCAATTGAGTGTTTACAATATTCTTTGAATCTGCCCACATCGGTTGTGATTACCGGAATTGATAGCATGGAGATTTTAGAGCAAGCGTTTGAAGCAGTGCGGACGTTCCAGCCAATGAACGATCAGCAGGTGCAATCGCTCTTAGCAAAAACGGCAGAAGCAGCATCACACGGCGAGTTTGAGCCTTTCAAAACCTCATCAATTTTCGATGGCACTGCCCAAAATCCCGATTGGCTGGGAGAGGAGCCACAGCGCCTCCAGGAATTCATGCCAGCGTAGCAGAGTAGATTGCATTAGTTGACACAACTGGTTTAAAACTGGGGAATTTGTTGCTTTTTCAATTGCTTTGTAATAAACCAGTGCTAGAGTCTCAACCATGATCACGGAAGTTGTCCAAATCTCCATCGTTGGAATTGCATAGCGTATTTTCCGAAACAGTGTGTCGCCCCAGTTACGCTGTAAACAAGGTACTTAGGAAGGTTAAGAAACCTTCCTAAATACAGCATTTCATTCATTCGTAGCGAATTAAATTTGGCAATACCTTGCAATGTTAATGCGTCCCTCTGCAATATTAATGCGTCGGCTGCAATGTCAATGCGTCCCTCTGCAATGTTAATGCGTCCCTCTACAATGTTAATGCGTCGGCTGCAATGTTAATGCGTCCCTCTGCAATGCCAATGTGTCCCTCTGCAATGCCAATGTGTCCCTCTGCAATGCCAATGTGTCCCTCTGCAATGTTAATGTCTCCCCCTGCAATGCCAATGCATCGAGATGCATTAAAAACGCTACGCTTTTACGTAAAACTGTACTAAGTCGCCTCCATGACGTTGTTGTTCTTTGATGAATAGTTAAATCACATCAACATATTTGGGATCTTTGATGTGCATAGTTTTTAGCAGCAGCCAGCAAGGGCAAAAACTGACTGTAAACCTTTTAGACTGTAGTTGCGATCGCAGCCCCACACTTTGGGCATTTGGAAAGTAGCCGCAAAAGGAAGCTTAAACTAACTGCGTCCACAAGCTATAAAGTATGTGTAGATCAAACAGCGAGTATGTTGAGAAAAAAATCTGTATGACAAGCCATCAAGAAACCCTAACTAGTAACGAATCCGTCAATGAGCTAATCGCCGAGACGACAAGTATTAACCATCTGGAGGTAATTGAAAATGTCATCGACTCTTTGGAACAAGATGACAGTGCAATGGTTAACCACACTCCAGAGGGTGGTTATCTCTGGAAGTTTAAATATGGAAGTGTGGAAGTATTTGTCCAACTCAACGGCACAAGCGATGAAGACACTATAACGGTTTGGTCTGCGGTGCTAAATTTACCTGCTAAAGATGAACCTAAGTTGATGCGGTATCTGCTGGAGTTGAATTGCTCTAGTACTTTTGAAGCGCGTTTTGGTATTATTGAAAACCGAGTGGTTGTGATTTCAACACGCACCTTAGCAGAGTTATCTCCTGGCGAAGTGTCTCGGCTAATTACCATTGTGGCAACCATCGCTGATAATAATGATGAAACTTTACAATCTGAATTTGGTGCGACTTAAGGAATTTTGGATTTTGGATTTTGGATTTTGGATTTTGGATTTTAGATTGCGCTTTTGCTGCATCGGATGCATAGCAATCAAGTGTGGCGACTAATTCCTTTGCTAGAGGCGGGTGGCAATGTACAAATGGCAATTGACTGCTGGTTATTAGAACAGCACCAGTTTGGAAAGCATCCGCCAACCCTGCGCTTTTATACTTGGTCGCCACCTGCCATTTCTCTCGGCTATCATCAACGCCAATACCCTGAATATTGGCAACATTTAACTTGGCAAGGGCAAAAACTGGATTTAGTACGGCGTCCTAGCGGTGGACGGGCAGTGCTACACCAAGGTGATTTAACTTACGCTGTAGTCACATCTGGACTCATGGGTAATCGCCTCCAGGTATACGAAAAAATTTGTGAGTTTTTGATTCAAGGCTGGCGATCGCTTGGCGTAGAATTACGTTACGGTACGGCTGGACGAGGTTACATCCACAACCCTAACTGTTTTGGCACTGCTACCAATGCAGATTTAGTTTTGCCAGATGGTGGCAAACTCATTGGTAGCGCTCAACTGCGACGTAATGGGGCAATTTTGCAACATGGTTCAATCCGTTTACAACCGGATGCTGAACTGTTCGATCAAGTATTTGGTGCAGAATCTTTTACAACTGTACAACTGCTTCAAAGTCTGAGTGTGGAAAAGATTATTGCAGCTTTAATTGCCGCAGCTAGTAATTGTTTTGATATGCAGATAGAGGTGAAACCCCTCTCGTCATCTGAGTGGGAAGCAATTTTGGCGAAACCGATTTCGGAGGCTGGTTCTCAGATAATTAGATAGGATAGAAATAGAACAGAATTTAAAAATGAGCACAAATTCACGGCCAAAGTTCCGGCGCACCCGTTTCTACTGATGCTAATCGTTTCATCACTTGATCGCGCTTAATGCCATGAATACGCCAAGTCCCACCCTGATGCTGATTATGCAGCAAGGGTTGTATATGGTCTAGGGGTCTAGGGCTGCGGCAAATTTGGCAGTGGGTGTTTCCCCTGTTTCAAATTCATCCCAAAGTAAACGCAACTCGCTACCTTGATCTGCTGGTAAAAGTCCAAATAAGCGCAACGCTGCTTGTGCTTCTCTTGCTGCCTTGCTTTCATTACCCTGCACATCGTAACAAAAGGTGTCACCTGCATCAATTTCTACCAAATCGTGAATTAGCAGCATTTTGATCGCATGAAATATATCAACACCCTCTGGGGCATATTCTGCTAATACAATTGCCATCACTGCTAAATGCCAAGAGTGTTCCGCACTATTTTCCCAGCGTGATCCATCAATAAGCAGAGTTTGTCAGATCACCTGTTTCAGTCGATCAATCTCAATGATGAACTGAATTTGTTGAGTCAGTCGATTGATTTGCACCTGAATTTCTAGTTTTGTAGCTGATTATCTCAAAAACTTTAGCGCATGTGCAAGAAATTTTTTCTGCATACCAAGTAAAAAATGCCTGGGAGTGTTGCCGTGTTTCCACCCCAGGCATCTTTTATTCTTAACTTGCTCCTCACACAAATATAAAATATCACTACTTCTATTAAAGGGCAAGTATATTGAGTGACACTTTCTGAACTGCACCATTAATCCAATTTCTAAATACCAATTAAAAAATGCCTGGGAGTGTTGCCGTGTTTCCACCCCAGGCATCTTTTATTCTTAACTTGCTCCTCACACACAAATATAAGATATCACTACATCTATCAAAAGGTAAGTATATTGAGTGACACTTTCTAAACTGTACCACTAATCCAATTTCTAAATGCCAATTAAAAAGCGCTTGGGAGTGTTGCCGTGTTTCCACCCCAGGCGCTCTTTATTTATAACTTACTCCTCACACACGATTAGACTATATCACTAATGAAATGAAAAAGCAAGGATATTATGTGACACTTTCTAAACTGCACACCTGATGGGCAAGAATTAGTGTAAAAAGTGACGTACACCCGTGAATACCATCACCAAACCCAGTTCGTTAGCAGCTTTGATTGAATCTTGATCGCGCAAACTTCCCCCTGGTTGGACGATGGCTGTAATTCCTGCTGCTGCGGCTGTTCTGACTGAATCATCAAAGGGGAAGAATCCATCGCTGGCGAGAATTGCATCTTTGGCTTTTTCTCCAGCTTGTTCTAGGGCAATTTTAACTGAGCCGACGCGGTTCATTTGACCAGCACCTACTCCTAGTGTAGTGCGATCGCCACTGACAACAATGGCATTAGATTTAACGTGTTTGCAAACTTTCCATGCAAAAAGCAATTCGGCTAATTCGCTAGCGGTGGGTTGACGTTCAGTGACAATTTGCCATTGATTGGTGTCAGCAATCACATCATCGCTAGATTGGACAAGGAAACCACCTGCGATCGCTTTCACTGTATCCTTAGGGCCACTGCTCAAATCAGGTAGAGTTAAAACCCGCACGTTAGATTTTTTGCCAAGGATTTCTTGAGCTTTTGGATCACAACTTGGTGCTACTACACATTCTAAAAATGTTTTAGTTAACTCGCTAGCTGTTGCCGCATCAATTGGACGGTTGAGCGCGACAATCCCACCAAAAGCAGAAGTAGAATCAGCATTGAAAGCTTTTTGGTAAGCTTCAGAAATACTGCTTCCCAGTGCTGTACCACAAGGATTTGTATGTTTGATAATTGTTGCTGCTGGGGTATAGGTGAATTCAGCAATAATTCGGCGTGCAGCTTCTAAATCAACTAAGTTATTGTAACTAAGTTCTTTGCCTTGCAGTTTTGTAGCGGCTGTCCATCCCGTTGGGGTAGTACCAGTTTGATACCAGGCGGCGGGTTGATGGGGGTTCTCGCCGTAACGCAGAGATTGCAATTGTGTGCCGCTAAGGGTATGCTGCTGTGTTCCTGCAAGATAAGATGCGATCGCTTGGTCGTAACTAGCAGTATGCAAAAATCCTTTTAAAGCAGATTTTTGGCGAAATTCTAAGGAGGCTTCGCCGTTATTTTGCCGCAATTCCTGCAAATACTCGTCATATTGTGCTGGATCGCATAATACAGCGAGATGGGCAAAGTTTTTCGATGATGCCCGTAGCATAGCAGGGCCACCGATATCAATTTGCTCAACAGCTTGGGATAATGTCACCCCTGGTTTAGCAATAGTTTCCTCGAAAGGATATAAATTCACCACCACTAAATCAATCGGGCGAATTTGGTTATTTTCTAAATCTGTAATATCTTGGGGAACATCTCGCCGGGCCAAAATCCCGCCATGAATCCGGGGATGCAGCGTTTTGACTCGGCCACCTAAAATTTCTGGAGAACCTGTGTAATCTGCAACTTTGGTAACTGGGAGTCCTGCATCTTTGAGGGCTTGCGCTGTTCCTCCACTGCTGATTAAATCAAAGTCAAATTCTTCAACCAAGTTACGGGCTAGGTCAATTAAACCAGTTTTGTTAGATACACTCAGCAGGGCTAGACGCGCCATTGATAAATTCCTTAAAAGTAGGCTAGAAGCAAAGGATCTCAAGTTTTGCATAAGCCTTGGTTAACTTCAAGACCAAAACCTTGGAAGCCATATTAGCTGAAAATATCCCCATCCGAATGCAGCAAGTCTACACGGTTATTTATACCCTCTTTGAAAAGTGCAATCAATCGCTCTTGACATAACTGAGAGTACTCAAATTCAGTCTGCTTTTCAAGAGATTAGTAACTCTTTTGGTAAACTGGATATCTTGATTAATAATGCAGGTGTGTTTCTAAATGGCGACTGGTTAATCAGTAATGCCACTTCTGTTTCAATAAACATTATTCGACAGACATTCAACACCAACTTTTTTGGCTTGGTAGAACTGACTCAAGTACTGCTACCGTTAATTTTAAAGAGTCCTAGTGGTCGAATTGTCAATATGTTTAGTATTGAAGGCTCATTTACACAATGATGGATATCACAAAAGGGGCGAAAACGGGCGTTGAGTTAGCGATGCTTCCTGACGATGGGCCGAATAGTGGCTTTTTTCATCTTGATGAACCAGAACCTTGGTAAAAAGTTTAGCCAATAAGGTGGGTGTCTCTGTCAAAGTGGCATCCGCTTCCTAATACTAAGTCTACTTCAAGGGATAGGATCTACTAAAAGAGTAGGATTTTAGGAGTAGACCTCTGTCTTTACAATTTATTAACGTTTCTACAGCAAGTTCTCAACCCCCCGCAGGCTTAATTGTCACTTTGCATGGTTGGGGAGCTAATGCTAAGGATGTAGCATCTTTGTTACCTTTGATCAACTTACCTGATTACCAGTTTGTATTACCTGATGCACCTTTTCCTTATCCCTATTCCCCTGTAGGGAGAGCATGGTATGACCTACGGGTGGAGAATATGTATCAAGGGTTAGCAGAAAGTCGGCAACTGCTAACTGATTTCTTGCAATCTTTAGAAAGCAGCACTGGTGTACCTTTGTCACGCACCATTTTAAGTGGATTTTCTCAAGGCGGAGCAATGACTTTAGATGTCGGCTCAAAATTACCCCTAGCAGGTTTAGTTGTCATGAGCGGGTATTTACATCCTGATGCACTAACAGCAGCTAAAAGTGGGATTCCGCCGACTTTAATTACTCATGGTAGATATGATGAAGTTGTACCACTGCAAGCAGCTTTGAAGGCACGAGAAACTTTAAAGTCTCTAGGAGTGGCAGTAGAATACCACGAATTTGACATGGGGCATGAGATAGATCCACAAACGTTAAAGGTACTACGGAATTTTATTGTGAATACAATTAGCTAGTCAGAATTACGAATTTTTTATAAATTATGGTATAAATGCTGAAAATTTTCATGAAATCAATGACCTCTAATGAGTAAGATATATAGGGTGGCTGCGAAAGAGCGCAACTTAACCCATGCTGAAGGCGAGTGCTGCATAAGGGAGGGGCGAGGCATTATGACAACTCTAAGCATTTCCAAGAAAGAAATTGCTGCCATGACTGCGGCAGAAGTAGAAGAACTGGCTACACGTCTGGAGCTAGACAATTATAGTAATGCTTTTGAGGGTTTGAATGATTGGCATTTATTGCGAGCGATCGCATTTCAGCGTCCAGAGTTAGTTGAACCCTATATCTACCTCTTAGACTTGGAACCCTACGATGAAGCGTAGTTGAGAGTTAGGAGTTAGGAGTAAAGATCCGATTAATCGCGTCTGTACAGGAGTTATGACTTGGAAATTAATATTCGTAACTACTTGCTCCTAAGTTACTACTTACTCCTAACTTTTTACCATGACTAATCCAAAATTGAACAGGGTTCTAATTGGAGTATGCGGCGGTATCGCCGCATACAAAATTTGTGAGCTAGTTTCGACGCTGTTTAAAACTGGGGTGGAAATCCGAGTCATCCTTACCCGTTCGGCGCAAGAATTTATCACCCCTCTGACAATAGCCACCCTATCTCGTCATGCAGCCTACACAGATGATGATTTCTGGCAACCAACTCACTCTCGTCCGTTGCATATTGAGTTGGGTGAATGGGCAGATGTCATGGTAATTGCCCCCTTGGCAGCTAATACATTAGCAAAGTTAGCCTACGGTATCGCTGATAATTTACTCACAAATACCGTGCTGGCTTCTACTTGTCCTGTGCTGTTAGCACCTGCAATGAATACAGATATGTGGGAACAGCTATCAGTCCAGCGGAATTGGCAACAGCTATTGATAGATAGCCGATATCATGGAATGAGTACAGCATCGGGTTTATTAGCGTGCGATCGCATCGGTGCTGGTAGATTAGCAGAACCTCCAGAAATTTTGGCTCATATCCAATCGTTGTTACACACTCAAGGCAAACGAGATTTAGTCGGTAAACGAGTGTTAATTAGTGCTGGGGGAACGCGAGAGTATCTTGACCCAGTGAGGTTTATTGGTAATCCTTCAACAGGTAAAATGGGATTAGCTTTAGCGCAAGCCGCACTTCACCGAGGTGCAAATGTAACTCTGGTGCATGGGCCAGCTAATTGGGATGTACCATTGGGAGTGCAAGCAATTCCCGTCACTAGTGCCGAGCAAATGCAGTACGTCATGGTGGAATGTTTACCCAATGCTGATGTAATTGTGATGTCAGCAGCCGTGGCAGATGTGAAGCCACGAGATTATAGTACAGAGAAATTACCCAAGCGATCGCTCCCCAAAGCCTTACCCTTGGAACCTGTACCGGATATAATCGCCCAATTAGCAAAACTTAAACAGCCGCATCAGATATTAATAGGTTTTGCCGCACAAACTGGAGATATTGTCAACCCTGCATTAGAAAAGTTAGAGAGTAAAAAATTAGATGCTATTGTGGCCAATCCGATTGATCAACCTGATAGTGGTTTTAGTAGCGATAGCAATCAAGCGGTATTTTTAGATAGCAAAGGAAATCAGCTAGTGATCGCATCTTGTTCTAAATTGGAAATGGCGCATCATTTATTTTATTTTATCATCTCCGAATTTTAGATTTTCAATTTTGGATAATGGAATTGAATGATTGAAAATCTAAAATTTAAAAGGTCTGTTCGCGTAGCATCTAGAAGAGTTTTCCCCGAATTTTAATGCAAGAACAAATCTAAAATCCTGTTGGGTAAAATTCTTTACTCAGTCATGACTTATGCAAGGATTATGAAAAAACGGCGTTGCATAAATGCGGGATGAATCAGCGGTTGAAACCATTGAAAATTCGTTCCAAATTGGGCGAAATCATCCCATGATTCAGCAACGCCGAAAAAACGAACCACAGAGACACAGAGTACACGGAGGAATGAGAGTTTGAGAGGTTTTTTGCGTAAGTCCTATCAGTTTTTTATGCATCCCCATGCATTGGCATTGTAAAAGGAGGCATTAACATTGTATCGGAATGCATTGGCATTGTCAGGGGACACATTAACATTGTATCGGAATGCATTGGCATTGTTAGGGGACACATTAACGTTGTATCGGAATGCATTGGCATTGTCAGGGGACGCATTGGCATTGCAAGGTATTACTGAATTTAATTTGCTACGAATTAATGAAGTGCTGTACTCAACAAGCCAAAGTTAGGACTCCAACCTAAAACTTGAGTTTATTGAGCTTGGTGAAACCCCAGAACAAACCCAAAAGCTGGTAGAAATAGTGTGACTGACACCAAAGATATCAAGCAGTAATTGGGACAGGATACTACTACTTTAAATTGGGTATAACCCGTATGGTCTATAGCTTTAAGGTTACTTCTCTAGATTTTACAATATAAGTAAGAATTAAAAATCACGCTTCAATTATATGAAAATCCTCTCATCAGAGCTAGTACATTTAGGATTTGGCAAATATGTGCGTTCTGACCAAGTAACAGCAGTTATACCAATAGAAGAGGAGCGTGGGCCAGGGCGACGAACTTTTGTTCACATTCAAGGGCAAGGTGATCCAATTATTGCCTCTCGCGCTGAAGATACTATCGTGCGTGATTTAGTACAGGAGCCACGCGAGGTTACCCAAGCCCGTCAGCAGCAGGAAATTCTTCAAGATTTATTGGTAAATTTAGGTAATGTTAATTCGACCGTGCGACGAATTAACCGTGATGAAGGCAGTTTGGATCTTGATTTGTTAGAGCGCCGAATTAAGCAAGTCCTTGAAAATTAATTGCACAAATCAGCAAACTAAATAACGGAGAAGGATATTGCTGAATACAATTACAGACCAAGTTTCAGTATCAAATACACAAACAAAATCACCACGGTTGTGGATACCTGAACGGGTACTGTTTACACCTGCTGCCCTAGATGAGGTTTGGGGGCAGCAGATTCTTGCACGTGTGCAGTCACTCAACTTACCGATAGAAAAATTATCACAAAACCGCCTGAAGGGACTGCGCGGTGAGTCTGAGCGGGATACTTACAACATCGCCAAGCGTACCTTAGCGGTGGTTACTGCACCACCCAGTTCTTTTAAACTGAGTCCCATCCCACCTTCTGCGGATTGGCAGTTTCACCTTGCTGAGGGTTGTCCGGCTCATTGTCAATACTGCTACCTAGCTGGTAGCTTGTCGGGGCCACCTGTCATCCGCGTTTTTGCCAACTTACCGCAGATATTAGAGAATTTAGCTAATTACGAGCAAGATGGAGAAACTACGAGTTTTGAAGTTAGCTGTTACACAGACCCATTGGGTATTGAGCATTTAACTGGAAGTCTGGCTGAATGTATCCGTTACTTTGGCACTCGTACCAATGCACATCTACGTTGGGTATCGAAATTTGATGCTGTGGATGGATTACTCGACTTACCACACAATGGGCATACTCGCTGTCGGATGAGTGTTAATGCAGCACCGATTTCTGGTAAGTTTGAAGGTGGCACAGCCTCCGTAGCATCTAGACTTAATGCATTGCGACGGTTGGCGCTACCATTAGAGCGTGGCGGTGGCGGTTATCCAGTCGGCTTGGTGATTGCGCCAATTATGCCGATAGACGATTGGCAGATGCACTATAGTTCTTTGTTTGATCAGATAAACGAGGCACTGGATTTTGACTGTGACCTTACTTTTGAATTAATCTCCCATCGGTTCACACCTGGGTCAAAAGAAGTGTTACAAACTTGGTATCCGCAATCAAAATTAGAGATGGATGAGGCAAAACGCAGTGTCAAGCGTAATAAGTTTGGTGGGACGAAGTACGTTTACGATCGCGACACAATGAAAACGTTGCGTTGCTTTTTTGAGAGTGAGATTGCTAGACGCTTTACAAATGCTGAAATTCTTTATTGGACTTAGTACAGTATTTCATTAATTCGTAGCGAATTAAATTTGGCAATATTCTGCAATGCCAATGCATCGACTTACTTTGTTAATGCATCGGCTTGCTTTGTGAATGTGTCGGCTTACAATGCCAATGCGTCGGCTTGCAATGCCAATGCATCGGCTTGCAATGCCAATGCATCGGCTTACATTGTGAATGCGTCGGCTTGCAATGCCAATGCATCGGCTTACATTGTGAATGCGTTCTCCGGCATTAAAAACGCTACGTTTTTATGCAAAACCGTACTTAGAAGACGACTTCGCTCAAATACAGTTTGAGCAAATTACAGCTATTTTTAGCTAAATAGACCACGCAGTAGGGGCGCAAGGCCTTGCGCCCCTACAACAGATGTAGTTTAAAAAAATGAAACAGGCTGTAATTATTGGACAAGAGAGCGATCGCATAATATATCAATGATTTTTAAGCGCTTGCGGTAGTCTTAAGGTTTCTCTAATCCTGGCTGACTCCACCTACAGCGTAAAGCTACCATCTCAATTAACTAGACAGGCAATAGCCCCTTTTTAAAGATAAGCAAACTGACGCCACAGTGTACTAAGCTGTTACGCTTTGAGTCTGCACACCATTAGCAGCCAGAAAACTTACTGTAATTCTGTTTTTGAATTTTGAATGAGTGAATTTTGAATGAGTGAATTTTGAATCGCTTAGTTGATGCCTGGGTTGGGCTATTCGGCATCGCAAAGCGGGATAATTTGGGCAGATTACAGACGGCGTTATACATTAATAAGTGTATCTGCAATACCGGACTTGTTCTGGCTTAGTCTCAATAGCAAAGGTTTGGAGATGTTTACTTTATCAGAAACTTCTATCCTGGCGGCAATCCTACTGGTAGCTTTAGGCATTTTGGGCTGGGGCTTTTATCGCGCCAGACCTTTTGGCAAGCTGGGAATCTTAGCCTGGTTACAGTCGGTGGTGTTGATGACTCCCTGGCTCCTGTTTTTTGGATTGTTTGCCGCAGGGATTTATATCAACATAGCGGGTATATTGTTCTTAGTGGTGACTTCCGCCGGATTGTACATCTTCCTGGGCAGACAGTTACGTACAGCTGGACAAGATGCCATCCTTAAGCAACGCGCAACAGAAAGACTCGCTGCTAATTCCTCAGTTGAAGCAAATTCCCCACAATTAGCAGTCGCAGAACTGAAACCGGAGATTCCGCCAATACCGGAAGATGACTTAAATGCAATTAAAGGTATCTTTGGTATCGATACGTTTTTCGCCACAGAAACGATCGCCTACCAAGATGGAGCCATTTTCAAAGGCAATTTGCGGGGAGAACCAGAAGAGGTTCACAACCGTCTAACAGCAAGTTTACAGAAACGTCTTGGTGAGCAATATCGTCTGTTTTTAGTCGAAAATACAGAGGGCAGACCAGTAGTAATTGTCCTGCCGAGCCGCAATGATCCCCGGCCGATGTTGTTATCGCAAAAAGCTTTTGCAGGTATTCTGTTGATAGCGACTATTGCTACAAATTTAGAAGCTGCGGGCTTATTGCTGAATTTTGATTTTTTTGGCAATCCAGGGCGATTTAAAGAAGCTTTGCCCATAGGGGCTGGGATATTTACGGTTTTAGTAGTTCACGAAATCGGTCATTGGTTACTTGCTCGGCGTCACCAAATTCGCCTTAGCTGGCCCTTCTTTCTACCCGCAGTGCAAATTGGTTCTTTTGGTGGAATTACCCGCTTTGAATCTCTGTTACCCAACCGCAAGGTGTTATTTGATATCGCCTTGGCAGGGCCAGCCGCAGGTGGTATTGTCTCTTTATTAATGCTGATCACTGGCTTGCTGCTTTCCCACCCAGGTAGTTTATTTCAATTGCCAAATCAGTTTTTCCAAGGGTCGATTTTGGTGGGAAGTTTGGCGCGAGTTGTCCTTGGTTCGGCGTTGCAATCATCTCTGGTAAGTGTTCATCCCCTAGTGGTGATTGGTTGGTTGGGTTTAGTTATCACAGCTTTAAACTTAATGCCCGCAGGACAACTAGATGGTGGGCGCATTGTCCAGGCGATTTATGGACGCAAAACCGCAGGACGCGCAACGATCGCAACTTTAATTTTACTGGCGTTAGTGTCTCTGGGTAATACTCTTGCCATGTACTGGGCGATCGTGATTTTCTTTTTGCAACGGGATCAAGAACGCCCCAGCTTAAATGAAATTACTGAACCTGATGATGCTAGAGCCGCTTTGGGGCTTTTGGCTCTATTCTTGATGATTACCACGCTTTTACCCCTAACTCCTGGCTTGGCTGGGCGTTTGGGAATAGGATAGTGCTGAGTTAGGAGTACAGACGCGATTAATCGCGTCCGTACAGGAGTATGGTAGACATAGCCGAGACGTTGATTTTTCTAAGATATTTTTAGTCTCGATGTTTTTTTGTGACTTTTTTACCGATTCTCAATCAATCTTAGCGATCGCCTCGCGCCATCGCAATACCTGCTCAGTTTCTTATACTTCATATCTAGCAAGCTTTTTGGCTTTTTAAAACCGTCAAACTCACGTTAAAAAAGCTTAGTACCTTTTAAGACAAATTCTTAAGTTATTGTCAGTGAACCTTCACTGTAATTAAGTGATGTGTTCACTGACAGCTTGTTAGGAAAATTAACTGGACGGTTTCCAACCTGCTAGCAAATTCGGGTAAGTTACGGGTGTAGGGAAAAGTTTCTGTAAACCAATCTGGCGTTCTTGCGGCTTTTCTTTGCTGATGTTCCAAAGGGTTTCATAGAAGAAGAAAGAGACTCCAGCAAAATTGCGATCGCGTACTTTTTGCACTTGTGTTTGAATCTGTTGCATCGGTACAGATTTGTTTTTAAACCCAGCCATAATGCCCACACTCACTGGAATATGGCTCTTTGCCGCTTTCACTTCTGGATACTCTAATTCTTTAATAAAAACATTCAAGTCATCCCGATATACCTGCAAAACTAAGTCTTCAATGATTCCCAGCCGTTCCCACTTCTGCCAGTCTGCTAAAAAGAAGTCATAAGAGAAACGCTGGGGATTAGGAGCAACAGAAACCAGGCAATCTTTTTTAGTAGCTTTGATGGTTTTGAATACCCGTTTCATAAACTCGGTAATTTTGTTAGCTCTCCAACGCACCCATTCTGGATCTTTAAAGTTTTTGGAGGGAGCTTGACCACGGTGTTCTTTTTTGTAAAGTGCCACTGTATAGGCATCGTACCCTAATTCTGATGGTAAGCCAAAATGGTCATCAAATTGAATACCATCAATATTGTAATTTCTAACAATTTCAACGATTAAATCTTGAATAAATTGTTGTACTTCTGGGCGAAAGGGATTTAGCCAAACGCGATTATGTGGGCCTTCTTTGACAATCCGAGTCCCGTTGCTGCGACTGGTGAGCCATTGGGGACGATTTTTGGCTAATAGAGAATCCGCTGGTGCCATGAAGCCAAATTCAAACCAGGGAATCACTGTTAACCCTTTTTGATGTCCCACATCAACAATTTCTTTGAGGATATCTCGCCCTTGGAGTCCGGGTGTGGGATCGAGCGATCGCCCGATAACTTTGGCTGCAACTTTGCTAGGATACAATGTATATCCCCAATTCCAAACCGCCGGATATATGGTGTTAAAATTGAGTTCGTCAAGGCGTTGCAAAGATCCCTTGAGGTGATCGCGCTCGAATAACACATCACTATCAATATTTGTTAACCACACTCCCCTTAACTCAGATACGGGCGTTCGGGGCAGATTAGTTTGAGCGTTCAATGGGAACGATAGCATCACCGTAGCTACCACACTCAAGGTAACAATGACGGCAAATAACCCTAGCTTTTTGCTTTGGCGAATATTCCACCAAAAATGAAACTTAACACACCACTTTACAAACCTTTTCATCATTTGCTACAGACATGATCAAATTATCAACAATCAGCATGAATAGCGATCGTTTCGATTGTAAGCGCTAAAACAATCGCTATTTAATCTGATCACTGAGGTTTACTATTTGGCGCTGCCTACAAGTTTATTCCAAGCTTCGACTACTGTCTGTAAATTCTTTGGCAGGTTATTTAGAGAAATATCGTTGTACTCAACCGTACCCTCTTGGCTGGTAAGAGTGTAGCCGAAATAATCAGCAGCACCGCTGGGGGCTGGGTAACTCAGATTTTTGAATTTACTAAATTTAGAACGTTCTAGCGTTCGCACAAATTGTTGCACCTGTTGCAGAGAAACGCGGCGAACACTACGCTCAGAATCATTGGCATTACCAATTCGCATCCGAATCAATTGCCCATCTTTGAGTAAAACAGTCTCGTAAGTTATACCAGTAAAACCACCACCGGAAATTTCCCGAAATACTACATATCGAGCTAATGGTGGTGGTAACTCGCTGACTGGAATTTGCACAGGGGCCAGTGTATTTGAGCTAGCCTTTTGATTCAGCCTGATTGCAGAACCTGTTTGATTGGTATGATAAACCAAGGTTTGTTCACCTCCATTAACAACCACCCGCCAACCTGATACCAAAGCTTGAGTACAGAATTCATCAGCATTAGGTAATTCTAAACAGCCATCTCTCCAAGTTTGCTGTTGAGCCTGAATGATGGTTAGCTGAGAAATTGGCTGTTGCAAACGTTCGGAGGCGGCTTGCAAAACAGCATTTTTTATAGATGCAGGTAATTTATCTGAAGAAGTGTTTGTCGAAGCTAAACGTAGCGATCGCCCGTTACTATTGGTATGATAAATCCAGTTTTGTTCGTCATTGGACACCACAAGCCGCCAACCAGGAACTAACCCTTGGGTACAGAGTTCATCAGGTTGAGGCAGTTCCAAGCAACCATTACGCCAAGTCTGTTGATTATAATCAATAATTTGCACTTGTCTGGTTGAAATTCCCTGTCTGCGACCTAAATCTTGCAGTACCGCGTTAGCTACTGGACGTGGCAAGAGGTTTGGTTTAGTATTGTCCTTGAGAACTTCATTGCTTGTTTCTAACGAAAACTTTGCAGTAGCGCCCGTAGCATCTTTGATAAGTGTTAAACTACTAGCAACAGACAAAATTCCAGTCAAAATCAAAGCAGTGAAAATTCGCATTTTATTGGGGTTAAAGTAGTCTTTCAGCATGAATTTCATAGTAATATAGGGATGTTAGTCAAGAGTTATAGAACTCATAAATAGTATCCAAGCAAAAATATACTCTATAGTATATAATTTCTATAACTTCACCAATTGAAATTAATTTAGTATCTTTTTTCTGAAACAGTTATAAAGACAGACGCCGCTGTAGTGATTGTTTCTTCCTTATACAAATTACAGATAAAAATGCACTTAATTAAAACGCCCTATAGTCCAACGGCAATCAAGTAAGAACTTAGAAGTTCAGGTTTCATAAGATTATAAGTTCGTTGGAGAAGACAATCCACAACGCTGGCTTGGAAAATAACTTGCGAGGAAAGCTTGCAACGTTTTTCACTTCACCTTCACAAGCGAGGGTTCAATAAAAGTAATTTTAGAAAAGAATGCGACAGAACCATAGCTTAGGTTTTGCTCGTTTCAAGCTAGCGTATGTAAGATTTTGAAGGCAATCTCAGGCAATATTAGGCCCTGATGGCTTGTTGTTCAGATTCAACTAACTGATTGTGAGGTATATCAAATCTAATAGTACTGGCTGCCCAGTCTTTTAAATCTGGTGCTAGCCACACTAACTTGCAGAGAATTTCCTCATTGACCCACAATACCAACGGGAACCGAAACTGTTTCCGAAACTCATCTCGCATAATGTTGGTACTGATGATTAGTTGGTTAATTTCCACTACAGACTCTAAACCCCGTACCATCAAAGCTTCGGGTTGAGTAGCATCAATTGTAGTTGTAATAGCTGCAAACAATGTGTCAGCCGCAGGTGAGAGCAGGATTTCCTGGATGTCTGCTGATGAAAATTCTATTAACACATTCAGCACTTGCTGTTGCCTTTCGACACTGTTACAACAAGCTAATATCAGTGAGAATTCTCCACCAGAAACCATGATCGCCCTTGCCAGCCTATTAGTGGCTGCTGTGCAGCTAACTGTGCTGTTTTCCGAATTACTTAAGCTGATCATTAAAAAATCCTGCTTTTAATTTTAAAAATATCTGAGCTATATTCAGTTATTCTACCCTATTAATTTCTACTCAAAAGTGCTAAGTCCGTAATTTGGATGAGGTTTTTGTTTAATACCAAGCATAAGACTACGCATTGTATCACGAAGGAGTATAACATGTATTATCCCACACCTACAACTAAGGGCTAATGTAAAGGTTGTATCAAAATTATATTAAGTAAAAGATAATGCAAGCAAAAGGAAGGAAATGGAGAATTAGCAATTTAATTATCATTGTATTTTCATCGATTTTGGCATCTACCATTTGTTAAGTATTTTTTAATTTTTAGTAAAAAAAGATACTCAATATAGCTTTAATAACAAACATTGCGAAGTGGGAGACAACTTAACTGGCTACTGGTTTACTGTAGTCTACGGTAAGCCGCTTACAAATAATTTTTCCTTACCAAACCATTTCAGGGCGGGTTTAGAGTAGAAAGTAAGTAGGTGGGAGTTAAAAAATATAACTAAATTAAGAAATGTAAATTGCTCAAAAGCTTATACTCAATGCTTTTCTGATGCTTTACATAAATTTACGTGATTTAGTTTAATTGTGCCTACCTACTTAGGTGTACGAAATTGTTTGTGTCTCGACACCCAGGCTTTTCTACAGCGTTGGTCTTTGGTACGAAAACTTTCCCCAAATTACAACAACTGCCACATCGCAAATAAATCCATTCATCCCTGCATTCAGCAACGCCAGAATTTTTTCACCTTGGAACTGGTACTTGATTAATTACCGACGCAATTACCGCATCCATTTGTAAACCATCCAGCATCGCTTCTGCTTTCAAAATGAGGCGATGACGTAGCAGGGGTGATGCAACTGCTTTGACATCATCTGGCGTTACAAAATCCCTTCCAGCTAACCACGCTAGGGCTTGAGATGTCTGCAACCAAGCACCAGCGGCGCGAGGCGATGCGCCCAAAGTTAAATCGGGATATTGACGCGATGTTCTGACTAACGCCAACAAATAATCAACGATCGCTTCTGATACTTTAACTTCTTTGACTGCAAGTCGTGCTTGCAAAATCTCGGCTACTGTTGCTATTGGTTTTAAACGGTTAATATCCAAACGCCGTGCTGCAAAACCCGCCTGACGATTGAGTAACATTTGCTTTTCGGCAGCTTGATCGGGGTAATCTACCACCAGCTTAAATAAAAATCTGTCCAACTGCGCCTCTGGTAAGGGATAAGTCCCCTCAAATTCCAGGGGATTTTGAGTTGCAATCACCCAAAATAAATCCGGTAAGGGCAAACTTTCACCATCCAGCGTTACCTGCATCTCTTCCATCGCTTCCAGTAGCGCCGCTTGTGTCTTGGGAGGAGTACGGTTGATTTCGTCTGCTAGCAGCACTTCAGTAAATATTGGCCCTTTTTTCAAAGTGAAATTGCGGCTATTCAAGTCAAAAATATTTGTACCAGTAATATCTGAAGGTAAAACATCTGGTGTTAGTTGAATGCGGCGAAACTCTCCTTGGATTAACTGCGCCAACACTTTTACTAGGAGGGTTTTACCAGTTCCCGGTACTCCTTCCAAAATTACGTGTCCACCCGCTAACAATGCTACTAAAAGTTGTTGTATTAGGCTAGATTGTCCGACAATTACTTGATTAAGACCTTGACCAAGGCGAATTAAGATAGGATGAGTTTCGCTCATATTTTTTATTGATAAATAACCAATGCAGAATTATTATGCATAATTCCAAAAAATTAATTATAAATTACGTTAGAATCCGCGTCCCTTGCGCGTCTCGTAGAGAGCGTCATTACGAATTATGAATTCCTCGCAGGCTTCGCCATTTCCCCAACCAGCTTAACAGTTCTCGTTCAGTGATGGGTTGTTTGCGAGATTGTAGCTTTAAAACTGCATCTAGTTCTGCTGCACTTGCGCCTGTTTTTTCTATCCAGAAATTGATCAAGGCTTGACGTTCTAAAAGTACTTGTCCTAATCCCAAGGCTTTTTGGAGTTGTAATTGTTCTTGTTTACCCACCGTCTCTACAACAAAGTCGGTGGTATCAGCTTTCTGCAAGACTCCGGCTAAAGCTTGGATGTATGCCTCGCTGTTATCTACAACTGGTGTATCTAAAGCTACTGGCTTGCCAAAGCGGCGATTATGTGCCCAAATTAGCACTAATAGCAGGATACCTACTTGCACCAATATTGGAAATAAAGGAGTTTTAGCAAAAAAGCTAGATAAATCTCCTTCGCTTTCTTTCTTCTTGACATCGGCATCTTTATAGCCGTGGATATATTCATCGACAAATATTGTGTTACCTTTTTCAGTAACCAAACTGGCTAGATACTTAAAATTACTTAAATAATCTTGGTAGGCGTTGGCGGCTAAATAAGGAGTGGTAGAAAAAATCACCTTTCCCTTTTTGTAATTGTCTTCCCAGACAACAGCACCAAAGCGATCGCCTAAATCAACTTGCTTGGAATTAGCTTTCTGATATCGTCTACGCGTATCTATTTTGATATCACCTTGGGGAGATTTTTGCATAGTGCTAAACTCCGCTTCTGTAACCCGCGCCCCCGCACCCAAAATTACCAAAGTATTTCCTTTTTCTACCCATTCCCGCTTTTGACTATCCAGTATTGTCTCTCTTGGATAGCCGCCTACCTGTAGAACAGTAACTGGGCTGTTCTCTGGCTGAATGTCACTAAAAGGCTTTTGCCAGCGCTTGATAGAAATTCCCTGCTGTTGCATAAAAGCATACCAAGCACCATAGCCATTAGAGGCACGGTTATAGGTAGAGCCAGTGTTAAGTTCAGTATTATTGGGAGCCGCAATCAGACTAAGTAAAACGATCGCAGCTACTGCGATCGCTCCTATCCAAGCAAGGCGATTTGAACGTTTCATTTTTGATCACTATAATCACTTCGTTTTAGTATCATTAGTGTTAATACTTAGGAGAAAAGTCTGATATTTTATTTGGTTGAGTTACTTATCAACTCTTATTTGGAAGTTCTAAAAAACCCCACCCCTTAAATGGGGTGGGGTTAGTACAGTTACTAAGGCTATTTAACCGTAGATAATATAATATCACTCAAATTGCACAAGCGATCGCCCCGATACAATAATGAAACCGACAGAATCAAGTCTAATCTGGGGCTGACGAATTCCCTCTAGGATGGCTGCATTTAAAGCAGTTTCTATCTTCAATTCTTCAGCTAATGCATTATCCCAACTTTGCTGGTTCAGGCGTAGGCGTAGTTGTTCTACTCTATTGCCTAATTTCTTTTCAGCAACATTAGCACAACTTTGGCACAAGTCAATAAAATCGGGACGATTGGAGAGTAATTCCGAAGAAGTGTTCCGCACTTGATAGCAAAAATTTTGCCATTTACTAGGGTCAACAAAATCGTCAATAATTCCTAAGCGCTCTTTTGCTAGATTGTAATCTCGTCCTTGATTATTGTTTTTATCTTTATATGGACGTTGCAGGATACCTAAGATTGCTTTATCCTCAACAACACGTATTGGCTCCCTACGACCATCAACATAGATAGTTTCTATAATCGGTGGAAATAAAGCATCGACACGTCGCTGCAAGTTTTTGAATTGAGAATTATCTAGTTTGTTATCTAGTAAAACTTGTTTGGCAATTCTTAAATTTGCCTCAACTACATAATTGCATTGGAAACCAAACCACTCCTTCCCTTCTTTTGCATCCCAAGATGCATCAGTGCGCCACATTGCAAAGGCTTCACCTCGGTCATCCCAGTTTATATAGTTTAAGAGTGCTTCGACAAATCCTTCCCCAATCCGAAAGAGTTTAATACCAGAATTCTGATTTGCTACCCTGCGATTATAAGTACCAAATTGGTCTATATAACTATCAGCAAAACGGTTTTTTAACTCATTTATGGGAACCAATGTCCGCGTTGTCGGTTGATAGCGTCGGATCTCTGATGAATCTGGGTTATTGAGTGCCCTGAATCCCAACGCATCACAAATCCAGCCTTCAATTGCTCGTTTAATTTCTAGATGGCAAGCATCGTAATTATCTAAATCTTGAAAATACTGGGTAGCAATTTCATCGTTAGCGTCAATTTCATTTATAGCATTCTGTTCGCTAATTTTTGCTATTTCAGCTTCAATTTGTTTTTTAATTGGCGAAATCATTTCTAACAATCCAGCAGCACTTGATTCAAACAAAACTGTTTCTAATTCTGCAATTTTCTCATCCACATAAAACTGTAAGCTGGCAATTGACTGTTGGAAAATACCAAACCCATCTTTCAATACTTGATACCAAGCATTGTGAGGGCTATCTGGCAAATAGGGGCCAATCAAGGCACAAGATTGGACTCCAATTTTGCTGCCAATCCGGTCAAGTCTGCCAATTCTTTGCTCTAATTGATTAGGCGACCAAGGAAGGTCAAAATGAATTAACCAATCGGCAAACTGGAGGTTACGTCCTTCTTCTCCAGAGCGATCGCATACTAAAATAAAGCAGTTTAGGTTATTCTTGAACTTATTTAAGTCTTCCTCAACTTTGTCTGGTGATTCTCCAAATTGATGTTTAGCTATTGTCTCTGCACCAAAGGTATCAGACAAATACCGGACAATTTCACCGCAAGTTTGCACAAAACTGGTAAATACAATAAATTTGGGCAGAATATCGCCAGTAATTGGTCTCTTGATTCTCTGTTGTATCCTCGTGATGAATTCTTTTTGATTTTTCCGAACATTTGCGGGAATTTTGAAGTACGTACCTAGTTGATTCAGCAGCACTGTTTTCAAATTTTCCGTCCGTTCTCCGTCCTCTTGAGGTTGACGAATAATTTTTAGGAAGGATTGCAGAATCTCTTCTTCCCCTGAGAATTTGGGGGTTGTAGTTAATAGGCGAATATCATCTTCTTTAAACTCCTGGATGAGTTTAGAATCAGGTTTACCAGTTAAACGCGCGGTAATTACCTGCTCTAAAATGCCTAACCAAGTACCAGAAGCTAGAAATAACAACAGGAAAATTCGCTGATATTGCTTTTCACCAGGAGCAACACTACGCCATTGATTGAGCAGTTCGTGGATATCAAGCGATCGCTCGTCTAAATCATACTCTTCTTTCGGCGTAAAATTGCGGTCAAATATCACATCTTCCACCGCAGCGCGACGGTTGCGAAGCATTCGCCGATGTAGTCGATAGGTATCGCTGACGTGAGTGCGAATCGCTTGAACTATTTGGTCTTGCTCAGGAGAATTTGCTTGTAAATTTTCTAAATCATCCGCCAGCTTCAATAAATACTTGTCCTCAGCAAAGAGATTTCGCAGTTGCTGCAAGTTGCTTTTGAGAACAACAGGCTCTGCACCTTCATTAAAAGAAAGCAGAAGTTTACCAATTTGCTGACGACTTTCAACTTTGGCACGAAAACCTGCTAAATCGCCAAGTTTATAGGTTGTTGGGTCGAGCAAGTGTAACATAGCCAGAAAATCCTGCTCATGGTTAAGAACAGGAGTGGCAGATAATAAAAGTAAGCGATCGCTTTTATGAGCAAGTTCTTTGCAAGTCTCAAAACGCTGGCGCACTGTTGCATCCTTAGAGGTTGCCATTGCTGCGATATGATGGGCTTCATCTAAAATTAAGCAGCCTATCCTCGCTTTCAGGTTGATTTTATGGATATCTTCAACCGCTAGCAACGCTACCCGTTTGCCAAAATGGGAGATGTAAAACTTGTTTTCTAACTCAGTCCGCCATTGTTTGAGTAAATATTGCGGAACTAATACCACCGCACCTTTTTTCGGCTCATCGAGGAGGAATTGACGCAGAATTGCACCCGCTTCGATGGTTTTTCCGAGTCCCACCTCGTCTGCTAGCAAGTAGCGTTGAATTGGGTCTTCCAGTACCCGCCTGACTACTTCAACTTGGTGAGGATAAAGATTAATATTTGCCGAAATCAGTCCCGTCATCCCGCGACTGACAGCGCGTTGCTGAATCAAGGATTTCACGAAAGCCAATCTTTTGTCGTGGAAGTAAGGCGTTTCGTGACCCTTCATCGCCAGAGTTTCGATGGGGTCTGTGTTGGGTAAATTGCAACGAACGTAAATGTCTTCAACAGATGCGATCGCAGTTTTCTTATCTGGTAAATCAATTTGATACATTTCTGTGTCTTCATCCCAGATGAAAATTCTGCCAACTATCCATTTATCCTGGGTTTGGGACTTGATATAGCATCGAGCCTGGGGTTCAAGCCTGACTTCAGAGAGCGAATTTAAAGGTAAAGTTTTTTGGAGACGTTGCCCTATGGAGCAGAAATACTCAACGTTCGCATTAGCATCAGATATTTCCGTAACTTTTCCTATACCCAAAGAGTTATTCTGGGACTGTACTAATAAACCGAGCTTAATCATAGATCCAGTCCCCTGAACACACTAAAAGAACCTTCCAGACTAGTTTTTTAACCTATATCTGACAGTTTTGTCGATCAACATTATAGATAATAAACTGGTATTACTGTTTTTGTCGTCATAGCGATGTCTACGACGGGCTATCCCTACGCCCCACCACAGCCAATTAGTAAAATCAGCAATTTTTAGGTAAATAGAAGACGCGCTATGGGCACAGCAATATTCATTGGTGTCAACTTAACGTGAAAGTTACTAAGCAAAAATGCTTTGAGACATTACCTTGTTCATCTCGTTCTCAGTCTACGACTGGAAATGCCCCTGATTGAGGCTCCGCCTCTTTAACTTGCGGCGTAGAGACGTTACATGTAACGTCTCTACATTCGTTTTCACTCCTATGTCTATTGTCAGAGGACGCATTGGCATTGTCAGGGGATACATTGGCATTGTCAGAGGACGCATTGGCATTGTCAGGGGATACATTGGCATTGTCAGAGGATGCATTGGCATTGTCAGAGGATGCATTGGCATTGTCAGGGGATACATTGGCATTGTCAAAGGACGCATTGGCATTGCAGGGTATTGTCGAATTTAATTAACTACGAATTTAGAACTTACGCAGCGTGACTAAAATACGTCATTGCGTTCGCGTAGCGTCTCGTAGAGAAGCAATCTCAAACTTTGTTTTTATATTCTTAGTGCGTAAGTTCTAGAATTAATGAAATGCTGTACTTAGCTGATTATGTGCTGCAACAGATTCACACTTTGGCTTGATAACGCCACGATACAATTAAGGTGATGTAGTTTTATTTACTATGAAGAAAATCAGAGACAACACAATTAAGTTAAATCAATTTTTAAAGTTGATGGGTATAGTGCCAACTGGAGGGCAAGCCAAGCTGATGATTCAAGGTGGCGATGTCCAAGTAAACGGTATGCTGGAAACCCGACGAGGACGGCGACTAGTACCGGGTGATAAAGTTACAATACAAGGACAGACTTTAGAGGTGAATTTGAACAACAATGAAGACCAAGACGTAGTAATAGATTTTGCCGAACAAACCGAGTAAAGGATTTTTATTTCAAATTTACAAGTTCCTCATTTGTCTTGTGAGTAATGCTGCAAATTTCCAACAAAGTTATTATCCCACAGAGTGAGATTGAAATTAGTGCGATTCGTTCGCAAGGAGCGGGAGGCCAAAATGTGAATAAGGTTTCCACTGCGATTCACTTGCGCTTCGATATTGCAGCTTCATCATTACCGGATTATTATAAACAACAGCTTTTAAAGCTGAATGATCGACGCATCACCCAGGAAGGAGTTGTCGTAATCAAAGCGCAGGAACACCGAAGCCAAGAGAACAATCGGGAGTCAGCGTTGAGACGACTTCAAGAACTTATTCAAAACGCAGTTGTAGTGACGATAAAACGCAAACCCACGAAACCAACTCGCAGTTCTCAAAGAAAGCGCCTTGACTATAAAACTAAGCGCGGACAGGTTAAATCTAACAGAGGGCAGGTGACAGATTCTTGATTTATAAATTAAATTTTGCCACTCCATTTGGTCGCAAAATCTAACCAGAGAACTAAGACTAATTCCTTCTATTGACTGTGGTCAAGTTCATGACTTAGTTGGTTAGCTTAAGAATAGCAACTATTAAAGGTGAAAAAAGATGAATAAGACATTACTAACAATTTTGATGCTTGCGCTCTTACTCTTATTCATCATCTCTCCCTTTGCTGCCCTTGCTAGTTTAATGCTAGTAGTGTTTGTTTCGGCGCTTTTCTCTTTATTAGGAAACTTGTTCCAAGCAATAATTGGTGGTGACACCAATCCAAAAGGGTCTTAACAATTTGCCAGAGAAAAGGCTCATCTTCCTATGTGAGTGGACGAATTGAATAATCCATAACTTATGCCCCAAAGTCCGCCTTTGCCAAATTTGGGGTAATTTCACTCAGTGGTGTCGGTAAACCATCAATGCTGACAAGATTTCTCTTCTGTTGAAATTCTCGAACTCCCTCTTCGCCTTTTTTACTGGCCCAGTTTACTAAAGTCTGGCGCTCACCTCGATATTCATAGAGTGGTACGCCAAAACCACAGGAAGTCTGTACTTGTTCAATATCAGCGACGATAATTTGACGAGCTCCAGGCATCGGCAAAAACAGAGAATAGAGGGAGTTCCAGTCTGGAGAACTTGGTAAAATCGTCTTTCCTTGACCGTAAAGACGCAGGATACATGCAGGTTCCTCAAAGGCGCAAAACATGAAGGTTATCCGCCCATTTTCTTGCAAATGGGCTGATGTTTCGTTACCACTGCCTGTAAGGTCTACGTAACCTACTCGGTTGGGAGAGAGGATGCAAAAGCAGCCTAAACCTTTAGGAGAGAGGTTAACATGACCCGTAGGACTCAAAGGTGCAGACCCAACAAAGAAAAGGTGTTGAGCAGCTATAAAGTCTTGCAGTTCGTCAGTAATACAGTCAAAAAACTTGGACATAGACTGTCTGATTTATATTTGCAAATTTCCTATATTCTCAGGCTATGTCTTAGCTAAACATCTAGCAAGCCCTAATTGCCGATGTCTAAGCAAGTGGGGAGTTACAAAGTGTTATTGTCTCATATACCGACTAGCCATTTGGATGGCATCAGCGATATCCACATCACCATCACCGTCAGCATCCAAGAAAGAATTTAGTACAGGATTGCCGCCAGCTTGGGGATTGGTGGCATTGGCACCTGATTGCAAAAACTTTAGCACCAAAGGTACTGCTAAAGGTAGCAATTGTTGAACTATACCAGCATCCAATCCAGTGCGCTGGGCAGCAACTTCAGCTACCTGCTGCTGTATTTGAGAAGAAAACAGTGAATCGACGGCTTCCGGGTTAGGTGAAGTACCAGCATATTGATTCACTAGAGTTTGTGTGGCTTCATTACCATCTGTGGCTTGCTTATCTTGTAAAGCAGAACGTACTTGACCACCCACAATAGACAAAACTGATTGGATGGTAGACGGGTCTGTACCAGTGCGATCGCTCAACTGTTGTACAGTGTTAATAATACCTCCCAGTTGACCTAAGCTGCCTTGTTGATTAGGATTAGCGACGGCACCAAGAATTTGATCGAAAAGTCCCATAAGTTTGTTTTTCCTTTTGTTCTCAAAAAGTTTGTCAAAACTGGCTTGAAGTCTTTTGTGTAGGCGCATCGTAAGTCTACTAAAAGATTAGAACACGCCAAAACATAATATACCTGTCAAAAATTAAATTGCCTAAAGATTAAGATATAAAATTTTATCTTTATAAATCCTAACATTTGCTTGATATAGCTTCTGGGTATTTTACACCATAATAAATCTTGTTGAAGTTCAAAATTTTAAAATTTTATTTATTGTCTCTAAACTATCATCAACTATGCTAAATCATTATTGCTACGTTGATTGAAGATATGTAGGCAGCCTTGAAAACCCTTACTTAGACCTCTTGCAAAAATCCTTGAATCACCCCTCCCCAACCCTCCCCTTTACAAGGGGAGGGAGCAAGATTTCAAGTTTCCCCCCTTTATAAGGGGGGATTAAGGGGGGTCTATTCGACTTATGCAAGAGGTCTAATTATGATCGACTAAAGGCTCAAGTTCCACCCTCAGAACCCCAAGCTTCACCCTCAGAACCTCAAGCTTCACCCTCAAAGGCTCAAGTTCCACCCTCAGAACCTCAAGCTTCACCCTCAGAACCTCAAGCTTCACCCTCAGAACCTCAAGCTTCACCCTCAAAGGCTCAAGTTCCACCCTCAGAACTTCAAGCTTCACCCTCAAAGGCTCAAGCTTCACCCTCAAAGGCTCAAGCTTCACCCTCAAAGGCTCAAGTTTCACCCTCAGAACTTCAAGCTTCACCCTCAGAACCTCAAGCTTCACCCTCAGAACCTCAAGCTTCACCCTCAGAACTTCAAGTTTCACTCTCACTTGTATACTTGGCTCTCATAAACGCAAAAAATGGAGTCAGCGTTGCTGGTTAATCAAAAGCTGCTTCTTACTACTCTGGTAAAAAATACTGAAACTATTAAGATTAGAAGCATCTGCCTACTGAATACCCACTAATCTTTCCCAACCATGCCTCTGTCACGCATAATAACGCTGATTGTTGGTCTGATCGTCATTTTGGGGCTAGCCCTATGGCTAATTGATTCCCTATCGCGCCTCTATTGGCAATTGTCCTATTCGCCGTTGCTAGGCAATTTGCTGCTGTTGCTGCTGATTGTCCTTATAGGAGCGTTGGTTGCTGCTTTTGTTTATTATGTATTGGTGATTCAGTCTGGGGAAAAGCGATCGCGCCGCAACCCGAAGCGAGTGACTGCGGCACAAATTCCTGCTGCTAAATCTGACGCTGCTTCTACAACTCTCCAAGCTGTGCGACAACAGGTAGGGCAAATTCAAGATGAAGTAGCACGCCAGGCTTTATTAAGTCGATCGCGAGAAATTGAAGCGAACTTAGCACGGGGTGAAATTCAAGTAGTGGTATTTGGTACGGGGAGTGCTGGCAAAACTTCTCTAGTTAATGCGATTATGGGACGCATGGTTGGTCAAGTGGATGCACCGATGGGTACAACCCAGGTTGGAGAAACCTATTGTCTACGGTTGAAGGGATTAGAACGCAAGATTTTAATTACAGATACACCAGGGATTTTAGAAGCAGGGGTGGCGGGAACGGAACGGGAACAAATGGCGCGAGAACTGGCAACAGAAGCAGATTTATTGTTATTTGTGGTAGATAATGACTTACGGCGCTCAGAATATGAGCCGCTGCGGGGGTTGGCAGAGATTGGTAAGCGATCGCTTCTGGTACTTAACAAAACTGATCTCTATACAGATGAAGATAAAGAAGCTATCCTCGCTAGGTTGCGTCAACGGGTACTGGGATTTATTGCAACTAATGATGTAGTGGCGATCGCTGCTAATCCCCAACCTGCACAACTAGAAACTGGCGAAACCTTCCAGCCGGAACCGGATATTGTCCCCTTATTGCGGCGCACGGCTGCTGTTTTACGCGCCGAGGGTGAAGATTTGGTAGCAGATAACATTCTTTTGCAATCTCTGCGATTGGGAGACGAGGCGCGAAAACTCATCGATGGCCAGCGTCGCCGTCAAGCTGACAAAATCGTGGAACGTTTTCAGTGGATTGGTGCTGGTGTAGTATCAGTCACGCCGATACCAGTGGTAGATTTGCTGGCGACAGCTGCTGTTAATGCTCAAATGGTTGTGGAAATTGGCAGAGTCTACGGCTGTGAATTGAATATGGAACGGGGACGAGAGTTAGCCCTTTCTTTAGCGAAAACCATCGCCAGTTTGGGCATTGTCAAGGGAGCAATTCAATTATTATCTACAGCTTTACAGCTCAATGTTGCCACCTTTATTATTGGTAGAGCGATTCAAGGCGTGACAGCAGCTTATTTAACGCGAATTGCTGGTAAAAGTTTTATTGAATATTTTCGTCATGATCAAGATTGGGGTGATGGTGGAATGACGGAAGTTGTCCAGCGACAGTTTCAGATTAATCGCAGAGATGAATTTATTAAAGCTTTTATTCAAGAAGCGATCGCGCGGGTAGTGAAGCCGTTAACAGAAAAATCTGAGGTGGTTGAGGAAGATACGGAAGCTGAGGGTTAGGATATTCTGAGAAGAGGAGGGCAATATTTATTTTTGGTAAATTACAGTTGATTTGTAACCGTTTACAGGCTTAACGAGTGAATAAGGGTTACAGGCCAATGGCACTAAGAAAAGCCCAAGGCAGACTGAAGATTAACACCAAGATGCAACCAAGTCAGGAACATAACCTTTGTTACGCGGCTCAAGTCCCCTGCACCAGAAGATGTGTTGACAATGGTACCACCGCCGCTTTTGAGGATCAGGGGAATTTGATACTTCATGCCAAGAAAAACACCTTTCAGGTTGATATTCATCTGGCGATCAAATTCTTCCTCGGTAATATGAGCCAATGGCGTTCCCGCATGTTTGACCCTGCGTTGACATTGCGAACTAAAAAATAATCCAAAATCTCATCTAGATCTTGGCTTGCTTCCTTGGCAATAAAATATTCCATTATCCTTGAGTCTCACGGGCCTTGCGTAATTTATCCTCCAGTCGTGCCATCACCACTTCACCACCTACTACGTCTCCACGTTCGATAGAAGCCAGCCCAGCCGCTAGTTTTTTCTTAGTTTCTTCTTCCCATTCCTGATAACCCTTTTCCCATTATTCCAGCAGTTTCAATGCTTTCACAATGACATCTTCAGCATTTTCATATCTACCTGTAGCAATTCGGGTTTGTATAAATTGCTCGTATTCCGCTTGAAGTTGGATGTTCATAGTTTTTACCTCTAATTAATTAAGAGTGTTACCTAGCCACATTTTCTGTAGCCTGTAAAACTCAGTTGCGGATTATTGCCTCAGCATTTTTCTTGATCAGGTATGGGCGTGAAACTGCACCAAACCCTTCAGCCATTACTTCAATAAGTCTCTTCAGTGGTTCACTAATGCCAGCTAAATCTTTGATTTCCATTTACAGCTACGTATTTTTTATTTCCTAAAAATCGGTGTTTACAATGGTATATATGTACTGATAAGAATTTAACCGTAAAAACACGTAAAATTAATTTTTTTGTGCCGGACTTGGCCCAAATATTCTGTACTCCTATCAATGCTTTCTTTCCTTAAAGTGCGATCGCTCTTGGTTATGTGGGAAACTAACTCTGGAGCGATCGCCGATAATTCAGAATTACAAGTCTTCACAAGGTTACTCGGTTCTACAGTTAGCATTGAACGAGTCGAACATATTTTAAGTGGCGATCGCCGCTGCGCTTATCGTGTTTCTGTCTATGATCAAGCTATTGACTCCTAAGATACACAAGGGCATAAGGGGGAAGAAGGTGTTTGTTTGATATGTTGCGAAAGCAAAAAACGCGCCCGTGAGAGGCTCTTAAGAGTCAGTAAGGCGGCGCAGTTGTGGATCTTGCAGTTTTTTATTGATATAAATTTGCAATTGCTGTAAATCGTAAGTATTAATGCCCTTAAAGAAATATTGAGGATCGCGGTTCTTGAGAGAATCAAGATTTTTAGGCTTTCCCCTACTCATTCTTATCCTTACTTATCATGTACAGCACTCCAATAAACCTGAACGCAGTCCATCCGGTTTGGAAAAACCACATCCAGGAAGGAAACAGTAAGATGCAAGTGAAGTTATACTACGATGCGATCGCCTGCTATCAAAAAGCATTGACTGTTGCAGAAGAGGTATTGCAGGAAGCAACTTCCCACTTAAGTAATTCCGAGGCAATTCATATCTATGTCCTTTCATGTCAGAATCTTGCTAATTGTCATTTGGCGGTGGGACAGTTAATCGAAGCGGAAACTTACTTGCTCAAAGCCCAAAGCAGTGCATCAGATATAATGGGGGCTAATAAGTTACCAATGGAATTTCGGACGCAAGCATATTGTGCGTTCTATGCGACATTTCAAGATTTAGTCAAGTTTTATGAAGCTCTTGGTCGGGAAGATATGCTGTCTGAAATCATCATGCAATCCAAAGAACAAGCACTTAAGTTTCTTGAGCAAGTCCAAGCAACTTTACCAAGCAATTAATAGTGTAAATAATATCAGGTTCGGTTAAACACTTATAATATCTGTAGGTTGGGTTGAGGAACGAAACCTAACATTAACAAGAAGTATTTGTTGGGTTTCACTAGCGTACCCCTACGGGGATCTTGCTACAACCCAACCTACATTGATAGATTTTATTATAAGTAATCACCCGAACTTTATATAACGCTTTTTCATCACTCTGGTCAAAGAAAAATCTGACGTTGCATATAGATTATTACTTCATTATTTGAAGTATAGAGAAATACCTGTATTTCACTAATTCATCCCGCATTTATGCAACGCCGAAATTTTTTATTAATCATATAAACATATATCGTCATATTACAAATTAATAAAATTAGTAAATAATGGTAAAGTAAAATACACTCTTTATAAGCAAAAATACTTAAAAAATCAACTCGCATTTAAAGTATTAAAACTTTGGTTATTTATTTCTAAAGTATTCCGGAAACAGGTGGGAATGTCAGAAGAACTAAATAAAAGGACTTACTGAGTAACCAGGTCATGACCAGCCACATAATCGGTAAATTACTACAAGGGCGTTACCAAATTGTCCAAAGCCTAAGTGCAGGGGTGTTTGGACAAACATACATAGCTGTAGACATAGATTATCCACAGAATCCCAAATGCGTTGTTAAACAGATTAAAGTTAGCAGTTCCGAATCTGGCTACTTGGAGATGCTGAGGTTACTGTTTCTAACTGAAACCCAAACCCTCAAGCTTCTGGGAAGGCATCACCAAATTCCTGAATTCATCACCTGCTTTGAAGAAAACGAGCGATTTTATTTAGTGCAAGAGTGGATTGAAGGACATGCACTGACTGCGGAATTGCCCATCGAGCAACAGTGGGGTTGTCTCTGGAGTGAAAGGGAAGTTGTAGAATTCCTGATAGATGTCTTAGGTGTTCTGCAATTTGTTCACTCTCAAGGCGTGATCCATTGTGACATCAAACCGGAAAACTTGATTAGACGTAATAGCGATTGCAAGTTAGTTCTGATTGACTTTGGCTCAATCCAGTCTGTTGATTTTGGTATAGGTGCAGAGTTGCCCATTTATCGGATTCCCGTCACCTCATTGGGATACATACCACCAGAGCAATTTATTGGTCAAACACAGCCCAACAGTGATATTTATGCTTTGGGTATGATTGCCATCCAGGCTTTAACAGGGCTAGAACCACTACAATTAAAGGCTGATCCTTATACTAATGAAATTGTTTGGCGTTCTGAAAACACGCCAGTTAACGATTATCTAGCCGCTGTTCTCAGTCAAATGATCCGCTACGATTCTCAAAATCGCTTCCAGTCTGTGAGTGATGTACTGCGGGTACTCAAACAAATAACATGGGATAAGCCACCAGAAATATTAGAAGTAGATAATCAATTTCCTCTAGAGGCGGCGATTGAAGATGATAAATCTCGAAATCTTACATCTGAGAAATTATCCCCGTTATTAACAGGAATGAAAGTCGGACTGGCGGCTAATTCTTTGGTGATGGGATTTGGTGTATATTCCTTAATTAATAATGCACCTGCATACTCAGAAACAGAAACTCTATCTCAAGCTACAAAAGAATACCAAGCAGGAGATTTGCAAGAGGCGATCGCACTTGTTAAATCAATTCCTTCCCACAGCAATGTTTATCCAGAAGCCCAAGCCACAGTTGAAGAATGGCAACAACAATGGCAAATAGCTGCACAGCAATACCAAATAGCTCAAACAGCTTTTCATGAGAGCAGATGGTCAGATGTTCTTCATGCTGGTGCTAAAATTCCAAATATTTTATATTGGCAATCTAAAACAGATAAACTAGTTCAGCAAGCATCCATCAACATTGAAGTACAAACGCAAGATTTATTAGTTAAAGCTTACGAAAGTGCCCAGATAAAAGATTTTTCTACTGCATTACAATATCTGCGTCAAATTCCTCAAGAAAGTCGTGCAGGTGCTTTAGTTCAAGAAAAGCTGGCTGAGTACAATAAAAAGCGGCAGATCAGAGCAGCTTACTTTTTGCAGAACGCTTACAAAAAAGCATCTATTGGTGATTTTGATCTGGCTCTGAAATTTCTCCAAAATATTCCCAACGATACTCTAGTTTATGCTCAAGCTCAAGTAAAACTGAATGAGTATACTCAAAAGCAACGCCTGCTGGCTGACTATCAAAAGGTAGCTTTTGCAAAAAGAACAAATTCATTTGTCTCTAAAAACTCAGCTACTAAGATTGAATATCTTCAGGGAGTAAATTACCTGCAAGAGGTGAATATTCGGTAGTTAGAGCAATTTTTAGATGAATGGACTTGTTACATATAGTCTTGAGGCAAAGCCTCCCATTAGGCATTCCCAGTCAGAGACTTCTTTTCGAGAGAAAACCCCAGCCCCATTCTCTACCAGGGTTGGGGGAGAGGTTCTTTTAGGATTACTGAATTGGTGTTCTAGTACATAAAAAAGTGATGTTTTCTTTTATTTAGTTTGCAAATTCTAATTTATCGGATGGGTAGTTCAAGGATAAACTCTATACCTTCATCTGCTTGGGAATGGTATGTGAGCTTGCCGTGATGATTATTAACCACAATTTGGTAAGCAATAGAGAGACCAAGCCCTGTTCCTTTTCCGACGGGTTTGGTTGTGTAAAAGGCATCGAATATTTTTGTTTGGTCTGCTTTATTTATACCTGAGCCATTGTCAGCAACTCTTAAAATAACTTGCTCTCCAATTGCCTCAGTTTTAATTTTAATTATACCATAATATTGATAATTTGTACCCAGGTATTTATTTTTATATATTTCTTCAATGGCATCGATTGCATTACAAATTAAATTCATAAAAACCTGATTAATTTCGCCAGCAAAACACTCAATAAGTGGCAAATCTCCATATTCTTTGATTAGTTGGATAGCTGGGTGGTTAGCATTTTGTTTAAACCGATGTCCGAGAATGAGTAATGTACTTTCTAACCCTTCATGCAAGTTAGCTAGTTTCTTGCCATCTTCTCTGTGTCGCGAGAAGTTGTTCAAATATGACACAATTTCTGTAACGCGATTTGTACCAACTTGCATGGATTGAATAATTTTAGATAAATCATTTAACAAAAAGTTGAGATCGCTTTTTTGAATTGCATTTTGAATTTCATTTGGGGGTTCGGGCAGATATTTTTGATAGAGATACAGTAAATTAACTATCTCATGTACATACTGTTCAACAAATTTTAAGTTGCCAGCTATAAAATTGATAGGATTATTAACTTCATGAGCAATTCCTGCTGTCAGTTGGCCTAAAGCTGCTACCTTTTCTGCTTGAATCAGTTGAGTTTGAGTCTGTTGTAATTCGACGTTTTTAGCAATTAAGGTTTTCGCCAAATTTCTCAACTTTAGGTGATTTTCGATCCGCACCAAGACTTCTTCATGCTGAAAAGGTTTGGTAATGTAGTCTACAGCTCCCAATTGCAAACCTTTAACTTTATCAGCAGTTTCTGACAGGGCTGTCATAAAAATGATCGGAATATCTTGGACACGAGGATTGCTTTTTAGCTGTTTACAGGTTTCAAAACCATCTATACCCGGCATCATCACATCCAGCAAGATTAAATCAGGTAAATCATCATTTTCTAATCGCTGAAGGGCTTTTTCACCGCTGCGTGCTGCCCAAACTTCAAAGCTAGACTGATCCAGAAAGCTGGATAAAACTTGTAAATTGGTAGGGTTATCGTCAACGACTAAAATAACTCCCCTGGAAGGAGCGTAATTGATAGAATTATTTTGGTCTCCAATAGTCGTTTTCATACTGTTTCCACCGCATATTGACTCAAGAAACTGAGGATTAAATCTTCATCAAATTGCCTTGCTAGTTGTCGTAGTTCGTTAGCAAATGGCGCGAAGATTGTGTCTGTTTCCTCAAGTTGATCAGTCAACTTGAGAATGGCATTGAAGTTACCTTTACTGGCTAAGGTGACTAGTTCCTGCAACACTTTGGGGGAAGGAGGGGTTAATTGAGCAGATTGGCTATTTGCTGTCGTCGCTTCTTTGGCTTTTTCTTCATCAGGCTGAGATTGCTTGTAAATCCATACCAAATTTAAGTGGCGTTCTAATTGATGCAATAATTCATTTACCTGTATAGGTTTGCTGAGGAAGTCGTTACCTCCAGCTTGCAGGCTTCGATGTTGGTCGGCTTCAAAAACACTAGCGGAAGAGACGATAATTAAGACATCCTGAATTTCTGGAGTGTGACGCAGGTGTTTAATTAATTCAAACCCATCCATTTCTGGCATCAGCAAATCTGTGATGATTAAGTCTGGCTTGAGGGCGATCGCTTTTTCTAAACCATCTTTACCGTTGCTGGCTTCAACTACATTAAAACCCAGTGGTTGCAGTAAGTTTGTAATCACTGTGCGATTCTCCCAGCGATCGTCAACCATCAGAATCGTGTAGGGGCTACCCTCAAAGCCAATGATTTGTTTCTCTGATGAAGCGATCGCAGATTGTACCCAGTCAGTCGCTTCGGGAATCTCCAATTCAAACCAGAAGCTACTCCCCTGACCGATCTGACTCTTAACATGGATATCGCTACCCATCATCTGTACTAACTGCTGAGTGATAGCTAAACCCAGCCCTGTGCCTTCAGCTTGGCGCTTTTTCTCACCTACTTGTTCAAATGGCAAGAAAATTTTGCTCAATTCAGTGGGAGTTATACCAATTCCCGTATCTTCTACAGTACAGCGAAGGCGATGTTTCACTGTCTGCCCATCATTAGGAGGTTGATCGATTACTTCAATATTGAAAGTAACCTGACCTTCATCTGTAAATTTGATGGCATTTCCCAACAGATTCAATAGCACCTGACGTAATCTTTTGACATCAACATGAACCCCTGTAGGCAAATTGATCGCGGGTTCATAGACAAACAAAATGCCCTTTTCTTTTGTCCGAATGTGGCATATTTCGACAATTCCTTGGAGAAAAGATGGAAAATGCACATCATGGGGATACAGTTCTAGCTTTTTCGCTTCAATTTTGGAGAGATCCAAAATGTCATTAATTAAAGTCAGCAGATGAGAGCCGCATTGTTCAATAATATTGACGTGATATTGCTCTTGATTAGGTAAAGCTGGAGAACGCAGTAAAATTTGGGCACAACCAAGAATGCCATTCAAGGGCGTTCGCAGTTCATGACTCATGTTAGCTAAAAATTCGCTTTTAGCATGGTTGGCTGTATCAGATGCAGCTTTAGACTTTTTCAGTTCAGCTTGTTCAAATGCTTGTACCTGCCACAAGACAGTAATCATGGTGACTGTCAGTCCACCGACAATTAAGGCAATCAAATCGAGGAATTGCAATCGAGATTCGATATTTTGGCGGGGAATCACTAAAGCCACAGACCAATTAGCGGCTTGCAACGGCAGATAAGCTACATACTTTTTAGTGCCGTCAATTTCCATCAACTCAATTCCGTGTTGTTTGTTTACCATCCGTTGGGCGATCGCATTTAAATTGCGATCGCGCATTTTCAGCAGGCTGGGTGCAGGTTTTTCTACGGTTGACATTAACGCCGAGTTAGGATGGACGATTGCTTGTCCTTGGGAATTGAGGGCAAAAGCATAGCTGTTCGTATCATAGTGCAGGGAGTTGACAACCTCGGCAATGTGATCGACTCTCACATTGCCCTGGAACGCCCCGATCGGTGAATTACTGCTAGCAGAATTTGACCAGATCGGGGTGGAGATCGCAATTAAAGGAATTCCTGTAGAACGGCTAATGAAGGGGTCAGAAATGTTCCTCTTTCCCGCAATTGCTTTTTTAAAGTAGTCTCGATCCTGAATATTTTTATTTGATCGACCAACTTGTGTATTGGAATATGAACCATCTGGATTAGCTATTTGGAAAAGGAAAAATTCATTGATCCGTTTAACTTCTGCCTTTAAATAGGTGTTTGCCACAGACCAATTTAAGGAGCGGACAGTTGAAGTATTAGCTAGGGTTTCTACCTCCACTTGGCGAACGTATAACCACTGATCAATTTTAGTAACCCCTCTCTGTACCTCTACAAAAGCGCTCTGTCTCAAATCTTTGAGCATCAAATTTCTAGCAGCTTGATAGCTGAAATAAGCAGAAATACTGACTACAAGGGTAGTGCCGCCAAGAATAAATCGAATCAGGAAATTTCGGGAGGGATGATTTCCTTTGTCAGATAATGATAGGCTGGAGTTTTGTTGTATCAAGGGTTAGCTCCTTAATCACATAGTTCGGTAAGAGAAAATTCTAGGTTATCTTTAGATTGCCCAAGAAATTACCGACGCTCACAGCTTTTGGTAAAATAGTCAAGAAATTTATAGTAATGCTGTGGATTAGAATTTTTTATTTAAAAATATTCTTGAAAATCAACTAGAATTCTAATTCTTGCTTCTAAGAAGTATTCTTAATACATAAGTTTTGCATACTAAGCGATCGCACACTAACAAACCAATCAATGGAATATGTGCAATCAGGCAAGCCTTAGATATAAAATCGCGATCGCCTAATATTTAAACAGTCAGGCTAAATTAGAAACAAAATCAGCAGGAAAAGTAAATATCATAAGTATCAAAGGTCTGTTTTTGTAATTTTGCAGTCTCAGCAAGCTCATACTTTACAACATTTGCACGCTGCCGCTTTTATATAGCACTTCTCGAAACATGGGGTAAAATCCCCTTGTTAAAAATAGGCAAACTGACGCCACAGTCTACTAAGGTGTCCTCTGCGGTGGATTAGTAGGATTAGGGACTGGGATAATTGGCACAATTATAGGCTTTGGTTTCTCGCCTTGCAGTTGAATCTGGGCTTGATTGCGGGCGTCTATTGCTTGTTGGTAATTAGGCTTGTATTTTATTGCTTGATTGTAAGATGCGATCGCATCTTGATACCGTTTCAAATTTAATAGCGCATTACCTCTGCTATACCAGCTTTCAAAATTGTCTGGTTTATAACGAACTGCCTTATTATAAGATGCGATCGCATCTGCGTATTTTTGCAAATTGTATTGCGAATTCCCCAGGTTATACCATAGTTGATAATCGTTTCTCTTAAGTGTTGCTGCTTTATTATAAGATTTTATTGCTTCTTCATAGCGTTGGGTTTGATGCAGCGACCAGCCCAGATTATACCATGCTTGATAGTTACTAGGATTGTATTTAATTACTTGATTAAAAGATTCAATTGCTTCTGGATAACGTTGTAAATTCATGAGGATATTACTTCTCGCCAACCAAGCTTGATAATAATTTGGCTGGTATTGCACTGCTTTATCATAAGCTGTGAACGCATCTCTGTAGCGTTGCAACTTGACTAGCGCGTTTCCCCAATTATACCAAGCTTGCTCGTAGTCTGGTTTGAAATCAACGACTTTTTCATAGGCTGCGATCGCTTGCTCATATTGTTGAGAATTCTGTAAGGCTAATCCTTTTTTATACCAAGCTTCATAATTATCTGGCTTGAATTCAATCGCTTTTTCATAAGATTTAATTGCTTGATCATATTGGTTTAAATTACTTAAAGCTTCACCCTTAGCATTCCAGACTTCTGAGTTTTTATCATTTAATTGTAAAGCTTTGTCAAAAGAGGCGATCGCTTCTTTATCTCGCTGTAAACTTACCAATACAAAGCCTCGTCCGCTCCAAGCTTCAAAATAATCTGGCTGAATTTGAATTGCTTTATCATATACAGCTAATGCTTCTTTATATTTTTTTAATTTATACAGCGTTTTGCCTTGACCATTCCATCCTTGAGCATAATCTGGTCTAATATTAATGGCTTTTTCATATACTTCTAATGCGTCTTGATAGCGTTGCAAATCAAAAAATGTATTTCCTTGCTTAGATAATTCTATGGCGTTATTTGAATTAATGTAATTAAAAATAAATATTGATGCTACTCCACTGACCCCAATAAAAAATATTGCTAGTAAAATTTTAACTAATATTCCTTTTTTCGGCTGGGTTTTGGTTATATTATTTGGTGCAGAAATAGGAGTTAACGCTATTGTCTGAGCAGGTGGTTGGGTTAACTCTTTCAACGCTTGTAATGCCACTGTTGCCGAAGGATAGCGTTGCCGAAAGTCGTAGCACACCATTTTATCTAAGAATTGAGCAAATTCTGGTGTTACTGTGGCTTGATTGTGCCAAATGATTTCATTATTATCAGCATCTTTTACTATTTCCTCTGGTAATAATCCAGTCAAAGCTTGAATAGCAATTATTCCCGCAGCATAAATATCACTGCTTAATTTTGGTGTACCATGAGCTTGTTCACTAGGAATATATCCAGGCGTACCTATAGCAACGGTACCTCTAATTGAGCCTTCAGGAGTAATCACCTGGGTAGTAATCTGTTTAACTGCACCAAAATCAATTAAGATTAATTTGCCATCCTGGTGGCGTCTGAGGATATTTCCGGGATTAACATCACGGTGAATTACATTCTGTTGATGGACAAATTCTAGGATTGTCAAAATTTCTTGCAAAAGTGAAATTACTTGGTCTTGAGTTAGGGTTTTACCTGGTATTAATTCTTGACTCAAGTCATGGCCTTCGATCAATTCCTGTACGAGATAGAATTCGGCATTTTCTTCAAAGTAAGCTAAAAGTTGGGGAATGCGATCGTGAGTTCCTAATTTATATAGAACTTGTGCTTCTGTATCAAATAAACGCCTAGCTGTCTCCAAAGTTACTGGATCAGTTGCCTGAAGCTTAAGTTTCTTGACAACACATTCAGGTGATCCGGGTAATTGAGTATCATAAGCCACAAATGTTTCACCAAAACCCCCTCCTCCCAAGTTACTAATAATTTGGTATCTTCCAACAAGTGTGTTTCCTAGCATCTCGTTTGCCTAATTAAGTGCGATGCGATCTGATTTCAATCTTGCCACAAGTTAAGCAGAAGTGAGGGAGTGGGGAGTAGGGAGCAGATAGGGAACCGCTTGGATCATGACTTGTTTGGTGTTTCTTAATTACGAATTACGTTAGCGAGTTTTTGAGCGTCATTACAAATTAGTATGATTCCTATTAGTGATAATATTCGTTGTCGGAGTAAACCGATTATTAATTACTGGCTGATTGGCATTAATATTGCCATATTTTTATGGGAAATTAAACTAGAATTAAGTGATGAATTGGGGTATTTTGTCAATAGTTGGGGGGTGATTCCAGCCCAAACTAGTAGCGCAATTACAAATGCACTCTTTTTCAACAACTCTGCTGCTTGGATAATTGTAATTTGGCGAACATTCTCACTACTTTTAGGAATATTTCTACATGGCAGTTTTAGTCAAATATTGGGAAATCTGTTATTTTTGTGGGTTTTTGGGAAGACTGTAGAAAATATTCTGGGACATAAACGCTATCTAGGATTTTATCTGGCTGCTGGAGTGATTACAGGGATAGTCCAAATTCTGGCTGAACCGAATTTGACAGTACCATTGATTGGGGCAAATGGCGCGATCGCAGCTGTTTTAGGAGCATATGTTCTGAAATTTCCTAAAGCTCAAATTGACACAATTTTGCCGCTAATAATCTTGTATATCCCCATCGAACTCCCAGCCTTTTTCTATATATTTTGGTGGTTTGTGCAACAATTATTTTACGGGATAGGCAGTTTAAACATTCCCCCTGTTGGTGTAAATCAATCGGGTGTTGTCTTCTGGGGGCAGGTTGTAGGATTATTGATTGGTGCAGCTTTCATGCGATTAAAAAGATGACTGACTAATAAATCACTGTTGGATGCAAAGCGTCTTGCTCTTAGACATCGCTCTGAATATCAGAGAATGTCTTTTGGCTAAAATTTCTATGTACCTTTTGATGGATGTATTTTTAAGCGAAAAAACCCATACTGCTAAAGCTAGAGGATGCCTACTCTTCAAATCGGTATTGTTGAGTTATGAGCAGTGTATAAGATGTCAAATGTTGATAAAACTAACTTTCAAGTCACTGATGAATTAGCAGTTATGCGGCAGCGTGTGGCTGAGTTAGAGCAATCAGAAATATCTTATCAAGAAAGGCAAGCAGCGCTTGAAGAACAACTAACGAAACTAGAAACAGAACTGGCAATAGCAACACAGAATCCCCAGATTAAAGTTGTCGAGTATGGCATTAAATCGGATATTCAACAGGGAATATCCACAGCCTTTAATCTCCCAACAGATGTGGCAGTGAGTTTACAGCAACTCCAACAAGAAATTGCACAGCAACAGCAGGTAGAAGTTTCTTTGAGGGAGAGTGAAGAACGGCTGAGGCTAGCTTTAGATGCTTCCCAGATGGGCTTGTGGGATTGGAATATTGTTAGCAATCAAGTTATCTGGTCTGAAAATCATGAAGTGCTTTTTGGTCTGCTTCCAGGAAGTTTTGAGGGCACTTATGAGGCGTTTCTGAAGTGCGTTTATCGTGAAGACAGGCAATCTGTAATGCAAGTTATTGCCCAGGCTTTAAGACAAAAGACTGACTACAGCAATGAATATCGTATAGTTCGATTAGATCAAACTGTACATTGGATTTCTGCTAAGGGAAAATTTATTTATGACGCTCAGGGACAAGCGGTGCGAATGATCGGAGTTTGTATGGAAACTACTGTGTGCAAGCAGGCAGAAGAAAGTACTCGTGAACTAACAACCCAAGTCCAAGAACAGGCAAATATTTTAAATGCTATCCTCACTGCATCAGTCGATCACATTTATATCTTTAATCGCCGAGGTTGCTATCAGTATGTCAGTCGTGATGGAGCTACTCTACTAGGCTTAAAGCCCCAGGATATCATCGGAAAAACTTTGCAAGAACTGGATTTACCTACAGACCTTGTAGAGCAGGTAGATAATCAACGACAAGCAGTGATGAAAACTGGGCAGCCGATTAAGGATGAGTGTGAATATCTTACCGCTGATGGAGTACATTATTATGAATACATCCTCACGGCATTACGGAGTTCTAATCAAACTCTTGAAGGCGTAATTAGTGTTTATCACGATATTACCGAACGCAAACGGGCAGAAAAATCATTACGTGAAAGTGAAGCGCGATTCCGGCGTTTATTTGAATCTAATCTGATCGGGGTCGCTTTTTGGAATGTGGATGGCTTTATTATTGATGCCAATGATGCCTTTCTTCAACTAGCTGGCTACACTCGTGATCAGTTTGCCACCTTAGATAGAATTAATTGGAGAGAACTTACTCCTGTCGAGTATAAAGATTTAGACGATCGCGCCCTCTTGGAAGTGCAAGCCACTGGAGTTTCCAGTATTTATGAGAAAGAGTACCTCCACCGCAACGGGAAGCGAGTCCCAATTGTTTTGGGGATAGCCTTGCTGAATGACTCCCAGGATAATTGTGTTGCTTTTGTACTGGATATTAGCGATCGCAAATCAGCCGAGAAAGAATGCGATCGCCTCCTCGAACGCGAAAAAACAGCACGCCAACAAGCAGAAATCGCCAACAAAATCAAAAATGAATTTTTGGGGGTTCTCTCCCATGAACTGCGAACCCCACTTAACTCCCTTCTGGGATGGTCGAAAATGCTGCGGACTCGCAAGTTTGATGAAAAAACCACTAATCACGCTTTGGAAACCATTGAACGCAACGCTAAATTACAAACCCAGCTAATTGAAGATTTGTTGGATGTGTCTCGCATCCTCCAAGGAAAATTAAACTTGAATATCTGTCCGGTAAGCTTGGTAATGGTGGTTGAAGCAGCACTAAAGACAGTACAACTAGCGGCACAAGTTAGATCAATTCAAATTCAGACTATAGTTGATCCCACTTTAAGACAAGTGATGGGCGACCCAAATCGGCTGCAACAAGTTGTATGGAACTTGCTCTCCAATGCAGTAAAATTTACACCAACAGGAGGACGGGTAGAAATTCGACTCATGGAAGCTGCTAACCAAGCTCAAATTCAGGTCAGCGATACAGGTAAGGGAATTTCGCCAGACTTCTTGTCTTATGTGTTCGATTACTTTCGCCAAGCTGATAGCACAACTACTCGGACATTTGGTGGATTAGGTTTAGGATTAGCGATCGTGCGTAAGATTGTAGAAATGCATGGGGGAAAAGTTCAAGCCGAAAGTCCTGGAGAAGGATCGGGTGCAACCTTCACTGTTGAACTACCCCTTTTAGTCAGAAGTGAAGATGTCAGGTGTGAAGAGAATGAGTCTTTAGATTGTGAGCCGGAATCCTCGCTCCTTTCAAACACTCAAATTTTGGTCGTAGACGATGAACCCGATATCCGTGACTTAATTACCTTTATTTTACAAGACTACGGTGCAGAAGTAACCGCCGTATCCTCAGCACAGGAAGCATTACAAGCGCTATCTAAGTCGATACCAGATGTTTTAATTAGCGATATTGGAATGCCAAAGACAGACGGTTATATGCTGATGCGGGAAGTGAGGGCGCGATCGCCTCAACAAGGAGGAAACGTACCAGCGATCGCTTTGACGGCTTATGCAGGGGAAATGAATCAACAGCAAGCGTTAACAGCAGGATTTCAAATGCATATTTCTAAACCAGTAGATCCAGATGTATTGCTGAAAGCGATCGCTGATTTAATTGAGCCAAGCTGATACAGGTAAGCGTCCCAGAGGCTTTTCATAACTTTAGTGTTGTATTAACATTGTCAGTCGATGCAATCGCATTGTCAGTCGATGCAATCGCATTGTCAGTCGATGCAATCACATTGTCAGTCGATGCAATCACATTGTCAGTCGATGCAATCGCATTGTCAGCCGATGCAATCACATTGTCAGCCGATACAATAATTTGCTGGTGCTACCGTTCTTCTACGGCGACGGTTCGTGTAGAACATCGATTCAGTAATCAAAAACCAACCCCCCAACCTTTGTAGGGTTGGGGAAGCCAAACTCTCCTTTTTTAAACGGAGCTACAGTATATACACAACTCTGAAATAGCTGATGATTAATCAAGGTTTTACCCCACCCTAACCCTCCCCGATGCATTGGGGAGCCACTGCGTTGGGCGGGCAATGAATGCCCGACTTGTTCGCTCTTAGCGTTCCCGCAGGGTAGCATGTGGCGTGAGGGAACTGGATTTCCTGTTTCCCACCTTTAAAAGGGGAGCCACTGCGTTGCGGAGGTTCCCTGCGTTGTAGTAAGTGGCGTGGGATTAAGGGGGTAATTCGACTTGTGTGTACACCGTAGCTCCGTTTCAAAGAGGGGTTGAGGGAGAGGTTCTTCCAGAATTACTGAATTGGTGTTCTAGGAGTGTGAGCCACTGCTACCTCTAGAACCAATACAGTTGAGTTAAGCATTTTTTCCTTCTCTCTGTGTTCTCGGCGCCTCTGCGGTACCCTGCGGGAAGCCGCTTTGCGTCTACGTTAAAAAAATTGACTTTGATAAAGAGTTTTAACCTTAACCTAAGCGTATTACCTCCAGAACGCGATCGCCCAGATTTATAACACTACTAACGATACTGGTTATCATGCATGAGAATCGCTATAAAATGAGTAAAAAGGTCTTCTCTATTAACAATTTCAATCTTAAACACCATGAAGTGTCCTAAATTAAAGACAGCTATCTACCGTTTGCATAGAAATGACTGAGCAACGTGATGCTGACTCACCGTCAACTGATTCTCAGCAATTGAGTAAACCGACTGATGCAGCAACAACCAAGTCGGTCGATAATTCCTGGACAAACCGCATTGCTGGTGTCTGGAACAATGCAACAACACGCTTGACGCAACTCTTACCCGTAGAACAAGTGGCACAAACGGTTGTTGAATGGTTTAGTGTAAGCGAGGCTCAGGTTGCAGAGATTTTAGAGAAAGTCCGAGCCGAACTGCCAACCACAGAAGCCCTCGTGATTGGTAAACCCCAAGCTGGAAAAAGTTCAATTGTCCGGGGATTGACAGGAGTATCTGCCGATATTGTTGGTCAGGGATTTCGTCCCCACACGCAACATACCCAACGCTATGCCTATCCTTCCAATGACCTGCCGTTACTGATTTTTACTGATACGGTCGGACTGGGTGATGTTAAACAAGATACTCAGGCAATTATTCAAGAGTTAGTTGGCGATTTAAAAAAAGAGACTCGTTCCGCTAGAATTCTGCTTCTGACAGTTAAAATCAATGATTTTGCAACTGACACGCTACGACAAATTGCTCAACAGTTGCGCCAGCAGTATCCAAATATTCCCTGTCTGCTGGTAGTTACTTGCTTGCATGAGGTTTATCCTGGCGATATCGTCGATCATCCTGCCTATCCGCCAGATTATCAGGAAGTTAACCGCGCATTTGCCGCAATGCAGCAAGCCTTCGCAAAAATAACTGACCGCTCTGTACTAATTGACTTTACCCTAGAAGAAGATGGCTACACTCCGGTATTTTATGGCTTAGAAGCACTGCGAGATTCCCTGGCAGAATTACTCCCAGAAGCCGAAGCCCAGGCGATTTATCAGCTATTGGATCAAGAAGAAACTGGTAAGCAACTTGGTAACCTTTACCGAGATGCTGCCCGCCGTTATATTTTGCCATTTGCGATTATGTCTGCCACCGCCGCCGCTGTACCTCTGCCATTTGCCACAATGCCCGTACTCACTGCCTTGCAAGGATCAATGGTGGGTCTGTTGGGCAAATTATATGGGCAGACACTTACGCCATCTCAGGCGGGAGGCGTTGTGAGTGCGATCGCAGGTGGTTTTTTAGCACAGGCAATTGCCCGGGAGTTAATTAAATTTATACCAGGTTTTGGTAGTGCGATCGCAGCCTCTTGGGCAGCCGCCTATACCTGGGCACTAGGGGAAGCAGCCTGCGTTTACTTTGGTGATTTAATGGGAGGTAAGAAACCTGATCCCCAAAAAATTCAGTTGGTGATGCAAGAAGCGTTCCAGGCGGCACAAGAACGGTTTAAGGGAATCAAACGTTAAGACTCAATAATCCTTATCAGCAGGCTTTTCGGAAATCATGTGCGTTTACCTTGATCAACTATGGCTTTTAATAGTTAGCTGAATAATTGCTCATTTAGTCGCTCAATTTCACATCTGTCTTACTTTCAATTGCTACTTGCTCTAAAGTCGGTTCTTCAAGCGTAAACTCATCAATCAGCGTAATTATCACCGCTGCCGCAGGCACTGCAAGCAGTATACCAATAAATCCAAATAACTTACCCATTACCAGAAATGTCACAATCACCATTACCGGGTGAATATTAACTTGCTGACCCATCACCACTGGCTGAACAACATGGGCATCTACTTGATTCATTATAAAGAAAAGTATCACCACAAATACTAGCTTTAGTGGTGAAATACTCAGTGCTATTAATGCTGGTAAAAAAGCACCAATAATCGAACCAAAGTAAGGAATTATTTCAAATAAACCTGCAATAATCCCAAATGGTAGGGCTGACGGAATCCCCAAAATCAAAAGTCCAAAGGCTGCTCCAACACCCAGAAATATCATCGCTATCCCTGTCCCAAAAATCCAGCCCCGCAATCTTGTCTCGCAAGCCTTAAGAATTCGTTTAAACCGCGGATGATGTCGCCTTGGTACTAATCTTAAAATCCCTTTCACTAAGGAATTAGGATCGTAAGCCATATAAAGCGCTAGAATTAACGTCGCTACCAACTCCACAGTTAAACTCAAAGCTTCACCTAAGAAAACTGGTACTCCGGCCAGTAACTGGTCGGTCAAGTTCCGTAGTTGTATTAGTGCTTGGGAAATGTCCGGAATAAAACTGAATCTCTGACGTAGTTGCTCAACATCTCCTGTCAATCTATTGAGATAAGTTGGTAATGTTTTTATTAATTTTTGAGACTCAAACGTCACACTAGGTAGGACTACAGTAGCTAATACTACAATAAATCCGACAATTAATCCAATTAATAACAGAACAGCAAGATCCTGTGATTTGACTAACTTTTGCAAAAACCGTAATAGCGTTCGCAAAATTAAAGCAATCAATGCTGCAATAGTTAAAAGTTCTAATACTGGTAAAAGTTGGTATAGGATGTAGAGTACCACAGCTACCATTACTGCCAATGGTGCACCACGAGTTAACTGCGACCATCCACTGTCTGTATTTCTAGGATTCGCCATTACTGTCACTTATTCTTCTGTTGATCATTATTTAAATTATGGTTCGATAAATTAAGTTTTTTACCGATTTTTGCGTAATTACTGTTACTGAAGTACACAAATTGGGTCTAAAAGCCAGCCAGAAAGCCTATTTTACTTCTGAATACTAGATTTTGACTGTCAGGAGTTATTCATTTACAGATTACGCACCTTGAAAACATTGTAAATTGCAAGCCCAATAGCTAAAAGTAATACTGCATGAATTGAATTTCTAGCAATATGAAATATCAATCTTGATGCCCAAAAAGCAATCAGTGCAACAATAATACCCTAAAGTATACTCAACATAATATGTTTCCTCTTGAACAAGTGATTTTTATTGATTCAGATATTTTATCATCTAACTTGAGTCTTATTCCATTTGTCACAGGTCTAGAAATTTCAATCATCAATAATCACTTTCTTAAAGTTACAAAAAATTCTCCTACACTTTCTCCTTTGCTGCTGGCACAATGCCAAACTTATTTAAACCTGCATCAATGTTCTTAAGTGCTTTAAAATCCTCCTCTGGTAAGGGATAGCTGCTACTGCTGAACAAACCCCCACTGACAGCAGGCTGCTTTTCCAAAAAAGAGAAAGCTTGGCGAAACTCATGCGGCTCGGCTTTAATCGGTGAATCAAAGTGACAGGGAATAATCCACTCAAAGTCCCAACTAGCAACTTTATCAGCCCAGTCAATGGTTTCTTTGGGTGCGCGGTTGAGAATCAGCGTCTGTAAAATTGGTGCGACAAACAAACGCCCATTACCTCGCAGCGCATCAAACGATCGCTGCCAATCTGACTGCCATTTAAAGGGATACAATCCAAAATAAGCTTTCTTTGAGCGTTCTGGTGCTTTCAAAGCATCTTGCAATACCTGGCTCCATTGGCGTATATCTAGTGTGCTTGGTTGAAAGTACAAAGCAAACAACGAGATCCGCCGCCAACCCTTACGGCGATTTACTTGAATGTCTGCAACAATATCAGAAGCATGATCCTTGGCATGGAATAGTAAAGGATATGGATCTAATAAAACGATCGCAGGTGGATCTTCTGGGATAGAAAGCACAGAATCTGTTATTAAAAGAGTATGCGATCGCTTGTGGAAAAAAGCAACTTCCGCAAACCGACCAGGCCCAAGCTCGATGGGGCCCAGCATCGCATAATCAAACTCGTCAGCAAAGGGTGTTTTGCTACTATCTTCTGGGAGTATTTGAGTGCGTTTTTGGGGTAAGCCAAGCCAGCTAAGGGGGAGATTTAGCGGGAAACTCCACTGATGGGGAGCCACAAACACCTGTGCAGTCCCAAAGTACCTAGCGAAGGGACCTACGAAGACTTTGTGTTCTATAGCGGAGATAGTTGGCAGAATAATGTATTTAACGTTCCCGTGTTCCGCCACCAACTCATTCACAAGCCGAATACACTCTGGGGTTGGTGCAACAGGCGCATAGACGAGAAGACCCCCGGCTTCGAGCTTAACCACAGTCATGCGAATCGGCACAACAACGTAGAAAATGCCCTGAATCTGGTCAAAATTCCAGATTGTGCCCTTAACCACTTCTTTGCGGATTGTCTGCCGCCTACCAAATGGGTAGAGTGGCACAACAGGCCATAATCTCCATGAAAAGTCTTTTGGATGTATCTGTTGTGCATTGACTATGCGTTGATCATCAGCCACTCTGCGACCCCCTCCAAATTCCCTGCTCAAATTGTTTTTATTTGCTCTCCACAAAGTTGGAGTTTAGCAAATTGTTGAGATAATCATACCAATTCCTAATTCGTAATGACGCACGTAAGTATTGCAGTAGCAACTCTACGTAATGGCTTTTTATAAAGTAATTTATAATACTCATATTTTCTCCGATACGTTACGCGAATGGTGAGAAGGAAGCTAGGTATTTGTAATTCGTAATATTCCCGGCGTGGTTCATAGACGATAAAAAATCATGAGCAAATATAGAATTTTAAAACCTGAGCAAAGTTACACTTTTAGTCAATATTTTTTGTTACCTAACCCAACGATAGATGTACTGGCTGAGTTTGAGTACGGCTACGATCGCACAGAGTTACAATTACCAAGATACTTTGCTGATATTAGCTATTTAGAATTTTTACAAAATTATTTGCAGCGCAATATAAAGCTTTTTAACCCAATGGCTGAGATATCAATCAGAGAGTTTTTGATTGCTCCTATCCTTGCTGAAATCTGCGATCAAACAAAAGCTCAACTATATAGTGAGTATCCACTTAATGTTAATGAAAAGCTCGAAGGTACTTTGGATTATTACTTACATAAATCTAACTCACTATTGGTGATTGAAGCAAAACAATCAGATATCAGAAGGGGGTTTACACAGCTAGCAGTAGAATTAATTGCTCTGGATCAGTCTCTAGATGAGCAATCATCAATTTTATTTGGCGCAGTTACTAATGGAGATGACTGGAAATTTGGTACACTCAATAGACAACAGAAACTAATTACAGAAGATATTAAACTTTATCGTGTTCCTGAAGGTTTAGAAGATTTGGTACGAGTACTAGTAGGCATCCTTTCATCTGAGGTTTGACGGAATGACGGCAGTTGAAAAACAGCTTGAAGACTTATTTAGGAAGATACTCTGATGCAGAGAGTTTTTTGTAGTAATGATTAGGCGGATATAATATGACTTACTATATTTTAAAAGCTACCAAAGAAACCGTGCATCTAGGTGGTTTCTCCCATCTGTTAGAACCAGCACTCATTATTGATTCTGGCGATACAGTTGACGTAGAAACTTATACTGGTTACTACGTTTATGACAAAGCACCACCTGAGTTTCTCACACCAGAATTTCTCGACATCTGCCAAAATCTTCTACCAGAACGCAAAATTGCTGGGGGGCCGCATTTACTCACAGGGCCTATTTACGTGCGCGATGCCAAACCAGGGGATGTTTTGGAAGTACAATTAAATGCGATCGCACCTCGTTTACCTGTCGGCTTTAATGCTATTCGTACAGGTTGGGGAGCTTTACCACATCAGTTTCCTCAACCTGCTTTGAGATTCATTCCTCTAGATTTAGCAAACAATATCGCTGAATTTCCGGCGGGTGCTGGGATAAAAATTCCCCTCAAACCGTTTTTTGGAATTCTTGGTGTCGCTACCCCAGAAATCTCTCGAACTTCTGTCCCACCAGGTTCTTACGGTGGTAATATTGACAATCGGGAACTGCAAGCTGGTTCTCGTTTATTTTTGCCAATTTTTATACCAGGTGCATTATTTTCTATTGGTGATGGACATTCTGCACAGGGAGACGGCGAAGTAAATGTCACCGCCATTGAAACTTCGATGAACGGTAGAATTACCCTCAAACTTCGCAAGGATTTGCAACTGATAACACCAATTGCCGAAACTCCAACTCATATCATCACAATGGGCTTTGCTCAAACCTTAGATGAAGCCTTAGAACTAGCTTTAAAAAACATGATTGATTTTCTGGAACGCTTCATAAATTTGTCGCCAGAAGATGCTTATGTATTGTGTAGTTTAGCTATAAATTTTCATATAACTCAAGTTGTGAACAGTCCCCAAAAAGGTGTGCATGGAATGCTACCAAAATCAATCTTTTCTAAAAATATTAATTTATAATTTGCAATTTAGCGACCATTGTTTATGTCTAATATTTTTATTCAACTGTTGTTAATCGGTTTAGTTTCTGGCGTTGCTGGCGGGATGTTTGGTATTGGTGGCGGCGCAATTATGATTCCGGCAATGGTGTTAGTAATTGGTTTGGATCAGAAGTTAGCTACAGGGACTTCTGTGGCCGCTCAAATTTTGCCAATCGGGATTTTAGCAGCCTTAGTTTACCACCGCAACGGTCATCTTAATATCAAATATGCCTTGATTATTGCACTTGGTTTAATCGTGGGTAACTTCTTCGGGGCATTGTTTGCAAATCAGCCGTTTATTAGCACCGAGTTAATGAAAAAGCTGTATGGCATCTTTGTGTTAATGATAGGTATTCGTTATTTACTGTCAAATTAAAGACTTTAATTAAGCTTCAGCAATATCTTTGTTAAGCCATCGCCTAGCTTTTCAATAGATTGCTGCTGTTTAGGATCTTTTAACGTGTCATCAGCATTAAAGGCTTCATAAGCTTTGGGTACGGCTACCTGATCAGGAAGTACCAAAACTTTCATGTTTCCCAAGATAGAGCCCAGGTGAACCAACCCCCGCAAACCACCAAGAGCGCCTGGGGAAGCGCTCATAATGCTAGCGACTTTACCTGCAAAAGCAGTCAAAGCCAAAGGTGCTTCATTTGGATATGGACGGGATGCCCAGTCAATAGCATTCTTCAAAACTGCTGTTAGGGAACTGTTATATTCAGGCGAAGCAATCAGCAATCCTTGATGAGAAATCATCAAGTCCTTAAAAGTGCGGGCGTTGGCAGGTAGTCCTTCTTGAGCTTCCAAATTTTCATCATAAAGAGGTAGTGGCAAATCGCGGAGGTCTATATAAGTCACTTCTGCGCCTGCTGCCTTCGCGCCAGCCGCCGCGATTTTTGCCAATTTTTTGTTGTAAGAATCAATCCGGGTGCTGCCAGCAAAGGCGAGGATTTTGGGTGTAGATACCATAGTTATAGGTTGAATGGGAAGGATTAACCTGTTCAGCTGCATTATCCTGTTTTCAGGCGATCGCTATTTGCTACCTTTAGATTTTCTTTACAAACTTTTTCTAAGTTAGATTTTACAGTAGTCATAGTAAAGACTGAAAACCCTGCTTTTAGAGTTTAAATATGAACGCTCACAATATAGAAGTCGTTTTAACTGAAGAGAAACTCTGATGCTGCGGGGTTTACCCTTTCATGCCGGCGATGCTGTGGAAGTGATTATTCTGGAAACTAAAACTCCACAGCACCAAGCACCACCGAAACCCCAATTAAACCGCGTCCACCTTGAAAACTGTAGTTCTTTCCGTTTGAACAGAAAAAACCCTCATCCCCCACCCTTCTGCCAATATTGGGAGAAGGGGAGCCAAAAATAAGTCCCTCTCCCTACTTGGGCTACGGTGTACACACAAGTATGACCCAATACGGTTCAGTTAAGCATTTTTTCCTTCTCTCTGTGTCCTCTGCGCCTCCGCGGTTCGTTAAAAAATTGACTTTGACAAAAAGTTTTAACCTTAACTGAACCGTATTGAAGTATGACCAGCATAGATTTCAACTCTTCTAGTTGTTTCGTAGGGTGCGTTATGGAGACGCCAAAATAACAAATGGGTTCGCCGAAATAACAAATGGGTTCGCCGAAATAACAAATGGGTTCGCCGAAATAACAAATGGGTTCGCCGAAATAACAAATGGGTTCGCCGAAATAACAAATGAGTTCGCCAAAATAACAAATGGGTTCGCCGAAATAACAAATGGGTTCGCCGAAATAACAAATGGGTTCGCCGAAATAACAAATGGGTTGGCGTAGCCCACCGCAGGCATCGCCATGATTGCAACAATTTAGCTTTGTCACGCCAACGTAACGCACCCTTCTCCTATCGGAGACGCTCTTGCGTTCGGGTGACGCTCCTAACGTCGCTAATGCTACGCTAACAGCAGCGCTGTTTCACCGCAAATCTTTGGTGGATGAAGTTTTTCCGACTTGTGTGTACACCGTAGCCCTACTTGGGAGAGGGATTTAGGGTGAGGGCAAAAACTACAGTTCTCAACAACTTAGATACAACTGGAGTTTAGACTATATACTCTACTTATTGACATGATGCGGCCGCCCTGCCGTGCAAGCAAGACCGATTACGTAGTTTTGAATCGTTGTTTTAAAGTTAGGATCGCCTTCTGCTGGTTTCGCAGACAGCGCCAGTTTGACCGGATGGTTGTAGCGTCCCCGCCGAAACAGGTTACCGATATCTCGACGAAACAGTTCCGCAACCGGTACTTGTCCCGTCACAGTCTTCGGATCTCCATTTGTCAAAGTTGTAATTTCAAGGTCAGAAAAATCCTTAAAATTAACGTAATCTTTCCAAATGCTGGTCGCCGCCAGAGTATCCCAGAAGAATAATGTGTCGTACACATAAAATCCTGGAGTGGGTTGATTAGAAAGCTGAAGATTCTTCATGAACTGAGCCGGAGGTGTGGCACATCGGGGATTGCTTTGCAGGCGGTCAGCAAACCCAGTCAGCCTGGCCTCATCAGTTGCATTTAATGGAACAATGTATGCCGGGATGCCGGAATTTAAGATTTTATTGATAGCAACGGCATCAATCCAGAAGTTGGCCTCTGCATTATTGAGCGAGTTAAAAGCTTTCTTGTGCTGTCCGGTTTGAATGTTTTCAAAATTTGTACCGGGAAACGGCAGGTGATGCTCCCCAAAGATATGCGAGCCATCCTGAAAATAGATGTTCCCCAACGTCCAGGTTGGGTAAGGTTCGTTCAGACGATAATTTCCTTTTGCATCGAAATTATCGGCTTTGTTGGTATCCCACACACCACCGATAAATCGGGTTGAAATGACATTCTTTAACTGAGAAAGTTGCAGATATTGCGGACAACCGTACTTATTAGGTTTATTCTCAATTTTTTCGTAAGCTCTTGCCAGGTTCGTTCCTGGGCCAACGCTGAGAACTGTGAGCTGCTCGTGTTTTACGTAAGCTGCACACATCGAGTTGGCAAGGAAATCAGAAGCCTTTTTCTTACGGTCGATCAGGCTTAACTCTGGCAGATTATACTTGTTTAAAATATTTTGAGCTGTGGGAAGGACATATTTGAACGTTTCATCCCGAAATGGCCGATTAAACTCGTTCCAACAGACAACATCATTTTGAGAAAACTTAAACTCTTGGTGAAATAAACAAGGCTCAAACGCCTTTTTTCCACCGTAAGGAAGCTGAAAGCGAAAACTTGTAAACTTCGCGTTTGGCAGCGGTCTTCCATAGTCATCAGCTTGACTTGGAACAGAAATTACGGCAACGCTCTCGTCACAGCCAGAATAAATTTTTGCTTCATTATAGTGAGCGATTGACAAAATCTTTTGTGTTAAACCATTAACGTCTCCCTCTTCAGGACTAAAATTCCCTAACAAATCTCGCTTCAAATTTGGATAGGCGTTAGAATTGTTGCAGTAAGCTTCTCCAGTGGGTGATGTTGTTACTCCAACTAACTTAACAGGCGGCGAAGATTGACTGGAGGCAAGGGCAAGAACCAAGGTTGCATAGGAAGACTCAAACGCACCATCGGTGTCGAGAATGACCTGAATTGGTTTGGGTTTATTGGCAAGTGAGGCTGTTGGCAAGCAAAACGCGACGTAAGCTGCTACAACAAACATGTTAGAAACAATGTTTTTAACATTAAAACGACTCATGATTGCTCCCTTTATTAATATTTGTAGAATTAGCCTTTCACAAGAAAACAACAAATTTAAGAATTTCTGACTTCAGATCAAAAAAATATCTTAGTGAAAAATCTTGACTACTTTTACATAGTTAATATTTTTTAACCTATATACGGAAGTAGTAAGCTCTGGGAATTGCTGCTTTAAAATATTCGGCTACTTGAAGTAAAAATACTGAAGATAGAGGCTGGAGACACTACTTCAAATGACTTGGTAATCAAGACCACATGACTATGGTATATGATACGCCTTATGTGAATTAAGCCACAGGATGCTGTTCAAAAGTAAGAACATCAATACCAAAACGCTGGCGCAGAAAAATACGCAGAGTATGACTG
>NZ_JBALCO010000185.1:0-77139 GCF_036919595.1 Nostoc sp. | reverse complement strand
ATTATTTTGCGTCATTGCCCAATCTACTGGAAAGGCGCTCCTGGTTGTAACTTCGAGTGCTTGATTATAAGCAGCGATCGCTAATTCAATATTCTCGGCTCGTTCTCCGAATATTCTGTCACCGTAAGCATTCCCCAGATTATTTTGCGTCATTGCCCAATCTACTGGAAAGGCGCTCCTGGTTGTAACTTCGAGTGCTTGATTATAAGCAGCGATCGCTAATTCAATATTCTCGGCTCGTTCTCCGAATATTCTGTCACCGTAAGCATTCCCCAGATTATTTTGCGTCATTGCCCAATCTACTGGAAAGGCGCTCCTGGTTGTAACTTCGAGTGCTTGATTATAAGCAGCAATGGCTAATTCAATATTCTCGGCTCGTTCTCCGAATATTCTGTCACCGTAAGCATTCCCCAGATTATTTTGCGTCGTTGCCCAATCTACTGGAAAGGCGCTGCGGGTGTAAACAGTGAGGGCGATTTCGTAGCCTGTAATAGCAATTTCCATGTTGTTGGCTTTGCTACCCAAAGGAAAATCGCTAATCCGATTACTCAATATAACCATCACATAGGCAATGGATTTTGCTGCATCTACTTCCGCTTCTGCTAGAGTATTTGTTGCCCAATCGTGCAATACAGCAAAAATCTGATTGAGTTTATCGGTATTTGCTGCCAGCAATGGATAAATTACTTGAGCATCGCCGTTGCTGTCTGCCGTTGCTTGCAGTATTTCTAGTAAAAATTGCCCGTAAGTCTGTATATCTTCTTCAGTGATGGGGGTAGTTTCCGGGGTGAGATATGTTGCTAGGTTTCTCAACCGATTTGCTGTATTTTCTTCTCCCTGCTGTGCAAAATCATCTGCTACTGCTGCCAACACCTGCAAAAAATCAGCATCAAGCAATTCTGTATTCGCCGCTAATATCTCTGGTTCTTCCCTATTTGGGCAATTTAGCAGGCTTTCGATTAGCTGGTAATAATCTTGTAGACGCTGTCCGTTCATGAGCAGGTGTAGTTAGACGTATCTTGATGAAGCTTCAAGAGTATTATCCTCAATTCCTGAAATAATGAGGCGGTAAAAAGTTTTAGATCCTCTTTAAAAAGGCTACGGTGTACGCGCAAGTTATTGAATTACCCCACCCTAACCCTCCCCTTATAAAGGGGAGGGAACTAGAAGATTTTCTTGTTTCCCCCCTTGTAAAGGGGGGATTAAGGGGGGTAATCCTGGGAATAATAAGCACATTCCAGGAATATGAAAACGCTAATGACAAAACTGTATAACCAAACTTCAGAAAAGCAAAAACGGCAAACTCTCAGAAACAATATGCCGCCATCTGAAAAAATAGTTTGGGCAAAACTTAAAAATCAACAAATTGAAAGCTGTAAATTTCGCAGACAATACAGTATTGACAGATTTGTAGTGGATTTTTATTCTGCGGAATTGAGACTTGCCATAGAAATTGATGGTGATAGTCACTATCAAGATGGAGTTCCAGAATACGATCGCGATCGCCAAGCATTTTTGGAATCAAAAGGTACGAGGATTTTGAGATTTACGAATCAAGAAGTTTCTCAAGATATTGATGGTGTGGTGGATAGGATTAGGAAAGTTATTTGTAGGTTGAGGGAAGTTACCCCACCCTAACCTTCCCCTTATAAAAGGGAGCCACTGCGTTGGGCGGCTTTGCCGACAATCGCCCAAGTGGCGTGAGGGAATTAGATAGATTTTGCGATCGCATTTGTAGCTTTTGCGTTCGCGTTTGTTATTTCGGCGATCGCATTTATAGCTTTGGCGATCGCATTTATAGATTTGGCGTTCGCATTTGTAGCTTCTGCGATCGCAATTGTTATTTCGGGGTTAGCATTTGTAGCTTTTGCGATCGCATTTGTGATTTCGGCGTTCGCATTTATAGATTTTGCGAACGCAATTACTATTTCGGGGTACGCATTTGCTATTTCGGCATACGCAATTGCTATTTCGGCGTACCCAATTGCTATTTCGGCGTACCCAATTGTTATTTTGGCGTACCCAATTGCTATTTCGGCGTACCCAATTGCTATTTCGGCGTACCCAATTGTTATTTCGGCGTACCCAATTGCTATTTCGGCATACGCAATTGTTATTTCAGCGTACGCATTTGCTGATTGTACTTATTCTCAAACAGCAAATCGATATGAAAAATGAGTAAAAATACAGGCAAACTCGTAATTATTTCGTTGAACTTTTAATGAAATAAATCCACAAAACTACCCATCTCAGGCAAAAGGATACTCCACTATGTTTAAAAAGGAATTATTAAAAAAGGATGTGTTATGTCTTTAAAAACTCGTGGTTCTGCTGCTATTGACAAAGCCCAACTTCGTCTCGCCTTGCTTAAATCTATTGATGAAAATCTGGATTTAGGACATGGGTTAACCATTGAAGCTTACAACCACCTAATCAACACTACCCGTGCGATCCTAGAAGCTAATAATACGCTGGTTTCCAATCTGGAAGAATCGCGTAAAACAGTAACCCAGATGGATAAAGCTCTCAGTGAAATGTCTGAACGAATGCTAAGTGGAGTTGCAACTGTCTACGGCAGAAACAGTATAGAGTATTCCAAAGCTGGCGGCTCTAATCGAAAACGAACTAAACAATCTAGTTCAAAAGTTACTCCAGTTGTAGCGGTTCTTACTACTCAACCTACTCAAGCTGCAATTGCGAATGCGTCAACTAACGGTAATGGCACAACTCCATTGCTGCAATAATCCACCTAGCTTGAAAATGGGAGTAGGGGTGTTAAATCACAGAATTCAATTCTGTTAGCGGATAGCTAAGGTTTAGCCCATTCTGGCTCCTGACTCCTGAATTCTGCTTTGATAATTTGTCACCAATACATACCGAAGCAAATTACTAGGTTTGATAACAATAATTTGTCACAACTACATCAATCTGTCACCGACGAGAAATAATTAGTCACTGTACACTTGATTTATGTCAAACTTTAGTATTGAGTAATACTTTCATCAAAGCCGATGATGGGATTTGAACCCACGGCCTGCTGATTACGAATCAGCTGCTCTACCACTGAGCCACATCGGCGTACACAATCTAAGAGTATAACATGATTTAATCATGGTAGATAAAAATCCCAAAAATCGCCTTAATCCTGAACAATATGCCAGCCTGAAAGCAGAAATAGCCGCTCCTTATCGCGGCTTCCGACAATTTATCTACATCGCTTTCGGTGCTTCTGGCTCAATTGGCGCATTTGTATTTTTTTTCCAAGTGCTTGCCGGACGGGATGTTGAGAGTGCAATGCCAAGTTTAGCTCTCCAAGTCGGAATCGTTGCTCTAATGGTCTTCCTCTGGCGCTGGGAACAGCGTCGGCAACAACGCCCCCAATCGGATAAAAATCCTAATTCTTGAAGGAAGAAATTTTAGCTGTTATTTTTTTACTGCTTTCCTTTTATACATCTTTATATTCTTTAAGTTTTCAGGCAACATTATTTGTAAACCCAATCACATTAAAATGGGGTCAGCTATATTTAAAGACCCTTAAAATTAATAAAACTCACATTAATTGCAAGCGCCAGACTGATAATTTTTTAGTCTGGCGCTTTCAATTATGCTAACTACGCATTTACTGAGCTGTTACCAAATAGGATGAAGGAATTGCTTGGGCACGTCCAGCATTGACGAGTGCCTGGTAAACAAAGGCAGCAACTTCAGCTCTAGTCGCCTGACGATTAGGATTGAGTTGCTTCGCTGTGGGATAGTTGATCACTAGTTGCCGTGCAGTTGCAGCAGCAACAGGAGCGATCGCATAATTAGGAATCTGGGCAGCATCGGTGTAAAAGGAAAGAACATTCTGATTACTCGCTGTTAACCCCAAACCATTCGCTAAAGCTACTAACGCCTGCACTCTTGGAATTTGCTGCTGTGGCTTAAAAGTCCCATCGGGATAACCAGAAACAAATTGACTCTGGTAAGCGGATTGAATTGCAGCATAAGCCCAGAAATTACTTGCTACATCCTTAAACTGAATGCTTGCGCGTTTGCTTGGTGGTGTTAAAGCTTTAGTAACAATAGTGGCAAATTGAGCGCGGGTTACAGGTTCATTGGGTTTAAAGCTGCGATCCGGAAAGCCAGCAATAATATTTTGAGAGGCTAAAGCTTCGATGTAGCTTTTTGCCCAGTAATTTGCTGGCACATCCTTAAAGGCCACAGGCCCTCCAGGAGGTACATCAACAGTTGCGGCAACAAAATCTACTGAGCCAAAAATCTTTTTGTGATCAATATCGTTGCCAACAGCGACAATTTTACCGGTTTTGGTGGCGTTGTTCACATCATAACGAGTGTTATTGCGGATAAGATTGCCACCAGGATTTTCGTTGGTGCCAAGGTCGGGTAGAGCGTTGACAGTTGCTACTAAGCCATCCCGCTTATTGTTCTGAATGACATTCTTACGCAATACGGGCTTTGCTGACTCTGAGATAAAAAGACCGTCTTGATTTTCGATGATTTGGTTTTCCACAATTTGGGGTGTGGAAGTGCCACCGATCGCTAGACCAAAACCAGTATCCTGAAATAAGTTATTCCGAATTTCTCCTTGGGCAGCTTTAGCAACTGAAATCCCGTTGCCTTTGTTTTGTACAAAGAGATTACTTTCAATTTTGGGATTGGCTGTACCCGTGACAAAAACACCCTCTCTGACACTGTTAGTAAAAGTACTGTTTTGGATAGTAGGATTAGTTGACTCCACCCACACAGCCGTACCCCGGCTATTTGGGTTGGTGACGGTGACACCAGCGATCGTGGTATCTTGGTCGGCAAGGATGGTAATGTTCTGTCTGGCAAAGGTGCGACTAGTGTAGAATCCTCCACCTGTAATCAATATTGCCTGACCTTTAGTAGCTTCATCACCCCGCAGTGTCACCCCTGGTTTAAGCGACAGAGGGAAGGTTTCGCCACTTTCCTGGTTATAGTTCCCAGGTGCTAATTGAATAACTGCACCTGTTTGGGCTTGACTGAGAGCGAAACTTATGCTCTTGTAAGGTGCAGTTGAGGTTGTACCAGCACCAGCACTATCTGCACCAGTTGCTGAATTAACGTAAATCACTGCGGCAGTTGCAGGAGCTTGCGCTGTGAGAGTTGGGGCCATACCTTCTGGGTGAGTAGCACCAGCATTAACCTCACCCGGTAGTAGTATTGACCCACTAGAAACAACAAGCATTGCCGTTAGTCCAGCTCCCACGCGTAAAGTATATCTGAGACGACTGCTAGAAAAAAGGCGAAAATTTTTCGCGAGAGAAATGTAAAAACCCCGATATTTCATTTTTTCCGTCTGTGATGTGCTGAATTAGCGTATGTTAAACAAGGTTGAAGTTAGCAGCCTTGTAGCTGCTTTAAAACCCATGCCAAACTATACTGGATGATTAGCACTGATTCAGCTAAATTCCTTAGATAGATCACAGAACTTATACATTAGTTATATTATTTTATTCATAAAACTTTACTACTATACTGTAGCGGAAGTTTCTCTACCTTTAACAAGGGGATTTTGCCCCAAGTCGTGTTAATTGAGATGGTAGCTAGATTTTCTTGCCAAGCTGTACTAAGGGTTTAGTTATTTATATACCGTCTCCCAGAGCAGATCGGCAGGCTTTACAAGCCGCGTTAGTACTTTCTGCGAGTCAAAACGGCCAGGTGTCGCTGATTGAAGTTATTAATAATTATCCCAAAAATGAAGTAGAAGTTGATGGTGATCGCTTGGAGAGTGCATACCGTCAACTTCATCGCTTGCAAACAAGCCTACAAGAGTTATTTGGTGTTTAGTAAGCTAAAGTTTCTAGAGTTTCTCTTAAATACCGTTGTACTTGCTGTTCCAAGCTAATTTCCTGTAAGTGAGCATTAGGTTCTAGTTGCCAGCGTTGAAAACCGGAACTAGTGGAGATCGCGCATTTGAGGTTATACCAAATTTCAGTATCAGCAGAAAATTGGCGATCGCTAGAAGCTGGAATTTGAGCCATAGTTTCTCATTCCTTTGTTTTAAACTTCAACGGTAACTGGGCATTGGGCATTGGTATACTACGAATCTGTATTAATCCTAAACAAGGATTGCAACAATCGGGGCACGATTTGATTAACCCGCACTCCTAAAATTGTGAAATCCTGCTTAATCTTTTCTAAAGATAATGGCTCTAATCCAGCGAATTCTGTGTCATTAGTCACCAAAACTCGCATTACACTCACAGGTATTTGTAAAAATAAATTGCTGCCCAAAAAGGCTAACCCCGCAAGCACTAGTGCAAGGCTGCGCCATTGGGGAAGAAATTTAGCTGAATTTGCGACTAATGGGGCAATTTGGTAGAGATGCCACAGCACCCAAATCGACAATACTGCTGCCACTAATGCCAGGATACGATTTAACTTTGTATTAATTAAACAGAGAATTTTTCGCTGCCGCTCAGTCAGATTTTCTGGCTTTAAGGCTATTCCTAAAAGAGCAAATATATAAAAAGGGCGACGTAACTGCATCCATAGCAGGGGGAGAATACCAATGGCGGCAACTAAGAATAGCTCCATCCAAACTGGCAAAAACCGCTCGCCTACAGACAGAAACAATAAACAGAGGACTAAAAAAACAGGCAATGTCGCCAATCCAGCAACGTGAATCCACAAAATAGGTTCAGAGCGAAATGAATGCATATTATAAAAAGTTGTGAGTTAAGAGTTAGGAGTTAGGAATTAGCAGCCTTTAACTCCTAACTCCTAATTTATCACTCCTAACTTCTAACCATTTTACCCTCAACACTATCTCGTTAAGGTGAGAGTACGGCGCTTGGTAACCATTTGATAGGCTTCGATGATGTCACCTTCAACCCAATCATTGAATTTATCCATGCCCACACCGCATTCATAACCGGCGTTGACCTCACGGGTATCTTCTTTCATCCGTTTTAGGGAGTCAAGGACGCCTTCAAAGATCACTTTACCGCCGCGTCGCACCCTGACTTTACAGTTGCGAACTAACTTGCCAGATTGAACGTAGCAACCGGCAACAGCACCACGGCCGACTGGGAAGACAGCACGGACTTCAGTTTGGCCCAAGGGTTCTTCCACCAACTCTGGTTCCAAAAGACCTTCCAAGGCATCTTGGATATCTTCCAGGAGTTTGTAGATTACGTTGTATTCCCGAACATCTACACCCGCTTCATCGGCGGCTTGTCTGGCGCCACTGGCGAAGGTGGTGTTGAAGCCAATAATCACAGCGTTACTGGCAGCTGCTAAGTCGATATCTGTCTCGGTAATTTCCCCAGCAGTAGCCAATAGCATCCGAATTTGGACTTCGTTTTGCGGGATTTGCTTCAGCGCTCCCACAATGGCTTCCACAGAACCTTGTACGTCTCCTTTCAAGATCAAGTTGAGTTCTTTCAACTCGCCTTCTTGGGCTTGAGCCGATAGGGTTGTAAGGGTAACACGACCCTGTAACAAACGGGATAGGCGTTGTCTGTCTGCGCGATCGCTAGCGAGCGCTCTGGCTTCTTTTTCGTTCTGGAAGACCTCGAACTCGTCGCCTGCTGCTGGCACATCACTTAAACCTAGTACCTCGACGGCAAAGGAAGGAGAAGCAATGTCTACTCTCTTACCTCTGTCATCCACCATCGCCCGGACTTTACCGAAAGCCGAGCCAGCTACCAGGATATCTCCCACATGCAGGGTGCCATTCTGAATTAACAGGGTAGCAACTGCTCCCTTGGCTTTATCCAGATGTGCTTCAATTACAGTTCCTTTGGCCGTACGATCTGGGTTGGCAGATAGTTCTGCAACCTCTGCTACTAGCAGAATCATCTCTAAGAGCGTATCCAGGTTTTCACCCCTGATGGCGCTCACGGGAACCATGATTGTCTCACCGCCCCAGTCTTCTGCGGTCAAACCATACTGGGTGAGTTCTTGTTTAACGCGCTCTGGCTGTGCCCCTTCTTTGTCGATTTTGTTGATTGCAACAACAATTGGCACTCCCGCGGCTTGGGCGTGGCTAATGGCTTCAATGGTTTGGGGACGGACACCATCATCAGCAGCCACTACCAATACGGCAATGTCTGTTACCCGCGCTCCTCTGGCCCGCATAGCTGTAAAGGCTTCGTGACCGGGTGTATCCAGGAAGACTATCTGTTGCGGTTTGCCCTCATGTTCCACATCCACATGGTATGCACCGATGTGTTGAGTGATACCACCAGCTTCGCCAGCAGCCACTTTTGTTTTGCGGATTGAGTCGAGCAGGGTTGTTTTACCGTGGTCTACGTGACCCATAATTGTCACGACTGGCGGACGGCGGTGGAGATATTCTAGGTCTTCTGCACCGACCATTTCCGTAATTTTCCGAGCTTCTGCTTCTGGCTCGGCGGTTTCGACTTCTATTTCTAGTTCTTTTCCTACCAGGGTAATTGTTGGAATATCCAGATTTTGGGTGATACTCACCGCCATGCCTTTAAGGAACAAGATTTTTACAATCTCTGTATCGGCAACGGCTAAAACGTCAGACAGCTCTTGCACAGTCAACGGACCTGTTACCACCACTTTTTCTGGACGGTCACGCTTTGTCTCGGCTTCTTGGCGACGGTTCTGGTGATGGTCGCGGCTAGAACCAGATTTGGAACCCGACTTTCTACTTCCTCTAGCAGTTGGGGCGCTAGCAAGGGTTGCGCCTGGCATCTGTACAGGTCGAGTCGCTTTAGGCTTGGGAGGACGGGCGATGGAAAGGCTGACTTGGACGGTGGCTGGTGAGTCGAGATCGTCATCATCCAGCAAATCTTCTTCAAACTCATCATCCAGTATCGGCTTGATCCGCTTGCCTTTGACGCCAGCTTTAGCCTTCTCTTTAACTTCGTCAATTATTTCCTCTTCTACCCACTTTTTGCCGCCTTTGGTCGGGCGTGGCGGACTTGGGCGTTTCAAATCGAGGAGATCAGGTGCAACTGGCTCATCACCCAATCCTTGAGATTTGCCTGCTATTCCTGATATCTGTCTGGGTGGAGTAGCGATCGGCATTGCGGCTGCTACAGCTTCACCTGGACGCGCTGGTCTGGGTCGTTGCCCCTCTCCCAGTTGCGATGGAGCAGACGGTCTATTGCCCCTCTGCTCTGGTCTGCTTGGCGCAGTGGTGGGACGACTTGCTCTTTGTGGTGCAGATGGTGCGGACTGGTCTGTTGGCAGTTTAGCGACTCTCGGCTTAATTTGTTCGCGATCGCCTTCAACGGGCCGTAGCCGTTGGTCGCGTTTGAGGATTGGTTTGTCTGCCTGAGATACTTGCTCATCTGCCACCTGGACAACTTCTTCCGCAGGCCTTGCTGGAGGGGCAACTAGTTGCGGTTTTTGAGGTTTTTCCGATTTCGGTCTCGGTGGAACTACTTTTTCCGGTTTTTGGGATACTATTTTTTCCGGCGCCTGATTTGGATTAGGCGTTTGTTCCAAGTCTGTGATCGTTGGTTGCTCTTGGGTCTCAGCTTGATTCCGGGGTACAGGTCGAGTTGGTGCCGTCGGCTTCATGGGTGAGACTGGTGTAGCGAAGGGCCGTGGAGGAGAGGGAGGATTAGCTTCAGACAAGGCAGCTTGGGTATTGGTAGCAAGTGACGCCTCTGGGGCGTTGGAGGTAATATTTCTCAAGATTTTGGGTTTGCGTATTTCCAAAATTTGCTGTTTGTGGGGTGCAGCAGGTCGCGAGGGTCCGCCGTTCGGTGGTGAATTTGGTTTATGGCTGGTTGTACCTAGTTCCTTTTTGGCCGACACACTCGTAGCTGGAAGCTTTTCTGCTGCCGCCCGGATGTTTTCTGCCTCGGATTCCGAAATCGTGCTGCTATGGCTTTTGACCGCAATGTCGAGCTGGTCGCAAATTGCTAGTAGCTCTTTGTTATCCAAATTCAATTCCTTTGATAATTCATAGATTCTAACTTTGCCGTTGTTCATCCACTCTTCCCCTTTAATTTACAGTTTTAGCGGATGGTTGCCTGGTTTGCGACATCTCCATCCTTGGATTACTGTTTTTAGATTGCCGTTCAGTTTTTGCCGGTGCCTCCAATCAGGAAAGAGAGATGTTTCGGTTTAATAATGGCATCCCCACCAGGAATGATGGTTGAGGGAGACCCATAAAAATTTCTTTAAAAGATTTTTATGGGAACCCTTGACGCCGAACTGCGCCTGAGCGCTACCAGGTTGCCATTTTGTAGTTTCTTGTTTTGTTGATTCTGAGTCTTCCACAACACAATCGATTACATCTTGTTCTGGGAATGTTGCCTCGCCCCTCTTAATTATTGGAGAGCCGAATGCCTTTTACACCCATTTACTATTTTGACACTAACCTTAACGATCAACAGAGCGTGTGATGAAAGCACGACTTCGGCTTTGGCACAATTCCTCTGGTGATCACTTGACAAAGTTATTCCAACTAAATTTGGTTTTACGTATTGGTGCGGGCTAGACGTTGCGACAAGCTTTGGTACAGTGTTTCTGGCACTGATGCATGTAGCGATCGCCCTAGTCGATTTTTTTTTTGAGCCGCTTGTAAGCAGCTCGTTTCTGGACAAATATAGGCAGAACGCCCCATGCCCTGATCTAATTGTACCTTTCCCGATGGAAAGACGCGGACAATCCGCCAAAACTCATCTTTTGACCCTACTCTGCGGCAACTAATACAGCGCCGATAATTTGGTTTCATCGGTTCTCTGCGATCTCAGTCCAGGATTTGGGATGTAAAAAGAAGTTTATTATTACTATTTTTTACTTATACCAAATAGCCTTTTAGAAAATAATCCTTGAGACTGAGACTACAATCAACAGTATCAAAACTTTACAAAATTAATCAATTATTCATCATCGTTAGTGTCAAAAGTATCCTCCTCTTCTAATTCGTCCTGATTTTCATCTAACTCTTCTTCCTCGAAGTCAAGATCATCTTCCTCTGATTGATATTTTGTTCTTACAGCTATAAATTTGGCATCCTCTCCTGCATAGTCATACTTAGCTTTGTCTTTAATGTCAATTTTCCAACCAGTCAGGCGGGCTGCCAAACGGACATTTTGTCCCTCTTTCCCTATGGCCAAACTTAGTTGATCTTCAGCCACTAGTACGTGAGTTTGTCGGGAATCTGGGTCCATTAGGCGTACTTCATCCACGCGGGCTGGACTTAAGGCATTAGCAATATATGTTGCTGGGTCTGGCGACCAGCGAATTACATCTATTTTTTCACCGCGTAATTCGTTGACTACCACTTGAATTCGCGATCCCCTGGCTCCAATACAAGCGCCAACTGGGTCTACATCGCGATCAAGAGTATCTACTGCTATTTTAGTCCGGGGACCGACATAACGGGAAGGGGGGTTTGCCTCCCTAGCTACGGCAACAATCCGTACCACTTCATCTTCGATTTCTGGGACTTCGTTGGCGAAAAGATAAACTACCAAACCAGCATCAGCACGAGACACAAGCAACTGTGGTCCTCGTTGCTGACCTTGAGATACTTTTTTAAGATATACCTTGAAGGTGGCATTTGCCCGATAATTATCATTGGGCAGCTGTTCGCGCTTGGGTAATTCGGCTTCTACTTCTGGCTGACCAAAGCCACTGCTAACTGCTAGAACCACTGATTGCCGTTCAAACCGCAGGACTCTTGCTTGCAGGACAGTTCCTTCCAAGTCTTGGAACTCTTCTTGTACCATTTGGCGCTGTTGATCCCGTAATTTTTGCGCCAGTACCTGCTTGGTTTGCATCGCCGCCATCCGACCAAATTCTCCTTGGTCAGGGGTAACATCCAGCACCACAGAGTCTCCTAACTGCGCTTCGGGAGCTACTTGTTGAACTTCGTCTAGGGAAATCTGGTGGTCTGTGTTATTGACTTCTTCGACAATGGTTTTGGTAGAAAGAACGCGAAATCCTTCTCCTTCAATATCGAGTTCTACTTCAAAATTCTCAAAATAATCTTCATCAAACTGTTTGCGCTCTAAATTTTGGGCGCGACGATAACGTTCGTAGCCTTTGACTAGTGCTTCTCTAATAGCTGATTGAACCGCAAGCCGGGGTAAATTCCGTTCGCGACTTATACTTTCAATTAATTCTTTTAATCCAGGTAAAGTAACCATTGACATAAGCAATCTCCTTTAAAAATTAGGGAGTGGGGAACTCGGGGCCCCTAAAGGGGATAAGGGGTAATGGGGATTGAAAACTACACATTAGATAGAGCTAGGGATTAGAGAATAGCTTTACACTAGCCCCTAATCTCTAGCCCTTAGTTCATAACCTCTAGCCCCTAATCTTTAGCCTTGAGCCAAGGTGCTCTAGTCTCTCGCTCCTAAGCCCTAGCCCTTTGTTTATCGGCGCTCGTCTAACTGCACCTTAGTAATTAGGGAGCAGGGAATTTCGACTACACGACCTTTTTGGTTTAAGTAAACTGCTGTCTCATCCCGGCGAATCAACTGACCAGCCCACTCTTGTTGTCCGTCGTAGGGGGGCGTTGTGGAGACGATGACAGGAAATCCTTTAAAGGAAATAAATTCCCTGTCTGTTACCAGTTGCCGGGAAATACCAGGACTGGACACTTCCAAGACATAGGCATCTGGAACGATTTGGGCAGCATCTAAGGAGGCTTCTAAAGCACGGCTCATCCTCTCACAATCATTCAACCCAGTGTCTTGCTCAGGATTGCGAATGTCTACCCGCAACACTGGTGGACTTTGGTTAGTGTGAAAAACCACGCCAACCACTTCCAATCCCAGATATTCTGCCACTGGTGTCGCCAAATCAATAATTTGTGGAACTAAAGGATGAGTCATGAGAGAATTCAATAAAAAAAGTGGGCATCGACCCACTTCCTGCGATAGATATATCTTTCAAGAAGTCTTGTGACGAACCAATGATGATTCGCCTAATTCGAGTTTAGCGCATTTCTTTTATAGTCGTGCATTGGGCATTGGGCAATTCAATTTTGGATTTTGGATTGACGATTTTGGATTAAGTTTCAATTCTTTAATCCAAAATCTAAAATCTAAACTTCTTGCTCCCCTGCTCTGTACCCTTCCCGTATTTTGGGGAGAGTAGTACCTTTATCCACTACTGCTGGAACTGATACTTGTGTTCGTAGCTGACGGGTTTGCTCGATAATTTGATCTATGTCTTCTTGGGATAAACGCTGAACATAGTTGAGTTTGATTTCCTCTAAAAAGTCAAAAAGTAAACTCTGAATTTCTGAAAGTACATGTTTTTCCTTTATTTCAGATCCTAAGGCGTTGCCGAAGCTTTGTACCAGTTGACTGGTGAGTTTTGCTCCTACAGGGTCTTCAACAGCACTAACTAAAGTTTTGTAAAGATTAGTTGTAATTTGGGTCGCCAGTTGTTCACTTAACTGGGTTTGGGCTTGTCCCACGCCAGGGAGGTTCTGGAGGTTGCGATAGACGGGGACTTGATGAAAGACGGTTTCGATGTTGTGGCACAAAATGGCAACGATCGCAGGTTGAATTTTGGGTAGCACTTGGTAGACAATTGTTTTTATCAAAAGACCTGCGATCGCTTCCACTTCATTCACATTATTAATATCTATGTAGGGACGTAAATTTTCCTGTTGTGAGAGCCAGCGCGTTAACTCACCTCGCTGAATTGAACCCTGAATCTGATTAATTACCCTTACCACTACAATTTCTGTGAGTTCTTCGGCAAAATTGGCGACAATCCCCTGATTAATTTGCTTTCGCACTGGATGCAACTCCAATAACCGCGCTTGATCAAGGCGAATTAATACAGGTATGATTCGCAACCCCCGCCAAAATGGCAGTAATAAAAATAAATCATACCAACGCCACAATACTGCTTCCAACCAGCTAAAACCAGGATGTTGGCGTCTGAGAAGGAAGGTACGCCCCAGCAATTCTACGCCAAATAAAATTACAAAGGGTAAGTCAACTTCCCAGAAATTATCAACAAATTCGCCATTTTCACCGATTTGGCGGTAGTAGTTAGAGGCAATCAAAGGGCGGATGCTCTGGTTAAAAAAATTAATTTCTTTAACCCAGCCATTTTGTGATATATAAGGCTGACTCCAAAAAGTGGCAAAGGACTGTTTTGCTGATTCGTTACCGATGTGCGATCGCATACGCTTTTTGATTTTTTCTAGAGTACCACTCTTGTTCACTCCCGCAAATGGGTTAGTGTCAATCATCTCATTGCTCAGACGCCTTATTTCCTCTAGCCTGCTATTTACCTGAGGCGACTGTAATCCTGTTTGGCTAACTTGTTCTTCTAATGCCTTTACTAGTTCTAAATAATTTTTCGTCTCTCGATGGGGTTCAATACCTTTTATTGGGTCATAAATCTCAATAATTTGGGGAAGTTTTCGCAAGTAGAAATCTCGCCAAGGTACGTAACTTAAATCAAACAAAACTAAACCTAAATTTACGGTGGCAGTAATTGCCATAAATTTTTCAAACCAAAGATTCCGCTGCTTAGAAGATTTTATATTTTTCATTCCTTGTAATATATTATACTACTAGTGGATATTTGGAATATAGCGTTTCTCGTTTGCATCCAATACACTCTGACCTCACTTCCATTCTTCTCTCCTCAAAGGAGGAGCCACTGCGTTGGGGAGCCAGCGCTCTGGAGAGGGGGGTTTACCACGCCACTTTACGGCAGTTGCTTCTCCTTTGAGAGACGCGCAAGGGACAAGTTGGAAAACCGCTTAGGCACACTGCCTCCATTAGAACTCTTAACCCGTCCACCGCAGTGGCTTCCTATGAGCGACTGGCGTCCGATGCCGAAGCTTTGAATCTTACTCCCCAACGCTACAAGGGTTGGGGCTGTTCTTGTTTGGTCTGTATTCAACTCAACTCAGAAGCGCATAAATGTACGCCCCTACTTTAATTTAGTGTTCAAGGAGTGTATTCGATTCAAATGATAACCGCTGTATCTCTGCTCATACAAGATACTTCTTTCGATGGATGACACAAATAAATTTTTGTAGGTTTATTCAGATTTGACAAAAATAAATCATAAATTATTCAAAAATCATTAAAAAATAGCGAAAAAAGTTATTAAACAAACTTAAAATGCAGCTGTTAACCTTTAGAATCCTGCTGATTTAATCCAAAGGAGTTTTAAATATGTGGTGTGGGTTTGGAAAATCAAGCGCGACTTTTGCAGCTACCTGCCTGATAACTGCTAGTTTGGTAATTGCAGACACAGGTTTCGCGGCCTCTCAACGTAGCTATACGCCACAGCAATTTCGTGCTGTGTTGCGAGGATTAGGCTATAACGTCAAGGTAACAAATACGCCTTTGACGGATGATCAAACTAAAAAGGCAATTCGTGAATTTCAAACGGGGTATAAGCTACAACCAGTTGATGGGATAGCAGGACGAAAAACCCAAGATTTTGCTGCTAACATCATAAAAATTCTGCAAACAAATTTGAATGCAGTGGTGAAGCCAAATCCTCCCCTTCCCCGCGATTATTTTTATGGTTCCCGCACCGAAGCAGTGGTGAAGGAGTATCAGAAGAAATATCAGTTGCAAGAAACTGGAATTGCTAATTTAGCACTCCGCCAAAAGCTGAACGAAGAAGCAAAGACAGTCTTCAGTCAGCCGACAGCTACACCGACGCCTACGCCAAGAACTACGCCAAGAACTACGCCAACAGCTACGCCAAGAACTACGCCAAGAACTACGCCAAGAACTACGCCAACAGCTACGCCAACAGCTACGCCAACAGCTACGCCAACAGCTACGCCAACAGCTACGCCAACAGCTACGCCAACAGCTACGCCAACATCTACGCCAACAGCTACGCCAACATCTACACCCTAGACGTCACAAAAAAATTCCTACCCCAAAGTCTCAAATAATTTGATTTGGTTCTTCTAAGGGTCTGCCCTTGGGTGTAGGTAGAATTGGCCGGCGGTCATTGTAAGGCATAGGAATGTACTGGACGCTGGGTCGCCCTCCTTGTGGCAGTGGGTACAAATCCATGAGATCATAAATAGAATGGGGCAGTCCGACAGTTACGGGCAGCCCCATTTCTGTTGCTTCCTCAATAGTGGTGGGATAGTCGTGGGTGACGCGCCCGGTTGTCAAGGCTTCGATAATTGATTCAATATTTTCTGGCAAAACTTTTTGTTTGGGTATGCTGTCTTTAAGCAGAGTCCGTACAAATCGCTGTACTTGCCCAATTGCTTTGCGTGAGAGGTCGGCCATAATTAGGGTTTGGTCATCAATCTCACCAATAGGTTTATCTTCAACAACTTTCAGGATACTCGCTGCGGGGTAATTACCCAATTGGGGATCAACTGGCCCTAAGACAGCGTTAGCATCCATAATAATTTCATCAGAGGCGAGGGCAAGCATAGTACCGCCGCTCATGGCGTAGTGAGGTACAAAGACTGTAACTTTTGCCTGGTGGCGAATTAATGCTCTGGCGATTTGTTCGGTAGCCAAAACCAAACCACCAGGAGTGTGCAAAATTAAGTCAATCGGCACATCTGGGGGTGTGAGGCGAATTGCTCGCAGTATCTGTTCTGAGTCTTCGATAGTAATGTAGCGAGATAAGGGAATTCCCAGAAAGCTAATAGACTCTTGGCGGTGAATCAGCAAAATCACTCGACTTTTGCGTTCCTGCTGGAATTCTTGTAAAGCACGCAAGCGCCGATATTCTATTTGACGTTTTTGCCAAAGGGGTTGCAAAGAAGTGACAAGGAGGAAAATCCAGAGGAAATCACCGATACCAAAGCCCATAAAATTTATTGTTCAAAAATAACGGTTGTCGTCATTCTTGTCACAAGTTTTAGACGATCGCAGTTCTATCTGTAGGCTAAAAGTATCTAATCAGACCAAGCAAAAAGATTCGGAATTCCGAATTACTCTCTTCTCTGCGAGACGCTTTGCGTAGCTTGCTTCTCCGTAGGAGTACGCAGGTAAAGCCTTCTCTACGAAAGGCTGCGCCAACGGCATGGCTTCGCTTATGGACTGACAAAAAATAAATTATCCAAAATTATTTGTACATTTGTAGGGGATGTTGGCCTTGCGCCCCTACGATGGGATATTTTTTTAACTGGAAGTCCCTCAGAGCAACGTAAGAGCGTCATTAGGAATTATTTATTATCCTCGTCGCCAAATCTTGATAGTATCGTCATCACCACCGCTGACTAGGGTTTGGCCATTGGGACTGAAGGCGACGCATCTAACATAGTTGGAATGCCCTATAAGTGTGCTGATTTCTCTGCCACTGTGTACGTGCCATAGTTTGATAGTGTTATCCCAACTGCCACTAGCCAGAAGTTCCCCATTCTGGCTAAAGGCGACTGACCAAACTGAATTAGAATGACCAACGAGAGTACGAATTTCTCTGCCTGTATTTACATGCCATAGTTTAATGGTGTTATCACCACTGCCACTGGCGATAATTTCCCCATCCTGGCTAAAGGCGATAGAGTTGACGAAGAAAGAATGGCCTAATAATGTGGAAATGTTTCTGCCTGTGTATACTTGCCATAGTTTGATGGTGTAGTCATTACTACCACTAGCCACAAGCTGTCTATCTTTGCTATTCGTTGTCAGCGTTCTCGGAGAGTAGGCGACTGAAGAAACTGAGTCAGAATGACCTATGAGAGTTTGGATTTCTATGCCTGTGTGTACCTGCCATAGTTTAATTGTGCAGTCAGCACTGCCACTAGCTAGGAACTTGCCATCTGGACTAAAGGCAACGGAATTCACCCAATTTGCATGACCAACGAGAGTACGAATTTCTTTGCCTGTGTTTACATCCCACAATTTGATTGTATTATCCCAACTACCGCTAGCCAAGATTCCCCAGTTCAGGTCTGCAACTTTCGCAGATTTGCCAGACTTTCCTTGATAAGAAAGATTTGGAGAGATTGGGGTAAAGGCGACGGAATGAACCATACTGGAATGACCAGAAAACCAACGACCCACTTGACGCACTAGCTTGCCAGTACCCACTTGCCAAAGTTTAATAGTATGGTCATTACTGCCACTAGCAATCAATTGCCCGTTTGGGCTAATGGCGATCGCATGAACCATACTAGAATGACCTTTGAGGGTCTGTATGCATTGCCAGTTATGCTGATTTAATACAACAGGTGGAGGTGGTTTAAGTCTAAGCGTTCTCACTAAGTTAGGTGTTACCAAAGGTACATTTGTTGCATCAGATCCCAATAAATCCAACCACTCCTGCACAGACTGGGGACGATAGGTTGACTCCAGATCCATGCCGCACATAATAGCCTGATTGACTCTGTTGCTGATGTTAGGATTAAAATATTGTGGTGGTTCTAAATTAATATTGTGACGTCTATCATCTGCACTCGTCGGTATAACGGCGGTAAGCAAATTATACAAGGTAGCAGCTAAGGCGTAGATATCAATGTATTCTCCTCGTGGTGCTTCTGATTCATACTGCTCAGGTGGGGCAAAACCAGGAGTGCGATACACTGTATGCCTTTGAATCATATTAGGAATAAATTCTCTAGCGATGCCAAAGTCTATCAGCACTGCTTCTGATTTATCCATGCGGATCATAATATTACGTGGTTTCAAATCCCGATGCAGCAGTCCTTTAGAATGAATTAGCGTCAAAGCGTCGCCAATTTGGCGGATGTACAGTAGCGCTTCTACTTCTGATAGTACCCCCATCCGTCTCAAGTACTGTCCTAAGTCTTCGCCTTCAATGTACTCCATCACCATGCAGGGCAAATTTCCCTCATCGAAGATAGTTTCTATCTGTACTATATGAGGATGGTGACACACAGCTAGCCGAACTGCTTCATCACGGAAGTCTTGCCGTAACTTGTTTCGGTGGAGTATCCAGGCAGGGTGGTTCAGGATTTCTTCTTTGAGGGTTTTAATTACTCGCAGTTGATTTTGTTGATTTCTGGCAAGGTAAGTAATGCCAATTCCGCCTTCACCTAGTTGGCTTTCAATAATGTAACGTCCCCCGAATAAAGACTTTCTTGCATTCCACACCATTAGTAATATTTGACAATTGCTGGTATTTATTTTGGCACGGGTTCAAAACAACCAATACGAATTTTTCTGAATTCCGTTTGAATTGCTGTTGTAGCTTTCTTAAACTTAGTTACTTAGAGAACATTTTCATTAACCTGAATAATTACTAATAGTATAAAGTTGGATCTACCCTAATAGTTTTAGCTAAACTATCTTTTCACACCTAAATATGAGAGCTGATTGATCATGATAAAGTAAACGATAAGTTTCGCCATATTTGTTCATAATAATTTGAATCGTAGGTAATCTAGAATTATGCTAAAGAATCTGAAGCTGAAACAAAAGTTTACAATTTTACTACTGGTAATTCTAACATTTGGTCTGAGCTTGAGTGGATTTACTCTTTCTTCTCTGCTCAGGGAGAATGCTAAACAAGATATTAGCTCAACAGGTCTCATACTCATGCAAACAATGAGTTCTGTTCGTAAATACACTAGTACTCAAGTTAATCCAGAGCTAGCTGATAAATTGGCAACTGAGTTTTTGCCGCAAAGTGTGCCTGCATACTCAGCACGCGAGGTATTTGAAATTTTACGAAAAACGACAGATTACCATGACTTCTTTTATAAAGAAGCAACTCTCAATCCCACAAATCTTCGGGATAAGGCTGACAGTTTTGAGACGGAAATTGTAGAAAGGTTCAGAAATAAATCAGACCTTAAAGAAGTGAGTGGATTTCGTTCAATTCCTGGTGGGGATATCTTTTACATTGCTCGTCCGCTACCAATTTCTGAACAAAGCTGTCTCGTATGTCATAGCGTACCTGAAGCTGCACCTCAAAGTATGATTACTCAGTATGGTACAGCTAATGGATTTGGGTGGAAGCTGAATGAAATTGTTGGCGCTCAGATTATATCAGTGCCGGCGAATAATGTCATCAGCAAAGCTAATCAGTCTTCTTTACTCATTATCTTAATTGTATCAACTATATTTATAGCAACTATCCTGTTAGTCAACTTTTTCTTGAATAGACAAGTTGTTTTGCCTCTCAAACGCATGACTCGCATAGCTGAAGAAGTCAGTACAGGACATATGGAAGTTGAATTTGAGCAGATGTCTAATGATGAAATCGGTAATTTAGCTAAAGCTTTTAAACGGATGCAGTTAAGTTTAGAAATGGCAATGAAAAGAATCAAACGCACTCAGGGAGGTACAGTGGATTAAAAAATTCAAAAGTCTCTAAATTAACGGTGGTCTAAATGTCTATGAAAATAAGCTTTTTTTAAATTCAAAAGCTGCCTGAAAATCAGGAATTTCCCTGATGATGAGTTCAACAAATTGGTCAGGCGAAATATAAGGATTTTCAGCTAATATTTCTTCTATAATCAGATTTGCCATTGGTCCGATGTGGTAAGCTAACTCTTGCTGACAATGTTTGATAAATGCTGGTTTGAGTGAAGGTTGTTGTTCAATTCGCCCAATTTGCGGATTAATAGGTGAACTAGGTGAACTAAAAATTGTTTCTCTAGGTTGGTTGGATGATGGCGATATTGCCGACATAGCCTGAAATTCAGGATTAAATATCGTCGCAGGCAAATCATCAACTATGATTGGAGGAGACATTGCCACTTCTGGTTCTCCAATCCGCTCTAAATCTATAAGAACTTCCCTGGCTGTTTGGTATCGGTTGTTAGGCCTATCTGCCAACATATAATCAAGTACTTGAGCCAAATCCTCAGTAACATAGGTATAATAACGCCAGCCCCATTCTAATGAGTATTGATCCATTAGTAAAGATGGATCTCTACCTGTGAGTAATACAATAGCTGTTACCCCCAAAGCATAAAGGTCACTACAGGGGGAGCATAAACCCAAGCTAATCTGTTCGCGGGGAGCGTATCCCACTTTGCCTACAAGGGACATTTTGCCAACAAAGGTCACCTGATGGTTAGAACTTCTCGCCTCGTTGATATCAGCAATTTGCTTGCCTACACCGAAATCAATTAGCACTGGCAGAGCCTTGCCATCGGGTAACATGATGTTGTCAGGAGAAATATCTCGATGGATGATGTTGTGTTGGTGGACATATTCCAAAACAGGCAGTAGATTCTTTAGCCACTCTATAACTTCCTCTTCGGAAAAGTTTCTTCCTTGACGTTGAAGTTCTCCCAGCAGTTGAGAATATGTTTTACCGTCAACATACTCTTGTACTAGAAACAGCCGATTATCTCCTTCAAAGCAAGCTAAAAACTTGGGAATTTGAGGATGTTGCAATTGATGAAGAATTTTTGCCTCTCTTTTAAATAAGTTGCGATATTGTTCCAGTCCACTCTCCCCTGTGCCAATGGGTGCAAACTCCTTGAGAACACAAGCTTCATTAAACCGACGAGTGTCAAACGCCAAGTAAGTTCGTCCCAATCCTCCCTGTCCTAGAAGTTTTTGGATAGTATAGCGGTTATCAATTAGAGTTCCAGCAGTTATTTCTGGTCTTGTCATCGGGGGCTGTGACATCTCATCGCACTCCTAGCGATTTTATTATTGATAGATTATATTGTTTGCTGAAAGTCAGAAACTCTAGCAGATAAAGGCTGATAACATCCTTAAAATTGAGGTTAGCACTACTATCAATACAGGAAAACACACTTTTCTACATCTTTATCCGGTCTTATGTGACCAAATAGACAATTTTTACTTGAGTAGTTCGATCATACTACTCATACTTACGTATTTTAGCAGCCGGAACATAATTAGTGTCTGCGGTAATATGTGCGAGTGTTCAGGGCATCGCCTTTTAGATTTGCTGCTGAACCACATCTTACCCCTAGCAACTCAATTGGCACTGAGTTTTGGAACAGTAAGGATATAGCGTGACATTATAGTTTTTCAGAAAACTAAGGTTGCTATAGACTTCCCAAAGGGAATCTTATATGTATTTCAAGTGCTGAATATGCGATCGCTCTCAAAAGTTAATCTTTCTGGGAGCGAATATCCTTATGATATAGCTGCTAAAGCTGGTTGGTTGATGTTGTCCACTGGATCGTCTGGCAGTTTGTAATCATCAGGTAGTTTTTCCCAAGTGATTTGGTAATCTTGGGTAAGGGCTGTCATGGTGGGTTGTCCTTTGGTGTGGTGTTATCTCGGATTTTACCCTGGTGTTTGACTCTATTTAGATCCCCACAACCCCCTTAAAAAAAGGGGCTATGGTTACTCATCTTCATCGAATTCTAAATCGTCGGTTGTCAGTTCCTGATGGGGGATGGCGGCGATAATTGCATCTATTACTTTGGATACTGGTAATATCTCAATATTAAGATCGGGAAATTTTGTCCCTTTTGGCACGATCGCTCGTTTAAATCCCAACTTAGCAGCTTCTTTCAACCGCAGTTCCATTTGGGAAACCGATCGCACTTGTCCGCCTAACCCAACTTCACCGATCAATACTGTACCGGGATCGACGATGCGATCGCGGAAACTGGCAACGATCGCGATCGCTATTCCTAAATCTACGGCTGGTTCTTCCACATTCAACCCACCCGCAGAAGCAACGTAGGAATCTAACTTGGACATGGGAATTCCCACCCGTTTTTCTAAGACAGCGAGAATTTGTACCAAGCGGTTGTAATCTACGCCAGTACCTGCACGCCGGGGGGAAGGGTAGCTGGTAGCACTCACTAAAGCTTGCAATTCCACAACTATCGGGCGAGTGCCTTCGCAAGCAACGACAATGGCAGTACCAGGCGCAGGATCGTCACGATTGCCTAAAAATAACTCTGAGGGGTTGGCAACTTCCCGCAATCCTTCGGCTACCATTTCAAAGATGCCGATTTCGTGAGTTGCGCCGAAGCGGTTTTTCACTGTCCGTAATAACCGATGGGAGGCAAAGCGATCGCCTTCAAAATACAACACTGTGTCTACTAAATGTTCTAAAACTTTTGGCCCGGCGATCGCTCCTTCTTTGGTGACGTGTCCCACAATCAGCATAGTGACATCTTCGTGCTTCGCCACTTTCATCAATGCTGCTGTACATTCCCGTACCTGAGCCACCGAACCGGGCGCAGAAGTCAGCGCCGGAAAGAACACCGTTTGGATACTATCAATCACAGCCACGTTTGGTTTTAGAGAGTCTATTTCCCGTAAAATTTCTTCTAAATCTGTTTCTGGCAATACATATAAATCTGCACCTATACTGTCAGGGTCTATGGGTAATGTAGTATCTACTACCATTGTTACCTTCTGCTCATTAACCAGATTTACGCTTTTTGATACTCCCAAACGAGAAGCTCGTAATTTTACCTGCTGTCCCGATTCTTCACCAGTTACGTAAAGGATGCGATATTTCTGTGCTAATTGATTTGATACTTGCAACAATAAAGTCGATTTACCAATACCCGGATCACCACCAATCAGCACCATAGAACCTGGGACAACTCCACCACCAAGCACCCGATCCAATTCTCCATAACCAGACTCCCATCGAGCAATTTGGCGATCGGTAATTTGGTCAAATGTTAAAGAGGCTCGCGCTTTAGCTGGTTTAGCGTGAGATTTGCCATTGGTTTGAGTTGATTGCCAACTACTCACTCCCCCTCGACTGGGTACATCTACTGAAGACTGGATAGTGATCTGTTCTTCTAGAGAATTGTATGTGCCGCAAGCTGGACACTTACCAAACCACTGGGGCGATTCTGCTCCACATTCGTTACAAACGTAAAAGGTTTTTGGCTTTGCCATTCTTAAATCTTATTATATATTCTTAATATTTGCTTAGTTCTTGGGAAAAACTAAAAACCAATAATAGTAGTATTTAGAGCTTTTTCCAAATCAATTGATGGAATGATATCTTAATATTATGGTATTAAAAATTAATCATGTAAATTTTTACTGAAGGAGCGTTGAAAAACTTGGAAAGCCATAAAGAAAAAATCTTGGTGGTAGATGACGAAGCCAGCATTCGCCGGATTTTGGAAACGCGCCTTTCCATGATTGGCTACGATGTAGTTACAGCTGGCGATGGGGAAGAAGCTTTGGAAACTTTTCGCAAAACTGATCCTGACCTGGTAGTTTTGGATGTAATGATGCCAAAGCTAGACGGCTATGGTGTATGTCAAGAATTACGAAAAGAATCAGATGTCCCCATTATTATGCTAACAGCCTTAGGGGATGTAGCCGATCGCATCACTGGGCTAGAATTAGGTGCTGATGACTACGTAGTTAAACCATTCTCCCCAAAGGAGCTAGAAGCTCGAATTCGCTCGGTGCTGCGGCGGGTAGACAAAACCAGTGGATCTGGTATTCCCAGTTCTGGGGTAATTCATGTCGCTATTATTAAAATCGATACGAATAAGCGACAAGTCTACAAAGGCGATGAGCGCATTCGATTGACAGGTATGGAGTTCAGCTTATTAGAGTTGTTAGTAAGTCGCTCTGGAGAAGCTTTTTCCCGTTCGGAAATTTTGCAGGAAGTTTGGGGTTACACACCAGAACGTCATGTAGATACCCGTGTAGTAGATGTGCATATATCCCGTTTACGGGCAAAGTTAGAAGATGATCCTAGCAACCCAGAATTGATTCTCACAGCACGGGGTACTGGTTATCTTTTCCAGCGGATTATTGAACCAGGGGAGGAGTGAGAAAATGAGGGAGCAGGGGGAGCAGGGGAAGCGGGGGAAAAAGAACAATTGATTATTGTCCAATGCACAATGCCCAATGACTAAATCTGATCCTAATCGAGTTTTGCGGCGTCTGCCTATTGTTGTGGGTGGGCTAGGCGCTGTGCTTTTGTTGCTTAACCGTTTATTGACACCAGAACTAACCCAATCTCAATCGCGTGGTGATGTGGTAGGCGTGATTTTAAGTGCGGTGTTAATTTTGACAGGTTTAATTTGGCAGCAAGTTCAGCCGCGATCGCCTGATACTGTAGAACTAATTGGAGAAGAAGGTTTTGTCCTCGCAGCAGATTTACCTGAAGCTGTGAAAACAGAGTTAGCTTGGGCATCTCACTTATTATTGACTAATACAGTAACGCGATCGCTGGTAGTTTTTTATCAAGGTAAAGTTTTGTTGCGTCGCGGTATTCTGGGTACTAAATCTGAGGTTGTACCAGGAGTAATCTTAAAACAGGTACTTGAAAAACAAAAGCCAATTTATCTAGTTGCTCTAAAAATATATCCAGGTAAGCTTGAATTTGATTATTTACCAGAAAATACTCAAGGTGTAATTTGTCAACCTATTGGCAATAAAGGTGCGCTTATTTTGGGAGCGAATGCTCCTCGCAGTTACACCAAACAAGATGAAAACTGGATTGCGGGAATTGCTGATAAATTAGCCGTTACTCTTAATACTTAGGTTATTCGCTAGTTTAGAAATCAGCCAATTTTGCTCCAGAACTTGGGGCAAAATCCCTAAGTTCTGGAGCAAAATCACAGGTAATCGGTATTACAAGTCATTGAGCGTCACGAACGTATTTTTGATTAAAAAATTTCATCTAAAAGACGCTCTCTACGAGACGCTGCACGTAGCTTGCTTCTCCGTAGGAGTACGCAAACTCACTCTAAGCTAACGCAAGAGCGTTTCTAAGAGTTGCCATGCCGCAGGCTTTACGCTACATCAGCAATCCAAAATCGTTCGATGGTTCCTGAACGAAGTCGAAGGACTGAGCGAACGCAAAAGCGTCTCTAAGAGTTACCGAAGTATAAAATATAAAATTCAATTACCAAGAAGTCAAAAAATTCCAACCTTCCTTTTCCTGTGGTGTCTCTCCTTCTTTTTCTTCGGGATCTTCCGGTATCTTTAAATTTTTCTGTTGAATTAAATTATCATACTCTCCTGAATCAACCCATTTTAATAACTCGCCAGCCCGCATAACCACCCAGGAAAGCCCAGATTCTGTATAGCTTAATATTTTGGTGATCTGATCAACACTATCAAAGTTATTGGATGCAAACTCACGGGCTTGTCCGAGGAAATCTTCGATTACAGCAGTAGTCAAGTACTCGTCTGGTAAACCTGCGAGTTTCATCAGTGTAGTGGTTGCTACCTCAATATCCTGACAAGCCAGCAAACCAGCCCGATCAGCAGTGAACCTAGCCATCATCCGCCAATTATACAAACCCAGTTCCATTCCACTGGCTACTAAGCCACCCACACCCAGTGTGGTACTGCTCAACAAATTTTTCAAAGTCGGCATCACAATTGCCATTTGGTGATAAACCATATGCTGACTCTTGATGCGAGCAACTTCGTGTCCAAAAACGTAAAGTAACTCATCTGGATCAAGCCACTCCATTCCATCTAAATTGATACCAACAAGGGGTTTTTCCACCCCAACAATGTAACTTTGAATGTGACCTGTGCCTTGAAACAGATACAGTTCAGGAAGTGGAGCAACATCAAGAATTTGGCAGGTTTCTACAAATGTTTGATGCAATTGCGGAAAATTACGCGGCTAAATTCTGATTTCACTACCAAGGCTTTGCAATCTGAGTAAGCGATCAATGCCGTATTCGTTAACTTTTTTGAGTAGCAGGGAAACACCGGGCATATTTTGTAAAGAAGCCAAAGCTTTGCGATCAAAGGGGTGTTCGTAGGTTTTAGAACTTAGTCCAGTTAATATTTTTCTCGTCATGGGTTTTGAGCTTTAAAATAGCAGTTTAGGAAGCATTAGGCGATATGGCATAAATCCAGCTACCATCTCAATTAAGACAGGACTTACGCAAACTGGTTAAAAGTAGGCAAACTTCCACTACAGCGTACTAAGCATTTGTCACCATCTTGCCCAGATAGAATATACAGTAGGGACGCACGGCTGTGCGCCCTTACGAGGAAATTTACAATTGATCTATGCAAATTACTTATTGGTTATTAATTGCCGTAATGGTTGTGGGTGTTATCGGTGCTGTAGTTCCAGCCATTCCTGGTAGCAGCTTAATTTTAATTGCAATTATCGTTTGGGGAATCGTCAGTAGTTCCTTTGCAGCTATCAAGATTCCACTAATTGTGACAGTTATAGTTTTACTGCTCAGTGTCGGAGTGGATTTTTTAGCTAGCTATGTGGGAGCAAGACAAGCTGGAGCTAGCAAGTGGGGGCAAATTGGCGCAATTGTCGGTTTGGTTGTGGGATTTTTGGGATTATTACCAACACTACCTTTTGGGGGGCCACTGTTAGGAATTTTACTAGGGCCGCTTTTGGGAGCAATTATTGGTGAATACCTTTACCGACGTGAATTAGGGTTGGCGGTTAAGGCGGGTATAGGAATTATAGTCGGGTCTTTAGTTGGAAATTTGATTCAAGGTTTGTTAGCGATCGCCGCAGTTGTAGTTTTCGTTGTGACAACTTGGCCACAGGTATTTGGCTCTTAGCATTTGAAAAATCTGACAGATTTGAGAAGAGCGGTAACAGCTAGCAGTTAGCTATTTATTACAAATATTCAATTTGATAACAAAGACTATCCATAGTAAACAAATACAGCGGTTCCTCCCATTTATTCTTTGAGAGCAACCGTTTCAGTAAATATTAGTAACTGGAGATATTATAGATACACTGCATACTCTTTTTATCTAAAATATGGTTGGGTAAGTTTAAGTATTAAAAATATCCATTGTATTTATACGAAAATTACCTTTCTTCAAGTTAGAGCTATTGCCAACAATTTAAACCCTGTGAAATAAAAGATATACGAAGCACAGGTATGTAACTAATTAAAATTTCATGAAGCATAGTAATGCCTAAAAGATGTGATGAAGACCACTAAGTAAATCTTGCAGGCTCTAAGTCTATGTGATTTCATGGAGATAATAAATATATCAGGCAACTTTCGCTTTCACTGACAGTAGTTTCCATAAATTACTGAGATTAAAAGCAAAGCGATCGCTCTAATTTAAGGTTATTACTAGGAGCCTCAAACGACAATGATTGGTTTTAAATATAAATTACTAAATACAATATTAGCTATTACTGCTGCAATCCCTTTAGCTACTGCTGGGTCTGCTCAAGCATACACTGGTAGCTTTAACTACATTCCATCTTATAATAGTTCTACTGATGAGGCAACTGATGTCACTCTTAGCCAAAACTCTGTAAACTTTATTCCCAATCCAGGAGCAATTTTACTTACACATCGGACAGGAGATTTTGCATCTAGTTCTACAGGTTTTATTAAAAGCTTCCAAACAAATCCATTCATTTCTTCTGCGTTTATTGATGTTGGTGCTTTGGACGGAAATAAACTCCTTAGTTTAACCAGTCTCGCTCCAGCAGTTTTTACTTCACAACCTGGAGGAATAGATATAAACTTGGCTTTCAAGGGACTCTTTGAAGATGGAAGTAAAGCAGAAGGATATATCACTTTTGCTATTCAAAATACTGCTGCACAAGCAATTTACGAGAATGGTGGAACAATTTCTGGAACTTTCACAGGTCTTGCGGTAAGTACAGTTCCCGAACCAGCTGCATTATTAGGCTTGGGTGCAGTAGGTGGAGTGATGGCTATGTCTCGCCGCCGCAAAAGTGTCGTTCAATAGACCTATTCTAAATATAAAAAAGTTACTTTTAGTTTCTAAAAGTAACTCTAATTTATCTATTCGATCTGGCTGGAATGCAAAATTTTCTTAACCAGGTTAAATTTTTTGATCCTGTCAGACAAATCTATTTAAAGATGACTTTTCTTAACCTAAGATAGACTTAAACTGATTGCAAAGAATTTTTGGCTTCAGTTGCGATTGCTTCTACTTGATCATCAGCCAGAGTTTCTAATATAGATTTGGCTTCTGCACTACCCAAACGAGCCAAGGCTTGTACAACTCTGTAACGAATTTGCCAATCTGGATTGGTAGCATAAGGAGCCAAGAGGGTAACTGCTTGTGAATCTCCCAAGTCACCCAAAGAACTAATAGCAGCAGTTTGCACTAATTCGTTTTCTGATGAGAGCGCCTCTTTGAGTAGTTCAAAGGCTCGTGGATCACCCAACTCTCCTAATGTAGCAATGATACTGAATTGGATTAGCCATTCATCAGTTGTATGGTAAAGCTGTTGCAAGTCTTCAAAAGCTTCATGTAACTTCAAAGCACCCAAACAGTCTGCTGCTGCTGCTTGTACATCTACTTCAGAGTCATGAAGCAAGCGATCGCGCAAGATATCCAAGGATAATTGTAAATCTTGTGTTCCGAGTGTATCCATTTGACTCACCGCTGAGTAACGGACACGAGAATTGCTATCGCCAATAGCGTTTTGAATTAATTCAAAGCCGATCGCAGGTTCCAGTTGGCGGATTTGATTTACTGCACGTAAGCGATCGCCTAAATCCTCAGAACTGAGCAATTGCTTAACAGACTCCGCATTAATACTCATTTAATTATCCTTGATTTTCAAAGGTGTAAAAAATAGTTAACAGTCTGATAACTGTTAACTGACTAATCTTGACTTGCTGCCATTGCCCGAATAATATCACCACGAGTGAGGATACCGATTACTTCACCCGCGCCCTCAAGTACTGGTAATCGGTGAACACTGCGATCGTGCATGATTGTAGCGGCTTCCCTTAAAGTTTTATCAGGGGAAATAGCGATCGGGTTTTTACTCATCACCTCCCCAACGGTTTGCCCTAGTGCCTTGTGCAAGTCACGTTCATATGTAGCAGGATTTTTTAAATAGATAACGCTATCAAGAAACATAATGTAGGCAGGTGGAGTAACACCAGTTTCTTGCCACATTAAATCGGTTTCCGAAATAATGCCCACCAATTTACCGACATCATCCACAACAGGTAATCCGCTAAAGTGGCGTTCTGCAAGAATTTGGATAGCTTCGTTGAGTGGAGTTTCTGTCCGAACGACAACTGGATCGCGGCTCATCACATCGGCAACGGTTTTAGGCATTTGTTTGCTGACACCTTTAATCAAAGTCCCTGCGCCTATTGTAGAAAATTGCGGGACTCAACCTGATGCAATTAATAGATTGTTACGGTATTAGGCATTGGGCATTGGACACTTGTACCGAGCGTTCGCGCAGCCTCTCGTAGAGAAGTATTGGGCATTAGGCAATAATCTAATAGTCTTCTCCCCCTGCTCCCCCGCTTACTCCCCACCCCCTAGTCCCCAGTCCCTTTTAAGGCAGCAATAATTTGAGTATTTGCTTTAGGAAAAGTAAACTGCTCCAGTTCTTCCAAAGTTACCCAGCGAATTTCATCGGATTCCAAAGGTTGGGGAACACCTGTAACATGGCGGCAGTGATGTACTGTGAGGGTAACACGCAAGTTTGTATAACTGTGGTCGATAGTAATCAGATGCTCTCCCACTTCAATTACTATTCCCAGTTCTTCGGAAATTTCCCGTTGAATACACTCGCTGATAGTTTCACCAGGCTCAATTTTACCACCAGGAAATTCCCACAAACCACCCATCACTCCTTCTGGACGACGGCGATCGATTAAAATTTGCTTTTGGTCATTCCAAATTACTGCAACACCAATAATTTTATGGGGTGGCAAAAAACTGGTTTCACTCATAATTGATTGGGGAGATAAGGAACTACTTTTGCTAACGATAAATCCATGTACTATTCATATCCGTACAAAGGTAATATTAATAATTATTAGAAAAGACAAAAATATTAAGACCTCGGAAAATCTGGTGTAGATTTTGAATAGCTTAAGTAAGTGTAAATGGTTCGTTAAAAAATTGACTTTTATCACAGAGTTTTAGCTTTAACCGAAGCGTATTAGATGATAAGAGATACTAACTTCTAATCAAAAAACTCGGCAGATTGGTTTAAATTCTACCGAGTTTTGATTTATTACGAAGGTCGTCTACCGCTTTTAGTTTATCCACAAATGTGTATTAATCATTTAGCAATACGCCTCTAGTTGAACTAATCAACAACTTACAGAAGTTCATAAATAACCAAATTCAAAAACTCCGCGTTACTCTATGCCAACCTCTGCACTCCTAACCGTCGGAAGGCAAGCGTCTATGCATTTAAATTTCAACCCTAATTTGTCACTATTTTTGGATATTTAAAAAATTTAGCTGATGCATGACTGGGAATTAGCGGCGAAGATTTTGCAGAGGTTTATGTTTAATTTGGATCGCCGTGACTGTGAGTAGCTATCAGCCTAACAATATTGAATTTCCCAAATTTTATCTTTCTAGTCAACTTCGCTGTTATTGCTTTGAGTCCCTTGTAGGGCGATTTCAAAATTCATTCTCTGTTCAGCGTTACGCAAGAAATAACCACTAATCATCGCAGAAGCCAGAAGCCTACCCAGACTTTCCCGACTGGTGGTTACGCTGATGCCAAAATGTTCTGAGGGTAGATTACCCAATAGTCCTGTAATATTCCGTTCCATTACCTGAAACACTTCGGCAGATGTGGGTTTGGATAGTTGGGTAACTGTTTCCGGATTCAAAGATTTAACGTACTGCCATAGTAAATCGCTAGTTTCTGATTCGCTATTGAAAAATTCTGAGACACGATTGGACGGGTTATTCATTTTTTAGCTCCTTAACTACCACTGCTGGCTGCGGTGCTTGTGATTTGAATATTAAATGCCTGTTTTGGATTTGACTTAGCTAGCTATTTTGTCTTCCTGCCAACTAATTTAACAGCCTAACGTAAGAGTCGAAGTAGGTGTAACCGTACCAAAATCAGCGTATTTTCTCACCCTAATAAATAAAGTCAGGAGTGAAGAGTTAATTAAAAACTCATAACTCCTAACTTTCCCCTAACTTGCCAAATATTCATCCATGTTGGCTTTAGACTTGCGAAGTTTGGTTAAGGCTTCCCGCTCAATTTGCCGGACTCGTTCCCGGCTGATATTCAGTATTTCACCGATTCTAGCCAGAGTCAGCGCTTGCCCATCAGTTAAGCCAAAGCGCAGCGTGATCACTTCCCTCTGCTGTGACGTGAGGTCGCCCATCAGGCGATCTAAATCATAAGATAGGGAAGATTGCATGACAAACTCTTCTGGAGATGCTCCTGGATCTTCTAGCATTTCTCCGAGTTCTGTGTCATAATTATCACCCAGCCGTAAATCCAAAGAAAGGGGCAAACGCGCCTTTTCTAGATACTCTCGCACTTGTTTGGGAGTCAATTCTAATTCATGAGCTAGCTCACCAGCTGTCGGAGCGCGTCCCAACTTTTGAGACAATTGGCGCTGTGCCTTTTTAATTTTATTTAATTTTTCAGTGATATGGATAGGCAGCCGAATGGTACGAGCTTTTTCGGCTATTGCACGGGTGATCGCTTGCCGAATCCACCAATAGGCATAGGTAGAAAACCTGTACCCTTTGGTAGGGTCAAACTTTTCTACACCCCGTTGCATACCAATACTACCTTCTTGGATCAAGTCCAGTAAATCGACATTGCGTTTTATGTACTTTTTGGCAACAGAGACTACCAGCCGCAAATTGGCTTCTACCATCTTACGCTTGGCAATTTCACCATCAGCGATCACTTCGTTCAAATCTGCTGGTTCTAACTTTGTCGCTTTGGCCCACTCTTCTAAAGTCGGTTGACGACCTAACTGCGTGGCAAGAGATTCTCTTGAGTCGTGCAAAGCGCAGGAACGTTGCACCTGTTTCCCATAGAAAATCTCTTCCTCGTGGGTTAAGAGTGGCACACGGCCAATCTCACGCAGGTAAGTCCGCACGAGGTCTGTGGCTGTCTGAGCGGTCTTCATGGCGCTACTCTTTGGTAATGATGGGTTTGACGGTAGGGTCATTAAGGGATAGATGCTTTATTAGGGTGCTACCCAGTCAGACTGGGAACCCATACTATGGTTTGCAATTTACGCGCCCGATAAATACGTAGCGCTCATAATAATCAAATTTAGGCTTCTTAACTGCTAAAAGTTACAGTTATTTCCTAGTTCTCACAAGTATCTACAGTTAGATAAAAGGTAACTTCTTAAACATTTTTCTATAGAAACCTCATTAACAATTGTAACATTTATGAGAATATTTTGGCTATATGCCGACATTAAATTTCCTGGTTGTTCCAGTTCATCCAATATTGTGCTTTCTCTCAAGGCTGACTAGAAGTCAATTTAAGAAATTATTTGGTTGACATAAGCTTCCTCATATTTGTTAAGGTATCTCTAATGAGAACTATAGTCATTCTCTTATAACAATTACTTAATTTTCTTGGAGATTGGGCACAAGAGGCAGAGGGACAGTTCTTGCTGGGGGCAAGGGGGAGAATTAAAATTACTTCTTTCCCCTCTTTTCCCCCCACTTCCTACTCCCTGGTAATCGGGCAGTACTCTTGAATGGTTTTTACATCCAAAGTCGTATTTTGTAAAGAATGGATGGCGGCGACAGTAGCTTTTGCGCCGGCGATGGTAGTAATGATGGGAATTTTGTAAGCTAAAGCTGTGCGGCGGATTAACCTAGCATCAGTCTGGGCTTCTTCCCCTGAGGGTGTATTGATAATAAGTTGGATTTTCTGGTTTTTGATTGCATCTAGGACGTGGGGACGACCTTCATGGAGTTTTAACACTAATTCAATATTTAATCCTTGTTCGAGAAGAACTCGGCGTGTACCAAGAGTAGCCATCACTCTAAAGCCCAAATCGATAAATTCCTTCACCACAGCACCGGCAGACGCTTTATCGCGATCGCTCATTGATACAAATACAGTTCCCGTCAGTGGTAAACGCTCCCCAGCACCCATTTCCGCTTTGGCAAAGGCCCGGCCAAAGTCGCTGTCAATCCCCATCACCTCACCAGTAGATCGCATTTCTGGGCCCAATATTGTATCAGTTCCTGGGAATTTATTAAAGGGTAATACTGCTTCTTTTACAGCAATATGTGTGGGAATGATTTCCTCGGTGAAGCCTAGCTCCTCTAAGGTTTTACCCGACATAATTAAGGATGCTAGTTTCGCCAATTGTACACCCGTCGCTTTAGAAACAAATGGGACTGTGCGGGAGGCACGGGGGTTGGCTTCCAAAATGTAAACTTGGGGAGAATAACTACTTGCGCCCACAACGGCAAATTGAATATTCATCAACCCCACGACTGACAGCGCTTGTGCTAGCTGCACCGTCCAAGTGCGAATTTGATTGAGAACTGCTGGTGATAGGGAAATGGAAGGTAAAGAACAAGCGGAATCTCCTGAGTGAATCCCCGCTTGTTCGATGTGTTCCATGATGCCACCAATCACTACCCGTCCTGTGTGATCGGCGATCGCATCTACATCCACTTCAATCGCGTTTTCCAAAAACTTATCAATCAAAATCGGATGTTCTGGTTCCACTAGTACCGCAAAGGTCATGTAGCGTTCCAACTCGGCATCAGAATAAACGATTTCCATTGCCCGTCCCCCTAACACATAGCTGGGACGCACCACCACTGGATAGCCAATGCGTTTGGCGACAATCAGCGCATCTTCGTAACTCCGCGCAATCCCATTAGGCGGTTGGGCAATATTCAATTGTTGAAGAATCTTTTCAAACCGCTCCCGGTTCTCTGCCATGTCGATGGAATCTGGTGATGTACCCCAAATTTTAGTAATCAGTTCTGAGGTATCATTGCTAAGAAACTCTTGTAACGGGAGAGCCAACTTCAGCGGTGTTTGTCCGCCAAACTGGATAATTACCCCAACTGGATTTTCAGTTTCGATAATGTTAAGAACATCTTCTTTTGTTAACGGCTCAAAGTAAAGGCGATCGCTGGTATCATAGTCTGTCGAAACTGTCTCTGGGTTAGAGTTGACCATAATCGTCTCATACCCCCCTTCCTTCAAAGCATAGGCGGCGTGACAACAACAATAATCAAACTCAATTCCCTGCCCAATGCGGTTGGGGCCACCACCCAAAATCAACACTTTTGGCTTGGTTGCTGGTAAGACCTCTGTTTCTTCTTCGTAGGTAGAATAGTAGTAAGGGGTAAACGCTTCAAACTCAGCGGCGCAGGTATCCACTGTTTTGTAAACTGGGATAATTTCTAGTTGTTTGCGGTAGGCGCGAACTTCATCTTCGGTAGTTTTGGTGGCATAGGCAATCTGGCGATCGCTATATCCGTCCCGCTTCACCTCATAAAGTTGCTCTTTTGTCAATTGCTGCAAAGGTGTCCGCTTCAGGAATTTCTCCACATCTAACAGTTGCTGCAATTTATCCAAGAACCATCGGTCAATACCAGTGAGTTCGTAGATTTCCTCAATAGTCATCCCTTGCTGCAAGGCATGGCGCACGGAGAAAATGCGATCGGGGTTAGGTGTCCGCAATTGGGCGCGAATTTGTTCACCACTGGGTAATTTCTCGGCTTTGTCGCAACCCCAACCAGCACGTCCTGTTTCTAGCGATCGCAGCGCCTTTTGGAAAGATTCGTTGAACGTCCGCCCAATTGCCATTGCTTCCCCGACAGACTTCATTTGAGTTGTCAGCACTGGTTCCGAACCGGGGAACTTTTCAAAGGCGAAGCGGGGGATTTTTGTCACCACATAGTCAATTGTCGGCTCAAAGGATGCGGGAGTTTTCTTGGTGATGTCATTTTTAATTTCATCCAGGGTGTAGCCCACAGCCAATTTTGCTGCCATTTTGGCGATCGGGAAACCCGTGGCTTTGGAAGACAAAGCCGAACTGCGGGAAACACGGGGGTTCATCTCAATTACAACCACATCCCCTGTAACTGGATTGACGGCAAACTGGATATTTGAACCGCCAGTTTCTACACCGATCTCGCGGATGATTTTAATTGCCATATCCCGCAGCCTTTGATATTCTTTATCAGTGAGGGTTTGCGCGGGAGCGACGGTAATCGAGTCTCCTGTGTGGATGCCCATAGGATCAAGGTTTTCGATGGAGCAGATAATCACCACGTTATCTGCTAAGTCACGCATCACTTCGAGTTCGTATTCTTTCCAGCCGAGTAAAGACTGGTCAATGAGAATTTGCGAAACCGGGCTGGCATCTATACCTACCTGTGCCATTTCTTCAAATTCTTCTTGGTTGTAGGCAATGCCGCCGCCACTTCCACCCATTGTGAAAGCTGGACGAATAATTAGGGGATAAGTACCAATTTGACGGGCAACAGCTTTGGCTTCTTCCAAAGATTCGGCTGTGTCGCTGGGACACACGGCTACCCCAATCCTTGCCATTGCTTGACCAAAAAGTTTTCGATCTTCGGCTTTTTCAATGGCTGGTAGTTTAGCGCCGATTAACTCAACGCTGTACTTTTCCAACACCCCATTTTTGGCTAAAGCAACGGCGAGGTTGAGGGCGGTTTGTCCTCCCATCGTTGGCAAGAGAGCATCAGGGCGTTCTTTCTCGATGACTTTTTCGACCAATTCCGGTGTCAGCGGCTCAATGTAAGTGCGATCGGCTGTTTCCGGGTCGGTCATAATCGTTGCAGGGTTGGAGTTGACCAAAACCACTTCATAGCCTTCTTCTCGCAGCGCTTTGCAGGCTTGAGTGCCAGAGTAGTCAAACTCACAGGCTTGTCCGATCACAATTGGACCAGAGCCTAACAGTAGAATCTTCCGGAGGTCGTCACGGCGGGGCATAGTCGTTGCCTTGGAATACGAGAATACAAATCCTGATTATTTTAAGGGTCTTTACCCTCTATCGTCCTTTTTATTATTAAGTTTTCTAAGTTTGATTACAGAGAGGAGAGTGGGGAATGGGGGATTACCTCGTTCCCAGTCTTTGACTGGGAATGCCCTTGATTGAGGCTCTGCCTCCCTTACTCGCGGCAGAGCTGCAATGAGGAACATTTCCAGCCTCTAATTGGAAACGAGGTTTTAAAGGGGTTTGCCAATGCCCAACGATTATTTTGTATTCCTAATTTTATTTAATTCTGATGCTCAAATTTTTAAAGCTTTTGCGAATCTTTGTTATTTAATTTTGTAAGACTTTGTAATAGATGGTGATTTATTCTGGCATATATGTATCTAATTATTCAGTACAAATAAATTTCTTAGCTAAAAATATTTATTAACTTGCTAATTGCTAAATATTTTCAACGTTAAATATTATGTGAATATATTTACTTAGATTAAAAAATGGCAGAGAGATAAAGATATCATTCTCTGCCATTTTTTATAATATTTTAAGAGTTAGTGGTGCCAACTTTTTCTTTCAGTCTAGGTAGACAAATCTAGATGATGAGAGTTTTAGCTTTGAGCAGCTTGGACAAACCCTAAGGTCAAGCTGTCTTTGGCGAGGAAGTGAGACAAATGATATGCACGTTCCTCTGTTTTCAACAAAATCTTTTCGTATAAATAGCGTGTACCCCGATCGCCTAAACTCTCTGCCTGAGCAGCTTGACGACGAATCACGCCCAGAACGGCTTGTTCTGCGGCCAGGTCATTTTCCACCATTTGGCGAGAGGAATATACGCCCTCAGATTCTTGCTCAAAACAGGTTAATTCTGCTAATTTGCTGAAGGTAGCTACTGGCACACCACCTAGTCCATCCAAGCGTTCTCCAATTTCATGGATGTGATCTTGTACTTGGTTGTAGCTTTCGTTAAAGAACTCATGCAGAGAGTAAAATTCTGAGCCTTCAACTACAAAATGATGCTTTTGGTACTGCAAGTATAGTGCCTGGAAACTGGCTAATACAACGTTGAATCCTTCTGTAACTGGAGCAGTTACGCTGTGATCCAGCAACACAGGATTGTCATATACATGACCAAAATTCCGTAACAAAGTTTGCGTTTCAGACATTGTTCTCCTCGCTCTTTAGCAGTTATAGGTTTCAACTGCTTATTCCTTACATATTAACATTTTAATAATAATAACAAGCCGATTTGCCATTACAAGGTTTTGTATTTTTGCCTACTAAAAGTCTCAAGTTTATTGTTTGCTGGATGATGGCACCCTTATCAAGTTGCATGTATTTATCATTATTATTGACATTTGAATTTAAATATGCATTGTCTCAGAGATGAGCAGTGAGAGAAAATTTTACCTTATCCTCCTTGTCTTCCCGATCTGCCTTATCCCCTTTTGAATATGCGATCGCTGTAAAAATTTGATTTTTTTTTCAAAATTACTGAGAATTCTTTGCACTTAAGGTATGCTGTTTTAAGAGATTACACTCCTAAGACTTTTAAAAAGCCGGGAGTTAAATCACGGTAGTTACTGCAAGTTTGTTGCACTTGAGGGCAATTCTCTTGAAATCGTTTAGTTCAGAAATAGAAATAAAGCACCTTGTAGAGGTGAATTGGGCAGATCGCTGGCAAGTCTATCAACGCCTAAAGGAATTAGACATTCCCTGTAGTTGTACGGCTAACCAGCCATTGAAAGTTGAAATTGGCTCTCCTATAGCAGCTGTTCAACTTTGGAGTGTGATACGGCAATTAACAGCTTCCCGTCAAGACCAGATTTGGACTCTTGAGTACTGCTGGCAAAGTCGCTACTAACAGTTATAATCTTTAGCTGCTGCTGAAAATATCTCACTTAGTAGCTTGTATTAGTTAAAAGGAGGTCAAAAAAATGGGTGGATCTCACAAAATGGAAGTATCAGAATTTTGTCTTGAAGGTAGATTTATAAATTTTGTTATTAAAGATGGCTATAAGCTCAAAGGCTTACTGCTGGCGACTCATGAGGGTGAATTTTATATTAAACTTGCTAAACATTTACGGGCTGCTTTTGACTTGCGCTTACCACCAGGGACTTGGCTGCAAGTTGTTGGTTACAAAATGCATGATTTAAAGGATGGCACGGTTATACTGAAAGCTGAACGGGTGATGGCGGTGCGTTCTGAGATGGGGAGAGTTGAAACGCCTACTCCAGTACAAGAACCCCCATTAATTGATAATGCCAAGGCAAAACCAGTTAAGACTAAAGCTACGATTTTGGTGTGTCAAAAGTCTGATTGTATAAAACGCGGTGGCAAAGCACTTTGTCAAGCGTTGGAGGCGGCTTTAAGCGATCGCGGTTTAGAAGACCAAGTTACAATCAAGGGCACTGGTTGTATGAAGAACTGTAAAGCTGGGCCTAATCTAGTTATGCCGGATAAAACGCGCCATAGCCGAATTCAAGCTTCACTTGTCCCTGCACTGATGAATCAGTATTTTGGTGACAACATGTCAGCACAGCCTGAGAATTTAAGGGAAGTGGTGATACGCAATGGCAAGCTTTCCTGAAATAAATGGTGAAATCTTGACATTTTAATAAGAAGGTTTAATAATAGCTTTTCAAGTGTGTTCCATTGATACTCGGCTGTAAACTTTGCTAAAAGTTTGCAATAAAATCAAAAAACTGGCTTTAATTAAGGCCAGTTTTTTGAGTTAATAGAGTCTTTATTGAGCAATTTTTAACCGGGATGCTTCCATAATTTGTAAAGATTCAAGGGAACGTGGTTGATTGGTGAGTCCGTAGACGCACAGAGGCTTGTCGTTAGACATCGCTTACAGTGGAAGCGTCAATCATCAGTGACTTAAAAACAAATGCCACATACCCCTCAGTGGATATACATCGTTTTTTTTACATTTTCCACGATAGTGATGATTTTTCTATTCCGTCATGACTGGAATCGCCTTGCTAAACTCTACCGCACCAAAGAAGCGCCGCCACAAAACTTCTCCCGAATGGAAAGCGGTTCTGTGGGTTTGGTGTACTACAAAGGAACTTTAAATGTTGGTACAACTCCTCAAGGGATTTATCTGAGTATTTTCTTGTTTAGCTTTGGACTTACGCCGTTGTTGATTCCCTGGAGTGCTATTAAAAAAATTGAACCTGCTAACGAACTATTTATTATTAAGCGTTTTCGTTTGTATCTTAATTCCCCAAAAGTCACGCTGATTTTAAGCAAAGATATTTTGGAACCAGCTAAAGAATTTTTAGCTGCACAGGGATTTGAGTGGATTTAGACTTGACTTTTCACAAGATGTGGAAAACCTCACTTCTATTTCTCTCTCCTAAAAGGAGAGACTTTGAATTTTCCCTCTTAGAGCGCCCTATACACGCTAGCGGCACAGCATTACGTAGGCGTAGCCCGCCATAGGCATTGCTTATATTTGACGCAAGCTGCAAGCGCTATATTTATACAGAATTACATTGAGCGATCGCCTACAGCCTCTGATTAGAAAGGCACAGTTGTAAAGGCGATCACTTAATATTTTTATGCAATTACCTTGAGCGATCGCTGGTTTGATAGAGTGCGCTAGCAGGAGCGTAACGCATCGAAAGTATCTAGTAGGCAATTCTATACTTTCTAGGGAATCGTTGAGGCGATCGCATAATAGCTCAAGATCACCTGGTTTGATTTTTCAAACCAGGTGATCTTGATTTCCTTTTACCAAACTAACTATTGCTTCTACCAAAGAACGGTAAATTAGTAACCAAGCAACTTCCTCTGGTGTGCTGCTAAACCTAGTCCTGCTGTATCTTCCACTGCATCTTTGGCTACCTCTTCCCACTTACCTAAGACCCCATCTATCACACCTTTGGTTAGGGATTTGAATAGTTCCTGGGACTTACGCGCTTCTTGGCGGGTAGGTTGGAAATTACATGACCTAAGTTAGAGAAGACTGCAACAACCGTCGTATGGATGTAGCCTGCATATGGTCAGGGAACACGGTTAAAAAGTCATTTAGGTCTTGGATAGCTTCACGAATAGATTCTGAGGAAGCACCTTGAGATAAAACATGGAGATATAACCGCTCTGCTGGTTGATGATATTGAGCAGCTAAATAGTAAAGGGCTAAGTTAAAAGTATTAGACCAGTCTTTAGCATCTTTTTCGTAATGCTGTTTAGCAAGCTTGATGGCAAGTGCTAGGTCAGCCCATGCTTTATCTGGTTGGTTGAGGGCTTGGTAGGCTAAAGCACGATTATACAATCTCCAATTACTGTCAGAATCTAAGTCAATAGCGCGGTTGAAATCTGCAAGAGCCTCATTGTATAGCTTTAGCATCAGGTAAGTTTGACCGCGACTTGCGATCACCCAGTTAAGTTTGGGGTTAAGTTCAATCGCGCGGTCAAAATCTTCTAGGGCTTCTGGGTAACGCTTCATTAAGCGATAAGTTTCACCACGATGTGCGATCGCCCAGTCAAGTTTGGGGTTAAGTTCAATCGCGCGGTCAAAATCTTGTAAGGCTTCTAGGTAACGCTTCATTGAGTGATAAGTTAGACCGCGATGTGCAATCGACCAGTCAAATTTGGGGTTAAGTTCAATTGCGCGGTCAATATCTTCTAGGGCTTCTGGGTAACGCTCCATTAAGCAGAAAGTTAGACCGCGAAGTGCGATCGCCCAGTCATATTTGGGGTTAAGCTCAATTGCGCGGTCAAAGTCTTGTAGGGCTTCTGGATAACGCTTCATTGAGCGATAAGTTTCACCGCGACGTGCGATCGCCCAGTCAAGTTTGGGGTTAAGTTCAATTGCGCGGTCAATATCTTGTAAGGCTTCTGGGTAACGCTTCATTAAGCGGTAAGTTTGACCGCGCCAACCTAGAGCAATTGGTTGCCATTTAACTTCAATCCTAGAATTTTGTAGGACTGCGGTAAACATTTCTAATGTAACTTGATAAAGCTTCTCCTCATAAGCTTTTAACCCATTAGCTAGTTGCTCACCCCAACGCTGAACTTCAGCAGAATCCGCATCTTTACCAGCCTGAAGCATTGTTTCTGCATATTGTTGGGCAAATTTGCGTTGATTTTTGAGTGCAGCAAGAAATTCATTGAGAGATACAGATAAATTCCTTTGCGGTGACTGACATAAATTGTGGTATGACACGTTTAATGTATAACTTTGCCAGCTAGGATCGCGCTGTTTATTCTCTTCGTCCAATTGCAGATCGTTCCGCAGGCTGTCATAATAGTCTGCTAACTTACCATGTATGTCAGCCCAACCTTGCGGAGATGAAAGGCGCTTGTGGCGTAACATTTGGGTTTTAACAACATCATGATAAGCCCAGCCATCAGAGCGTTCGTTGACAAAGGATGTTTCTTTCAGCCAAGTAAATAGCTCATCAGCTTCTTGTTCTCCTCTTAATTTGGCTATAACATCTCGATTCAAGCACCGAGGAATGGCAGCATCGAGAGCAATTTGTCGCCGCTTGGGGTCATCAATCCATTTTAAAAAGCGTTCTACAGCATTGCTGCTAGCCTCAACTACTTGGTTAGGGTCATTGGGATGAGCATCTGCTAGCATTCCCATCAGCAACGGCAAATTTCCAGAAAGGCGCAAAATCACTTCAATAATGCGATTGTCTGTAATGCCTTTGCGAGTTAGATATTGTTGGGCTTCTTGTTCTGTAAAGGCTTCCAGAGGGAAACGAACAATTAACCCCTCGTAAGGTGCCCAATGATTTTTATCTAATTCCTGGCGACCGGCAATGGTTATCAATATATTGAGAGACACTTCACCGTGGCGACCCTCCAAAACTTCTCGTAGCCAGTTATCTAGGAATTCCCCAGTGCGTTCATAGGTATCAAAAAACAAAACAACAGCAGTTTCTTTAGCAATTTTAAAAATATCTTGCAAAAATAGCGGGGTTAGGATTTCTACAGGTTCTTGAACTAATAGCACTTCATCTTTATTTGTTATTTTCTTTGCAACATAAGATGCCCATTCTCCGGCTTGAGTAGCCAAAGCATCCTCATCTACAAAGTCAAAGACAGCACCGCCAACGGGAACTCGACGCGCCAGACGCACACCAGTTTTAACTACAGTTTTGCCTACAAAAGCCGAAAAGCCTTGAGGAGCTTCTGGATCAGTTTCTAATTCTTGGCGCTTTTGACGGTAAACTTTGTAGCATTCTGTAAACTGCGTTAGTTTGTGACCTTGCCGTTCCAAGTCTTCAGCTAGACGACCCATAACTTCTGGTACAGTTTTTTCAGCTTCATCTATATAAGCCGTAATATTTTTTGCTTCTTCAGCAATTTTGCGAAACTGTCGTACAAGTGTGCTTTTACCAACCCCGTCTTCACCCCAAATGTTATATAAAAAATGACGGTGATCATCTTCTAACGGTAAATCTAGATTTTGGCAAAATTGGTTTACCTGGTCTTCACGATCCACAAAACCTGATTGCTGGCGCTGCTTAAGAATATCTTGTAGACTCTTGGGCTTGTTTTGTGGGTTCATGACCAGATTTAATTTTGAGGTGTTAATGCTTACAGAATAACTACTCAATGCCCACGCTGTATTTCAGAATTTACTAAATGTTATTTAGGTAATTTTTACGTGTAACCTTGATTTAAGCTCAATGTTGACCTTTTGAAGCTCGATGTTGACCTTCTGAGGCTCAATGTTGACCTTCTGAGGCTCGATGTTGACCTTCTGAGGCTCGATGTTGACCTTCTGAGGCTCAATGTTGACCTTTTGAAGCTCAATGTTGACCTTCTGAGGCTCAATGTTGACCTTCTGAGGCTCGATGTTGACCTTCTGAGGCTCAATGTTGACCTTCTGAAGCTCGATGTTGACCTTCTGAGGCTCAAAAATGCCTTGGCGACTAGAAGTCGCGGCTATACAGACAAAACCCGCCTGCGCGGGTTTTAAAAATCTTTAGATTTAAGATGCGAAAAGGGCATAACATTGTTATGCCCCTACAAATGACGTGTATTTTATCAAATTGATAACTGGTATAATTGGCGGTTTTAAGGTTTAGCTAACTGGGACTTCGGGTTGCTTTTTCTTAGAACGGCGGTTAAACCTGCGTCCCATCTCATCAATTACTCCATCTAAACCTGTGACATCACCACTAGCTTTGGCATAGCTATAAACTGCTAATGCTGCTGCATAGGCTTCACTAGCAGAGGCTATACAGGTATCATCCACCAATTCTTGCAGTTGCGTTAGAGATAAAAGCACGGGATACAAGGCCTCAAACAGCGTTAAATCTCGGCGCATCTCTTCTAAATCAAAAGAACGGGGCAAAAAGTTAGGGTTCTGTGTCGCCACTTCTAAGGCTTTGCTTACAAAAGCCCGACTTTTATCTCCCATCTTCAACATTGTTCGCCGTTCTTCGGTGGTCAAATCAACCAAAAACGGTAACTTTTCTCTAATTGTAGCGATCGCCTGCATGACTGCTTCTTTGTCTGCTGGGGCTAAGTTGGCACTGATACGATTTTCGGGCATTTTTAATACTCCCTTAGGATACTTAGTTTCAGTATTCCCAAAGTTATAGAAGCGATCGCATTCATTAGATGGAAACACTCAAAATACTTGCAATTGCCAATTCCCAACTCTGCTGTTGAAGTTCTAATTTTTCAAATCATGATAACTCAAACTAATGTAACCATTAAGATTTTGCTCATTGATACGTTCCTCCTAATCACTAATCACTGCGATCGCATCAATTTCTACCAACACATCTTTAGGTAAACGCGATACCTGGACACAAGCCCGCGCTGGGGCTGTATCTTCCGGAAAATATTTAGCATAAATGGCATTCACCGCCGCAAAATCATTCATGTCAGCTAAAAATACAGTGGTTTTCACCACATTTTGAAAAGTCGCACCAGCGGCTGTGAGAATGGCTTCAAGATTAGCTAAAACCTGCTCAGTTTGCTTTTTGACATCATCAGTGTAGACGACATCACCAAGGCGGGGATCGATGGCAATTTGTCCAGCGATGAATACAAATTGACCAGAAGCTGCGATCGCTTGATTATAAGGGCCGACTGGTGCGGGTGCGTTATCAGTATTAATTACTTTACGGATCATAGATATTACTTTCTCTAACGATGTTTCCTGTTTACCGATTTCCGCTTCAGCTGCGATCGGTTTATAGACTTCTCCATCTGGCATTATTGCACCAGTCAGGTCTGCATCTTGAAGATTAGCTCCGTAAAGATTTGCTCCAGTTAAATCAGCTTTTCTAAGATTTACTCCATTCAGATTTGCTTTCATTAAATCCGCTTGTTGTAAATCCGCTCTCTCTAAATTTGTCTCTTTTAGACAAGCTTTTCTGAAACTTGTAGCTCTGAGATTTGCTGCACCTAGATCAGCCTCAGCCAAATTCATACCAGACAAATTCTTTTGAGATAAATTAACACCCCGAATTTTAGCTCCCTGCAAATTGGTATCTTTGAGTTGTATCTGAATTAGGTTTACTTGACTCAAATCAGCTTCAGACAAGTTAGCCCCACTTAAATTTGCATTACCAAGGTTAGCTCTCACGAGATTTGTTTTTTTCAAAGAAGCTTCAGTTAGATTGGCAGATTTTAGCGTAGCATCACTCAAATTGGCATTATCTAAGTCTGCCCAACTCAAATTTAAATGAGAACTTTCCACTAAACCACTTAAGTTTGCACTTTTTAGAGAAGCCCTGGTGAGATTTGTACTTTTGAGACATGCCTTACTGATGTTGGCATTATTTAAATCCGCTCCCGTCAAATCTGCACTTGTTAGGTCTATTCCACTCAGATTTGCACCTTTGAGATTTACTCCTCTCAGATTTACTGAATCAAACTTCCGTTGACCTTTTGCATATTGTTTTAAAAGTTCCTCAGCGTCCATAACGCACCTTTAAATACCACTGACACAGTATAATCACAAAAACTTTGTGTCATAGGTATTCCTCTCCGCGCTCTCTGCGCCTCTGCGGTTCGTCCCTCCTACCCCAACCTCGGACGTATTCCATAATGCCGATATCGCCAATAGTCCTGCAAAATGCGATCGTGGTCAAAACATAAATTACCAGGCACACGCCAAGACTCAAAAATGCCTATCCCTTTAGCATCATCCCCAGCTATCGGTTCCCCCGTCGCTGTCGCCAAAAACACAATGCTAATCGTATGCTGACGCGGATCGCGATCGGGGTTAGAATACACCAGTAATTGTTCAACTAACTCCACCTGCAAACCCGTTTCTTCCTCAGCTTCTCGCCGGGCCGCCACTTCCACGGCTTCCCCATAATCCACAAAACCACCAGGAATAGCCCAACCTAAGGGTAGATTATGTCTTTCAATTAACACTATTGGCCGATGAGGTCGATCTACTAGTTCAATGATGATATCAACTGTCGGTGTAGGATTTCGGTAAGTCATAGTCATTAGTCATTGGTCATTAGTCATTGGTCATTAGTCATTGGTCAGTAGTTAAGGACAAATGACAAAGGACAAACAAAATGAGTTTACTTGATTTACCCTACAAATGCTGTTCTGTGATAGATTCGATGCGATCGCCTAGCGTGTCGTTCAGACAATCGCTTTCTCCCATAATTCAGGTTAAATATGCCTTTTCCTAGATCAAGTGGCATTTTGCTGCATCCCACATCTTTTCCCAGTCGATTTGGCATTGGCGATTTAGGCTTAGAAGCCTATCGCTTCATCGATTTTCTCAAAGAAAGCCATCAACAATATTGGCAAGTTTTACCTTTGGGCCCCACTGCATACGGTAATTCACCGTATATGTGCTACTCGGCAATGGCGGGAAATCCCCTGCTGATTAGCCCAGAAAAACTGCAAGATGAGGGTTTGCTAACAGAAGAAGACTTTGCTAATTTACCAGGATTTCCGGAAGAAAAGGTAGATTTCAAGGAGGTTGTGCCGATTAAGATTGGGCTACTCAAAAAAGCCTATGAACATTTTAGAGCCAATGCCACACCCATCTTACAAAAAGAGTTTGAAGGTTTTTGCGACAGCAAAGCCTATTGGCTAGATAATTACGCCTTATTTATGGCGTTGAAAGATGCCAACGAGAATGCAAACTGGCACACATGGCCGTCAGAACTTGTCAAGCGTGATCCACAAGCAATGGAGCAAGTACAGGAGCGGCTCAATGAAGAGATTTCTTATTACAAGTTTATCCAATTTGAGTTTTTCCGCCAGTGGTCAGAGCTTAAAAGCTACGCCAATATGCGCGGTATTGACATTATCGGCGATATCCCCATCTACGTAGCTCATGATAGCGCTGATGTGTGGGCGCATCCCAACATCTTTTGTCTAGATGAACAGACAGGAGCTGCCGCCCAAATGGCAGGAGTCCCACCAGACTACTTTAGCGCCACCGGTCAATTGTGGGGCAACCCAGTTTACAACTGGGAGGAATTGCAAAAACAAGACTTTAAGTGGTGGGTACAGCGCTTTGAGGCAATGCTGGATTATGTAGATATAATTCGCATTGACCATTTCCGGGGCTTTGAGGCTTATTGGGCTGTGCCGCAAGGTGAACAAACTGCCATCAATGGTAAATGGGTGGAAGCACCTGGAGATGCTTTTTTTGAAGTGATTAGGCAAAAGTTGGGCAAGCTACCCGTCTTAGCAGAAGATTTGGGAGTAATTACACCGGGGGTAGAAGCGCTGCGAGACAAGTATGAATTTCCAGGGATGAAAATTTTGCAATTTGCCTTTAGTGCTGATGCCGCTAATCCATTTTTACCATTCAATTATCCGCGCAACTCTGTAGTTTATACTGGGACTCACGATAATGATACAACTTTAGGCTGGTTTGATACAGCTAGCGACGAGGAAAAGCAAAAGTTGTTGCTTTATTTAGGTTCTATCAGTCCTGATGGCATCCACTGGGATTTAATTCGCCTAGCTTTGAATTCTATAGCTAACCAAGCGATTATTCCCTTGCAAGATATTTTGGGATTAGGGAACCAAGCACGGATGAATTTTCCCAGTATTCCTGAAGGTAACTGGGAGTGGCGCTATCAAGCAGCAGCGTTGACACAGGAATTAGGCGGTCGCTTGAAAGTTCTTACTGAACTCAATGGACGCGCCCCGCAAGAACAATGAAACAGGGGGAGCTGGGGAAGAAAGAATAACCAATACAACTCTTGGAAAGGCTGCGCCCTAAGCGTAGCTATGCCGTAGGCTTTACGGCAACTCTTAGAGACGCTCTTGCGTTCGCTCAGTACAAGTGCCCCATACCCCATATTTCAAAACTTAGGCTTGGCAGCAATCCTAACTTCTTCCTCTTTCCCAGGCTCTCCCATTTCCTTGGCTTTCTCTTGATTGACGCTCATTAAAACACCACCAGCATTATCAGTTTTCACTGTCAGTTGCTTCTGAGCTTTCCAAACCCGGTGAGTTCCCTCTGGCAGAATACCTTCAAACTTGGTTTTGCCATCAGCTACTACGCGAATCCAAGATGACGCTTTCAAAGTAACACCAATCTGTACAGCCTGTCCCTGTTTGACGCTGCTAAGGGTATCGCTGACAGGCTGAATTTTCACTGACTCTTTTAGTTGGGCTATTTCTGGTTTAACGACAGATTTTTGTTTTGGAGATGGCTGGTTTTGACTATTATTTGCTTGTAGTACAGCATTATTTAATAACTGAGATAAGCCATTTACAGAGCATACAATTAGGAATATGTAAAGAAAGTAAAGATGAATCGGACGTAGTTGACTTAAAGGTGAAGTATTCCCTTTAACTTGGGGGTTCACTTGTGCAGAACTGATCGGAAAAGTGCCAGAAAATTCTACTCCATTCAAACCTAGTGCCTCGGCAAATTGCCTAATCAAACCCTGAATATAGATTGGTTCTGGCAGCTCGGTTAAATTACCTTCTTCGATCGCCTGCAATAATCGCCGAGAAATCCTGGTTGATACAACTACTTGCTCTAGAGATAGACCCTGTTCTTGACGCAATGCCCAAAGTTGAGCGCCCAATTCTGCCAACTTTTCGGCTCGTTCTTGCTCTAATGAAATTGATGGCTGGTGATTATTCTTCTTTCTTAGCCATTTCATGCCTGCTGACACTCCTTAACTCCGCTGAATCAATAATTAGGTTGCGTTATCTGTTCTTGCAAAAAGTGAATCTCTTGATCTTTGAGGGAACGATATTTACCCTCTGATAAAAAGGGTTCTTTTAGAGTTTGTAATTGAATTGGGCCGATAGCAGTCCGATGCAGCTTGATCACTGGGTATCCTAACTGTTGAGCTATCCGGCGAATTTGGCGATTTCTTCCCTCCTGCAACACGATTTCTAAAAAGCTTTGCTCGGCACGACGTTCTATGAGGTGTACCTTGGCGGCCCTGGTTTTTCTACCCTCCAACATCACACCCTGACACCACATTTGCAGTATCGCTTCTGGAGGATGTCCTTTTACCAAAACATGATATGTCTTGGAAATGCTGTGGCGTGGATGCGTTAGTCCAAATGTTAGATTTCCGTCGTTTGTCAGGATTAATGCTCCTGTAGAGTCTGCATCTAAACGCCCAACTGGGTGAATACCTAAACCCTCTCGTAATTCTTTAGATAGTAGATCCAGGACTGTTGGTCTGCCGTGAGGGTCGTAGCAACTAGAAACCACGCCTGCTGGTTTATGCAGCAATAGATATATTAAAGCCGGACGCTGCTTTTCGGATATAGGCTTACCATCGATCGCGATCGCATCTTTTTGAGGATCAACTTTTTGACCTAAATGTGCTACTACCCCATTAATTCGCACCCGTGAGTGCCTAATCATTTTTTCGGCTTCACGACGTGAGGCGATACCCCATTGAGCGAGAATTTTTTGTAACCGTGCCTCCATGTGGAAATTGCTTATTTACTGTTAACAATTAAATGATATTTGTATTTTGTAGTGAGTAGGCATAAATGTTAAATTTAAGACTTATTTAATTTATGTTCGGTTGTTAAGCAAATACTCATAAATAGATTAGTTAGATGCCAGAGCAAAATTCCCAAACAACAAATACTAATAAAATCCGCATAATTACGCAAGTACTCACAACAGCCCTAAAGCTCTGGTTGAGAACGCAAGTCAGCCAAATATCTGAATTAGAAGTGGAGATTAAAGCGAGCGATCGCCAAATTATCTCTGGACGCATTCCCTTGGTATCTATATTTGCTACTCATGCTGTTTATCAAGGTCTCCTGATTACAAAAATTCAATTAATGGCAGAAAATATTCGGATAAATATCGGCTCAATAGTCAAGGGACAGCCACTGCGACTGTTAGAAACAGTACCAGTAATTGGCGATTTGATCGTAGACGAGAAGGATCTCAATGCTTCTCTCTCATCTAACTTATTATCAACTGCTTTGAGTGATCTATTGGTTAAGGTTTCACCAACACATTACCTAGAGCCACAACCAATTAATTGGCAAGAAATTCTCCTTCAGAACAACAAAATTATACTGCGAGGCATCAAAGTAACCAATAGTCAAACAACACCTCTAGAGATTTGTCTGGGCTTACAATTACTTAATGGCCATGAGTTGCGACTGACAAATATCCAAATCAAGCCCGACCAAGGAAATATATTAGAGGACAATCATGAGTACAATTTGGATCTTGGCTCAGATGTTGATATCCAAGAACTAATGCTGATCCCAGGCAAACTAGTGTGTCGTGGGCGGATTAACGTTAACCCTTGATGATTAAAAATTAAAAATACCAATTACTTGTTTTAAATAATATAACGCTTCTCGAAATAAGGGCAGGGGGGCAAAGGAGTAGGGTTCAAAAATTTGTCAGCGAGTATCAAAAACTCACAGGACTTACGCAAAATCATGAAAAAACGAACCGCAAAGAACGCAAAGGACACGAAGAATAAGACTTTCAGAGGGTTATTGCGTAAGTCCTAACTCATTCACGAGTATCAAAGACTCGTCCACGAGTATTAAAGACTCATTTTTTATTCCCCATGCCCAATGCCCAACTCATCTATTCTGTTATCAGCGGCAAAAGTAGTGTTACGAAATAGTAAACCAGAGGAGCTGTAAAAATATAACTATCAGTACGGTCTAAAATACCACCATGACCGGGGATTAATTGTCCAGAATCTTTGACTCCAGCATCCCGCTTGAGCATAGACTCGGTAAGATCCCCTAAAAGACTAGCAATGCCAATCAACAAACCCAATGCTAAACCAGTAAAAAGGGATCTGGGCAAGTGGAGATAATAGGCTCCTGCTATGGCTACAGCAACACTTGAAGTAATGCCAAAGACAGCACCTTCTACAGTTTTTTTCGGGCTAATATCAGACAGACGGGTTTTCCCAAAGAATTTGCCAATAGTGTAAGCGCCAATATCAGCTGCCCAAATACACAAAAAAGTTAGCAGTGTTGCTGTAAAACCTTGTGGTAAAGACGCCGAATTTGCCTTTTGCCAGAAATCTGTCCAGGTTATGGGCCAGTAACCTCCAAAAGGGAGATTGCTAAAAGCAGCACTATCAATAGCTCGTAACCGCACCCAGTAACTCGGCAAATAACCTACGTAAAATAGCCCCATAATAGAAGCGGAAACATCAGCGATCGTGGCAAATTTGGGTTGAAACAGCAGGTAAAAACAAATAAGTGTACCAGCTAAGGGCATTACAGCGTCAGCTAAACTGCCATCAAGGGTACAAATCACCAGCAAGACTTGGCTGACAGCCATAGTGGTTTTAGCGGCGGGAGCGATACCTCTGGCTCGCACCAAATTAAAATATTCCTCTTGACCCAAAAAGACGATAATCGCAAACATGATGGTAAAGTACCAACCCCCCAAAAGGGTCACACAAAGAGCAAGAGCGATCGCAACAATTCCACTAATAATCCGAGGCCAAGGCATAAAAGTATTTTGGATTTTGGATTTTGGATTTTGGATTAGAGATTAGGTATTCGAGATTAGGGATTGGTAATTGTGGCTTGGTTTGTTATGAACTATGACCTAAATCCCCAATCTAAAATCTAAAATCTAAAATCTAAAATCTTTTTGATTTAGTCTAGTTTCTCACCACTGAGGATAAAAATGGGATCAACGGCGGTAAAGGTTTGAGAAAAACCGCGTGTCTCTAAGCGGTTAACCGCAGACTGGACGACTTCGATATTTCTAGCTCTTAACAGGGAAAAGCTCTGGGAAATAGCATACAGACTTTCTAGATTAGCAGCTGTGGCTACAACCCGACCGGATGGTGGCAAATAATGCCAAGCTGCTTGCAGAATTTCCTGAATGGGGCGTCCTCCCTCGATACAAACGCGGTGAGGAGTAATCTTAAGATCATGTAAACACTCCGGGGCGCTACCTTCAATTACTTCGACGTTTTTCACCTCAAAGCGATCGCAGTTACGCTTGATCAGATTAGCTACTTCTTCATCCCTTTCTATAGCGATAATCTGTCCTTTTGGACATAATAGCCCCACCTCTACCGGAATTGTACCTGTCCCTGCGCCAATATCCCACAACACAGAATCTGGTTTTAGCCGTAGTTGGGCAATTAACAGTAGTCGGACTTCTCGCTGGCTCAGGGGAATTCCTGGCAAGTGCTCGAATAAATCATCGGGAATACCAGGGGTAATATAAGGCCAAAGTTGGGAGGGCATAAAACTACGCAATTATACTAAAGATATCGGTTTGCCAAACTGAAAAGCCATAAGCTATAAAAACTTTTCAACCGCAGCGTTATCAGAAACCATAATGATTGGCGAAATATTAGGCGATCGCTACGAAGTTCAGCAGCTATTAGGAAAAAAAGCAGGGCGGCGGACGTTGCTAGCTCGTGATTTGAAAACTCAGGAATTAGTTGTCATCAAGTTACTCTCTTTTGGTGATGACTTTGAGTGGGATTCACTCAAGCTGTTTGAGCGAGAAGCTGAAACTTTAAAATCTTTGTCACATCCCTTAATTCCTCACTATTTAAACTATTTTGAGGTAAATTTATCAACCCTCAAAGGATTTGCCCTAGTACAAACTTATATCCGCGCCCAAACTTTAGAGCAATATTTACAAACTGGACGGACTTTTACAGAAGCAGAAATCAAACTAATAGCCAAGGCAGTTTTAGAAATTCTCATTTACCTACATGGGCTGTATCCGCCTGTTATCCACCGTGATATTAAGCCTAGCAATATTTTATTGGGAGAGCGTTCTGGTAATACTGTTGGTCAAGTTTATCTAGTAGATTTTGGTTCAGTGCAAACTGTCCTCGGTGCAGAAACTGGGACTAGGACTGTGGTGGGTACTTATGGATATATGCCACAGGAGCAATTTGGTGGGCGTACCGTTCCTGCTTCTGACATTTATAGTTTAGGTGCAACTTTAATTTATTTAGTGACGGGTACTTACCCAGCCGATTTACCCCAAAAGGATTTTCGCATTCAGTTTGAACAAGTGGCTAATCTGAGTCCCAGCTTTAGCAATTGGCTAAAGTGGATGATTGAACCCAGTTTAGAACGGCGTTTTAGTTCTGCTACTGTTGCGATCGCAGCCTTGGAGAAACCACAACCGACAAACTTGCCTGCTTTAATTGTTGGCAAACCAGATGGCAGTAAGATTCAATTAACCAAAAATTGGGATTCTCTAGAAATTATCATTCCACCATCTGGTTTCCATCCATCAATAATACTCACAGGTGTATTTGCGATTGCCTGGAATTCATTTATCCTAATTTGGACAATTGTTGCTCTTTCGGCCCCTTTTCCTGTCAACATCCCCTTTGCCATGTTCTCACTTCCCTTTTGGGGTGCTGGCTTTATGATGGTGTATAAATTTTTCTTTAACTTGTTTGGACGCATCTGCTTACGCCTGAATCCCAAAGAAATTGCCCTAACCTGGGAGTTGTTTGCTTGGAAATTTTATCGTCCCCGTTCATCACCAAGACAAAGTATTACTAAGTTAGTTTACATTCCCAAACATTTTACTAAAGATTCTGAAGGCACTAGAATTGCCGTTCCAGCACAATTGGATATTTGGGTAGGAGTAAAAAAATATCAACTTGGTGGTATTAGTGGTGTTATTAAATCTGAAGCAGAACTGGAATGGCTAGCTTATGAATTAAGCGATTGGTTAGGTTTGCCAATTACCAATCCAATTAGAAGTTAGTTGCGTTAATGATCACTTTGTTCAAGTTGTCCAGTTCTATCTCGGCCATGCTCTATTTAGGACAGATGTACTATTTGGGCAGATACTTGGCACATTGCCCTATTCATCCAGCAAATTACAGGACTTAGGCAAAAATCGCCAAAAAGCTGAGTTTATCGGAGACACATAGTGGCTTGCCGCAGGCTACCGCCAACACGCCAACTCTTAAAGACACTACGTGAACGCAAAGCGTCTCGTTGGCGCAGCCTTTCATAGAGAAAAGAAGAATTCGTAGAGTGTACGTAAGTCCTAAATTAATCAAAAAAAATAGCTAACAGTTGAAAAACTTATGCTTTTATGGATAATACTGTTTTTATCTGTACAAATGTACTAACAAAGTTTAGATGAGACTTAATTGTAACCCTTACTACGAAACAAAATTTGGTGCTGCTTATTTGGGAAACAGCCTAGAATTAATGGCAAGTATTGCCGACGAAAGTATCGATCTAATTTGTACCTCTCCACCATTTGCACTGGTTCGTAAAAAAGAATACGGAAATGTTGATGCCAATGAATATGTTGAATGGTTTAAAGATTATGCGGCTGAGTTTTACCGTATTCTTAAGCCAACAGGCTCACTGGTTATTGATATTGGTGGTAGTTGGATTAAGGGGATGCCAGTTCGTTCTCTTTATCATTTTGAATTGGTTGTTGCTTTGTGCAAAGCAAAAGAAAAAGGTGGACTGGGATTTTATCTGGCACAAGAATTGTATTGGTATAATCCAGCAAAATTACCCACCCCTGCCGAATGGGTAACAATTCGCAGGGAAAGAGTTAAAGATTCGGTAAATACAATTTGGTGGCTATCAAAAGAACCGCATCCTAAAGCTAATAATAGAAGGGTTTTAAAGCCTTATAGTGATGCAATGAAAAACCTTCTGAAGAATGGCTATCAACCCAAAGTTAGACCATCAGGTCATGATATTTCCGATAAATTTGGGAAGGACAGGGGAGGAGCTATTCCCCCGAATATTATTGATGGACGTTGTAGTACAGACAAAGAAGAAATAGGGCAACAGACTCTTATACAAGAAATTTTATTTGAAGATTTAGTCCAGCCCGTAAATGTGATTTCTGCCTCGAATACTGCTTCTAACGATTATTACCAAAGACGTTGCAAAGAAGAAGGTTTTAAGCCACACCCGGCAAGATTTCCTCAAGCTTTACCAGAGTTTGTCATCAATCTTTGTACAGAACCAGGTGATATTGTTTTAGAACCTTTTGCTGGTTCTAATATGACAGGTCGAGTTGCAGAAACTTTACAAAGACGCTGGTTAGCTTTTGAGATTGATGAAAACTACATCATAAGCTCAAAACTGAGATTTGAAGAAAATGCTCCTTTGGTTGTTGAACCTCCAGCAGATTTACCACCAATAATAACAGAAAATACTGATAATAAAAACTACGGAGTACAGTTAGGACTGTTTTAAAAAAGGCTTTATCAAATTAATTCTTATTACTTTTAAGGACTGAAATTGCTCATCGTGTAGAGATTTCAACTCCTCAACAAAAATGTATTAACATTAAATTTTAAAATTGAGATTCAAATGAATTTTGAGGGAGAATAATTTTACAAATTGATTTTCAAAGAACAACCAAAATTATTTAATAATTATTTAATATTGTTTCTAATACAAGATACTTACATTAGTATAGATTGTGTTGTTGAATAGACTGAGGAGATTTAGTCGTACTTTTCACGGATTTGAGTTCGTCAATCACAGACTGAGCCACTTTGGCAGATTATCCCAAGTTGCTTTGCCAAAAGTTTTGAGGACAAAAAGACTTATTTCTATTCATTTTCTTTATACCCTGTTTCTGCAAGAGGGTCGAGCGCCTATAAGTGGCTAAATCATCGGATTTGAGCCATCAATGTCTATATTTAATTAAAGATGCCTTAGAGGAAATTTATATGTTTGGACTGGGATGGCCAGAAATCGGTGTAATTGCCATAGTCGCGGTTCTAATTTTTGGCCCTAAAAAAATTCCCGAACTGGGGACCGCACTGGGCAAAACCCTACGAGGTTTTAAGGAGGAGATGAAAACTCCCAGTGACGAAACCAATTCGGAACAAGAAGAACAATAATTAAAGTAGTCAGAATACAGGAGTCAGGAGGAGGCAGTGCGTTGGGGAGCCAGCGCTGTCTTCTCCTGACTACAAGAGTGTATTAACAACAGAAGAAGGTGCGATCCCATTTTGGGAATCGATGGCAGTTGTGCCAGGATTTGGTTGATGTGTCTCTTCCTTCACTACACCACGCGCCCTAATTAACTTAATAGCGCGAGTGACGCTTTCTGGCAAAATTACCACCAGACTGTTATTGGGAGCCATATCTAAGCCTTTATTTATCGCTTGGGTTTCATCCAGAATTGATTCATAGCGGCTATCCGGTTTAACTTGGGTGATGCCTTGAATAATCAACTGGGCGGCTGAACCCCGTTGGCGTCCCCGTGTGTCATCGTCTTCTTTGACAATGATGTAATCAAAAATTTGCGCTGCTAATTTGCCCAAAGTAATAAAGTCTTCGTCGCGGCGATCGCCGGGTCCACCAATTACGCCAATCCGTTGTCCTGTAGTCCAGTTCCGAACAAAAGAACCTACAGCTTCGTAACTGGCTGCGTTGTGGGCATAGTCTACCAAAGCGTGGTAGTTTCCTAAATTAAATAAATTCATTCGTCCTGGCGTTTGACTAACTGAAGCCCGGAAGGTCTTCAAACCAGCACGAATCTGCTCAATCGTCACGTTTTGTACAAATGCTGCCAAACTTGCTGCTAAAGCGTTGGCAATCATAAATGGTGCACGTCCGCCCATTGTTAAAGGTATATTTTCTGCTCTTTCTATGCGGTGTGTCCAATCACCTTTAACAATTGACAAATAACCATTTTCATATACTGCCGCTACTCCGCCCTTTTGGATGTGCTTTCGCACCAATTCCGAGTCGAGGTTCATTGTGAAGTAAGCAATATTAGCCTTAGTTTTTTCTGACATGGCGGCGACGCGCCGATCGTCGGCGTTAAGTACCGCGTAGCCATCAGGGAATACAGCTTCCGCTACTACGCTCTTGAGGTTAGCTAACTGCTCAATGGTATCTATATCACCTATTCCTAAGTGGTCGGAGGCTACATTCAATACCACCCCTACATTTGCTGCTTCAAAGCCCAATCCAGAACGGAGAATTCCACCGCGAGCCGTTTCCAGTACCGCTACTTCCACTGTGGGATCTTGGAGGATGACGTGGGCACTTTGGGGGCCTGTGTTATCGCCAGCTTCTACTAAATAATCACCGATATATGTTCCATCGGTCGTAGTATAACCTACTACCTTCCCCGTCTGTTTATAAATATGTGCTAGTAATCGGGTAGTAGTGGTTTTGCCATTAGTACCAGTAACGCTGAGGATTGGAATTTGGCTAGATTGCTCGTTGGGAAATAGCATATCCATGACTGCGCCAGCGACGTTGCGGGGAATACCCACGCTTGGGGCGACGTGCATTCGGAAACCGGGAGCGGCATTAACTTCAACAATCACTCCATCCACTTCCCGCAACGGACGACCAATATCTGTGGTTACGATATCCAGTCCGGCGATATCCAAACCAATAATCTTAACTACCCGTTGTGCTAACCAGAGATTTTCTGGGTGAATTTCATCGGTACGATCTACGGCACTACCACCTGTACTTAAGTTTGCCGTTGCTCTGAGATAACAAAGGGTTCCTTTGGGTGGCACGCTATTTAGGGTATAGCCTTGCCTTTCTAGCAACTGGTAGCTGGTGCGGTCTAGTTCAATCTTCGTTAGGACGTTATCATGTCCTTCACCGCGATTTGGGTCAAGGTTTGTTTCTTCAATCAGTTCGGCAATGGTAGATCTGCCGTTGCCAATCACATGAGCCGGAACGCGTTCGGCTACTGCTACTACTTTGCCATTTACTACCAGTACCCTGTGGTCGCGTCCAACGTAATATCTTTCGACAATAATTGACCGGGAAACTTGTCTAGCAGCTTCGTATCCGGCTTCAGCTTCTTCCCAAGTTCTGATATCAATGGTGATCCCACGTCCATGATTGCCATCCACGGGCTTGATAACGATGGGATAACCGCCAACGTATTCAATGGCTTGTTCCAAATCGTCTAAGAAGTTGATCACTGTACCTCTAGGTACTGGCGCACCAGCGGCAGCGAGGATGCGTTTAGTGGCTTCTTTATCGCAAGCTAGTTCTACGCCTAGAATGCTGGTGTTGTCCGTCATTGTGGCCTGCATCCGCTTCTGATTCACGCCGTAGCCCAGCTGAATCAAAAAGCGGGCTTCCAGAGATATCCAGGGAATACCTCTTTTTTCTGCTTCTTTGACGATCGCTTCAGTGGAAGGGCCTAAGGAAGCATCACGGGTGAAGTCTTTCAGGTCTTGGATATCTTGCTCTAATTCTGCCTTGGGATAACGGCCTCGATCAACGATACTCTGGCATAAGCGCACCGCGGCTCGTCCAGCGTAGCGTCCCGCTTCCTCATTCAGGTACTCAAGCACTACTTGGTAAATTCCGGGTGTGGCAGTTTCACGGGTGCGACCAAAGCCGACATTCATTCCAGCTAATTCCTGGAGTTCTAAGGCTACGTGTTCCACAACGTGGCCGATCATAGTGCCTTCTTTGACTCGCATCAGAAAACCACCACGACAGCCAGGCGAACAATAGTGACCCTCCAGACTCGGCAGCGCCTCAACTAATCCTTCATAAAAGCCAGGGATTTCATTCGAGGGCGTCTCACCAAGGGTTTCTAAATCGAGGCGCATGACGATCAGCTTGTGGCGTCGAATGCTCCAATAGTTTGGGCCGCGTAAGGTCTGGATCTTGAGGATTCTCATGGGAATAGGTAGATGGAGATTCGGAACCAAAATTCTAGTTTCTTACTGGAATTGACCGCTAAACTGTTTGTAATGAACAGTTTTTTCTTTTTACATAGTATTCTCATCATTTTTCTACAATAAGAAATAAATGTGCGGTCAACCGATTTTGGATTTTAGATTTATGATTTTGGATTGAAAGAGACAATTAGGGTACTTAGCTGTGGGAATTTGAGATTGACGATAGCGTAGCGTTAACAAGTTTGAGGTTTTTTTTGATTTGTTTTGCCCACTTTCTGGCGGCATGTGCCGAAAAGCTCTTTGAATCTAAAATCCGTCTGGAAAAGTTTCCTATGGAGAGAAACCAACGCCCTTCGGGTGACGCTCGTTCGCCTTTGGCGTCTCCCCTTCTCCCAAAGGGAGAGGCTAGCGCCAAGGGAGAAGACTCGCTAACGCTGCGCTAACACCAGTCGCCTACAGAAGGAAACCAACTTGGGTGCGCTGGTTTACCACTTGCAACAACGTCCTTAACCCGTGCAACGCAGTTGCTCCTCCTTACAACTTTTCGCAAAATCCAAAATCTAAAATTTGCGGTCAACTCAGTGTAACCTCAGATACTCTATCCCGTCAGCTGGAGATTCGATGTACAGCAGGCAATACAGTGCGCTGGTATAAGTGGAAACGATCGCCATAGCTGAGGATATGCAGACGTAAATTATGCACGGTTAGCGGTTCATTAGCACCAACATGGGGTTCGTTAGTGTGGGTGAGTTCAGTGGGATCAACAATGGTGACACTGCCTTTACCCATAACTTGTAGCCAACCATCACGTTCAAACACTGCACAAGTATCTTCGTCAATGCCAATACCTAAGCGATCAGGATGAGCTGCGATCGCACTAATCAGCCGCCCCATCCGATTCCGGTTGTTAAAATGTTGGTCAACGATTACTTCCGGAATAAATCCCAAACCCGTTGCCATATCGACTAGGGAACGATTTGGCGTCTCTCCACTACCGCCGCCAGCAATCATATGATGCCCCATCACTGCCGCTCCGGCACTAGTGCCTGCTAAGGTAAGTTGCCCCGCCCTGACTCGCTGCCGAATAATTTCCATTGCTGGTGTATCTGCCAATACCCCACAGAGACGCAGCTGGTCTCCTCCTGTCAAAAATACCCCACTACAGGCTTCTAAGGATGCTTTGATTTGGGAGGCTTCACACTGTTCCCGTTCGCGGATGTCTAAAATTTCTACCTTCTGGGCACCCATTTCTTCAAAAATGCGAATATACCGACCACCGATGATAGCGGGTTCGCGAGAGGCAGATGGAATAATTGTAATATAAGCCTTACTAGCACCGGCACGTCCAAAAAAAGTTCGTAGGATTTCGCGCCCATGAACTTTGTCTTCTGCGCCTCCGATAACCAGAACGGCGGTTTTAGTTGCTTGGGGTGTCCTCATTTCCAGCGATTTAGCTTGTAATTGCGGCATTTTGTTTCTCCTGTCAACAACTTCAGGTGAATTTAACAAGGATCAGTTGCAGCCATGATTTTTGCGCTTTGCTTCTTTGAGAGGACACTTTTTGGAAGTTTGGAACTGGATCAGCCGCTCTCCAAATTCTCGCTTAACGCTCGCGTTGCCTCAGTCTAAACGTCTTCGTTCCCATCCTTCAAAGCCAGAGCCTTGTTTTTCACCTGTCCACTTGCAGCAGGGCAAAATAGTCTTTAGGGGGCTAAATTCCCCCTCTGGGGCTGGGGACAAGCAGTTAAGACTATGCTTTTTTCTGAGGCTGGCTCGATGCATCCTGGAAGTTGCTAACTTGATATGATTATTAATTTAAATGTACTTGTGACAACATTTAAACATAAATTAAGTAATTAGAAAAACTTTTGAGCCCATCTAAAATCCAAGAGACCTGGTAGTTTTAGATACTATTGATAAAGTTTAACTGGAGTTTGACTCGACCTTGGCTTGGCGGTGTTTGCTAGACATCCAAATTTAAGATTAGTGTCCTTGAATACGAATAACTGTGCGCTTTGATATAGTTACACTTTTTCCTGACTGTTTTAACTCTGTTCTCAATTCTGGGTTACTGAGTAAAGCCTTAGCCAAACAGATTGCCCAAGTGCATCTGATTAATCCACGGGACTTTACCACTGACAAACACCGGAAGGTGGATGATGAACCCTACGGCGGTGGCGTAGGGATGCTAATGAAGCCAGAACCTATTTTTACCGCTGTGGAGTCGCTGCCGACTCTACCCCGAAGAGAAATAATTTTGATGAGTCCACAGGGTCAAACAATTGATCAACCTCTTTTGAAAGAATTGGCGACAAATTATGACCAGTTAGTAGTTATTTGCGGGCATTACGAAGGAGTGGATGAGAGGGTGCTGCATTTGGTAACTCGGGAAGTATCTTTAGGCGATTTTATTCTGACTGGCGGCGAAATTCCAGCAATGGCTTTGATTAATGGTGTAGTGCGACTAATACCAGGAACCGTTGCCAAAACAGAGTCTCTGACAGCAGAAAGTTTTGAGGAGGGGTTGTTAGACTATCCCCAATATACTCGTCCGGCCAATTTTCGCGGTTTGAAAGTGCCTGATGTATTGCTCAGTGGAAATCACGCAGCGATCGCCCGGTGGCGTTACGAACAACAAATTCAAAAAACCCGCGATCGCCGCCCTGATCTTTTGAAAAAATTGGAGCAGGAGGAGCAGGGGAAGATGAAGGAGATTGAAAATAACTACTAAACAATCCCCAATAATAAATAACAAATGACAAAAATTCGGATTGGTAACGGCTACGATATTCACCAATTGGTAAGCGATCGCGCTTTGATTTTAGGTGGAATTCAAATTCCCCATGAACTGGGTTTATTAGGTCACAGTGACGCTGATGTACTAACCCATGCAATTATGGATGCGATGCTTGGGGCATTATCTTTGGGGGATATTGGTCATTATTTTCCCCCTAGTGATCCTAAATGGGCGGGAGCAGATAGTTTAGTACTATTAACTCAAGTACATCAACTGATTCGGGATCAAGGTTGGCAGGTAGGAAATATTGACTCGGTAGTAGTAGCAGAACGTCCAAAATTAAAACCGCATATTCACAATATGCGCGACAAACTAGCGGCGGTTTTAGAATTACAACCAAATCAAATTGGCATCAAAGCTACTACGAATGAAAAATTAGGGCCCGTTGGACGAGAAGAAGGTATATGTGCTTATGCTATTGTCTTGCTAGTTGCTTTTGAGTAACTTGTTTTTGGTGCATCATAATCGTGAGGATTTAAATTAATAGATTGATATGAGATAACAACCAAGCAGAAATGATTACATTATCTATTAGCATCCTGAATGAAAGCTTAAATAGAACTATTATAGAAAAAAGCATTGTACATAAGTTTATTTTAGAGTGCATAATTAACTATGCATATTTACATCGTGAATAAATACAAGTAGGATAAATTCTGGCTCGCTGGATCAAGGAATTAAATTTGATGTATTGAATTCTAAAACTTCTTATCCTCTCTGTGCCTATGTGTGAGATAAATCATCCCGCAAATATGCACACAAAAGTTCTAATAAATTCAGTAAAGAGAAAGTTGTAGAGGTTCTACAGAATACTGATACTCAGTTTTTCGATCTAAAACTTTCTTTGTTGGTTACAATATCAGGAAAATTAATTACAGTATTTATGTATTCAAACTATGAAAATTACTAATATTATTATTTCTTTAATTAAACGCTTTTGGTTTGTAATAATTCTGGTTTCAGCTATAGCACTTACAGTTAGTGGCTGTAACCTAACTAACTTGAAAACCTCGGCTGCTCAAGTACCTCAATTAGTAGATAGTATTCTGAGTGACCCCAAAACCTTTAACTACCCTCTTAGCCAAGAGTCACCAAATATTTTTGGACTGACTTATGAAGGATTAACTAACCAAAACCCTATAACTGGGAAAATCGAGCCAGACTTAGCCCAATCATGGCAAATTTCTGACGACAAATTGCGATTTGTTTTTACCCTAAGAGAGGGATTGAAATGGTCTGATGGTCAGCCATTAACGACAGATGATGTGGTGTTTACCTTTAATGATATTTACCTCAATGAAGCAATTCCGACGGATGCTAGAGATGTCTTACGGATTGGTGAAAGTCGTGCATTACCCAAGGTGCGAAAAATTGATGCGCGGCAAGTTGAATTCATTAATCCGGAACCGTTTGCGCCGTTCTTGGTGACTATAGGATTACCAATTTTACCTGCCCATAGTTTAGAAAAATCTGTAAAGACAAAAGACCAGGAGGGTAAGCCAACATTTCTATCAATGTGGGGCGTTGATACTCCTCCCGATCAAATTGTTGTCAACGGTCCTTATAAGTTAGAGCGCTATGACACAAGTCAACGTGTGATTTTCCGACGCAACCCTTACTATTGGCGCAAAGGACCAAAAGGAGAACCCCAACCTTATATTGAACGGATAGTGTGGCCAATAGTGGAATCAACAGATACTTCACTGTTACAATTTCGTTCTGGCAGTTTAGATACTGAAGGAGTTTCACCAGAATACTTTTCTTTGCTGAAGGCGCAAGAAAAGCAGGGTAATTTTAAAATTTACAATGGTGGACCAGCAACTGGTACGACGTTTATTTTGTTTAATTTGAATAAAGGTAAAAGGGATGGAAAACCCCTGGTAAATCCAGTCAAGTCGAGTTGGTTCAACACTGTGGAATTTCGGCAGGCAGTAGCTTATGCTATTGATCGCCAAACAATGATTAACAACACTTTTCGCGGTTTAGGTACTCCACAAGATTCATCAATCTCTGTGCAAAGCCCCTATTACCTTTCACGTAAGGAAGGGCTAAAAGTTTATAATTACGATATGCAAAAAGCGAAAGAACTACTATTAAAAGCAGGATTCAGATATAACGACAAAAACCAACTAATAGATGCTCAGGGGAATCGCGTCCGCTTCTCGTTGTTCACTAATGCTGGGAACAAGATCCGCGAAGCAATTGGCTCGCAGATTAAACAAGACTTGAGTAAAATCGGGATTCAAGTCGATTTCACTCCACTGGCATGGAATACTTATACAGATAAGCTTTCTAACTCCTTAGACTGGGAAGCTTCGATGCTGGGTTTGACAGGTGGATTAGAACCGAATGATGGGGCTAACGTCTGGTCTCCCGAAGGTGGATTGCATATGTTTAATCAAAAACCCCAAGCAGGGCAAAAGCCGATTGAGGGTCGGGAGGTGGCTGCTTGGGAAGCAGAAATTGGTAAGCTTTATATTAAAGGAGCAAAGGAGTTAGACGAAGCGAAGCGAAAAGAAATTTATGCCGAAACCCAACGGATTACCCAGGAAAATTTACCGTTTATTTATCTAGTTAACCCCTTGTCACTGTCAGCTGTACGTAATCGTTTTGAAGGTATCAGATTCTCCGCCCTTGGTGGCGCATTATGGAACATTTATGAAATTAAAGCAATTGATTAGTCATTAGTCATTAGTCATTAGTTGTCCATTAACTAATGGCTAATTATAAATAACAAAGTACAAAGGACAAACGACTAATGACGGATGAAAAAGCTTTGCGATCGCTCCTTGAAGCGGTTGCCAATGGTAAAGTTACGCCAGATACGGCATTAGACTCACTCAAAGATTTAGCTTATGAATCTGTGGGTGAGTTTGCCAAAATTGACCACCATCGCCAGCTAAGAACTGGTTTCACAGAGGTGATTTGGGGCCCTGGTAAAACTCCTGATCAAATTGCTCAAATTATGGAGGTGATGCGCCTCCGTAATCCGGTGGTGATGGCAACTCGCATTGAACCAGCAGTTTATGCCGCACTGCAATCAAGAGTTAGCGGTTTGCGATATTACGAATCGGCACGAATTTGTGCGATCGCTCCTCCTATTATCGAACCGCAATTCTGGGGTGAAATTGGCATTCTTTCTGCTGGTACCGCCGATTTACCCGTTGCCGAAGAAGCTGCTGTCACTGCTGAACTTTCTGGTTTTCGCGTCCAGCGCCTCTGGGATGTTGGTGTTGCTGGGATTCACCGCTTATTAAGTAACCGTCACCTGATTGAATCAGCATCAGTGTTGATTGTCGTGGCAGGGATGGAAGGCGCTTTACCCAGCGTTGTCGCTGGTTTAGCAAGTTGTCCTGTAATTGCCGTACCCACCAGCATCGGTTATGGCGCAAGTTTTGGTGGTTTAGCACCTTTATTGACAATGCTTAACTCTTGTGCAGCGGGAGTAGGCGTAGTAAATATCGATAATGGTTTTGGTGCAGCAGTTTTGGCTGGGCAGATTTTGCGGACTGCCGAGAAATTGCGGTTGGCATCGCCTGCATCTTGAGTTAAGACATTGAAGTTATATCCAAATATTTCAGTAAATATCAGTAATTAATGTAAATAATAAACTGATACTGAAATTTGCCACCCCTAACTTCTTAATCACCAAAGATGAGCAATTACAGCGATTTGACATCTCAGTTACTTTGGCATTTGCCTGTAAATTTGACAGCACTAGCACCAACAATCACCGACCCAGACGTTATGGGTCAGATGCAAAAAGCTTGGAGCCACTTTATACAAACGGGTCAAGTGTGGGCATTGTTGATTGGTTTACTCATTGGCTATATGATTCGGAATTTAACTAGTTACGGTTAAAGTAATTTTAGATTTTGGATTTCGGATTTTGGATTTTAGATTGATGATTAATCTAAAATCCAAAATTGATGCCCACTCCCCTCATATTTATGACCAAAGAACAAACTTGGAGTCAGCGATTTGAATCAGCTTTGCATCCGGCGATCGCTCGTTTTAATGCCAGTATAGGTTTCGATATTGAATTAATAGAATATGACCTTACTGGTTCTCAAGCTCATGCCAAAATGCTAGCTCACACGGGCATTATCTCCCAAGAAGAAGGGGAGCAATTGGTTGCAGGTTTAGAACAAATTCGCCAAGAGTATCGCCAGGGGAAATTTCAGCCTGGTGTCGATGCTGAAGATGTCCATTTTGCAGTTGAAGGACGACTGACAGAAATTGTCGGCGATGTGGGTAAAAAGCTGCATACGGCGCGATCGCGTAATGACCAAGTTGGCACCGATACCAGACTCTACCTGCGCGACCAAATCCAACAAATCAAAAGCGAATTGCGTGAATTTCAAGGTGTTTTACTGGATATAGCCGAAAAGCACGTTGAAACCCTGATTCCTGGCTATACTCACCTACAACGCGCCCAACCCCTGAGTTTAGCTCACCACCTCTTGGCATATTTTCAAATGGCGCAACGCGACTGGGAACGCTTGGGAGATGTTTCTCGCCGCGTGAATATCTCACCTTTGGGATGCGGTGCTTTAGCAGGAACTACTTTCCCGATTGACCGCCACTACACAGCCAAACTCTTGGATTTTGACGATATTTATGCTAATAGCCTCGATGGAGTGAGCGATCGCGATTTTGCGATCGAATTCTTGTGTGCTGCTAGCTTGATTATGGTTCACCTCAGCCGCCTTGCAGAAGAAGTCATTCTTTGGTCATCTGAAGAATTCCGCTTTGTCACCCTCAAAGATAGCTGTGCCACGGGTTCCAGTATTATGCCCCAAAAGAAAAACCCCGATGTACCAGAATTGGTGCGAGGGAAAACGGGACGTGTATTCGGTCATCTCCAAGCGATGTTAGTGATTATGAAGGGGCTACCCCTGGCATATAACAAAGACCTGCAAGAAGATAAAGAAGGTCTATTTGATAGCGTCAACACAATCAAAGCCTCTCTAGAAGCAATGACGATTTTGCTCAGGGAAGGCTTAGAATTTCGTACCCAGCGTTTAGCAGAAGCTGTGGCAGAAGATTTTTCTAATGCTACCGATGTAGCAGATTATTTGGCAGCACGGGGCGTCCCTTTTCGGGAAGCTTACAACCTTGTGGGTAAGGTGGTAAAAACTAGCATTGCCGCAGGTAAACTCCTGAAAGATTTGACATTGCAAGAGTGGCAAGAACTACATCCGGCATTTGCAGCAGATATTTATGAGGCTATATCCCCTCGTCAAGTTGTGGCAGCCCGTAATAGTTACGGTGGTACTGGCTTTGTACAGGTAAGTAAAGCACTCATAGCTGCCCGCACTCAAATTGCTGTCGAGTAATAAATAAGGGCGTACAAATGTACGCCCTAAAAAATAAATAATCTAAATAACAAGAATTTAAGCAGACAGCTTAGTCAGTGTCAGCAGCTGTTGCTGCGCCTTCTTCTTCTTCACTCTTTGGTGGTCTTTGTTGGAACCTTCTCTGCATTCTTCCTGTAGTAGTCCGTTTACGAAACTTTCTGGCATACGCCTGGTTCCGTAGCGCCTTTTCTTTTTTCGGGTTACGGCGCTTGGCCATGTTCACCTCATTAATAAACAACAAAAAAGCAGCAACTAGGCATCACGTAGGCAATATCAGCTACCAATGTTATTGATATACTTTTACCCTAGTGCAGCAATCAATACGCTTTAAACAATTTACTAGTCTACCGCATTCAACTTGTTATGTCAATAACGATTTAGAATTTTCCCCACCAGCTAGACGAAAAATACCTTTTTTTAGATTAAAATACGTCAAACAGATGTAAATGAGCTAACTAATTGTTGTTTTTAGAATAAACCAATCAAGACGTCCCAAAATTTTCAAACCTTGGTGTCAGTGGTGGCGCAGAAAAAACCTCTAAATAACTTGCTGTTGGCAAGAAACTAGCGAAAAGCGGATTAGAATAGTTTCCCCCCGATGTAGGATACCCAAAACCATCACCTGTTAACTGTTGAGTATTCAGACTAATTAAATTATCAACATCAAAAGGTTCGTTTCCTGGTATTGGAGTCCCTACAGGTTGCAATGTCAAACGCCGCTTAATTGTCTCTTCAGAATTCAGAATTTAGACTTATTATTCAGATTAATTTTTTGAATGTGTACTGAAAAACTATTAGTGATAGCTGATTTGGGCAAGGCTAATGTTAGTTATAAACTGAAAAGTTTTCTGATTAAAAAATATCATGTATATATGAATACAGTGCTTCTCTTGAAACTTGATGTTAGTATTAATAATATTCTACGTAAATCGTCAGAATAAAATCTCAAACCACAGACATTTTTGTATAAAACGAAACTCAACAAAAATTTTATTAGTTGAGCCTATGTAAGTGGTAGGGAACTATAGAATACAACATAGAAATTTTAAAGATTGAACGTTATTGCTTTTTTTCCGGCAGCTGTGCAGTCCACACGTAGTTTATGGCGTATTGGACAAACAGTATTGGGTATCATATTTCGTCATCCCATTACTGGCACTAGTATCATCCCAATTTTACCCGATGGTCAGATAGTACTGATCCGGCGACGTGATGATGGTCTTTGGGCATTGCCTGGAGGGATAGTAGATTGGGGAGAAGATATTCCCAACACAGTCCACCGGGAATTGATGGAGGAAACCGGGTTAGAATTGGTGAAAATTAACCGTTTGGTAGGAGTTTACTCCGCACCAGACCGTGATCCTAGAATTCACTCAATTTGTATTGTGGTTGAAGCTGAGGTACATGGGACAATGGAAATTCAGGATACTTTAGAAGTCATGGAAATCCAAGCTTTTTGTCCCAATTTTCTACCTTTAGGACAAATGTCTCACGATCATACTCGGCAGTTGCAAGACTACTTAAAAGGCTTGACAACATTGGCATAATAATATTTTGTCATTAGTCATTTGTCTTTTGTCAGATGCTAATGACTATTAATTATGGTGCTAAAAGTTAACTATTAAATAAAATGGGTATACTATTCCGTAACTCCCGGATAAAGCTCTCTCAAGGGCTGATATTCTGGCGTGAAGTCGGTGAAAAAACTCCTATAATTTTTTTACATGGTGCCTGGAATGAGAGCAGTCAATGGTTATCTGTGATGGAGTCTCTTGCACAAGATTTCCATTGCTTCGCACCTGATTTATTAGGGTTTGGTGAGTCAGAGAATCCTAATATCCACCATTCGATAGATTTACAAGTGGAATGTTTAGCTGAATTTTTCCAAGCTGTCAAGCTAGAAAAGGTGTATTTAGTAGGGCATTCTCTTGGGGGTTGGATTGCTGCTAGCTATGCTTTAAAGTATCCAGAGAAAGTTGATGGTGTGGTACTGCTAGCACCAGAGGGCGTAGAAATAGCAGGACAAGAACAGTATTACCAAAAGATGCGCCGATTACTGAACTATCCACCACTAATAGTTAAATTGTTGCGATCGCTCACTCCTTTGACTAAAATCTTAGGTTGGCATGAAAAAGGTGCACAAGATTTGCAGCTGCGTCAAGCGCTATTGCCGTATCCTATAGGTTGCAAGTTACTTTTCAGACGGCGACAAGCAGAAATTGAAGCTGAATTAGTGCAAAAGCGGCTTTACATGATAGATGTCCCAGTTTTTATTTTACAAGGTGGCCAAGACACATCAGATGCTTTAGCAAAGAGTCGTGTTTATGCTCAACTAATGCCGAAAGTCGAGTTGAAAATGATTACCCATGCTGGAAACGACTTACCAGAATCTTGTGCTGGGGTTGTGGCGATCGAGATTCGGGAGTTTATTAAAGCTATCTTAAAAAGCCATAATTTTAACCAATTAAACTAGCTCATTCAGAGTTTGCTGCCAATCTAATACACATATTCCTTCGCTTTCAAACCGCGATATGTGTTTTAAATTTGTTGTCACAACTATCACCTGATTAAAACTCTTCAATTGGAGAATTGCTTGAGTAGCAAGAATTACATCACCATCCAAGCTGTCATTGCTTGCCGTAGACTTCCCCTGGTTTCGTACCCATGCCCATAGTTCGGCTGCTTTTCGCATCGTTTCGGGAGTCAGTGGTATGAGACAAATTTGACTAAGTTTGTTAAGGCGATCTATACTCTTTTGTTTTCCTTGTCTCAATAGTTCACGCCGAAGTTCATAATCGGCTATTTCCGGCACACGTATAATAGTTTCGGTTTTCCTTAACGATTGTAACCACTGTTGGACTTTTAGGTTTACTTGTGGATGCGTTACTTGACTCAAAGGATGAGTGTCTAGCAATACGGCTCTACTCATCTGCGTTTTTACACTGACATCCGATTCTGATTCAAGCCTGTCTCAATCTGTGGGTATGTTTGTTGATCATATCCCGATTCATCAGCCATCCATTCGTCAACCAGTTCTATGACTTTTTCTAAGGAATCATCTCCTTTTGATTCCGATTCCAAAAATTGGGCAACTTGATTTTGTCTTAATCCTCGTAACCAGGTTGGCAAGGGATTTGTTGCATTTGTTCTTGGTGTGTTTATAATTGCAGGTGCAGCAAGGATGTCTACGTCGTTATTCTCATTACGAATGAATGTAAATCTACTAAAACTCCTATAATATGTAGTACTTTCCGGAATCTGAACGTTAGGCCAACGAAGCAAAGGTGGTTGACCTTTGCCCAATGGCAACGATTGTCCCTCAATCAAAGCATCGACTCTTGCCCTAACTGCTAGTAATTCTGCTGAAGAAAAGGCATCCAATTGCTGCATAATCACATCTAGTTGTGAAGTTTTGAGCATATTTTATTTAAGGGTAAACTTCTCTTTTAATTCTATGCTCTCTGGGCTTTGGCTTGTCTCTTTGCCATGAAAATTCTGATTTCTATTCCTTATGCTCCATTACTATTTCCCGCATTCCCCAAAAAATTAAATTTGGTTCCACAATTAAATGTGTTGCTATTTCAGAATATAAGGCTTGTAGATAGTTTAGTAATAAAGTGTGATCGCCCCCTTTAATCGCAATTTTACCATTAGGAAATAATTGCCACCACGCTTCAATAAAATCTTTGATTCCAGCTAGTAAAGTGTAAATGACTCCACTCTGAATTGCTTCTGTAGTATTCAGCGCAAAACGTAGTGGTAAAGAGGCAAAATTTGGCATTTCTATTAATGGTAATTGTCCTGTTTGTTGATCGAGAGCCGCAAATTGCAACCCTAGTCCTGGCAGAATTGCACCTCCAATCAGACACTGATTATCATCCGCAGCCGTAAAAGTCAGTGCTGTCCCAGCATCGATCACCAACATTGGAAAACCCCAAGTTTTCCCCGCACCCCACAAAGCTAAAGCACGGTCAATTCCTAATGTAGGATAAACACCTTTTAGTGGTACTTGATCTAAGCTAATAACACGAACATTGGGATAAGTTTGCCAAATAGCAGTTTGGCTGGGAACTACGGAGGCAAGGACCAGGGGAGGTGGTGACGCAGGGAAGGAATTGTCTGCATGTTTTTGTTGTTCATCAGTTTTCCGCTCGGTTGGAAAAATTTTCTCTAGTAAATCATTCAGGGTTTGACACTTAGTCAACTGCTGTATGAGAGACTCTGGTATATAGTCGGTATCCCAAGCTGAGGAAAGCTTCTCGCCTAGAAATAATGCCCAATGCAGTCGAGAATTCCCAATTTCCAAAGCTAGCCAAACATTCTCTGTGTGTTCTGAGTGCTTATGCGGTTTCACTGTTTTAACTTTTTTAAGTCAGTCAGAGGTTTTTTAATAAAAATTAACATTCAAGCCGTGTAACAATAAAACTAGGGGAATAAATACTCAATTTGTCAAGGAGGGGAGTTATGGTAGCGCTCACCGAAAAAACTGAAAAACGGCTCACCATACAGACTGTGGAAATCGCTCAAGAGACGACGGCTATTCGGTCATTAGATTGGGATCGCGATCGCTTCGATATTGAGTTTGGTCTGCAAAACGGTACTACTTATAACTCGTTTATCATCCGTGGGGAGCAGACTGCCTTAGTTGATACCTCCCACGAAAAGTTTCGTCAACTATACTTTGATACGCTTACCGGACTAATCAAGCCAACAGAGATTGATTATTTGATTATTAGCCACACCGAGCCAGACCACAGCGGTTTAGTTAAAGATTTGCTGCAAATGGCTCCTGAAATTACCGTTGTCGGCTCTAGGGTGGCGATTCAGTTTCTGGAAGATTTGATACATCAGCCATTCAAACGGCGGATTGTGAAAAATGGCGATCGCTTAGATTTGGGCAATGGTCATGAATTTGAATTCGTGATTGCTCCAAATTTACACTGGCCGGATACCATTTTCAGCTTTGACCACAAAACTAAAATTCTCTATACTTGCGATGCTTTTGGGTTGCACTATTGCTCAGATAGCACCTTTGATGAAGACTTGGCGGCTATCGAAGAGGACTTTCATTACTATTACGATTGCTTGATGGGACCGAATGCGCGGTCAGTTTTATCTGCCCTGAAGCGGATGGCGGAATTGAAAACCATCAGCATGGTTGCTACAGGACATGGGCCATTATTATCCCATAATGTTGAGGAACTAATTGGACGTTACCGCACTTGGAGCCAAACACAAACCAAAGCAGAAACAACAATTGGGATATTTTACGTTTCCGAATACGGATATAGCGATCGCCTTGCTCAAGCAATTGCCAACGGTATCGGGAAAACTGGTGTCGCCGTGGAAATTGTCGATTTGGGATCTGAAGTCGATTTACAAGAACTGCGGGAACTAGTTAGCCGCTGTACTGGACTGGTCGTTGGTCTACCTCCGGCTTCTGGCGCTGCTAGCATCCAAGCTGCACTCAGCACAGTTTTAGGATCTGCCAAAGAAAAGCAAGCCATCGGCGTGTTTGAAACTGGCGGTGGCGATGATGAGCCGATAGATCCGTTGGTGAGTAAATTCCGAAATTTGGGTTTGACAACAGTTTTTCCAGCAATTCGGATTAAACAAATACCCACAGAAAATACCTACAAGCTGTGTGAAGAAGCGGGTACAGACTTAGGTCAATGGGTAACACGCGATCGCAGTATCAAAGTCATGAAATCTCTGGGTGCTGACTTGGATAAAGCACTCGGTAGACTCAGCGGCGGACTATATATTATCACTGCTAAAAAAGGTGATGTTTCCAGTGCCATGCTAGCCTCGTGGGTAAATCAAGCCAGCTTCAAACCCTTGGGATTTTCCATTGCAGTAGCCAAAGATCGGGCAATTGAATCACTCATGCAAGTAGGCGATCGCTTTGTTCTTAACATCTTAGAACAAGGTAATTTCCAACCACTAATGAAGCACTTTTTGAAGCGGTTCGCCCCTGGCGCTGATCGCTTTGAAGGTGTGAGAACCCAGCCAGCCGAAAATGGTGCCCCCATCCTCAACGACGCCCTCGCCTACATGGAGTGCGAAGTCGTCAGTAGAATGGACTGCGGCGACCATTGGGCAGTATACAGCACCGTTTACGCCGGACGGGTTTCTAAGCCAGATGCTTTGACTGCTATACATCACCGTAAAGTCGGAAACCACTATTAATTTGGGATTTGGGATTTGGGATTTTAGATTAATAATCCCAAATCCATAAACATTCAGGAAAGCATTTGTGTAAAATGGCACTCTCTACTTAATATCTAGAATTTTGATGTTTAATTAACAATCCAAAATCTAAAATCTAAAATTATTTCAGCCATGTCAACAAATAAAGCCCGTGACGTTCAAGTTTATCCAATAGCTACAGATACAAGAATACTGCGATCGCGCAGTTGGTCAAGGCTGAGATTTGAAATTGAATATGCTCTTGCTAAGGGTACAACTGCTAATTCTTATTTAATAGAAAGCAATAAAACTGCCATAATTGACCCTCCAGGGGAAACCTTTACTGAAATTTATTTACAAGCTTTACAGCAGCGTTTCCATGTCGAAGAGTTAGATTATGTAATTTTGGGACATGTCAACCCCAACCGCGCTGCGACTTTAAAAGCTTTGTTGGAAATTGCCCCGCAAATCACTTTTGTTTGTTCTAATCCGGGGGCAAAAAATTTACGTGGGGCGCTGGAAAATCCAGATTTGCAAATTCTTGTCATGCGGGGAGAAGAAACTCTAGATTTGGGCAATGGGCATAATTTACAATTTATTCCTACCCCCAATCCCCGCTATGCAGATCAACTTTGCACCTACGATCCGCAAACAGAGATTCTCTACACAGATAAATTATTTGGGGCGCATGTTTGCGGTGACCAGGTATTTGATGAAGGTTGGGAAATATATAACGAAGATCGGCGCTACTATTTTGATTGCCTGATGGCTCCCCATGCCCGTCAAGTTGAAACAGCGCTGGATAAACTTGCCGATTTTCCCGTGCGAATGTATGCCAATGGACACGGGCCTTTGGTACGCTATGGCTTAATCGACCTGACCAAAGCTTATCGGGAATGGAGTCAACAGCAAACATCTGCTGACTTGACAGTAGCGTTGATTTATGCATCAGCTTACGGGAATACAGCCACATTAGCCCAAGCGATCGCTCGTGGGATCACAAAAGCTGGTGTTGCCGTAGAATCGATTAACTGCGAATTTACTGAACCAGAAGAAATCCGGGCGGCTGTGGAAAAAGCCGATGGTTTCATCATGGGTTCTCCTACCCTTGGCGGTCATGCACCCACACCTGTGCAAACAGCTTTAGGAATTGTGCTGTCTACCGCTACTAATAATAAACTCGCAGGTGTTTTTGGTTCCTTTGGCTGGAGTGGGGAAGCAGTTGATTTAATCGAAGGTAAATTGAAAGATGCTGGCTATCGGTTTGGTTTTGACACCATCCGCGTAAAATTCAAACCTAACGATGCCACCTTGCAATTATGTGAAGAAGCTGGAACCGACTTTGCTCAAGCACTGAAGAAAGCTAGAAAAGTGCGATCGCCAAGGCAACCTGCAACAAGTGTAGAACAAGCAGTTGGTCGGATTGTCGGTTCTCTTTGTGTTCTCACAGCAAAAGAAGGCGATCGATCCAGTGCCATGTTAGCTTCTTGGGTGTCTCAAGCCAGCTTTAGTCCACCTGGTTTAACTATAGCTGTAGCTAAAGAACGCGCAGTAGAAACATTAACACACTCCGGCAATAAATTTGTCCTCAATATCCTTAAAGAAGGTAATCACTTGGGGTTGATGAAGCATTTCCTCAAACCTTTTGGCCCAGCACAAGACCGATTTGCAGATGTCGCCACCCAAGAAACTGAAAGCGGTTCTCCCATACTTACCGATGCATTAGCATATCTAGAATGTTCCGTACAAAACCGGATGGAATCTGGCGATCATTGGTTGGTTTATGCAACCGTTGAGAGTGGCAAAGTGCTAAATCAAGATGGCGTTACAGCCGTACATCATCGCAAGTCGGCAACTCATTATTAATTGGGAATGGGGCATGGGGCATGAAGTGAGATGCTAGAGGGTAGTGTAAAACTATTGTCTATAGGACTTAGGCAATAACCCTCTGAAAGTCTTATTTCTTTGCGTTCTTCTCTACGAGACGCTGCGCGAATGCGGTTCGTTTTTTCATGATTTTGCGTAAGTCCTGGTCTAAACTCCAGTACTCTCTATAAAACTGAAGTTCCGAGTTCTCAGCTTGAAGTGTCGAGTTCAGAACTCGGAGTTCCGAGTTCTAGGTAAAAAGTAGAAGTTTGGAGAGCGATCGCATATCATCTTGTTTTCACGAATCGCCTATTGGTAAGCTTGTCTGGAGAGATGCGATCGCCTAGTTCAAAAATTTATTTGTGACTGTATCTTTTAAAGTGTTTTGAGTGAAGACAGAATGCAGCCTTTCAGATTTGCTCATAAGCAGACAAAAATCCTCTCTTGAGATACCCGCTTGAGTACAGATGGATCTCAACGTCGAACCTTTAATTTGAGAGTGGTTAGGCATAGTCAGTGGAGTTTTTTTTCCATCTTCGTTTTCTCGCTCCATAACAATATGCTCTCGCTCTCTAATAACAGTAAATCCCAGAAATTCCAATGTCTTAATTACTTTAACTTTAGGTGCATCTACTGGAAATTTAACCATTAAATAGGAACCTCAGCTTCCGCCACAAAAGCTTCTAGCACTGGTGATTCCTCTTCTAAAACCTCTTGACCAAATGTCTCTATATGACAGCGGATAGCAGATTTAACATCAGCTAGAGCTTCTTCATAGCTGTCACCTTCGCCAACTACAACCCCCTTGATACCCAACGGATAGGCTACGTAACCGTCATTATGTTTTTCAACAATAATTTTGATTGCTCTCATTGATTTTCTTTGTAGTCCTATTTCATTTAACTTGCATATTTTATAGGCGATGCCTGCGGCGGGCTACGCCTACGCTTAATCTTGATACGCATGATTCATTCTTGCCGCATAAGTTAATACAAGAGTTAACTTCATACCTGTGTTTATCCTAAATTTTCAGCATAATTTCTAATTGACAAAAGTAAAATTATCTTGACCTCTCACTGATGAACGCGGTATAATTAGTAACTGTCCGAAATTATTCATAGTTCAAGTTTTGCATAGAAAAGGCTCAAGCATTGCTGCCTGAGCCTTTTCTAGATTCAACTAAGTTGCTTTCGCCTATTTAGCTTAGTAGCGACCACCACCGCCACGGTTGTAGCCGCCGCCACCACCGCCACGATTACCACCACCACCGAAGGAACCACCTCGGTCTTCTCTGGGCTTGGCCTTATTTACTTTCAGGTCCCGACCCAGCCATTCAGCCCCATCAAGAGCTTCAATGGCTTTTGTTTCTTCATCTTCTGAACTCATTTCCACGAAAGCAAAGCCGCGTAAACGACCTGTTTCACGGTCAGTAGGCAACTGAACACGCTTTACAGCACCATATTCTGCAAAAACAGCACTCAGCGCATCTTGTGTAACTTCATAGGAGAGGTTACCAACGTAAATTGACATTAAATGTCTCCAAAATCATAAGTTTGTAGAGATTTAGATTTCGGAGAGAAGTCTGTAATACCAAGAGGAAAAAGCCTGTCAATACTAAAAACAAACACTGTCGCCGAATTAATTCTCATTTCACTTCCCATGATGACATGGCAACTAATTTTCTGGAGTAAAGTTTGACAAAATGTTATAAAAAGTTATATAGCAGTTAATAGCTAAGTGCTGGGTAATACCAAAACGGGTGAAGCTATAGCTGCCAGCCACACCCACCCGATAAACTAATCCTCCACTCTCTTTTCTAAATATTGACCAATCATCAACTGCTCACCAGCACGGGAGATGATGGTCTGTCTGGTGCGGTATTTGCTGCCAATTAGCTTTAACTCTTCTTCAAACACTGAACCGTTGTATTCAGTTCGCAAACACAGTGTTTTCGGGTTGGAGAAATAATACTGGGCGGTGACTGGTTTCGATATGGCAAAACCGCGATCGCGATACAAAATGTTTCCCATAGCCCCAAATATCGTTGAACCTTGCGACTCTTTCCTGGCCTTGGGCACATCCGTATCCCATGTAACTGCTGCACCACAGATCAAACTGACTGTATCAGGCAAATCGTGCATCTGAGCTAGCTTTTGCAATTGATCACAGCCCTGCTCTAGATAATTGATCGTAACTATACTCTCCATCTCCTTGGTTTCTCCCTGAGGTAGGGTGTAATAGCGTCGTTGCGATCGCCACTTACCCGCTGATTCCTGGAAAAATTCCGAAATCTGGGATTCATCTGTAGCAGGACTTACGCATTGACAGAAATTTGACTATGTGCATTCAAGCCTACCTGTTGTTTAAGCTGTTCCAGAATGAAGTCACGAGCTATATGAAGA
>NZ_JBALCO010000184.1:0-44246 GCF_036919595.1 Nostoc sp. | reverse complement strand
CAACCATTATTCAGGAGAAATCTTCTTCTAATCTATTTGGTGGGTCGTGGATGCCAGAATAATTTTCTACCCCGAAGTATTGAGGGGATACGTTATTTTTATAGATGAAATTGATAGTATTCTCAGTTTAAATTTTCCGGTTGATGATTTTTTTGCTTTAATTCGAGCTTTCTTTAATCAAAGAGTTGATAATCCTGAATATCAACGTATTACTTTTGTGCTTTTGGGAGTCGCCACCCCATCTGAGTTAATTCAAGATAAAAAGCGTACTCCTTTTAATATTGGCAAAGGAATTGAGTTAACCGGATTTGAATTTGCAGAAGCTTTACCTTTAATCAATGGATTCTCTGGACAAACTAGCAAGCCTGAAACCTTAATAAAAGCGATTTTAGACTGGACTGGAGGACAGCCATTTTTGACTCAGAAAGTCTGTGAATTTGTCCGTCAATCTGCAACTATAATTCTCCCAGATGAGGAAGCTGGTTTTGTAGAGAATTTAGTCAGAAATCGAATGCTTGAGAATTGGGAATCTCAAGATGAACCGGAACATTTTAGAACGATTCGGGATAGAATTTTAAAAAGAGATGAACAGAAAGCAGCATACTTATTAGATTTATATCAACAAGTATGGCAATCAGGCGGAATTGATATTGATAATAGTATTGAACAGAGTGATTTACAGTTAGCGGGAATCGTTGTTAAAAAAGATAATAAATTAAAAGTTTATAACCTGATTTATCAAGCAATTTTTAATAATTTATGGATTGAGAAAACTTTAGCCAGTTTGCGTCCTTATGCAGAGAATTATCGTCAGTGGATTTTCTCAGGAAAACAGGATGATTCTAGGTTATTGAGAGGAAATGCTTTAGTAGAAGCATCAATTTGGGCAAAGAATAAAAGTTTAGGTTTTCAAGATTTAGAATTTTTAGCAGCTAGTCGTAAACAAGAGCGAGAAGAGGAACTAGCAGAAACAGAAAGAGAGGCAGAATTAGAAAGAGAAAGGAAAGAAAAAGAAGCAGCAGAAAGAGCTAGACAAATTGAAGCTAAAGCTAAACGGAAAGCAGAAAGGCAATTGGTAACCGCTAGAAAAAGAATGCGTTTTGGAGTTGTGGTTTTATTTCTCACTTTAGTGATTACAGGTTTATTAGGAATAGCTGCATTTATAGGAGTTGAAACCGCTAACAAAAATACAAATGCACTCAATCAATCAATTGCTAAAATTAGAGAACTATCAGCAGTGGCTTCTCAACTTCAACAAAAGGGGAAAACAAACGAAGCGAATCAGTTTTTGAATATTGCAGGTTTAGTATTGCAGGAAAAAATTAATAATCCCAAGCTAAAAGAGGCTTTATTAGATAGTTCTCTGATTTTAGGATATCAATATTTAGTTGATCAGGAAAAGGAGGTAAATAAAAAAAATGATTTAAAAAATGCTGAAATAAATTTTAATAAAATTATGCCAGAGTTATCAGAAATAGAAAATAAAATTGAGAATAATTCAAGTAATTTAGCTACTTTAGTTTATATTAACTATGTTAAAGGTAAATTAGAAGAGAATTCAAATAAAGCTAAGGCTTTAGCAGATTACAATAAGGCATTTAATAATATTAGCAGTCTAAAATCTAAGTTTAAATCTAATGTTGAATTATTTAGTTTAGACATAAATATTCTCTACAATGGCAATGCTGATATTGTAGCTTTGCTTTATCGGAAACTAAAAAAACTGGATAGCTCAAATCCAGTTTATGATCAATCTTTAAAGAAACATCTATTGAGTGAATTAGACTATTTAATGAAGCAACAAAGATGGAGAGAAGCAGATTCAAAAAATTGGCAGTTTATTCTCTATTCAGCAGGAAACAAAAAACAAGGCTCTTTCGATTTATATTTCATTGATGTCAAAAACTTTAATTGTAAGGATTTAAAAGAACTAGATACACTTTGGGTTAATAACTCTAACGGGTATTTTGGTTATAGTGTCCAGAAAAAAATATATTTGGCTAGTGGCAATTCTCTCGATTTTGATTGGGAGAAGGAAGAATGGAAAAATTGGAACGAAAAAGGGTATAATGATTTTGCAAAAAGTGTGGGATGGAGAGGACAGGATGGGGAGTGGAAAAGATATGGGGAATTACCCATAAACCTGAGGATTGGGAAAGGCGGGAGCGATTTACGGAGGAGAGTAGACTTAGGAGAACTCCCAACTCCAGTAGGGGGGAGTATTGAGGATCGATACGCAGTCGAGGCGTTTTGGCAAGGGGTGCAGGATCGACATGAAGCGATAGCTGCCGAGGCCGGGAGTGGGGGTCAATGGGGTCGGCGAGGGCCTTGGCGAGGGTGGGATGTTTTGTACTCCTCTCTTCTTGCAGAGACTTGTAAATTGTAGCAGATAAGGCTTTCAGAGGATTGTAAAGATTTATTCCTGGGAGATTTTCCACGCAATAATAAGGCTTTTGGAGATTCGATACCTGAAGTCTGAAAATAGCTGAAGAAGACAGGTTTTACCCCACCCTAACCCTCCCCTTGTGAAGGGGAGGGAACCGGAAATCTTATTTCCCCCCTTTATAAGGGGGGATTAAGGGGGGTGATACGACTTGTGTGTACACCGTAATCCGAGTAGTGACGTAATAGCTGTATCCTAGTTTTAAGTCGCGCTGTGGCCGTGGCATAAAAAGAATTTTTCATCCTCTGATTCTCTCCATAATATCTATGCCCTTTAACATTTCTTTTGGTAAAACCCCAAAACCTGAACCCGCAGAGATGACTGGTTTAATCAAAATATCAGGATGTGACAATCCAAAGCGGTGCGGGGATGTGATTTTTGTTCACGGGTTAGGTGGCCATGCACGAGGAACTTGGCATCCGCAAGAACTACGCAACGATGATAATTTTTGGTTAACGTGGCTTGCACAAGAAAGACCAAATTTAGGTATTTGGTCTTTTGGCTACAAAGCTGAACCCTTTGAGTGGAGAGGTTCAACAATGCCACTCTTTGATAGAGCTAGTAATTTACAAGAATATTTAGAAGTTTATGATATTGGAAAATACCCAATAATTTTTATCGCTCATAGTATGGGTGGATTATTAGTTAAAGAAATGTTGCGTAATGCTCAGACATTTCAAAAGAAAGCAGTTATTCAACAGACAAAAGGCATTGTATTTCTCTCGACTCCTCACACTGGTTCTCATCTCGCTAACTTAGTCGATAAAATTGGTATTTTGGCACGAACCTCTATTAGTGTTAATGAATTGAAAGCACATATTCCCCAACTGCGTCAACTTAACGAGTGGTATCGGCAAAATGTTGATTCCTTGGAAATTACTACAAAAGTTTATTTTGAAACGAAACCCACTCAAGGTTTTTTAGTTGTAGACCCAGATAGCGTTAACCCAGGCATAAAAGATGTCCAACCTACCGCTACAGATGACGACCATCTTTCTATCACCAAGCCAAAATCAACAGAGAATTTAGTCTACAAGGGAGTGAGTCAGTTTATTAAGCAACAATTGCTAATTAATCTAGGCATTGTTGAACAAGCAACACCAAAAGTAAAACAGAACAACTCCTCAGTGATTTTTGAAAATACTGATGGTCAAGTTCCTCTTAACTCCCCCTTTTATATCGAGCGTCCAGAGGTGGAAATTAAATGTTATGAATCCATCCTCCAACCAGGGGCGTTAATCCGCATCAAAGCGCCACAAAAGATGGGTAAAACTTCTTTAATGAGCCGCATTCTTGAGCATAGTAAACAAAAAGGTTATCGCACAGTTTCTCTGAATTTATGGAGTCAAGAAAATCTTACCGATCTCAATAATTTCTTACAGGCATTCTGTGCAACTCTGAGTTATGAATTAGGGCTAGAAGATAAAATAGATCAATCTTGGAAAAGACGCTTAAGCAGTCAAGTTAACTGCACTAATTATTTAAAAGACTATTTATTAAAAAATATTGATGTTCCCTTAGTATTAGGCTTAGATGATATTGATAAAATTTTTCCTTATCCCGAAATTGCTCAAGAATTTTTTGCTTTACTTCGAGCATGGCATGAAAACGGTAAAAACGAAGAAATCTGGCAAAAATTGCGTTTAGTAATTGCTCATTCTCAAGAAGTATATGTTTCCCTAAATGTCAATCAATCCCCCTTTAATGTGGGTTTATCTGTAGAAATAGGAGAATTTAACGCCACACAAATAAAAGAATTAGTCGAACGACATAAATTAAATTGGTCAGATACACAAATCGGACAATTAAGGGGAATGATTGATGGTCATCCTTATTTATTAAGGACTGCTCTTTATCAAATTGCCACAGGGAATTTAACTTTAGAACAATTTCTGAAAGTTGCTCCCACTGATGAGGGATTATTTAGAGGCTTTTTACATCCCTATCTTTCATTACTGGAAGAAGATAAATTGTTAAAAGCAGCGATGAAAAAAGTTATTGAGAGTGATATTCCTGTTCAATTAGACTATACACAAAGTTTTAAATTACGCAGTCTGGGCTTAATTAAATTTAAGGAAAATAAAGTTCAATGCCTTTGTAATTTATATCGCCTTTATTTTCGAGAGCGCTTATCCGAATGATTACACCCAGCTTGAGAAGATGAAACATCAATAATGAGTGGTAAAATGATTAGCGATGTCTACGACGGGCTACGCCTACGCAGCACCAACGCCAAAAGCGATGCCTACGGCGGCAAGCTACGCACCCTTGTATCTTACTGAACGAGTAATCAAATAAATTTAACAAAGCTTTCGCCGACCCTTGTTGCAAGCATTACAGGCAGAGGTTTTCGGCTCAAAATCAATACAGGCGATCGCTTCTTCAGAACAAGCTTTTTTTGGGTGTACAGTACATTTGAGGCGGTAGTCGTTGGTAAAATATTCGCAACCAGAACAGGGAATTTCATGCAGAGTTTTTAAATGAATTATCCCTTTTTTCAAGGTTAACCAGACACTACCAATAAATAGAACCATTATTGTCCAACCACAGAAGGCGCACAAAATCATAGTTAACATTAGTTATCCTCATAAAAATTCCAAGAAATGCCCACAGTCCACTGCTGTTAACCGCAGGCATAGGAGTTTATTTAGCTAGGGTTGAGCGAAACTTAATTAACTATTAGCTTGATGCGATGATCGCCAATAGTGCCAAACATAACCTAAGAAGGCCACTACACCAAGGAAGAACTGAATATCTGCCATTCCTAGACGTTCATAACCGTAAAATTCTCTCGGATAAACTGTCGTGTTATATGCCACGAACACGGCAGAAATCCAAGCCATCAAAGCTAAACCTAGCAAGCTGTAAGAAAGAATTTCTTCACCATTTTGTATCGGTAAAATTCGTCTTAGCCATGTAAAAGGCTGCACAAGAATATGCCACGCGCCACCAGCAATTAAGATGAAGCCAACCCAAATGTGACCACCAATGACATCTTCTAAGTTGTCAACACTTGCCATCCCTAAAGGAGTCCAGCTACCATCTTTCAGACCAACTAAATAGCCAAAAATTGTCACTGGGTTTAAATTAGGATTGCTAATTAGGCGGACATTTTCCAAATTAGTATCATAAATTCCGCCAAAAATCATTGCCTTTAGCACTAATAAAAAGGCTCCTAAACCCAGAATAATTAGGTGATGACCTAAAATCAAACCCAATTGCTTGGGATCATTCCATTCATAGTGAAATTTCGCCGCCTGTCCACCGGCATTATATAAAATTGCCGCACCACGAAAAACATGAAAAAGTCCACCTGCACCTAACACAGCAGATGCAACTAAATGCAAAATGCCAATTACAAAATAGGGATAAGTATCGACTACTTCACCTCCAGCACCTACACCCCAGCCCAAAGTTGCCAAGTGGGGTAACAAAGTCAATCCTTGTTCATACATTGGTACGCTAGGAACAAAGCGTGTAACTTCAGATATTGTTATTGCTCCTGCCCAAAACATAATTAAGCCTGCATGAGCAACGTGAGCGCCTAATAATTGACCAGACAAATCAATTAAACGGGCATTACCCACTAACCACGATAAATTTGTATCTTCTGCTAAGGTTCTATCAGTTGTAATTGTCATAGTTAAATACCCTGATGAGCATTTTGAATTTTGAGATTTTGCGGAAAGTCTGAGCGACGATTTCCGGCGTTAGCGTAGCGGTAGCGAGTCCGCGTTCGCGCAGCGTCTCGTAGAGAGCGTCTCAGAACTTTCCCAGACGGATTTTAAATTGTCATAATCTAAAATCCAAAATCTAAAATTGTTTTACGACTCGCTACCTATGGCATTTATTGCCCTTTCAATTTGGCTAAAGTCAACACCAATTGCTCGTAGGGCGTGCCACAGATGACCTTGCAAGAAGAAGAAAGCTAAGAAGAAATGAGCATTTGCTAACCATGCTCTGGAAGTGTAACCACCGTTAGCTAACTTAATGCTGTCGGCAAAATAAGGACTAACTCCGAGTTTTAGTTCCAAGATAGGGCCATAAAATTCCACGGGGTAAGCTAAGGTATTCACCGCACAGAAGTAAGCTGCAACAAATCCTGCTAAAGCAATACCGCCTAAAGAGTAGGAAAGGATGGCTTCACCGGAGAAAATTAAAAGCTTTTTCGCCCAAGGTAAAGGCTCTATGAGGATGTGCCAAATACCACCGCCAATGAGTAACAAGCCTACATAGATATGACCGCCGACTAAATCTTCTAAGTTGTTAACACTGGCAAAGTGGGTTTGATAGCCATAAATGACTAAAGGGTTGAGGGTGGGGTCGGTGACAACTCGAACATCGTGAATTGTCGAGTCGTACAGTCCTCCCCAGAACATCGCTTTTCCTACCAGGAGTAAAGCACCTACTCCCAAGAAAATCAGGTGATGTCCTAAGATAAACCCAAGTTTTTTCGGGTCGTCCCATGCAAAATGAAATTTCCGAGCGCGACCAGTGGCGTCTTTTAAGTTTTTTGGACCTTTGAAGGTGTGGAAAAGTGCCCCTGCACCAAGCACAGCAGAGGAGATTAAGTGTAAAGCGCCGATAACGAAATAAGGGTAAGTATCGACTACCTGACCACCTGCACCCACACCAAAACCCAAGGTGGCTAAGTGGGGAAGCAAAATCAGTCCCTGTTCGCCCATAGGCACTTGGGGATTGTAGCGAGAGAGTTCAAACCATGTAAACGCCCCAGCCCAGAGCGTCGTCAGCGCTGCTTGTGCCACATGAGCGCCGATAAATAAGCCAGAGAGATTGGCGAAGCGGGCGTTACCATTCCACCAATCAAATTTGACGTTGGGATTGCCGTATGTCTGCATTGTTAAGCCGATTAGTAATTGTTGCTAATAATACTCAATTAATTAGTTCTTATTTCAGCAGTTAAATGTCGCGTGAGTCCAGCAAATCAGCTAGCACATGTGTAAAACTAAAGCTTTTACCTGAAGGAGGAGGGCTTCGTTCAATTTACCGCAGGCGTTACCGATTGTAGTCAGCACTTCTTGCCACATGCTCTCCTTATTGAAGCTAATTACCAATTATTGAGATTACAAATTTAGTTTATTGAAAGTAATTCTTATTTAAACCATATCTTTACAAAATGTAATCATCAAAACCGGAGGAAAAATAGACACCACAAGTGAAGCGACAGTAGTAACTATTACCGCTCTAACTACTCTTGGCTGCAAGCAAATATCAGTTTTTGCTAGCAGTTTTTTCTGAAGCTGACATCAAGTTTGGATGAACACTTATAATTCAATCCGCTTGGGTTAAGACTTAATTCTCCCTAACCCACGCCAGTCGCTCCACTTGGGGAGACCCCTACAGCCCTTCCCTAACGGGACGCCTTGCGGCGAACGGGCATCCTACGGCAGGCGCTAGCCTCTCACGAATGGGAGAAGACCGCGCTGGCTCCCCTTAAAAAGGAGGGAATTAGAGCAAGCCTTTTTAAGCGAAATTTTATTGCTAATTTGTAGAAGTGCTTAGGGATAGTGCAGATGCTTCCAGTGGATGCGGATGGTGGCATTTCCAAAAACTCAAAATCTGTTTGCCAACCTGTTCGGGATAGAAGTAGTGAAAAAAATGATACCCTTCTGGGCATTCCCACAGCTTATCTTCTGGTTTGAACCAATTCAACCAGTCATGCAATGCAGGTGGATTGACTACCGGATCACTCTTGCTACCACATACCATCATTGGCATAGAAACTCCACCCTTGGGTAAATAAACCAACTTAAACAAAGAGTGGGACGAGGGAGATTGTTGTAAATCTTTATCTAAGGCAGCTACTAACTTCTTAGTGGTATGAGGTGGTTGATTTCCAAAAAGACTGCGAACGCTGCTTGCCAAAACAAGTTCACGGCTGATTTGAAAAAGTTGTCGTTGAAAGTAATAGTGAGCCTGCCAATTGTTTGCAGGTTGAGCAGCTACAGCCAGTAGAGTGAGCGATCGCACTTTTTGAGGAAATCGACGAGCATAGCTTAAGGCGATCGCACCACCCATACTATGACCTGCAAGATGGACAGGGCGATCGCGGCATTCTAAAAATTCATCCATTAACTCCACAGCTTGATCTATGGAACTGGCTTCATCTTTGGTTTGATGGTATTCCCACTGGGCGACGCTTATATACCCAGATAAGTATTTAAGTAATGGTTCATCAAAACGCTTCAAAATAGGACTAGCATTTAACCACAGAACATCAAATGAATTAGACATAAATACCTATAACTTCTGAATTATCAATTTCAGCTATAAGAGCGATTAGAAAACGCGTCTACACTAGGCTCTACCCATCTGCACGGGTAAAAAACCTTGATTTTCTTTTAGCCCACGCAGGTGTAGTTCCTATTTGTGTAGCCGCGTATTCCATTCACCAAGGCTTAAGTTGACTTTCTACAAACCAAATTCTGTCTTCAACTGAGCAACCCAAGTTTTAATTCGCTCGTCTGTTAACTCAGATTGACTACCTTGATCAAGTGCCAATCCGACAAACTTGCCATTTTTCAAAGCTCTAGATTGATCAAATTCATACCCCTCAGTTGGCCAGTAGCCAACAGTTTTACCGCCCCGTTGGGAAATTTTTTCTTCCAGAATTCCTATTGCATCTTGGAAGTTATCGCTATAACCATATTGGTCTCCATCACCAAAATACGCGACCAGCTTACCACTAAAATCTACATCATCCAGATCAGAGAAAAAGCCTTCCCAATCGCTCTGAAGCTGACCAATATCCCAAGTGGGAGAGCCAATAATCAGCAATTCATACTCATCAAAAGTGCTAGTATCCGCTTCGTAAATGGCATGTAATGTTACAACATCACCACCAAACTCATCCCGAATTTTTTCGGCATCAGATTCAGTGTTGCCAGTTTGAGTACCGTAAAACAAACCAATTTTTTTCGACATATTGACACCTGATAAATAGATAATTGTGTGTTCAAAAGGACTTATGCAACAATAGCCATTCCTCCTGTACGTAAACCTCACACAAGTTGATGCAACTTAGAAAAACAAACTGCTATTGGTTAACAGCAGGAAGGCAAACAAAGCTCCTCCGCAGCTACCCACTGTCCAGCCAGCATCAAACTCGCTCCAAGACTTAGCCGTTTTCATGTTTTCCGGTAGTTCCCCTTGAGCAGGTTTGCGTTTTTGAAATGACACACTACCATACAACCACAAGCAAATAGACAAAATCAATACCAGACCAATTGTCGCAAGTAGCCCTGCTAGATTTGCCAACTCCGTATCCCGCAGTGGGCCTAGTTTTACGAACGGGCCAATCAAGAAATAACCGTGCGCCATACCAATTTCCAGCCCCCGTGAAAAGGGAGACAAGCCTTGACGGTAAATAGGAAGATTTGCCAACAACTTCAGGGTGATATCAGAAGCATTCACCGGGGTGTCGAAATTCCCGATTTCAGGACTCCCCGCAGGATTGATAACTCCCTGCTTAAAATCAAGTCCAGCCGCTATGACACGCACCCTCACTGCGTGCCAGATATGACCAGCTAAAAAGACAACTGCCAAAGCAAAGTGACTGGTTGCTAGCCAAGTACGAACCGTAATCACTCCCGATGCAGTAGTATTCAGTCCTAACGGACCATAGAAAACTGTGGGATAAACGGTATCATTTACCGTTACAAAATATGCTGCCAACAAACCCATGTAAGCCAGAGCGCCCAGGCTATAGGATAGGTAAGCCTCACCAGACCAAAATAGTACCTTTTTCGCCCAACTAAAAGGCTTGGTGAGAATGTGCCAAAATCCCCCGGCAATACAGAGTATTCCTACCCAGATATGTCCCCCGATGACATCTTCTAGGTTATTAACTGCTGCCATTCCCTGTTTGCCAAAAGCACCGAAGAGATAGCCAAAGATGCGACCTGGGTTAATAGTCGGTTCAGTAATCACTCGTACAGATGCCACTGCTGGATCATAAAGACCACCCCAAAACAGCGCCTTTGCCACCAACAACCAAGCCCCCAACCCCAACAACAGCAAATGAATGCCGATGATCGTGGTCATCTTGTCTTCATCTTTCCAGTCGTAGCCAAACAAGCCAGGGAAAGACGGGTTATCATCCAACACTGCTGGGCCTAGAACAGCATGGTAAATGCCACCAGCACCTAGTACAGCAGAACTAATCAGATGTAAGACACCAATTACAACAAAAGGATAGGTATCAACAATTTGGCCGCCCTCGCCAACACCAAATCCTAAAGTTGCCAGATGGGGCAGCAAAATTAATCCCTGTTCATACATCGGTCGGGAGAGGTCGTATTTGGTGATTTCAAATAACGTCATTCCTCCTGCCCAAAGGACAATCAACCCAGCATGAGCAACATGAGCGCCCAAAAGCTTACCCGATAGGTTAATGAATCGGGCATTGCCAGCCCACCAACCGGATTCCTGCGGGATTATGGTTGCAGTTGCCATAGTTAGATTGCCTCCCCACGAGTTGAACGGACGACTCTCCAAGCGCGGAAGTCAAATCCAGCAGCGCGTAAAGCGTGCCAAAGATGCCCTTGAAGAAAGAAGAAAGCTAGCCAAAAATGAGCATTCGCCAGCCAAACGCGAGAGGATAGTAAATTTCCACTCTGGAAGTAGGGAAAACGGTCAAACCCAATACTCAGGGCTGGCCCATAAAATTCCGGTGGGTAAGCTAGTGTGTTAACGGAGACAAAATAAGCGGCAATAAAACCCATTAGAGCTAAAGCACCCAAACTGTAAGAAAGGTATGCTTCTCCTGACCAGATAAAAAGCTGCTTTGTCCAGCCAAAAGGTTGAGTGGTAATGTGCCAAATACCGCCAGCAATGCAGAGAATGCTCACCCAAATATGACCACCAACCAAGTCTTCCAGGTTGTTGACTCCAGCAATCCAGTGTTTGCCACCGCCACCAAATAAGTAGCCAAAAATGACGACGGAGTTCAAAGTAGGGCTAGAAACTACGCGCACCTCACCCACCGTAGAATCGTACAAGCCGCCAAAAAACATGGCTTTGGCAACTAGTAAGCCTGCTCCCAGACCCAGTAACACTAGGTGAATACCCAGAATAGTGGTCATTTTATTAGCATCTTCCCAGCGATAGCCAAAGAAGGAAAATCTCTCTTCTAAGATGGCGGGCCCACGTAGGGCATGAAAGATACCGCCAAATCCCAGGAAGGCGGAGCTAATTAGGTGCAATACTCCAACGACGAAGTAAGGATAAGTATCTACTATCTGTCCACCACTTCCAACACCCCAACCAAGGGTTGCAAGATGGGGCAATAGAATTAAGCCCTGTTCGTACATTGGTTGCGCTCTGTTGAAGTGGGCAAGTTCAAAAAGGGTTGTTGCACCAGCCCAGAGAACAATTAACCCCGCATGAGCAACGTGAGCGCCCAAAAGCTTACCTGAGAGGTTGGTTAACCGGGGTTCCCTGCCCACCAGGGAATTGACTCCGGTTTTTGAACAGCCACGCTTGTCATGGCGTTATCTCCTGAGAAAGTTTGCAAATAACTGTAACTATTAGCTTAATGAATATCTATCTCAAGAAGCATGAAGATATACTACCAGAGTAATTGCAAAAACTTATCATTTGGTTTAGGTAAAGTTTTATAAAGGATTTCAGAAACAAACTGAAAAGGCGGGCGACGGTTCAATTCCACCTCAAGAATGAGTGCGCTACAAGCCAACTTCTTATAAATGCCTTACGATATCCTCACACGATATTCCGAATTATTACTGGTTTAAAAAAATACATCGGTAGAGGAAGCTAGAAAAGGTAAATTTTTTGTGCATTTATGAAATTAATCCAAATACTAAAAGTAGCCGTAATTCCTGTTTTGACTGTATTGAGCTTGTTGTCTGCATCAAATAAAGTACTAGCTGACTATTTAACTAGTCAGGGAGGAGGCGGTAATTACCGTTATGAATTATGGTCTAGCGATGATAATAATCATTACTATTTGAAAATTTGGTCATCTGAAGCAAGTCCAAACAGTGACGCATACTCCACAACTAGAACATTCACCTCTAGTAGGGAAGCTTTAATTGATTTTGATTGCAATTACGCTAAGAGAAATTTACCAGAATGCCCTCGATGATAATTTTTAACTCCTCTGATACCGTTTCATACAAACTCTGATACATATAGATTTCTCGTAGGGGCATAGCAATGCTTATTAGTGTCAACTTAAACTATAAACCTCGTAAAATCTCGTTTCCAGTCAGAGACTGGAAATGCATACCCTGGCGGCTCTGCCGCCAAAAGAGGGAGGCGGAGCTTTTAAACTGGTATTCCCAGTCTGAGACTCTTAACAAGGCAAACCGCTTCTAGAATGCCTTGAAAGGAGTAGCGATCGCAATCCTATTTGATTTGTGAAAATATACAGTGTCCAGATCCCCGACAACTTTTACGAAGTCGGGGATCTAACTTTTCACGGATGATTAAGTAAGGCTATATTGTCATAAGTTTTATATAGTGGTTCTCGATTGCATCCAAGCGAAAACCGCATAATTCGTAGTTCGGAATTCGTAATTAAAAAATTCAATTACGAATTCCGAATTACAAATTACGAATTACACTTCGGCGGGTTGATATTCTTGTTGTCTTTCCACAAACGCCTGAACACGGCTGCGGTAGTTTCTTACAGTCTCATCTACCCAATCGCGATCGTTGCTATTTGCATACAAATGCACCAGTGGTTCGCTGGCATCTGGTAAAACTAACAGCCAACTGTCATCGTAGGGTTGACAAATTTTCACTCCATCGATGAGTTCTAGATTTTGGGCTGGGTGAGTTTCTACTAAGTAACGCATCAAAGCACCCTTGGCTGTCCAGGGGCAGCGGATTGTATAAGTTTTATGAATTACACGGGGCAATTCTGACCGCGCAGCAGCAAGCGATCGCTCCTGGATAGTCAACATCTCAATTATCTTCGCAATGCAGAACATGGCATCAAATCCCGGATGCAGTTGCGGGAAAATAAAACCAGTCTCTCCACTACCTCCTAATACCACATTTTGATTTTTCTGACAAGCTTCCATCAAAGCTGTAGGATTGGCTTTGGTGCGAATCACTCTGCCATCGTGGCGACGGGCGACTTGTTCAATAGCACTGGAAGCATGAACTGGCACTACTACTGTTCCTCTGGGGTTAGCCGTCAGAATCATGTCTACCATCAGTGCTGTTAAAGTTTCCCCACGAATTGGGAAACCTGATTCATCAACTAAAATCAGCTGTTCTCCATTAGCCGTGACTTGCACACCAAAGTTAGCTTTCAATGCCTCGACTACATGACCTAACTGAGTCAGCAGTCCTTCGCGGTCAGTGATTGACATCGCTGTTTTAGTGACACTGGCATTCAGCACCACTGCATCAGCACCAAATTTATCTAACATTTGGGGTAAAACTGCCCCAGAAACCGCATAAACATAGTCAATAACCACTTTTGCTCTGCTGTTGCGGAGTGTATGAACATGTAACAGTTTCTCAAAAGCAGTGCAGTAGCGATCCATGACTTGGCTAGGGTAAGACACATCACCAATTTCATGAATTAGCGCCCGTCGCATATCCTCTTTAAAGTAAGCCCCTTCAATTTTCTTTTCTAGGGCTTTGGAAATATTAATCCCCTTAGCATCCATGAATTCAATCAAAATGTAGTCGGGGCGATCAGGGTGTACCCGCACATGGATACCACCAGCTACCGACATTGTGGGTATAACCGTGCGGGCGATGGGGATAGCTGTAGCATCGAGGTTTTGAATATCAATACCTACTGACATTAAACCAGCAATCAGCGATCGCGTCACCATCCGAGAGACATTACGCTGGTCACGAGAAACCGTTACTTTAGAACCAGGTTTCAAAGTAGAACCGTAAGCAGCTCCCAATTTTACGGCAAATTCTGGGGTGAGGTCGATATTAGCTAATCCTTGCACACCACGTTGCCCAAATAAATTCCGTTGAGCGGTGTTTCCCCAAATCAAGTTAATGTTTAAAATTGCCCCTGACTCAATCTTTTTACTGGGCCAAACGCGCACGCCGGGGCTAATTTGGGCTTCTTCTCCCACCGTAGAAAGTGAACCGATAACAGCAGCTTCCAATACTTGAGCGCGGCGGTCTACACGAGTACCACGGGAAATTACACAGGCAGAAAGAGCTGCTTCCTCACCAATAAATGCTCCATTCCACACTATGGGACGTTTGAGATTCGCATCAGCACCAATAGTGACATTATCGCCAATTACGGTTCCTGGCTCAATCTGTACTCTTGCCCCGATGCGGCAATTATCACCAATCACTGCTGGCGTTTCAATCACAGCCGTTTGGTCGATGTAAGTATTTTGACCCACCCATAATTTCGGGGAAACTTCTTTATAGACACAATCTAGTTGCACTTTCTGATCTAAGGCGTCATACTGAGCCTCACGATAGGCATCTAAGTGACCAACATCACACCAGTAACCTTGAGCAATGTAGCCATACATTGGCTCATCTTTTGCTAATAGTAAGGGGAATAAGTCTTTGGAAAAGTCAGATTCAGTATTTGCTGGCATGTATTCCAAAACTTCTGGTTCGAGAATGTAAGTGCCAGTGTTGACGGTATCGGAAAAAATTTCACTACTAGAGGGTTTTTCTAAAAATCGCCGAATCCGTGCTTCCTCATCGGTAATCACCACCCCAAATTCAATTGGGTTAGGAACTCTGGTTAAAATCAAAGTAGCTTTTGACTTTTTTTGTTTGTGAAATGCGATCGCTGCCGTGAGGTCAAAATCTGTTATGCTATCACCGCTAATGACTAAAAAGGTTTCATCAAGGAGTTCGGCAATGTTTTTCACACAGCCTGCTGTACCCAAAGGTTGATCTTCTTCGACAGCATAGGTCATCTGGACACCAAAATCGCTGCCATCTTGAAAATAGTCTCGCAAGGCATCAGGTAAATAATGCAATGTTGCAATAACTTCTGTAATTTGATGTCGTTTGAGAAGATTGATAATATGTTCGGCAATTGGTCGATTTAGAATGGGCACCATCGGTTTAGGGAGATCGCAAGTTAACGGGCGAAGCCGCGTTCCCGAACCGCCTGCCATCAGTACTGCACGCATAAATCCTCCTTGTTCGCTATTTACAGCCTTCGCTGCTTCAAGACCCATGAGATATGTTTTGTTCTTCCTTCTTTAGTTTGCTATGGATCTTGATATTTGAGGAACTTCCACAAGATGTATCTAGATTGGGGCATTGGGCACTTGTACTGAGCTTGTCCTGAGCGTGGCCGTAAAGCCTGCGGCATAGCTACGCTTAAGGTGCAGCCTCTCCAAGAGTTGGGCGAAGCCGTTGGCGCAGCCTCTCGTAAAGAAGTATCGGGGATGGGGCATTGGAAGCTTTGAGGTTCTGAGGTAAATGAATCAGTATCAAAGGTGGATGAACGAGTGTCAAAGGTGGATGAATCCAGTTCTAATTCTCCCTTGCTCCCCTGCTCCCCTGCTCCCTCATGCCTCATCCCCCATTCCCCAGCTTATTAACTCTGCTGGCAATGATAAAGTTTATATTCGTAGCCGTTTACGCTTGGCAAAGATTGAATATCAGAGTTAACGCATGTTTTGACGGTTTCTGCTATGGGTGCGTGAAAGTTTACCAGCCACAAGTCAAAAGGTCGTGGTAATTTCTTTAAAGTATTTTCCAGAGCAATGGTGGAAATATTTGGGTCTTGGTCTTGATGGGCAAGAAGAAACAAAGGTTTTTGAGGTAAATTGGCAAGTTTAATCTCCCTAGCTACGCCCATCATTTCCCCAGTGTGTACATAAGTTTTGTGGGTAGTGGCAATCAGTACTGGCACTGGGGATATTTGTTGGATTAGTTGCACAAAAAGGTCAGGGCGATAATATTTTTGATAGCCGAGATTGCAGAATACTGTTACTGCACTAAAAAATCCCATTAACCAAATTAACATCACGGCTTTTTTCCCGTTTATTCCCCATTTACCTGTGCTTTTTATGCCATTTTTTCCTTGTTCTCTTCCCATCAATTCCTTGGGAGGATGCCAACACACTGCCAGACTTGCCCCTAGTAAAATAACAATGGCGGGAAAGTAAACAAAGTTATAGCGAGCACCCCTGGTCAGGTCAATACCCAAAAAGTACGTAAAAATAAAAAATAAAGCGATCGCACTGATAACGACTCCAGCAAACACCTGAATCATAATCCGGGTTTCTGGGTGGTGTAGTTGAATCTTGATCCCACGCAGCAAAATTGGTACTGCCCAAATAAAGAAAATCAACATTACCAGTCCAGAAGGAATCACAACTAATAGCTGTGAAGATTCAACTGGGAGGAGGGAAATCATTGCAATCAATGTTCCTAAAGCTTGAAAAATTGGGCTGAACCAATCTAGTCCGACGCGAGAACCTCGAATCCACTCGGTCAAATTATCACGATTTCTATTTTGTAAAAAGATTGGTAGCCAAATTAAACTCGCAACAATTGTACCTGTAGCAACGGCATAGATGCGCCGCCAGGGAGGAGAGAATAAAAGAGAAAATTTGCTGCTAGTCTGGAATTGATGCCAAGCAAGAAAAATCAAAACTACACCTTCTGTGCAGAGGGTGAGAGTGAAGAAGTAATGAGTAGCAACACCTAAAGCATTAATTCCTACCCAGAGAAGTGCTATCCAGATGGGTAAAGGTGTGCGGTTTTGAATATGACGGGTGGCAATTATTAAGCAGGTAAGGGAAGCAGTTACCCATAAGGCTGCCAAACTGTATTGGCGTGCTTCTTGTGCTAAAAAGACGCCGTAGGGTGATACTGCCATCATGGCAGCAGCCAAGTGTCCCACTAATGGCGAACGAAACGCTAGTTTACCTAATATGTAAATACATGGAATGGAGGCAGTACCGATTATAGCTGGTAGCGATCGCGCAGCAAACAGCGATACTAATCCTCCTTCGCTCTTAAATAATTTCATCCACAAGTAAGCTAGCACAAAATACAGTGGTGGATGGTTATCTTGTGTAACTAAGTTATGAATGACATCACCAACACTAGCTGCTGGGTTTGGTTGCAGTGGTTGCAATAGGATATCAGGTGCGATCGCTTGATCTAGAGGTACTGATAAAAAAGTATTCCCCAAGCTAAAGACCAGGGTGGAAAACTCATCAGTCCAAGGAGGCTTTGCAGTCAAGTTGGCTAGGCGCAAGTTGATGCCGATGATTAACCACATCAAGTTCAGCAAGGGGTGAAGCCAGGAAGGAGGGAGGCGAGTCTGCCAATGATGCCAATGCTTGTGTTGTAAGCCAGAGTTTGTATCTGCCAGAGACAGGAAATGGGTAGCATAGGCAGGTAGCAACGAGATAATTTTTCTGTAAAAATCAAATGCACCTTGGAAAAAAACTCTCATTGCTGGTCCTCACAGGAATGGATTTGTAGATTTGACGTTTGAGATTTAAGTTCGTTCTAAAGTCTAAAAACAAAAATCAAAATCTCAAATCCCTCGTTGTGATTATTTCACGTCGGTGACGCGCCAGCTAAGTTTCAAATTAATCCAAAAATTCCAGATGGTAGCAACTGCGATCGCTATCAACTTAGCTAAATACTGATTTATCCCCAAGACATTATAGAGAAAGTTAATTATTAGAGCTTGTAATATAACTCCTGCCAAACAGATCACACTGAACTTCAAGAATCGCTTGAAACGTTGATGCGGATCACGTTGCCTCCGAGAAATATCACCAAAAGTCCATAAATCATTCCATAGAAAATTATTTATGATTGCCACTCCGGCTGAAAGAATTGTACTGCGAGTTAAACCCAAATGAATCACAGTCCGCAGCAAGTAAAACACCGTTAAATCCACAAACACACCACTAAAGCCAACCAACCCAAAGCGGAGGAATCGACCAACGGGGAAATTGACTTTTCTACTCAATCGTCCGACTCGCCCTGTGGAAAGCCGCAACCGCACTAAGTGGTGGATGTAATCTATATATTGCTTCCATGTCACCTTACTCTCACCCTCTTTGCGTTCGCAGAACACATACCCAACTTCGGCAACTTGGTCTACTTTTCCCCGCCCGATTACTTCTAGGAGAATTTTGTATCCGACTGGATTGAGTGTTGCATTTGCGATCGCACTCCGACGTACCATAAAATAACCACTCATGGGGTCGGAAACTCTGCCCAGTACCCCTGGTAAAATCACTAAGCCTAACAGTTGAGCGCCACGAGACAAGAAACGCCTGACAACACTCCAGCTACTTACACCGCCTCCTTCTACATGACGGCTGGCTACTGCTATATCTGCTCCCTGCTCAATACTACGCAACAGTTGCATCAGCACCTCTGGTGGATGTTGCAAATCTCCATCAATCACCCCCAATACACTCCCCGTAGCTGCTTGCCACCCACGAATCACTGCTGAGGACAGCCCCCGTTCCTGTTGGCGTCGCATCACCCGCAACTGTGGGTATTCTTTCGTCAAGGATTCTGCTACTTCCCAAGTTCGGTCTGGGCTATCATCGTCTACCACAATCAATTCATACTTTCCTGGAATAGATTCATCCAGTAACTGACTCAATATGCTGACCACATTCTTAATGTTGTCACGCTCTTTGTAAGTAGGAATTACTAGGGAAAGATGGGTAGATTCACTACTTGTACCCATACTGTTGGGGGGCAACTCTGAAATCTTTAGTGGGCCAGTTGGTACTGTTAACAGCGAGTTGGATGAGTTTGTCTTCATAATTTCACATTACAGAGCGAGGATGTGTAAAGACCGAGGGAAATCAAGCCAAACATTTGCTGGCTTTCTTGACTAAACCTGGTTAGTCAAAATTTAATGAATACTTTTGTTACAGTTAGCTGTTTTGAAAAGTTTAGTAATTCCAATAGCTCAATTTAAAATATTTAGCTAAACTTCATCTAAACTTTAAATTTAACCACTCGTTTTCATAGTAATATTCTGAATCTCATAGAATCTTTTTATACAAAAAACTAATTAATACTGTACCATTAAGTCAGCTAAGTGAGCAAATATACAGTTTATCAAGACTATGTGAAGATTTTTTAGTATTTAGTAAAGCTAATATACCAATCCAAAATCATTAGTGAGAAAATAGAGAAATAAATATAAAGTAGTGATTGCGACTAAATGGAAAATGTAGTAATAGTGGGTGAAATCACTAAAAGACTCGCACTTTTGGGGCGCAAGACTTTGCGCCCTTACTAAAAGGTTACTTGAAAAGTATCTGCACGTGATTTTAGGCACTTATTGATCTCCCCTAAGCCACGCAACTCGCTCATGGGGAGGCACTGCGTTGAATGGGCAATGCCCAACTTTTTGACGTAGCGTCTCATGCCACTTGCTACAACTCTTGGAACCACCAAGGAAGCAGGGCTGCCCCTTCTCACATTGGGAAAGACTAACGCCTGCGGTAGGATGCCCGAATGCGAGTGCGTCTCCTGTCTTGAGAAGGGCTGTAAAAAGAAGCAAGTGGCGTGGATTTAGGGGGATCTAAAACCTTTTGCTTTTCGCTTAAAGAACTTTCTTTTAAAACATCCTTTAAGACAGATGTGGTTCAACGCGCTTTGAGAGTGTCTGGTGGTTAGCATTCAAATAGACAGTAATATTCAGCCGCTTTTACAAAATGGTGCTACTTTAGACCAGTTGGATTTACCGATAGATTGGTGATCGCAGATGAGGGGGAGTGGGGAGTAGGGGGGGAGATAGAAGAGATGAGGGAGATGAGGGGAATAACCTATGCCCAATGCCTAATCCCTCTACTTGGTTACTTTTCTACTCATAATACTGGATACTATATTCTGGGTTTATTGCTGTTGGGGTGTTAATGTCTATTTCACATAAATATACTGTTATTGCTTTTGTTAGCCTGACCATTGCTTTGTTTATTAGTAGTTGTAACGGAAATAAAGTCTCCCAGTGCCAGCGACTGATTCGAGTTGTGAATACTGGAACTTCTTTGATTGATAAAAATAAAGGAACCCAAGTGATCACCAGCTTACAACTGTCTAAAGATTTAGAATTTGTAACTAAATCGATTGGGGAGCTGAAGTTAACAGACCCCAAGCTGAAAGAATTTCAAAGCAGTTTTGTCAAAATTTTTCAGAATCTCAGTGAAGCGATCGCCCAAGCAGCTAGGGCACTTGGTGTGACTAAAACAGCAGAAGCCTCGGCATCGGGTAGAGAAAAAATTGAAAAGGCCAGAGCCGAAATTGATTCAGCACTGACAGCAGCTACAACTGTTGGCAAGCAGTCGGATACCTTAGTGAATGAAATGAATAAGTATTGTAGCCAGCCAGAATAATCCAATTTGGTGAATTCGTTCTCAAGAGATTACACGATTATTTTCAGTCTCTTGGTAAAAGCTTTAAGATGCATCTGGAACTCGACTAGGGCAAAAGAAAATCAATATAATAGCCAGGACAGGGGCAACATTCCCATAAAAAAATCCACAGTCAGTTATTGTGCGGCGTTTTTGTAGCTCAGACTTTCTTTCTGTGGTAAATTTTACCCTGATGATTTTTCTGGCTATACTAGTGATTTAAGCTGATTGATTGATAAATTTCATCCCCCAATATGAAAGATATAAAAACTCTAAATTTCATACATATATCATATCAGTGTGCATTTTCTTTCAAATGACACAAAAGCCTTGTCTGGTCTTGGAGGAAATAAATTTCCTGGGGGTATAAAAATTTCATCAGTCAATCACTGAGGTTAATACTAACACTACAGAGTGAATCTAGATCAATCAAACGTCTTCTGAGTTAGCACCTATGAAAGAAGAATTGATAGCCAGAGTTGTACAGGTCTTGCGAATTAATATGAGTTGGATGACTTGGAACTTATTTCTGGCTTTTATACCTTTAGCTTTGAGTGTGTGGCTATTTCGCATCAAGCGTGGTGGCACTTGGCTTTGGTGGCTGGGATTCTTAGTTTTCTACGCTTTCTTACCGAATGCACCGTATTTGTTGACTGATGTAATTCACCTAATAGACGATATCCGCACGATTCAATCGATTTGGATGATTACTTTGGTACTCATTCCTGTGTATTTATTAGTAATTTTAGGTGGGTTTGAAGCTTATGTAATCTCGTTAATCAATTGGGGTTACTATTTACATCGCATTGGCAAAAGCCAATGGATTTGGCGCTTTGAGTTGATCACACATTTTCTCTGCGCTGTTGGTGTTTATTGGGGGCGATTTTTGCGTTTCAATAGTTGGGATTTTATTACTCAACCCGATGCCGTACTAACCAAAGGAGTAGAAGAAATTCTTGGGAAACAGCCCCTAGTAATTATTGTTATCACCTTTGTGGTACTTGGCGGTTTGTACTGGATTATGAAACGAGTAACTTTAGGTCTTAGCCAACCAGATAATAGGATAGGGATAAACTCAGGACGTGCAAACTCTAACACGCCAAACGTTTGATATTCGCGGCAATTTGGGCTTTGAGATTTGGGGTTTTAATTAGTAATTCTCCTGAAAAATCTTTCCTGTCAAAAGAAAGATGCAACTAAACCATTTTTGAGGTGAAATAAACTTAGAAGAAAACGGTTGATATGCCAAGTTCCGAGAAGATTGACTGCCATTATTTCATCCGGCGCATCTTCAGAGTGTCCAAGTAGCGCTGCAAGATGAACAACTGCATCGCAGCCTTTAAGTGCCGAACCAATTTCATTTGGATTCAGAATATTATGACCATTTGCAATATCAAAGCCAATCACTTCACATCCGTCAGCACCTAAAACTTTTTCAACAACCGAACCAATCATTACTTCGTTGCCAGTAACTAAGACTTTCAGAACACTCAGGATTGTTTATCATTTTTATTAATATGCATACTCAGCATCAAAGACATTTTAAAATTTATTTAATATTTGGAATTTTGAACTGAAGGAAAAATCTAAAATTGAATTACTCCTAACTAATCAAGTTCTCGTCGTGCAGCTGCTAAAATTAAGCGTTGTTCAGCACGAGCGATCGCCTGATATGTTCGCTCGACTGCTTCCGGTTCAACAGAAATGGAAGTTATGCCCCATTCCACTAACTTATCAATAATTTCTGGATAGAGGGCTGGTGCTTGACCGCAGATTGAACAAGGTATGCCAGCACTTTTAGCCATTTGGATCAGTTGAGCGATCGCCTTCATAACTGCCGGATGAAGTTCATTAAATACTTTTGCTAACTGTCCTTGTTCTCGATCCACTCCTAGCAGTAATTGGGTTAGGTCGTTTGTACCAATAGAAATTCCAGCTGCACCTGCTTTGACATATTCTGGCAGTAAAAACAATACACTTGGCACTTCTGCCATCATCCACAATTGAAACTGTGACACCTCAGTTAAAAGAGCTTGCTCAACTTTACGACGGCAAAAGACAAACTCTTCTACAGTCCGAACAAAAGGCAACAGCAGATTGACATTGCTGTAGCCAGCTTGCTGTACACTTGCTAAAGCTTTCAGTTCTAACTCAAATACTGCGGGATTTCGTAAATAGCTGAAGGTGCCACGTTCACCCAACATCGACTGGGGTGAAGATTGTAAATTATCATTCAATGAAGGGAAATCCTGCGATCGCCAATCTAAAGAACGATAAAAAACTGGTCTTGGTGCAAAAGCACGGGCAAACTGCATAATCTGCTCAGACCATAGCTCTAACAATTCTGCCTGACGCCCGCCTAAAATCCAACTATTAGGATGTTGCCCGGACAATATATTTAGTACCATTAATTCTGAGCGCAACAATCCCACCCCATCCACAGGGAAACTTTGCACTTGTTTTATTAAAATTGACTGACTCAAGTTAACCAGCAGTTGGGTAGCAATCATAGGTAGATGAGAAGTAAGAAGAGGATGGGGTGTTTTAGGGTTGGGGTGATTTGGGGAAATAAAATTTTCTCCTCCCAGTCTCCCACTTTCCATCTCCTCCTTTGAGTTTCCTTTGATCCGATAAACTTCTCCTCTGTCGCCATCAAGCAGCAGTCGTTCGCCAGTTTGGATTAAGCTTGTAGCAGATGTTGCGTTCACTACTGCTGCGATATTTAATTCTCTGGCAAGAATTGCAGCGTGGCTGGTTAATCCACCTTGTTCGGTAATAATACCAGCAACCTGTTGCAGTAATGGTAGCCAATCAGGTGCGATCGTTGGTATTACTAAAATTACTCCCTCAGGTAGTTGTTCAGGTTTGTGTTGTGGATTAGTAATTACTAGGGCATTTGCCACAACCCGTCCCCCTGCCGCCCCTAGTCCCCTAATGAAGTGTCTGTGGGGAATTACAGATTGGGGAGAACTAACTTGTGTTATGTAGAGCTTGCCAGATGTAGTTTGTTGAGCAATAGTCCATTTGATGGTAAAAGTTTTACCTAGTTCACTTACCAGTTGAGTTCCTAGAGCAATTATTTGTTGTAAGTATTCTTCTTGTAAAGCGTACTGTTTTTGTTGGGCTGACTGAATTACGTAGCTACTTAGACAAGTGTGATCTGGCGTTAGTACAGAGTTCGGCACGGGTTGCAAAAAAGCTTCGGGGCTTGGATCATCAACACCATAAGCCAGCATTTTATTGCCCAGATGTTGCTCAAGCACAACCCCAGTTGCCTGTTGAATGTAGTAAACATCTGGCTGGACTTCGCCAAGAGCGATCGCAACTCCTAATCCCCAAGTAGCTTCAATTTCCCACCCAGAGGAGTTGGCTCTGAGCAAGCCACTGGCGATCGCATTCTCAACTGGTTGAACCAAAACTGCTAAACTGATTTGTTGCAGGTTAATTCCTGAGTGCTGCCAATATAGTAGACTTCTAGCACGAAATATCTGGCTCCAGGTACGCTTTAATGCAAAAGCGATCGCTTCGGGTTCGCACTGGCAAAACACCGACTCCAGCAAACCAGATATATTGTTTAGACCTGGGATAGCAGTCGATACTGCCAAGGTAGGTCGAAGAATCAAACAGCCAGTTTGCCATTCTCTAGCTGCTTGAAAAATTGTACTCACCCACTGCTGTGGCACAGTCGCAGTGAGAATTTCTTGGCGCAAGCGACCAGCCACCTGCTGAAGTTGACGCCAATTAGTGACATCCAGGTGTAACGAAGAATGGGGTAAATCAGCCACTAATGACTCTGAACTATTAAGATTTTCGAGAAATTGTCGCAGAAATTCTGCCGAAACGACAAAACCAGGGACCACCGGATAGCCACGCTGGATAATTTTGCTCAAGTAAAACGCTTTGTCACCTACTTTGGCGCGGTCTTGTAGTTTAATTTGGTCTAGCCAGTAGAGTTTGTCCACTCAATTTGTTAGTGTCAGTTGTCTATTTGTAATCACAGCCATTCCCTGCTGGTACATTATCAGCCGTAAATCCATTGACTACCTACTAGCAAGAGTTTCCAGCATTTACGTTTAATTTGCCAACCTTATTAGTGGTTAATTGCTAGTTACACAATGTACTACTGTAATTCGACTCCTTTGTAAATCAAATTTTTTCCTTCATTTCGCCTCTCTTCCCTGAAACCGGGGGTTTAGTTGTTTGATCGAGTTGTAGATGGCGGTATCTAATTATTGAGTGTATGAGTTAAATCTAGCAATTTGAGGTAGAATTTTATAGTTTAGTCATTTTAAATAGTTCAAAACCTATTTAATAAACTGATAAATTCATGTCGTTTGCCCAAATTATGATCATTGTCATAATTTAAGAATGCAACCCCTCATTTATTATTGACAAAAATAATATCTTATTGTTAAAATTATTTTAATAATGGAAGATATTAATTTGCACATAACAAACTATTCCCAAATTGATAAAATCCAAATATTATATAGGCTATTAAATTACACCCGTTGAATTAGACCCCATCAATAAAAGATTAAAATATTTTTGCACTATTTTTGTAAAAATATTACTAATTAACCTAATACAGCTTGGCGAAGTCTGCCTACCTTTAACAAGGGGTTTTGCTGCAAGTCTTGTTAATTAAGATGATAGCTGGATTTTAGCCGTGCTGTACTAATATTTATTATATAAATAAAATTCTCTATACCAGACTAAGTATTGCCAAACACTTACTACCTTGCAACTAATGATTGGCTAAATATCAGCTTCAGGCTATGCATTGCATTACTTATTGGAGCAATTATCGGCTTAGAACGCCAAATTAAGCGCAAACCAGCGGGTTTAAGAACTCATATGCTCGTGAGTTTAGGTTCAGCCATGTTTATTCTCATAATTATCCAAACAGGTGGGTCACAGTCCAGTCCTGATGCACTCAGCCGCGTAATTCAGGGGATTGCAGCCGGTGTAGGATTTCTTGGTGCTGGAGAAATTGTCCGCCAATCTTCCCAAAAATCACAGCAACCTGAAATTCACGGACTCACCTCAGCAGCGGCTATTTGGGTTTCGGCTGCTTTGGGAATTGCTGCTGGCTGTGGTTTGTGGCAGTTAGGATTAATTGGTGCTTTGCTGACTTTTCTGGTTCTCAAAGTTTTTAAAAGCTTAGAAAAACATCCATAGTCTATCAATTTTGGATAATGGAATAATAGAATTTCATGAAGCAGCGTGGTCTTCTCCCTACAGCCCTTTTCAAGACAGGAGACGCTCTTATGTTCGGGCATCCTACGGCAGGTGCTAGCCTCTCCCTTTGGGAGAAGGGGAGAAGATGCCGCGCATAGCTCATGTCTTTTATGCCATGTTATGCCCGTGAAAACTTTTTGCGTAGCTGTCCCAATGGAAACTCTATAAACTGGTGAATCACATAGGCTAATCCAAAAGAAATTAATAGAGAAATTCCTCCTTGGAGAACTTTATGCAATTGGGGTAAATACATCTCAACTGCTAAGATCACAGTGTCATGAACAAGGTACAGGGAGTAAGATAGTATACCAAGAAAGCGTATCCACTTTAAATTTAGGATTGCGAATAATCCCCAATTGGGAAAGCGAATAGCAGTAATAAAGATTGGGTATAACCCAATTCCCTGTATAGTAAAAGCAAAGGTTTGTTTAAAATCAGGTGAGCGATATATAAATGAGAAAAGAATCAAGATTAGTCCTGCCGGCAGGAAGAAATACTTCCAGACTTTATTAGAATAGTGCTGTGCATCCAACATCGGATTACCATTTACTGCCAATGCACAGCCGAATAAAATACTATCTAGACGCGTATCTGTTCCATAATATGCACGATCAAAAGATGCTCCAAAACTATAAGTTAGAACACAGCGCCAGAGTAAGACAGCTAAACATAATACCCAAAAAATTAGCATTTGTCTGCGTGGACTTACATGCAGTTGACGTAGAGTTACATAAAGCAGTGGAAAAAGTAAATAGAAGTGCTCTTCGACAGCTAGAGACCAACATACCCAACTACCGACAGCAACATTATTTTCGCTAACCAAAACGCGATAATAGTTGCCATAGTGCAGACACTGAGCCAAGAAGGGCGGTAAGTCAATTTGTCCCTTAAGTAATCCTAAGACAGTTAAGCCAGCTCCTAATCCCAACACGAGATAAAATGGCGGCCAAATACGCAGGATTCGTCTTAGATAGAAGAGCTTAAAATCAAAAGTATGATAGCGATCATATTCTTGCCTCAGAAGAGTTGTTATCAAATAGCCACTAAGAAAGAAAAATACTGTTACACCGAAGCCTGCTGGAGCAAGCTTTTTAAGTCCTGCATGGAATAGAAAGACAATTAGGAAAGCAATAGTTCTTATTCCATCGAGGGATGGTATGTACAATCTTGAATGTGAATTTGTACCAGCCGAAACGTCTGGATTAGTTATAGGTGAAGCTGAGGAAAATTTTTCCAAGAATTTTTACTCCTTGAAGGTGTGACACAACAGGCTTAAAAGCTGATGATATAAAGAATCCAGTAACTTATCGTATCTACCTACCACATTTTTATAGACATATTAGACTTTTTGCATAAATGCTAAAACACAAGCTGAAAGCATTGCAATTGCGTGGCAGAATCCGACTTATACAAGAAGTTTCTTGTGTTGTTTTTTGACAATTATTACTATACAACAATACCCCAGACAAAATTTAGCTATTACAAACATTGAGTATGAGTACATGTAGTTAAAATTTTGCCCCCTATAGCTTGTTCGGTCAAAACCTTAATTTTAATCAAACAGCTCTAACTCAATATTGGTGAGAGGTTCAGGCTTTTATTATCTATGTTTTAGTTGGGTTAGAGAAAATACTAAAATTTTTCAACCAAGCTACTGAACATGGGATATGAGGTACTGAACAAGGGAATTACAAGGATTACAGCCTCTAACCCAGATTTCTAAAGACGATTTCACCTAGATTGAGGCAAAACGAGGCATTAAACACTCTGTCAAAGTCTTCTATCAATGAAAAACGCCCAAAATATAGACTATAGCGGTTCTCGTTTGGATACATTACAGTCTGACCTCACTTCCATTCCTCTCTCCTAACTGCGTTGGGGAGCCAGCGCTCTGGAGAGGGAATTTCCACGCCACTTGACGGCAGTTGCTTCTCAAGACAGGAGACGCACAAGGGACAAGTCGGGAAACCGCTTGGGCGCACTGCCTGCTTTATGCCTCTTAACCCGTCCACGGCAGTGGCTCCTCATGAGCAACTGGCATCTGGCGAACCACTCTTGTTGCACGTGGCGTCAGAGGCTTTGAGGCTTACTCCTCAACGCTACAAGGGTTGGGGCTGTTCTTGTTAGGTCTGTATTTTATGCAATTGAGAATCGCTATAGATAAAGGTTATGAGGCTTGCCAACGCCTAACTTGTGATTAATGCGAGCTAAGTAGAAATTGTTTGTATTAGCGCTGAAGCGCAGCTATGAGTCTTCTTGAATCTGTAGTTATCAGATTTTAGAATATTAAATAATTTGACGTTGCTGAGTAAAAATATGAATTTGTCAAGCAGGTTTTCAACCATAATTATTAGACCTGTGGGATTATTTCTCCTGCTTTCACAAAAAGAATTTGGGAGGACTTTAACCACTGGGAATCAAAAGAACCCAAATGAGTGGTAGTAATCAGCGTTTGAAAGCGGTCTTGAATAGCATCAAGCAATTGATTTTGGCGGGACAGATCGAGCTCGGCAAGAACATCATCTAGTAATAGCAGCGGTGGCTCTTTGACGACTTCTTCAATTAATTGTAATTCTGCTAATTTTAAGGCTAGAACCAGCGTTCGTTGTTGACCTTGAGAACCGTATTGACGAGCGAGTGTCTGGTTAATAGTTAATTCTACTTCGTCTCGATGGGGACCGACGAGAGTAGTGCCTTGGTGCATTTCAGCGATCGCTCGCTGTTGAATTTTTGCTAAAAAAGCTTGCTGGACTTCTTCTGGCTGATTATCCTCTAAAGGAATATTAGGCACATACTTGATTTGTAGAACTTCTGTACTGCCGCTGATACTAGCGTGCCAAGCACTAGCAATGGGAGCTAATCTTTGTATAGCGCGATCGCGCCGTCTAATTACCCGTGTCCCTGTGGTGGCTAACTGTGCATCCCACACCGCCAGTTCTGAATCCTGATTCCTGGGTGCTGAGTCTTGAGTTTTTTTTAAAAAAGCATTGCGCTGGCGTAACACATGATTATACTGGTGCAAAATGTGAGCGTAAACTGGTTCGAGTTGAATTAAGAGTGTATCTAACCAGTTGCGGCGACCTTCTGGGCCGCCGCGTACTAGTTCTAAATCCAGGCTGGAAAATTGGACTGCATTCAGAACGCCGAGAAAATCCATTTGACGGCGGATAGATTCACCATTGAGAGCAACGCTACGGCGACCGTTGCGGCGCAAGGTTAAGGTAAGGTCACTCACGCCAGTTTGTCGCTCAAGAGTAGCATTAATTTGAGCTATAGCTTCCCCTTCTTGAACTAAATCGCGATCGCGGGTCATTCGGTGCGATCGCAATGTCGCCAGCAACTCCACTGCCTCCAACAAATTCGACTTACCCTGAGCGTTATTACCTACCAAAATTGTTTTGGCAGCATTAAACTCAACCTTTTGGTCTTGGTAATTGCGAAATTGTCGGAGGTTTAGAGTTTTCAGGTACATAAGTGCGATTTTGGATTTTGGATTTTAGATTTTGGATTAAAGATAAATCTAAAATCTAAAATCTCCTTCTTAGACAGCCTTCTTGCCCATAATCCGCAAAAATATCTTCTCCGCTTCAATCCACACAAACATTAAGGCGCTGAAGCCAATACAAACCCCCAATTCCTGCATATTCAGGTAGTGAGTACCAAAGAAATCTCGCAGGGGTGGGACGTAAACTAGCATCAGTTGCAAAATCGTGGTTACAACAACTGCTGCTAGTACAAATATATTGGAAAGGGGATTCATCTCAATGGTCAATCGGTTGTTGGAGCGAATAGCGATCGCATGACCCATTTGGGCGATACACAAGGTAGTGAATACCATTGTCTTCCAAGCATCGCGATCGCCCTGATACCCAGCGGCATGGGTATGTTGATAAGCCCACCACATCAAGGCAATGGTGATAATGGCAAATATTATACCAATGCGAATTATGTAAGAACCCAATCCCCTAGCGAAAATACTTTCGCGCGGACTAAAAGGTGGACGTTTCATCACATCCGGTTCTGGAGGTTCCACAGCTAATGCCAAAGCTGGTAAACCGTCTGTGACCAAGTTCATCCATAGAATTTGTAAGGGGGTAAGGGGAACGCCTCCCAAACCAATTAGGGGTGCAGATGCAATTGTCAGAACTTCGCCAATGTTACTGCCCAGGATGTATTTGATAAAGCGGCGAATATTAGTGTAAACAACTCTACCCTCCTTGGTGGCGCTGACAATGGTGGCGAAGTTATCATCAAGTAACACCATATCACTGGCTTCTTTGCTGACATCGGTGCCAGTGATGCCCATTGCAATACCAATGTCAGCTTGTTTGAGGGCTGGGGCATCGTTGACGCCATCACCTGTCATCGCCACAAATCTGCCCCGGCGTTGCAATGCCTGGACAATTCGCAGTTTGTGTTCTGGGGAAACCCTGGCATAGATGCTTACCAGGTCAACGTTTTGCTCTAATTCCTGGTCAGTCATTCGCTGCAACTCTTGACCTGTGAGCAGGCGGTCGCCTTCTTGGGCAATTCCCAAATCGGTAGCGATCGCTCGTGCTGTTAACTGGTGGTCACCAGTAATCATCACTGGGCGAATGCCTGCGTCCCGACACTCTTGAACTGCTAACCTCACCTCTGGGCGTGGTGCATCTAGCATTCCCACTAATCCCAGCCACACCAAGTCTTGCTCAAATACTTCATCTGAACCTTCCGGTGGGATCTGTGCCAGGGGTTTGTAGGCAAAACCTAGCACCCGCAAACCTTTACTCGCCATTTGGTCATTTTCTACCAAAATTTTCTGGCGTTGTTTTTCGGTCAAGGGGGCTGTATGATTGCCCAAATGAATCTGAGTGGAACGTCCCAAGGTTAATTCTGGAGAACCTTTGGTAAACATTAAGTAAGGTTCAGATTGGAGAAAACCAGCGATAGCTGGGTCAACACCTCTCGAAGACGCTTCACCTGTCGCGACTTCCTGCACCTGAGAAATCACGCTCATCCGCTTGCGTTCCGAGGAAAAGGGAAACTCTGCAACGCGAGTTAATTTACTGTTCCACTGGTCTTTTTCGATTCCCGCTTTTGCCGCCAGTGTTAACAATGCCCCCTCTGTGGGATCTCCCAAAATTGCCCATTCCCCTTGTTCTTTTTGCAACACTGAATCATTACAAACAGCACAGGCGACTGATAATGCTGAGATTTCTGGCGACTCCTCTGGGGAAATTTTTTGACCATCTAAGTGAAAATCCCCTGTGGGAACATAACCTTCTCCAGTAACGCAAAAGGTTTTGTTGTTAATGGAAACCGATTGCACCACCATTTTATTTTGAGTCAGGGTACCGGTTTTATCAGAACAGATGGTAGTTACAGAACCCAATGTTTCCACAGCTGGCAATTTGCGAATTAAGGCATTCTGTCGCACCATTCGTTGAGTTCCCAGTGCCAGGGTGACGGTAATTACCGCAGGTAAACCTTCTGGCACTACAGCAACCGCCATACTCAAGGAAACTTCCAAGAGTTCTTGGATGTTTTTAAAACCTCTGTCCTGGATCACACCGCCAGCGACGACGACCGCCACGAGAATCAAAGAACCCGTAACCAAGACGTTGCCCAGTTGAGTCATCCGCTGCTGTAAAGGTGTCGGCTCACTTTCCACCGACTGCAACATGGTGGCAATTTTGCCTAGTTCTGTAGTCATTCCGGTGTTAGTCACCAGAATTTTGGCTCGTCCTTGGACTACTTCAGTTCCTTGAAACACGACATTTAGACGATCGCCTAATGATGTTTCCTCCGGCAATTTTAGTGATGCTTGTTTATTCACCGCTTCGGCTTCACCAGTCAATGCCGACTCACGGACTTGTAAATTAGACTCTTCAATCAAGCGTCCATCTGCGGCTATCTGCATCCCAGCTTCCAGCTGCATTACATCCCCTGGCACTAGTTCCTTAGCTGCTATCTCCACCAGTCTAGCGTCGCGGATGACCCGCACTAAGGGAGAGGTCATTTTTTTCAGGGCTGCCAATGCTTTTTCGGCACGGCTTTCTTGGACGTAGCCGAGTATGCCATTGAGGATGACAATTGCTAAGATAGCGATCGTATCTTTAAATGGCACTTCACCAGGCTTCAAATTGCCCGACTGCAAACGCATCAGGTCTAAAAACCCAGAAATCAGAGCTACGCCAATCAGCATCAACAACATAATGTTCTTGAACTGATCCAGCAGAATTTCCCAAGTACTACGGCCAGCAGTTTCTTCTAATTCGTTGGGGCCGTATTGTTGCAACCTCTGTTGAGTATCTTGGGATGTTAAGCCACTGTCTGCGTTACTATCGAGCAGGTCTAGCGCTTTATTAACTTCTAAACTATGCCAAACGGCGGCACCTTCAGGCAGAGAATTAGCAGACATCGTGTGGGTCACAGGAAATGGTTACAAAATTCGATCATAATTTAGTGATGGCAGGAATTCCATTTCCTAAAGTTACATTAAGGCGATCGCCTAGTTGCATGAGTGGATCTGTAATTCTTAACATTTGTAAATTTCTCCTTTTTTCAGATAGTATTATTTCTCACGAAAGAGTTTTTCGGAAAAGTTTGTCCCGATAATTATGAGTAATAAAGCTTGGAAGCTTTGTTACATAGCATATGTCACAATTAATTTGAGGCCGTTATTTTTAATTCACATCTGCTTAATAGGCAAAATGCATGGCACGATTGCATTTCTTCTCTACGATCCGTTACGCGAACATTTTTAATTTTGCCCAAAGTTGAGCCAGTCGCTTGCGTATTTACCCATGCTCAAGCGAACTGGTGTGCTACTAATGTTTCTTCACCTAGTAAACTTTTCCAGCCGAATTTTGAATTTTGAATTGCTTCGGCGTGCTAAACCATTCAATAAATATGCTTAATATTAGTTTCACACCCCCCACTGTGACCACAAGCCAGATGTTTGGGCAAAAAACAATTCGACCGCTTACTGCTGCTACCCTGTGTGGCATTACTTTCATTAAAGACAGACTGATTGCCATTGACAGTATTAAAGGGCATCTACTAGAGATTGATCCCACCTCTGACAACAGCAAAATTCTCAATCCCCATCAAGTTAAAGAATTTACCGATGTCACTGGTCTGGCAGCGTGGGAAGATACCCTGTGGGTAAGCCGAGAAAATAGTGTTTACTTGTGCAAGCTCAATGCTTTGGATCTAGAACATTTTGTGACATTGCCTTATGAGGCTGATGGCGTTGCTATTTGGGAAACAACAATTTATGTCAGCTGCCAAAGGCAGGGCTATATTCTGGTTTATGACCGCGAAACCCGAAAAGAGATTACCCGGTTTTATGCCCCTGGAGTTGGGATAGAGAATTTGGCAGTGAGTCAGGAAATGCTGTGGATTTGCGATCGCACCGAACAATCAGTTTACGCGATGGACAGGGCAACGGGAGAACTTCAATTCAGTGTCCTGACACCCTTTGAATCTCCTACAGGCATAGCAATCCATAAAAATGGCGAAACAGGCAAAGAAAGTATTTACGTCGCTTACGCCTCAGAGGAGCCTTATATCCGGGACAACCCAAATGCTGACCCGAGTCATGAGCTAACGTTCCGCGATCGCACTTTTATTCATCCCCTGTATTATCATTACCAACCAGATAAGCGTTACGCCCTCTCTAATGGCTATCTCATTGAAATGTCCTATGCTGAGGAAATTGCACCCTTAGACGAGGTTTATTTACCTGATGTGGAATGGCGCATCGCCCTACCCTCGGAAACTGAGCGTCAAAAGGTGAAACACGTTGAACCTATTGGTATACCCTTTACCGAAGAAGTAGTAGAAGGGCAACGTGTAGCAGTCTTTAAATTTGATTCTCTTGCTCCAGGAGAACGGCATATATTTGGCTGGAAGGCACTTTTGGAAGTTCGAGGAATTAAGTATCGCATCACACCCAAAGATGTAGAAAATATACCTAAGCTATCCCCAGAATTGCAAAGGCGCTACCTAGTGGATGACGACGATTTAGCAATGGATACTACCATTGTCCGCCGTGCCGCCAGAGAAGCGATTGGTTCTGAAACCAATGTGTTGCGGAAAATGCACAGCATCCGCAACTATGTTTATGATCAGTTATCCTACGGTATTAAACCTTACATTGACCCGCCAGATACAGTTTTAGAACGGGGCGTTGGTTCCTGTGGCGAATATGTCGGCGTCTTACTTGCCTTATCCCGTTTAAATGGCATCCCTTGTCGGACTGTAGGTAGGTACAAATGTCCTCCCCATAGTGACTTACTAGGAGTGCCGCTACAACCCGACTTTAATCATGTTTGGCTGGAGTTCTACGTCCCGAATTTTGGCTGGTTGCCAATGGAATCAAATCCTGACGATGTGGCTGAAGGTGGTCCTTATCCGACGCGCTTTTTTATGGGCTTATGCTGGTATCATATTGAAATTGGTAAAGGTATCACCTTTGAAACCGTGACAAGCCAAGGTGAGCGGCTAACCAAAGAAGATATCCCCATTGGCGATTTGGCGATTAATCATATTCGGTTCACAATTCTTAAAGAATTACCAGCTTTTTAAATTGGGACATCGGGCATTATTTCCGGTTTAATTATCAATTACATTTTAAAATTCTCAATAAAACCAGGTTTTTCGTTTTGATGCCTGGGTTGGGCTGCACCTATAGCAGTTCTCAATTGGGTAAAATACACACCATTCGTAGGGGCGCACAGATGTCACTAATGTCAACTTAACGTAAAAACCTTGTAATGACGTTAGAGCAAACTTACTCAATTATCAATCAATCCAGAGTCACCCCACCCTAGCTTTGCGTTAGCAAAGCTTTCACTCCCTTAATAAGGGTAAGGGATTGAAGGGTGGGGTAGAACGGCTGTGGGACAAGCGCTTGAGCTTAAGTTGATAGTTGATACCAATACACAGCTAGCTGTGTGCCCCTACAGCCTGTTGCATCCAAACGAGAATCGCTATATGTCTCTAGCGCTTTTGCCCTCTAAGCAAAAGTAACGGCAATAATTTTATTGAAATAATACCTTTATCCTGATAGACTGCAAAAGTGTTGCGATAGTTGAACAAAAGTAGCCAATGAAAAGTAATTTCTTATTAAAATTATTGGACTCTAAATACTTAATGAATTCATTTTTGATAAATCTAGGCAAGTTTAATATTAGAAAGTACAGAAGTAAATACTTGTTTATTGTTTTCTTAACCTGTTTTATTGAACTGAGCTTAACTACTACTTCAAATTCACAAATGACAGAGAATGTTCCTAGAGATTTGCTTTGGAACAAAGTTCAAAAATGTATTACAAATCAGCGAGAAATACACAAACCAGATCCATGTGTGTATGTCGATATTAACAATAAGTATGTCGTTGCAAACGGCAGTAAACCAGTGGACTATTTATTAGTCCCAACTGATAAAATTTCAGGTATAGAAGCCCCTCAAATATCGCAGTCAAATTCACGGAATTATTGGCAGTATGCATGGAAAAAAGCCACAGATAAAGACTACATCCGCTCAAAAGCACCTCAGGTAAAATACCCAGAACAAATTGGTTTAGCTATTAATTCCAAACAAGCTCGTCATCAAGATCAATTACACATTCATATGTCTTGTATTAAGAAAGTAGTTAGTGATGAACTTGATAAAAGTGAAAAAACTCGTGAGATTACGGACAGATTTCAATCCCAAAAATATGTAAATTTAGAGGGTAATAATTATAGCATAAGATTGCTAAAAAATGATTCTCTTAGTGATTCTAATAACCCTTTCTTGCTTGTAAAGGAATTCGTAGGTCAAACAAAAATGGAGGAGCAAAGTATAGCTGTAGTAGGAAGAAAACAGGGAGGATTTTACATTTTGAATACTCAAAGTGACACCCAAAGCGGCTATAAAGCAGTTGCTGAGAAGTTACTTGACGAAGACTGTAGTACTCAAAAATAGACATGGCACGAACATATAAAATTAATAATAAGATGACAATAATCCACCAATAAATTCGCTACCTGAATACTTTTCAAATAACCTTTTACATCTAGGTTGCCTGATCGAAGAAGAAAATCAGGTCAGTAAAAATATGAGTATTTAGTAGATTGTTTTGAAAATTGAACCAAGATAAAGAGGTAAACCAATTAGCTATTAACTCTTAAACTGGGCAGTGGATATGATTGAGTTCGCTTAAAATCGGCAAAATCACAGATTGAGTTAAATGGGCAAAAGCGGCAGTGAGAGCCAGGATTGGGAGGGAAAATTTTACTGAAATTAGTATTTTTTTCCTGATACTTTTGCAAATCGTGCTGATGCTTGTGAGCAACATTAGCTAACTCGAATTTTAAGGATTCTAATTCACTATTATTGATGCTAATTAACTCTGACTTTTTACATATTTCTAAATTATAAAATGATGCAACCGCTTGCCGTCCTGGATAAAGATAACGAGCAGCTAATAAATAAACTAATGCCTGTCGTCGGTCAAAAGCCGACTTACCAGTTTTGAAATCTAAAATATGTAAAGTGTTATCAGATTCAATGAAAACGCAGTCCATAGCCGCATATAAGCGAAAGCAATAATCTTCTTGTTCAATTACTATCGGTTTAGGAAAGCCTTCATCGCCCGGAGTTAATTGGATAATATCTTTATCCAAAAGCAACGGAGCATCGTGATATTTTTTTAAAATTTGCAAGACGCGTTGCTGGACTTGATTGCTTGAGTTGTCTAATTTCAGTAACTGTGCAACTCTTTCTACACCATCTGCTTGCTTCAACAGATGTCTGTGATGATGAAACTCATAAACACCTTTTTGGGCGAGTATCCCAATCCTCTGGGGTGCGGTGGCTTGCGCTAATAGCGCTTTGACCAGTGGTTCGTGTTGCCGTGCTTTGATAAACCCCCGTCTCATCTGGCAATGCCAGCGTTCTTGCCCGGTTGCTGGGGCAACTAGAGACCAAAGGTGATAACTGGCAAAAGGTCGATCGGGGGTTGACATTGCTCAGAAACAGTGAGAAAAAATACGATAGGGAGAAGTTTAACCTAAGACTTCCTTAGAAAAGAACTTCGGAGAATACTTGCTGCTACACACGCTTTGCGGGAAGCTTTAATAGTACTGATAATGTACGGGAGCAAGTGGCAAAAATGTCCAGCAAGATAAAATTTGGCACCGATGGATGGCGAGGGATTATTGCCGATGACTTTACTTTCCCAAATGTGCGGAAAGTAACAAGGGCAATCGCCACTTACTTAGAAACAGCCTACACAAAAGATAGACCAGTACTTATTGCCTACGATACTCGCTTTTTAGCTGACGAGTTTGCTCAAACAGCGGCCCAAGTCCTGGCAGATTTGGGTTGGACTGTCAAAATTACTGATCGGGATTGCCCCACACCAGTAATTGCCTACAACGCCCGCCACCTAAATTCCGCAGGGGCGTTAATGTTTACTGCTAGCCATAATCCAGCACCCTACTGTGGAATTAAATATATACCCGATTATGCTGGGCCTGCCACTCCAGAGATTACTGATACTATTGTCGCAAATATCGAAAGTGCATCGGATGAGTTGCCTGGGAGCAACCCATCGGGTTCAATTTCTATTTTCGATCCCAAACCAGATTACCTGCAATTTATCTACACCCTACTTGATGTAGAACGGATTAAAAGCGCTAATTTAAAGGTAAAGTACGATGCGCTCTATTCTACCTCTCGCGGCTATTTAGATGAAGTTTTGCAACATAGTGGCGTTCAGTTAGAAAGTTTTCACGATTGGAGGGATGTTTTATTTGGCGGTGGAATGCCAGAACCCAAAGGAGAACAATTAGTAGAGTTAGTGGAAGCAGTACTTCGCGATCAAGCTGATTTGGGCTTGGCAACGGATGGAGATAGCGATCGCTTTGGCATCGTCGATGAACAAGGAAACGTCCTTACTCCTAATACTGTGCTGCTACTCCTAGCACGTCATTTAATCAAAAACAAAGGTAAAACCGGCGCGATAGTCCGCACTGTCGCTACAACCCACCTGCTGGATAATTTCGCTGCTAAAAATGGGCTGCAAATTTATGAGACAGCAGTTGGTTTTAAATACATCGGCGAAAAAATGCGCGAAACTGCCGTGTTAATTGGTGGAGAGGAATCAGGTGGTTTGAGTATTATTGGGCATATTCCCGAAAAAGACGGGGTATTAGCCGATATGCTGGTGGCAGAAGCGATCGCCTATGAAGGCAAACCTCTGAGTCAGTTGGTTAAGGAAGCGATCGCTGAAGCCGATGGCCCACTTTACAACAACCGTCTTGATTTGCACCTCACAGAGGCGCACAAAACCGCCGTCATCGACTCTTTTACCAAAAATCCACCTACAGAGGTAGCAGGAATTAAAGTCAAGGAAGTGGGGCGTAAAGACGGTATTAAGCTGTATTTAGAAGAGGGTAGCTGGGTTTTACTGCGTCCTTCTGGCACAGAACCACTAGTGCGCGTCTATCTAGAAACCAACACTCCCGAAAAACTTACTCAAATCGCCCAAGAGTTAGAGAGTGCCATTGCTAAACTAGAGGCAGTAGCAGTTTAATCAGTTAGAGTTAGGAGTTAGGAGTTATAAGTTAAGAATTATTAACTCCTAACTCCTAACTTTTTTCAAACTATGAAAATCGCTCCTTTTTTGACATCTTTAGTTGTAGCGGTTTGGGTAATAGCGATCGCAATTATTTCAGTCCAAAATGCTACACCCGTATCGTTAAAATTCTTAACATTCCAATCGATTCAGATACCAATGGGTTTAGTGCTAGCTTTTAGTGCCGGTGTAGGGTTAATTGGTATGGCACTGCTGCAACCTCTTTGGGGCCTTGCTAGTTTTGGACAGCGTAATTCTCGATTGGAAGACGATGCCGAATTTTTTGTTGATGATGAAAATTTTTAAGGTTTGAATAGCTTGCAGTACCAAAATATTATTACAATCGAACAAGGAAAACGAGGAGGTAAGCCTTGTATTCGAGGAATGCGAATTATTGTCTACGAAGCTATGCAGCTGATCAAAAACGTCTATGAGTGGAATTTATACAGCAGATTTTAATTTGTGGATTGAACAGGCAGCCCAACTATTGCGATCGCATCAGATGAAGGTTCTGGTAAATATATTTATTGAGCAACCAGCCTTTACGATTTATACCGTCAAGCTATCAGTTACTTTATAGATATAATTCCCTACCCAGGAAGCTAATTAACATGAAGGCAGCGGAAATTACAAAGCTTGGTGAATCTATGACAGAGTTTCTGGATCAACACCAAACGCCTTCAACCTTTCCACTAACATTTTCACTTGTTGTTCTGCTGCGACACATTGCTGTTCTTTAAAACCTGCGCGTTCTTCCGCTTCTCTGATGCGTTCTTCTGGTGTCAACAATTTTTGCCCTTCCTCGTCATACCAGTACAGCCACTCCCGCACTATACCTTGATAAATTCCTCGTTCTCGCCCAATTCCTAAACCAATCTCTGGTAGCCAAACAGGATTTCCTGACATTAAAATATATTCCCCATCAACTAGGCGATACACCTCCAAAGGCGGCTTTTTACGCCGAAGGGGACTATATACAACGTAGTACAAAATTCCTAATTCTTTAGCATACAATTCTTTCTTGCTGCTATATTCTTCCCGATATATTTGGGAAACAACTTCTAGTGCTAAAATCGGCAGTTTATTTTCTTCCCACAGCACATAACTTAGGCGCAAGTCCTCATGAATGAAGCGTTTAACTCCTAAGCTGAGAAACCCATCAGGGACAATGGCTGGTTTATCTAGGTTATAATAAATACCCATCTCAACACCAAAGAACCAATCCCAGCGATCGCACCAAACCAAAGTTAGTGTCATTTTCAGCAAGCCGGGAATTAAATTTTGTAGTTCATTATCCACAGCGGTATCATCTGAGTCGGGTAATTCTTCGGAAGATGGCAAACAATGTAGCGGATTGTAGTTTAACATGAGCGGTTTTGCCAAATCTTATTTTAGATAGATTGTAGGTAATCTATTACAGAATTGGTATTAGCGATCGCCTCCAAGCAATGTACATCAAAAAAGGGCAGGTAGAAAACCTGCCCTCAAAGTAATAAATATTTCAACTAAATTAGCGATCGCAATTTAATTAGCAATTGACGGCGCACTCAAAGAAACCTTTAGTGCTTCGTCTTTTTGCTGTGCTAATGTCGGCACAGAATCACGCAATCTTGCTGTCAATTGTACAGTTGTGGCGTCGTACATCTGAGTCAACAATTTCGGATAGAAACCAATACCAATAATTGGCACTAACAAACAGGCAATGATAAATACTTCGCGAGGTTCAGCATCTATCAAAGCTTGGTGAGAAACTAATTCCTTATTTTCTTCTCCGTAGAAAATTTCCCGCAACATCGACAGCAGATAAATCGGAGTTAAAATTACTCCTACTGCCATCAAGAACACCACAATGACTTTGAAGGTAGAGCTATAAGCATCGCTAGTAGCAAAACCGACAAACACCATTAATTCTGCCACAAAACCGCTCATCCCTGGCAATGCCAAAGAAGCCATTGAACAAGTGGTGAACATGGCGAAAACCTTCGGCATTCTCTTACCGACACCACCCATTTCATCCAACATCAGGGTGTGTGTCCGGTCATAAGTTGCGCCAACGAGGAAGAACAAACTCGCCCCAATTAACCCGTGAGAAACCATTTGCAACACTGCCCCACTTAAACCCAAATCGGTGAAGGAGGCGATACCAATCATCACAAAGCCCATGTGAGAAATTGAGGAGTAGGCAATTTTTCGCTTCAGGTTGCGCTGGGCAAAGGATGTCAAGGCAGCGTAGATGATATTAACTACCCCCAAAACTACAAATACTGGCGCAAAGAAAGCGTGGGCGTCGGGGAGCATTTGGGCATTCATCCGAATTAAGGCGTAACCGCCCATTTTCAGGAGAATCCCTGCCAATAACATATGTACAGGGGCTGTAGCTTCCCCGTGGGCATCAGGTAGCCAGGTGTGCAAGGGAATAATCGGCAACTTGACGGCGTAGGCAATCAGGAAGCCAGCATAGAGGGCAAGTTGGAAATTTAGGGCGAAGTCCTTTAAGGCGAGCGATCGCATGTCAAACGTCACCGTATCGCCGTAAAATCCCATTGTCAGGGCAGACAGCAAAATAAACAGCGAACCGCCAGCGGTGTATAAAATAAATTTGGTCGCTGCATATTGCCGCCTTTTACCTCCCCAAATCGACAGCAGGAAGTATATCGGTACTAGTTCCAGTTCCCACACCAGGAAAAATAACAGCATATCCTGGACAGCGAACACGGCAATCTGACCGCCATACATCGCCAAAATCAAGAAGTAAAATAGCTTGGGCTTGAAGGTAATAGGCCAAGCTGCTAAAATCGCCAGTGTGGTAATGAATCCAGTCAAAATAATTAGGGGCATGGATAAGCCATCTGCCCCTACTGACCAATTCAAATCTAGTTGGGGTACCCAGGGGTAACTCTCCACCAACTGCAAACCTGGATTGGAGAAATCATACTGAGTATAAAAAGCATAAACAATTAGTGCAAAATCTATCAGCCCTACGATCAGGGAGTACCAGCGCACTGTTTTGCCTTCTTTATCAGGGATGATGGGAAGAAGTAGCGACGCCGCTATCGGAAACAGAATAATCGTCGTCAGCCACGGAAAATTAGCTGTATTCATCACAATTCGTCTGCTATCAAAATCATGTTTGGCAAAAAGTCACTAGTTATTAACTAACAGCTTTTTGAGGATTTCGTCTTCCTCGTTAGGTTGATTTAATTAAATTAGCAATCTCCCATTTTTTCTCTTGAGAATCTTTTTTAACAGTTGGGGGTGCGGAATGTGGGTTGGGATGCTCCCAGTCAAGTCAAAAATTTACCCTAAATAAAGCCGCTAAAATTATAGTTTAGGGGTGCGATGTCTACGACAAGCCGCTCTGCGTCTACGCGTAGCCTAACCTATCGCTAAAAATACACGATGCTGTTTGATGATTAATGTAAAAAGCGATTTGGTGCAAAAAAGCATGACAGGAGAAATAACCATAATGATAATCGCACAAATTGAAAGCCAGATTCGTTATGTCACCAACACAGAGGGAGAAACAACAGATGTACTCGTCCTTGTAGAACTTTGGCAACAGATCGCTTTCATCACTACAATAGGTAATTTGATTGAGTTTTTTTAGTAAAATAGACAGGGAAAGTTGATAAGGGAAATTTGATTATGTCATCTCCAGCGATCGCTACTGTAATTAAGATGATGGAATCTTTATCTGAAGATGTGTAAGAAAGAGTTGCAGAACATCTCCGAGAGTACCTGGAAGATTTGCAAGATGAATTGAAATGGGATAAATCATTTAAGAAAACTCAACAACTGATTGCATCTGCCCAATCTGCTAAAAGAGAGATTGCAGAAGAACTTACAAAACCAATGAACTCTGAAAAGTTATGAATTCTGTAACTCTTCCTTCTTTTTGGGATTAAGATTATATTATTAATTTTTTGATATTAACTGAAGAAAATGGATTTTACTTTATCAAATGCGCCTGAACATGTGATCAAAAATATTGAGAATTTACAACAAATATGGTGGGAAAGATGCGAGGCTATTGAAAACAACCAAAAAGGAGCTTATAGTCGCCATATATTATTAATTTTACACGATTTGCGTGAAGAGATACAGAATAATAAAAATAGATTTTCTCAAAATGCTTTCGGAAAAAAGTTCTTTAAAATTCAATTTTCTACTTACTGTAGTTTTAAAAAAGAACAACTTGATGATCTAGATAGAATTAGACAAACCTGGACAAGAGAAGTAGATCGAGAACTAAATTTAATTACTGAAGCTTTATCCGACAATAAAAGTAAATTTGAATTAGAGGATATTTTAATATTAATTCAACGTATAGAAGAAAAAATAACGTCAGAAAATAGCTTTAGGCAAGTTATTAACCTTTTATACGAAAAAGTACTTGAAAAAGACTTAAATCATAATCATATAGAATTTATTGTAGATACAATAATTCTATTATTTAATTTTAAGGGAATGTTGGAATTACAATCAATATTATATCATCAATTTCAAAAATTTGAAGATATAGGAACAGATCCTGAGCAAGTCAATTTATACCCTACCCTATTTGGCTCACCATCAAGAGATACAAAATCAGTTGATGAACATAAGGAAGAACTTAGAACATATTATGAGTCTTCAAGTATTAAACAGAGACTTAATTTTTTAAGAGAAATTTATTGTCTAGAACCTCAAACTTATAAAGTTATTTTCAAGATAACAGGTGTGGAATTCAAAAACAAAATTAATATAGGCAAAGTTGAACTATATCGTCCTAAAATAGATGGAAAATATATTAAAGTAAATGAGATTATAAGCATAACTGTTGAAGATAATTCGGATTACTGTGTTGCAGTGGATATCCGAGGTGTAGATAGTAAATTCATGAAAATTAAAGCCCAACAAATGGCTGAAAGAACAATAGCTGTTCTCTCAACACGAAATAGGAAAGACCAGGCTATTATTTTATCAAGTGATTGGGTTATTTGTAATTCTCAAGGAGAAATTCGAGCTTTTAGCTTTAAAGGCAGGAATAAGCCACACACTATTAGATATAACTCTATTGACTCGCAAAATAATCACCAAAGGCTTGGTCAGTGGATATCTTCTGAAGATATATGTCATCCAACTGTAGCAAAATGGCTTGCTTCTACCGACTGGTATAGACGAGCAACTGAAGCTTCACAAAGCACTGAAGAAATATTAAATTCATGGTTTGCTGTAGAAAAGTTTTCTGAAGATTCTAAAATAATTTGTAAAAGACTTCCTGAATTATCAGATGATCTTAAGAATAAAAAGAAGATTTTTAAAGAAAATATAGATTTATGGCTTAATGATGATCGTATTAGAACAGTACAGTTACTTCTTGTTTTGAGTGAATTAAAATTTAATTTATATCAGAAAGTAAGAAAAGTTGGAGGTATTTTTGTTACACCTCCAATATTTCCGGGAATGGATATATCTAAGTCCATAAACCAAGATTTACAAGACTATTTATCTGCTAATAAGGGACTTCCAGAGAATAAACTATTCCATTAACAATAATGATAATCGTTTTAAAGGGGGATGAAGGGGCTGCCGACGGCAGCCCCTTCATCCC
>NZ_JBALCO010000183.1:0-19610 GCF_036919595.1 Nostoc sp. | reverse complement strand
CAGTCATACTCTGCGTATTTTTCTGCGCCAGCGTTTTGGTATTGATGTTCTTACTTTTGAACAGCATCCTGTGGCTTAATTCACATAAGGCGTACAATGTAATTTCAGAACAATTAATCTCAGCAAATCCGCCAAACAGTTTACAGACGTGACTAGATCGCGTCTGTTTTAATGTAACCATAATCTACTTCAGCGATCAGTAGTTGCATGTATATGCTTTCTGTTTATCGTAAATCAAAGGGTTTAAGACCCCTTCTCCTTTTGAGAGAGGCTAACGCCAACGTTTACACCTAGCTCACGTTCAGTTTCAGTCAGGGTTTAAATAAGAGTCTGAAACTCTCTTTTCTACCAGAGGTTGGACGAACAATTTTGAATTTTGAATTATTAAGTATGTCCTAATTACGAATTAGTATTACTCCACCCTTTTAGAGATGTTTATCAAAAGAAAACTGGATAATATTAGTGCTGAAAATAACCAATATATTACGTATTTACTTAATAAATTGTTAATAAATGCTGGGATAAAAGCCTTCGTAATGTACTTTAACCGTTATGTTTTGCAACACTTTATACCCTAATATCTGACAAATATTCTTGTGTTGTTTACCCTTAGATAAATACCAGCAGTTCTAGATCCGGCTTTAAGGTGATTATTTGATATGTAAGCGATGCCTGCGGCGAGCTATGACGCTCCTGCGTCGCTAACGCTACGCTATCGGCGTCGCGATATGAATTATTCCTACCTGCAAAATCTTGCCTAAATTCAGTGATGGCAATACTTTTAGACTTGTTGAATAAAAATCATCCAGCCATCATAGCAGGTTAAGTTAACTACTTAGAATTTTTTTTGTAAAGCGGATTTTCGCTAAATGTCATGATTTATTGACTTCCTTAACATTTCTTGAAATATTTTCCGGATATGTGGCGTCAAAATAAAAACAGTTCCGTATAGCAAACTACAAAATCCTAGCCACAAGTCTAATTTCTGTAATGTTTGTTCCTAATTATTAACGGGAACACTATCGTAAGTGTTAATTTGTGAGTAAAAACCATGAGTGTGAATACGGTGCCTTTTATCAATTACTACTCTCTAGATGTGATTCAAGACGAAGCACGCCGACTGGTGCAAAAGGGAATGGTTAGCAGACAACAGCCAATATATACCCTCTGTCAATACATTCCAGCGAGAGAGTGGGTTTGTGTTGAATGTGAATTAGAGAAATGTGACTTTTTGTTACGCGATCGCATTGGCGACCTAATTGGTCGTGAACAGTGGGACAACGATTAATCAATGTTTGATTTCAGATTTGGAATTGGGACTTTGTTTTTGATGTGTCACCATCAACTATTTGACGCCTAATCTGGGGAATAATCTCTGCTTTTTGATGAGCATTGCCCCATACAGAATCTTGCGTTTTTCATTAACACAGAAGTATTGAAGTCTGAATTTATACAATTTTTCAAGTTTAAGTAAGTATCAGAACCATTTGTTCTGTATATTTGGTGCTACAGCTTGAGTCTAGTGTGTAGATTCTGTGAAGTTCCTACATTGATCTGAATAAAAGTGGAGGAACTTCACTTTTGACTCGCAATTCATTACACCGCTTTCCTCAAGTAAGCAATAGTTTGCTTGCTGTTTAAAGCCAAAATCCGTGCTGAAAAGTTTGCTAAGTTGGGCTAACCGACACCAGTTGATACAACAGATAGCGCAGCGTAAAGCCTTTACAAGCAGCTGGCTCAACTTTCGCAAAATCCAAAGTTTGTATAGTGTTCTTTCTTAAAAATCTCCAAAAGCATAAAAAATCATCAGAAGTATTATCCTACTTGCTCTAAATACTGATTAATGTCTTCAATGATGCGGGTAAGTTCAGCTTCAGTAGTCAAGCGGATGTTGACGTTGCGGACAGTCAGCAAAACTTTGGCTGCGAAGGGTGTTGGCCAGATATTAGGATTACAGAAAATTTCTAAAAATACTTCATCCGTATAACGATATTCCAGGGGAGGCTGGGGAGTGACTTTACCGCCGCCAGGAGTAGGTTTAGCGGCGACAGCTTTCAAGCGCTCCATCAGTTTATCCGTCGCTGTCTTTAATTCTCGTGCTGCTTGGGGTGAAAAACTGAAGGAGACAGAACCTTCAATTAGGTTCAAGGTTAGAGGAGTTGAAGACATATGTCTTTTATTAAAACTTTTTGATAAGTAACACTGTGGTCAATATTATTGCACAAGCTGAAGCAAGTGTGAATGTCAAAACGCTCAATAACAATAGATTAAGTAAAGCCAGGCAAAGGTATTTTCATAAACACCTTTTGTTTGGGTTTATAGATTTCAAATATCAACTCTCAACAAAAATAAAAGCAAGCGCCGTTTCAAGGATATTGTTGCCAAAACGACGAGATTTTGGCGCTTTCGCCCGGAGGACGAAAGCTATGCTCATAGTATTTTATTACTTGTAAGTGCCTTAACAGAAAAAATGCAGTTTCTATTTAAAGCGTTGTTCATAAAACGAGTGCTAGGACAAGTTGTTCAGCCGACGACCAACAAAGCAAGCGAGTTAAAACTCCCATCTTTATGAGATTATCAATCACTTCCCTGCATTTTGAACGAAGCACCTGATTTAGAACTCGTAGGAAATCGTTGCCTGCACATTCACCCGTGCGCCTGGATAGACGAGGGTTCGTCTTGTAGCAGTCTCATAGTATTCCACATCAAAAAGATTATTCACGTTGATATCAACTTCGTATTGGTTGCCTCGCTCAGGCTCAAAGAGTTCTTGAGTTCGTGATCGCCTTTAGTTATTGATAATAATACCAATTCTGTATGAAGATGCACCAAACTACATGAGGAACGAACCGCAGAGGACGCATAGACACGAAGTGGCTTCCCGCAGGGTAGGACACAAAGAAAGAAATAAGAAGCCAAGAAAATTTGGCGCAGCCTCACAAATAAATGGTATAAGCAACACTTATTCTTAAGTCAGGTATTTTTCGACACATAACTAGAGGTTGTACTGCTAAATAAAACTACAGCCAATTTATTTGTTAAAGATGACTTTTATCAACACTGGCACAATTCACGCCTTGATAGTAGCGCCTGAAATCGACTCTGCAAGAATTGCTATTTGCTAGGTAAATTGGGATATAGATGCGGAAAAATTTTCTGTGTAAACTTGACTAGCAAATGGTAATGAAAAACTATTATCAAGATTTTTTAATTCGTGATTGGGTGGAAAGCGATCGCACCAGAGCCGCCGAAGTCATCAGTTATGTATTATCAGAATACGGTCTGGGTTGGGAACCAAACGGCGCTGACCGAGATGTACTGCGAGTAGAGGAATATTATTTAGCTACTGGGGGAGAGTTTTGGGTAATTGAACACCAAAGCCAGTTAGTAGGTACTGGGGCATACTACCCCATACACCGTGGCGAAAAAGCTGTAGAAATCCGCAAAATGTATCTTTTGCCCAGCATCAGGGGTTTGGGATTGGGGAAATATTTGTTACAACAGCTAGAAGCAGCGATCGCAGATCGTGGTTTTGGGCAAATTTGGATTGAAACCGCCAGCGTTTTAGTGGAAGCAGTCAAGCTGTATGAAAGCAACGGCTACACTCCAGCAACAGGTGTGGAAACAATAGGCTGCGTTGGCATTGCCAGCCGCAGGCATCGCGTGTATGTTAAGTTACTGCACAACAGTTAAAGGAGTTAACTCCTAATTCTTAAAATGCACACTTGGACTAAAAATCTCACAGGCTTACTCAATCTTTTTCTCCAATCCCATTGCCCTCTGTGCCAACGTGCAACCTCGGAAGAATTCTGTCATAACTGCACTAGACAACTGCAAAAATGTCAACGAAAAGACCCGATTTCTCTGTGGCAAGAACCAATACCAGTATTTTGCTGGGGGGAATATGGTGGCCCCGTGAAACGAGCGATCGCGGCGATGAAATACGAAAATCAACCCAAAATAGCTCGTCCCTTTGGTCAATGGTTAGGAGAAGCATGGTTGTTAAATTCACCGAGGCTAGATAGCCAACCTGTGGTAGTTCCCATTCCACTGCACCCTAGCAAGCAAAAGCAGCGTAAATACAATCAAGCCGCACTGATAGCACAAAGCTTCTGCGAAATAACTGGATTAAAATTGAAACTAAACGGTTTAGCAAGAGTGCGAGAAACTGAAGCGCAATTTGGGTTATCAGTATCTAAACGAGAAAAAAACTTGGCTAAAGCTTTTGCTGTTGGTCAAGAATTTCGCCATCGTCCTCCAAATGTTCCAGTGCTGTTAGTGGACGACATTTATACTACTGGTGCTACTGCCAGGTCTGCTGTGCAAACACTTCGTCAGTATGGAATTGTGGTCTTAGGATTAGTAGCAGTAGCCACTACCGTCAAAGACGGATCAATCCAGAATTAATCGGCAAGCTTTGACATATAAGTGTATAAATTGACCGAATTACCCTATTTTTGTGGAAAAAATTGCTTGAAATGTATGAATAAAGTTTTTGCGGCAGGCTTAAAACAACTCATCATCATTCCTGCCACATTGCTGGCAATAGGCATAAGTACAAGTGCTGCTTTTGCTCAAAATAAGTTGTATAGTCCAATTCCTTTATCTAACAGTACTGAAATTACTGATAGCCTCTCAGATAAAGACATTCCCACAGGTCAAGGTGGGTTTGCTCGTGATTACACAGTCAAGTTACAGAAGGGCGATAATTTAGCAGTTGACCTGTCATCTGAAAACTTTGACAGCATCATCACACTGCTGGCACCTGATGGATCGACTCTGGCAGAAAATGATGATGGCCCTGATGGTAGTAGCAATTCCCTACTATTTACCCGCATCGTAGAGACAGGGAATTATGTTATTCGTGTTCACTCTTTTGGGGAAACTGGGGTTGGGGTTTTTAAACTCAAGGTGACAAAGCTGCAACCAATTAAATGATCTGGGTATTGGGCATTGGTTATTTCCCCCCTGCTCCCCTGCTCCCTCATCTCCTTTATCTCTTAAAAAGTGGTCAGCACGCAAAGAAATAAGGCTTCAGTCCACTCGACGACTGCGCCGTAGGTATCTCCAGTGTGTCCGCCTAATTTGTGGTTGAACCACGCACCTGTTAAAGTGGCGATCGCACTTCCAGCAATTATCATTGTCAGTGCGAGAAATAGCTGCTGTTTATCTATTAGTACAAGTAAACCACTTAAACAAAACAACAAAAATAATCCCGGTAACAAATCTTTGTAAGAACGAATGGCTTGTTTGTGAAAGGCACCTTTGCCAGTTGGTTTCAGGTAAGGATATCGCGCGATCGCCACCTGTTGTCCCCAACGTCCCCACCCACAAGCAGCCATCAACAGTAACCAACGGTATTCTGGCATATCTGTTAAGGCTGTTATTTTCAGGATCACCAAGGCGATCGCTGCCATTGCCCCAAAGGCACCTGTAGCACTATCTGCCATTACCTCCAGTCGCCGATCTGGGTCGCCTACTGCCAAACCATCAGCAGTATCCATTGCCCCATCTAAGTGTAGTCCTCCAGTAATGGCAATCCAAACACTTACTACTAAAGTACTACGAGTTAGCACGGGCATACCAATATAATCCATCCCCGTATCCAGTAACCCTAAAATTCCCCCAATTATCAACCCTACAAGCGAAGCAAGCCGTGCCACTCCCCGAAAGTCTAATCCGTTCAAATCCGGTAGGGGAATACTAGTGTAGAAGATTATACTAGCTGCCAGCTTTAACAGCAGCTTTTTCCACCACTGTTGCTGTTTCGTCATCTTACTTACATTAATATTTGGTTAATTGCTGGATAAAAGTGATAATTTTAGTACAATTCAACATCAGTAGACTTTAAAGCTTTAAATAAGATTTACTTCTATTAGAGATTATTACTGAAAATTTTGTTATCCTGGTCTAGGTAGTGATTAAATAATATTGAGTATTCTTTATACAAGAAACAAAAGATTCCGGAAATTAAAATTCCATCAGCAATCAAAATTTGTATTTTGTATTCCTTAACTAAAAACTTACTCCAAATTATTTAGACGATTGCCCCACAAAATTGATATTTTTTTAAATGTAGGAGTAAACAAGCTATTCAATTATGACAGTTTAGCTATGTTGTCGCTCTCCTTAGCTCAATCGCTATTTTCCTATGAGTCACCATCTACCCGACACCAGGATACCAGCTCCGTGCATTATTAACACGGGCATCATTGTGAATAAACTTGACATCCGGCGATTGCTGGCAGATTTAGGTCGAGTCCACTACATCTACACCCAAGAAGATAAGGTATTGAGCGAGGGTGAAGGGGATGTGATGGAAGTTTTTGCTAATCCACAAAGGTCTACCTTAGTGGCTAACCATGCGTTATACTTAAATGTTTGTAGTTTTGATTACCTGGAACTAAAACAGTCACCGCAACAAGAAACCCACTTCGATTTGATGCAAGAAGGAGTGTGTCTGCGGTTGATTCCCCGCTCAACTCCTTTACAAGAGCGACGAGAGCGAAACTTCAATGTCAGCGCCATAGAAGCGATGATGGAGCAAGTCCTCTCAGCCAGATGGGATGCAGAAATTGACGATGACTGTTCTGATTCTTTCTAAAATAGCGACTACTATACCAATTTTATCTGAGGCTGCGCTTTATTTATGTAGGGACAATTTATGAATTGCCCCTACATTCGGATGTTTTGCCTAAGTCCTATAGGCGCATTTTCAAAAATATAAAATGGCATGAGTGCGAATTTTTCCTTTGAATGTCTTGCTTGCTGTAGTCAGACAAAAGCTAGAGCAGGAGTGTTTTTCACTCCTCACGGTGTTGTAGAAACCCCCAGATTTATGCCAGTAGGAACGCTGGCGAATGTCAAAACTCTCACCCCATCTCAGCTACGAGATACTGGGGCGCAAATGATTTTATCCAATACTTATCATCTTCATCTACAACCAGGGGAAGCGATCGTGGCTGGAGGTGGTGGGTTGCACAAATTTATGGGTTGGAACGGCCCAATGCTCACAGATTCGGGTGGGTTTCAGGTATTCAGCTTAAGCGAGATGCGAAAAATTACTGAAGAAGGTGTCACTTTTCGCTCACCCCATGATGGACAAATTATTAACTTAACACCAGAGCGCTCCATTGAAATTCAAAATACTTTGGGGGCAGATGTGATTATGGCCTTTGATGAGTGTCCGCCCTACCCAGCTACTCGTCAAGAGGTAGAAACTGCAACTGAGCGCACTTACCGCTGGTTAGAACGCTGCATAACGGCTCATAAAAACAGTGAGCAGGCTTTGTTTGGGATTGTGCAAGGGGGCGTATATTTGGATTTGCGTTGCCGTGCGGCTGAAGCTTTGGCTAAGTTAGATTTGCCTGGATATGCCATTGGTGGCGTCAGTGTGGGAGAACCACCAGAATTGATGGCTGAGATTGTAAAAGTCACAGCACCGCTTCTACCCCCGCAAAAGCCGCGTTACTTGATGGGTGTCGGTACTTATCGGGAAATGGCGATCGCGATCGCATCTGGTGTAGATTTATTTGATTGCGTAATTCCCACCCGTTGGGCAAGACACGGTACAGCAATAGTCCACGGCGGACGCTGGAATTTAAAAAATGCTAAGTTTCGTGAAGATTTTACGCCATTAGATGAAACTTGCCCCTGCTACACTTGTCAAAATTTTAGCCGTGCTTATGTATCTCATTTAGTGCGATCACAGGAGATTTTAGCTTACACCTTGTTGAGCATTCACAACATTACCGAACTAATTCGCTTTACGCAGCATATTAGAAAAGCAATATTGAGCGATCGCTTCACCACAGAATTTGGTCACTGGCTCAACTCATCTGAATCAGTACCAGATGAGGAAGAAATGACAAATAACTATTGACCAATGACCAAGACCCAAACTATGTTAAGATACTTCTCAATTATGAAAGCTGTGTTGGATAGGTGGATTTAAACAAACATGGAAGCAGCACTTTTATTAGCAAAACTGCCTGAAGCTTACCAAATCTTCGATCCCTTGGTGGACGTTCTCCCAGTTATTCCCGTATTCTTTTTGTTGCTTGCTTTCGTTTGGCAAGCAGCCGTGGGATTTAGGTAAGTTAATCTATTTTCAATTTATAGGACAGATGTTACACCTGTCCTATTTTTTTGTGGCATCATGTTTTCTAAAATTAATATTTATTAATATTTTGTAATGAATTAATATAATAATAAGATTTGAATCAAGCCATGTCAATATGAAGCCTTGAAAGCCAAGCTTAGAGTCAAGGAGAAATTCAGTTATGGGTAATATCAAATTCGTTAAAGAAAATAAGGAAGTAGTGGTGGCGGATGGTGCTAATCTCCGGCTGAAAGCGATGCAAAATGGCATTGATATATATAAATTGATCGGCAAGATGACGAATTGCGGTGGTAATGGCCAGTGTGGCACTTGCGTTGTCGAGATAGTCGAAGGACTAGAAAATCTTTCCCCCCGCACAGATGTAGAGAACCGAAAATTCAAAAAAAAGCCAGAAAATTACCGTCTTGCCTGTCAAACTTTAGTGAATGGCTCAGTCAGTGTAGTCACCAAACCTTAAGTTCTCAAATCTGCCATTTTCAATTTTTATCCAGTCAGTAGTCAAAATACTTACCAAAATTGAGTTTCCTGATTTTGAATTTTGAATTTTGAATTTTGAATTGGTATAACTCTGTCATTTATGATGCTATCCTAATCTTGTTGACTGGAAAATTAAGAGAGGCTTTCTTGCCATGCAAGTTAATGACCTGGGGTTCATAGCGAGCATTTTGTTCGTACTGGTTCCCGCTGTGTTTTTATTAATTCTGTACATCCAAACTGCTAGCCGACAAGGTGGAAAAGATAGTTAAGAGCTTGTGTATAAAATAAATAACCCCTACATTAGTAATGTAGGGGTTTTTATTTATCATGCTAACTGAGTGCTGAATCAAATAAAAAGCACTCAGAACCCTTGAGCTTAAGCAATTGTTCGCGCTAACAGTACTGGACAAGTGGCATTAACTCGAACATAGTCAGACAAGGAAGAACCGATGAGTCGGTCTATATCAACAAAACTCTTAGCGATCGATGGACGACGATCTGGGGAACCGAGTAATAATAAGTCTATATTCAACTCCTCTGCCAACCGACAAATTTCTTCACCAGGTTTACCACTGCTGATATAAGAACGAGATTGAATGCCCTGTTTTTGAGCTTCTGCAACTGCGGCTGCTAAAACTGGATTTTTCTCTGAGTTAACCTCAGTTATTTCCGATCTTTTACCGCCTAAATCTGTACCAATATTTGCTAAGATTAACTGGCCGCCCTGAATATCTCGCAGTAAAAACAGTGCTAATTTTAAGCAATTTTTTGCAGAATCAGAGTTGTCTATTGCCACCATAATGCGCTTAATTCTTTTGACATAAATGTCATCTTTTACCAGCAACATGGGGCGAGAAGATAGTTGGAAAACATACTGACTGACTGAGTTCGATAAAATCGATTGCAGACGTTTAAGTCCGCGTGAACCCATAATAATCAAGTCAGCATCGATTTCATCAGCTACTTGGCAAACTACATCTTTGGGTTCGCCTTCACGCAAAATTGAAGATACCTGACTAGGATCTAAGTTCAAAGTTTGAATTGCATTCGCCAGAATTTTACCACCATTTTCCCATTTAGCTGTCATGGTAGTAGCAGTACTTTGTGCCGGAACAACATGCAAAATTGTAACTTTTGCAGATTGAATTGAAGGGATTTCTTTCAGGGTTTTGAGCATTTCTTCTGCGTGTCCCAATCGCGATACAGCCAGCAAAATTCTTCTGATCATTTTACGTATTTTTTGTGAAGTTTACTTTTGTTTTCGCTGTTAGTACTTTGCTATGGTCAGATTTTTACTACCTTGCTCGACAACCTAATTAATAAGTTGGCACAAATAAACTTTGTTTTTTAGTATTTAACATTCAAATAAATGGCAAAGTAGAAAAAACTCAACAAATGTTTAAGTTTCTTTGCACCTAGTTACTTAAAATTCTCAATTAGACTTCAATTATTAAGCATACTCTCAACTTAGCCTGAAGAACTTAATAAATTATGATGTTAGCTATCATTTTTAATCTATGTTCACTTTTTTTAATTAGAAGTCAGTTAAGTATTGCAAAGAAATGCCGAAATGACTATTCAGGAAAATTGATTCAGTGTAACCTCTAACAGGTGATCGCTTCCGCCTTGAATAGTCTACACTACCTCTGAATTTTCCCTATTCTCCGCCTTATTTTAACTTTATTGCAGTTTTAGTAACTTAGATAGGATTGCTATATCCGAACGCCAGAAGAATGTGGGATAATAGCATCCGAATTCGGATGTTCTAATAGTCGAAGTCATATTTCATACTATATTAAAACCCCCCAGATTATATTTGGAGGGTTTGGTTGATTACTTGTAAGATTTGTTTAACTTAGATGTGCTCCTGGTTGTCCGTTTTGGACTACAACCGAAGCTAGGGTTTTGACATAGGCATTCAAGTCAACAATGCTTGATACAACACGGTAGTCGCCAAGAGTGATGATTTCTGGACTGCTATGCTGGCGGGGGCCACCGGATTGTGGGCCGTATTCGTAGATGTAGTCACCCAGATGAACCACAAATGTGAAAAGCACAAATAATGACTTGATTTGACTGGTCTCCCAATTACTGCTCAACCAAACACAAGGAACCTAGCAACCCAGGATCAAGTAGAAATTAAGATTTTGTTAAGTTTAAAATTGAATTGGGGCATTGGCAGAATTTTGTGGAGATTAAGACCTCAATTAAAATAGGACTTACGCACGGGCTACGATTTTACCTCATTACGAGCGTTGGCGCAGCCTCTCGTAGAGAAGCGAAGTAATCGCAAAGGCTTGGTTTTTCTTCACGCTTGCGTAAGTCCTATAAAATAGAACTGCCGCTACAGGCACTCTTGTAAAACTCTTTTCTAATTTACGAATTACGAATTCTAGCGGATTTCAATTTAGTGAAGTACACTACCTAAGTCTCAAAGCCAGCCATAAAGCCTGTTTTACTTCTGAATTCGGAATTATACTTACTGTATAAATTACGAATTATTTAAAACCTGCCATTTCCTTGAACAATGTGCTTGACAGTGGTCAAGGTTTCCAGGCTGATAAATCCCCGACGATGACCTTTTTGGTTAGACATGCCGAGAAATACTGAATCTCCCCGCGAGGGGTTGCGGGAAAAACGCGGCGAAGTGTTGATGTAAGTAGAGGCACTGTTAACTCCTAAAGCAAACTGCCGACTTTCCTGGTAGGATTCAGTAACGATGCAGTCGGCATGACCACTGCTGTATTCATTAATCCAGGCGATCGCAGGCTCTAAGCTATCCACCAGTTTAAAAGCTACTGTCCTAGTTAAATAAGGGTTTCCCCATTCGCTTTCTTTGGCTAGCTGCAACTGGGGAAAGGCTTCTACTAGTTCTGCATCTCCTTTAATTTTAAAGCCTTTTTCCTTCAAACTGTTCCACAAAACGGCTATTGAAGACCGCAAAGCTTGGCGATGAATTAGTACCTTTTCAATGGCATTAACTTGGTCTGGTTCGCTCTGATGGCTATCAAGAATCATCCAGCGCACCATTTCTAAGTTGCTATTGAGTGACCAGTAGAGGTAACAATTACCCATCGCTGATTTTAAGACTGGGCAAGTTGACTGTCTTACTACCTGCTGTATCAAGCCGGAACGTCCGTAGGGAATCGCTAAATTCAGGTACTGATCTTGGGTAACTAAATCCCGAATTGAAGCACCATGTTCTGCTGTGATCAGTTCTAGACACCCTGGAGGTAGACCAACTTGGGCGATCGCATTTTGCAGTACCTCAGCGATCACCGCGTTAGAATGGCTAGCTTCAGTACTGCCTTTGAGAATTAGACAATTGCCAGTTTTGATACAAAAACCCGCTGCGATCGCCCCTAAAGCTGGGAACGCCTCATAAATAAATCCAATCACTCCCAAGGGCATTAACTGGGTGTAACTCTGGGAATCTTCCAGTTGATAATCAGCGGTTCTGACGCGTCGCAGCGGATCTGATAATTCCCCCAACCGTTGTAAAATGTCTACTGTCATCTCTAGCCTTGTGGGAGTCAGCTTCAGCCAGTCCAATATCAACTCTGGCACTGCCATTTCCCGACTGGCTTCTAAATCCAAGGTGTTGGCTTCTAGAATGTCGTCAAATGAGCGCTCAAGGGCTTGTGCCATCGCCAGTACTGCACGACTCCGGTCTGCTCCCTTTGTGATCCCCAACTTTAGGGAGGCTTGATAGGCTCGTTGGGCACTAGTAATCGGTTCGGGGTGATCATCCAAAACTTCAACAGTCATTGAGTTAACGTCTGTAGGTAAGCCAGACCATTAATGCTGGCAGAATAGCCAATAGCACCGCCACCATTGCCCAAGCAATAATGCTGGAACCATTTGCCAATCGCAGTGCTAATGGCAGCCATATAATCACTAGCACGAAAATAATGCCAAGCGCTATAGGCAGATAGCTTTCTCCCAAGCGGGGATGAACAACATGCCAACTATTTCCCATCCAACGCCAAGCCCGCTTGTAGGGATAGGTGGTAGAAAGCTGTTCTAGCACATGACCATTATCTTCTACTACAAAGATTTGCTGACAGCGATCGCAACCAAATGCTTCTGTCAGCGTAATCGGAATTAACTGACCCCGGCGACGACAGGGACAGGGGTATTCGGTATTGAAGTCTATTTTTTCGGGTTTTTGAGATTGCACAAGCGTTCTAATAACTTGAGCGTGTTTTACACAAACGGCGAGAATATGATCCCTTAATAAATGCCTTAGAGGCTTTTTTCTTTATGAAGATGGACAGGTGATGCAAACAGTAGATGCAGCAGACTCTAAGTATCTTAATTGCCATATCAGTACAAGGTTTTCTGTTTGTAGTCTTTCCCCGAACTGGCAATCTTATTTAAAAATCTCCTTCTCTTCATTTATTGCTTTCAAGGTAATATGGTTGCGTTTTTGGATTTATTGTGCTGACACACCTGGTACAATTTTAAGCCTACGTGGTGAACACTCCTAAAATAAATCGTTTGGGAAGGCTACGTTCATAAACAACTGACACTAATAAACCCTAGATTTTCCTTTGGGTCACTATATATTATTATCCAGTTATCAAGGTTAGATTGGAATTAGTTCACAAGCGTTTCAAGAGCGGGAATTGCCAAAACATCCAGAGCGTCTGTGTAACTCTTTGCCCAAATACATTGTGGCTAACTTTACTACTAAAAGACCCTTTGCACTTGACAACACTATTATTTAACTAGCCACCTTTAGTCCAGTGTAATACACCCTAAGTAAGTCGGCGTAAATAATGAAAGATTTGTAGTCAGGGCTTTAGCCCTAGTTTGAAGGCTAAAGCCCTGACTACAAACTAATTTCACTATTTTTTACAGTAGTTAATATAGTTTGAGTTATTCTCACTGACTTACTTACAGAAACTGAATTAATTACACCTATAAAGATTGTATCCAAGCTAATGCATATCTAGATTAGTCTAAAGCTGGGTTTTATATTTCTTAGGAATGATTTGAGTGGACGATATTCAAATTGGGACAGTAGACGATTTCTTTGTTCAATCTGTCCACATTGGAATCATTTCACAAAGGTGCAGCGCGAATCGACGAACACTTCAACGCACCCTAAAAACACTAAACCTCTTGGTATTTTTAACTCCAAGAGGTTTGAATTCAAAGCGGGTAACGCGATTCGAACGCGCGACATTCACCTTGGCAAGGTGACGCTCTACCACTGAGCTATACCCGCAATTTATAACCAAATATTAGTCTCTCAGATTTATCCCTAATTGTCAACCCCTTAATTTAGTTTTGAGCGCCGAGTTTTTTAACTCATAACTCAGCACTCATCCGATTAGGCAGTAATTGAGAAAATCACTTATAGTGCTCAGAGGCAAACGACTCGTGCGAACGCCACCTGCTCTTCTAGTCGCAGTCAACCTAAGAATAACTATCTACGTTTGGAAGCATCCTAGTCTGGAGAAATCTCGGCTACTTAGTAGGCACATTGAGGCGTAACACAAAAAGAGCAAGTAATTACATATTTCTCGTCCTAATAGTTGTTTTGAGCGTCTAGAGAGATATTTAACTATCCCTTTCCTGCTTGGCTTGGAGAATCGAGCCTGTCTTTATATCTGAGAGTGTCAATTAGCCCAGTTCTTCTGACTCCACAGTTAAATTGCCGACACTGGCACTTTGAAAAGAGGCCGGCAAAGACTGGCTATTACGAGAATATGGCTCTGCCAGATTAGAACGTAATTGCCGCATCAGGCTTGCCATTTCTAGGGCATTTAGGGCATAATCCCAGCCATGATTACCTTTTATCCCTGCCCGTTCTAAGGCTTGCTGCATAGTGTCTACTGTCAAAATGCCAAAAATTACTGGCACCCCAGTTTGAAAGCTAGCGGCAGCAATGCCTTTAGAAACTTCTGAGGATACGTAATCAAAATGGGGTGTTTGCCCTCTAATGACTGCACCTAAACAAATTACAGCATCATAACGATGGGAAAGTGCTAGTTGGCGAGCTACTAAAGGTACCTCAAAACTTCCTGGTACCCAAACATAGTCCACCTGACTACCGTGGGGGTTAGGGTCTACACCGTGGCGTTTCAAGCAATCTTGACATCCCTCTAGCAGTTTTCCGGTAACAAGGTCATTGAATCGACCAATCACCACTGCAAACCGCAAAGGCTCCGTTTGAGTAAAAGTTCCCTCGAAAACTGCCATGACTGCCTCTTAATCAACTATACTTCTTCCGGTCAATATACATTTCTTATTTAAATGTAGAGGAGCAGGAAAGCATGGTCAAAAGAAAGCAAACAGGAAAATCTCTCCTTTTTTCCTTTAATCTTTGACCTTGGCTTTTCTGCCCCTCTAGTTCTTATATTATGTGCCTGCGCCAGAGTGAAGCCGTCGCCTACACGACAAAAAAGTTTAACAAACCAACTAAAAATACCAAACCAATCCAGACGCCAGAACCAAGCCAGAGCAGTTTTTTAGATTCAACCCAATTTTGGGGAGTGGCGTAAGCAACGGGGACGCCCACAACCAGGACAAAAGACAACACGACTAGACCTATCAAGGCAAACTGGAATATTATGGTCATTTTTGCTTCTCCCAATACAGCGAAATAGTGATATGTCCTACACTAACAGTAAGCTGTACAGTGTAGGCAACGAGTATGACTCCTGCTATTGCATAGGACATTTCCAGAAGCTCTGGTTTTATGTCCTCCTGATGCCCCACGGCCAACAGTTTGATTTTTTCTTCCTTTCGTAGCCCACAAATTTTACGACACAGGATGAATTGCTGATGACTTTTGCACTGATGTGTCAACCAATGGTAAATTTGCATTCTTTGAAAGGAAGTCTACTCGTTTCCCGTTGTCCAACCTTTGAAGTAGGTTTCTCAGAGGGCAGTAAGCGAGGTATATCAACGACCGTGACGGCGAGTAACCAATTAAATCATACAACGCCCTGATCATCTATTTCAGAATATTTGACAATTAGGGTGCTGACTCTGAAGGGTAAAGGATGAGGCTTCTGCTCATTTTAGCTAAAGGGCGACACTGACACTTTTTTCTTGTTGTTAAGTTAGCAAAAATTGCAACATTTTAGTCGTTTGTCCTTTGTCCTTTATCTAAGTATCGATGACCAATGACTCTTAACTATGGATTTAATTCTTTGCCACACAACAGCAGATTTTGACGCAATAGGAGCAGCAGTAGGGTTAACGCGGCTACTACCGGGAAGTAAAATTGTCCTGACTGGCGGTTCTCACCCTACTGTACGGGATTTTCTAGCATTGCATCGGGATGAATATCCGCTGATTGAACGCCGTTCGGTAAATCCAGAAAAAATTCGTTCTCTGACTGTGGTGGATACGCAACAGCGCGATCGCTTGGGTAAAGCTGCTGAGTGGTTAGATTTACCGCATGTAAGAGAGATTATAGTTTATGACCATCACTTAGGACAAGAATCAGATATTCCCGCCAAGCGATCGCATATTTCCTCAGTAGGAGCCACCACAACTTTAATTGTGGAGCTATTGCAACAACAGCAAATTTCTCTAACTCCTACCGAAGCAACTGTGATGGCTTTGGGTATCCATGTTGACACTGGCTCCTTGACTTTTGACCAGTCCACACCACGGGATGCCTTGGCTTTGGCTTGGTTGATGCAACAAGGTGCCAGTTTATCAGTAATTTATACCTACCGTGACCCTGGCTTGTCTTTGCAATTGCAGCACCTATTAACTGAATCGCTGGAAAATTTAGAATATCTTTGTTTACATGGATATACGGTTGCTTGGGTAACTCTGAAAACAGATGGTTTTGTGCCTGGGCTATCGAGTCTGGCTTCAGAACTCGTGGAATTAACCGAAATTGATGCCATACTATTAGCCAATGAATATCCTTTGAGCGAAAGTGATTCCCGCTTAACAGTAATTGGGCGATCGCAAATTCCCAAAACGAATCTTAACCTATTATTCCAACTTCTAAGTGGCGGCGGTCATTCACAAGCCGCATCGCTAAACCTAAGGGGGGTTGATTCGCAGGCAATATTAAAACAACTCCTTGACGGGGTAAAAGCGCAAATTCCCCATCCCCTTACAGCTAGGGACTTGATGTCTTCTCCTGTTCGCACTATTCTGCCTGAAACTACAATTGCCGAAGCACAGCGCATTTTATTACGCTATGGACAGTCTGGTTTATCTGTAGTCGATGCTCAAGGGCAACTAGTAGGTATTATTTCGCGGCGGGATATCGATATCGCCTTGCATCACGGATTTAGTCATGCACCAGTCAAGGGTTACATGACTACGAATCTCAAAACGATTACACCAGATACGACATTGCCACAAATTGAGTCAGTGATGGTGATCTACGATATCGGACGCTTACCAGTATTGGAAAATGGGCAGTTAGTTGGTATCGTCACTCGTACCGATGTTTTGCGGGAATTACATCAGCAAAGGGATGAAAACGGAGGAGGGGGAAAGGCAAAGAGGGGAAAAAGTAATATTAATCTCCCTCAATTGCAAAATAAACTTGCTCCTCAGTTATGGCAATTACTCACCACAGCATCGCAAGAAGCAGAAAAACGGGGTTGGCATCTTTATCTTGTCGGCGGTGCGGTGCGGGATTTGCTGTTAGCTGAGGTAGCAGGCAGCTTAATGATTAAAGATATTGACCTCGTAGTTGATGGCTTTCACAAATCAGCAGATGTTGGTGCTGGTGTAGAACTAGCAAAAGTACTCCAACAACTTTATCCTGCAGCTCGCTTAGAAATCCACGGGGCTTTTCAAACTGCTGCTTTGTTGTGGCATAAAGACCCAGAATTAGATTTTCTATGGGTAGATATTGCTACGGCTAGGACAGAATTTTATCCTTACCCAGCGGCGAATCCAGAAGTTGAGGCGAGTTCAATTCGTCAAGACTTGTATCGTCGAGATTTTACCATCAATGCGATCGCCTTGCGACTCACTACCCCTCGTTCAGGTGAATTACTAGACTTCTTTGGGGGTTTACTGGATTTAGAAGCCAAGCAAATTCGGGTTTTACATGCTAACAGCTTTATCGAAGACCCCACCCGCATTTATCGTGGTGTACGCTTTGCCGTGCGCTTTGGATTTCAGATAGAACCGCAAACTGAAGAGTTTATCCGCTATGCCATCAACAGTGGCGTTTATGATCGCACTGCTCGAGAGAATAGCAGAACTCCAGCCCTGCAAACTAGACTGAAAACAGAATTAAAATACATTCTCGAAGCCCCCTACTGGAAATCGGCTTTGCAGTTACTCGATAACTTAGGGGCATTGCAATGTATCCATCCTACCCTGAAGCTAGACGCAGAACTCCTGCGACAATTACGCTTGCTAGAACGCTGCTTGCGGCGATTTGACCCGCAACCAACCCTTATCCATTGGGAAATGCGCTTAGAAACGTTAATCGCCCATCTAACATCACAATATCGGGCGAAAGTAGCAAAAAATCTGCAATTGCCAGAGGATAGCATTGCTAGGCTGAAGAACTTAGCTCAAGTTCAAACTGAGGTGATGACATTATTACCTACTTTTCAACCCCCCAGTCAAGTAGTGCAGTTGCTGCGACAGTACGATTTACCAATGCTGATTTTAATCGCCGTGCAAAGTCCACGAGAGATTAGACATCAGATTTGGGAATATTTCACTGTTTGGGCAAATATGCAGCCACTGTTGAATGGCAATGATTTAAAGAAACTTGGCTACAAACCAGGGCCTCAGTATCGGCAAATATTAGATGATCTAGTTGCTGCTACTTTGGATGGAGTGATTAAAGGTAAAACTGAGGCTAAAGAGTTTTTAGCCAAGCATTATTCTCAGTAATTTATATTTCCCATATCTGGTTTTTATGCAAACACCAAAAAATACTTCACTCCAGAGGAATATTTACAACTAAAGGATGCGATTAACATTCTTATTGAAAGATAAATGGCACTACATTTACGCTTTGCAAAAACAAGCAAATGCTTACGCCACACTATGCTAGGGCAGTAGTCTAAATAGTATCTGGGTCGATATTTAACTCCCGCAGTTTTGCTGCCAAACGTTTTCCCTTTTGTTCTAATTGTTCTGCCGTTTCTTCAGGTGTTGGTACTAGTTGCCCATCTCGTGTAAAAAACCGCAATAGTCCCTGATAAATTCCCAAATATAACCCTAACTGATGACTCCACAAATATCCTTGTTCACTTGCTTGTAAAGGTTGATATTCTCCATCTACTAAATGAAATCCTGCAAACTCTTGTGTGTAAGGGTCAAACCAAAAATAATCTGGTGTGCGGAAAGTATCTTGATAAATTGTTTTCTTTAAATCTTTGTCAGTATTTGCTGTTGATTCTGAAATAATTTCCAGAATTACATTCGGATATTTGCCATATTCTTCCCAAACTACCCAACTTTTACGGGTTTTACGTTCAGTTCCCAGCACTACAAAAAAGTCTGGTCCTCGGAAGTGTTCCGATTTCAGTTGGCGCGGACTGTAGTAGATAGTCAGGTTTCCTGCCGCATAGAAATCATTTCTGTCTCGCCACAGCCATTCCAGACATTTGAAAAGTAGGATTATTTGCCGTAGATGCAGTTCGGTTTCCAAGGGAGGCTCATCACTATATAAATCGCCAGGGGGAAATATAACATCTTGGCAGATGCCTTTTTTAGAATCTAATTCTTGAGCAATAGTCATAGAATGGATATGGCATCAAGTAGTTATAAATTTATTTTAGCAGGCTCACTTGCTTGTAAAAGTTGATACTATCCATCTACTAAATGAAATCCCGCAAATTCTTGTGTGTAGGGGTCGAACCAAAAATAATCTGGTGTGCAGAAAGTATCTTGAGAAATTTTTTACTTTAAATCCTTGTCAGTATTAGCTGTTGATTGAGAAATAATTTCTAGAATGTTTGAGTCGATGGCGGGTGTTATCCCGCGCACCTCTCAGTTAGATCCGTGCGTACCCGTTTCCGTGTACACGGCTCCCGATGTTCTTAGCTTT
>NZ_JBALCO010000182.1:0-39527 GCF_036919595.1 Nostoc sp. | reverse complement strand
CGTGAGCATCTGTGTGCTAGCACTCCTTATAGTCAAATAGCTACAACGCTTATTGTTGGCTGGTGCGCCGCAGGCGCACCCCCTGAACGGTTACTAATTTAGGCGCTTTCAGAGTTCAAATACCAACTACAGACTACGTTAAAGTTCGCATATATAAAAATTATTGTGAGCCTTATAAGCAAGATTTAAATTTGAAAAGTAACCCAGATAGGCCTAAACCTATTTTCTTGAAATGCTCAGTACCTCAAAAGAAGTCTACGCCTAATAGTTAACTTTTTCAGTATCCTTAAATGTTATCACTGCGCCAGCATTTTCAGCGGATTAAAGAAATAGTTGACTGGAGTTGGACACTAGCTATTTTGTGTATGGTCGGTTATATTACTCTGGGACAACTCGCTCAATTATACTGGGCTATGGTGGTGTTTGGAGGATTAGCCGGTAGCTTCGGTCTATTTTATGAATTTTCCTGTGAAAAACTAGCAGATTTAAATGCTATTGAGGATACATACAAACTTCAAAAGGTAATTGCGACCTCAGCTTTGGCTCAAGATTTACTTGGAAAATTCGTTCACAGAAATCCTGAGATTACAAATCAGTTTCCTGCTTTTGATCAACTAAGATATCAAGTCAGCAATATCAGAGCTACTTCTGCGGCTAAATTCAAACAACGGGTTAATCAACGAACAAAGACACCATCTCAAAGTTCATCTCAACCACCATCTCAAAAACCAGCACAACCAACTTCCCCATACGCGCCACCAAAAAGGGAAGCACAACCTCCTCTGAGAAACTTATCTCAACCGCCATCTCAAAAACCGGCACAACCAACTCCCCCATATCCACCAAAAAAGGAAGCACAACCTCCTCTAAAAGAGGCGGCTCAGGCAAAGATTACTCTAGAAGAGTATAGGAGAATTTTAAATAAAAGTGATTATGTCTACGTCAAAGCTCATCCAAGAAACGGTCATTGGGTGAGGGGACATTACAGGCAAAAACCGAAAAGGTAATTTCTTCCATTACTCCAAATTGCTTACTATGTGTGTTATTGATAAGGGCTTCGCCTAATAACTTGTAGTTAAAGAATCTAATAAGTAACCTAAAAAAACTACAGAAAAGCGATCGCCATTTCGCCTTTCAAGCCATACCCTTTTCTGCTAAAGCCACAGCCCCCCACAAAGGCGCATCATCCCCCAGCACCGCCGGCACAATTTCAAAATCAACTTCCGGCAAAGCTGTCTCCTGCGCCACTTGACGCATCACCTGCCAGAAATCCTCCCCCGCCTTCGTTACACCGCCTCCCAACACAAAGCGCTGTGGATTCATCAGGTTCGCTACATTACCAATACCCACACCCAGCGCCCAAGCAGCCTTGTGCAAAACTTCCTTAGCCAAATCATCTCCAGCCGCCGCAGCTTCACTTACCAATTGCCCTGTCAATAACGTTAAATTATCCCCCACCAAACCTCTCAACACCTCTTTGCCTTGGTGTCCTTGGCTTCTTGGCGGTTCGTTTTCTAAAATTTCCCTAGCATTTTGCGCCATATAAGGCCCAGAAGCCAAACGTTCTACACATCCCCGCTTCCCACATAAACAAACTGGTCCAGCAGGATCTACAACCATGTGTCCAATTTCGCCAGCCATTCCACCAGCACCCCGCCAAGGTTTACCGTTGAGTATCCAACCACCACCCACGCCAGTGCTGACAGTGATGTAAAACAAACTATCGTATCCCTGTCCCGCACCAAAACGATGTTCTCCCAAAGCAGCAACGTTAGCATCGTTGTCCACACCCACAGGAACACCAAACTCCTTTTCCAACAAACCTTTGAGGGGAATATTTTCCCATCCAGCCACATGATGAGATAGTCGCACCGTTCCCGTGGAAGCGTCAACTGGCCCGCCAAAGCTGACACCGATCGCAGCTGGTTTTGTGTCTTCCAGCAGCGAGTAAATGAGCGATCGCATAATTTCCAAGTCACTATTAGCATTTGCATTCGCTGGCGAGAGACGACGTTCATAACGCAACCACTTTCTAGAACCGATATTTACCAATGCTGCCGCCAGCTTAGTTCCGCCAAAATCGAGAGCTAAAATTACTGTCATAGTTTTTTATACGTCTTTTGAATTATTACAATAGGTGGTTTCTTTCTCAATAAAGATGCTTGCAAGCAAAATAAATTCAACACTAAAGAAAACTAGATCATTTAGCAACTTATGACTCCCGATCAACCCAATCCACTTATAGATTTCTCTCACGCCAAAGAACCTCCTCGCTCTCTTGATATGGATAAAGCCCAAGAGGCAAATATCATTGAACCAGACGAAGTTAGTGGACAGAGTAAGCAAAACCCCACTCCTGATGATTTGAATCGCGAAGATGAAGATCCAAGAATCGGCGGTAGTCAAATAATTAGTGGGAATATTTCAGCTGGATAAATAATTATCATGACTAAATTACTTACCACTTTGTGAGTTAACTACTCCATCAATAAACTGTTGTAATCGTTCATAATGTGAACCTTTCCAATAAATGCGATCGCAGTCTTGACAACGCTGGAATTGATCAATCTGCGATCGGACATTTTCTGGCACTTGGTCAATGATCGATTGCTTATCTACAGGCTCTAATAATCCATTGCAACGCAAACACCGTTTAAATGGTGAGATTAATTTAAACAAGTCAAAGCGTTGCAGTACTTCTAAAATTTGTTGTTGAGGGTTAGTGTTTCTAACGTAATACCCATGCGTTACTAAACTACGCATCAATAGACCTTTATCACGAGTCAAGAGAATCCGCCCTTGGCTGGAGGATATTTCGGCTAATTTCTCATCCTCATAGTCATTTCGGTATAAAGTATCAAAGCCTAAAAGTCGTAGAGATGTCGCTAGTTTGCCTAAATGAATATCTAAAACAAAACGGATAATACTGAGCGTTTTTGGTAGAACCGAAACGCTTGGTATAACAACACCCCTAGCTGAAATTGGAGAAACATTAATCGTATCTCCATCCGAAACTATGTAAGAAAAATTTACATATTCACCATTAACATTTATAAAATCAACTTCTGGATGAGGGACACCCAAAGACTCAATCATGTCCTTAATTGAGGCTTTCTCCTCAAAAAAATGCGAGATTCTCACTTGCTTGTGATGCCGTGGTAAAAAATGATTCAATTCTGCATGAAAATAGAAATATGCGATCGCCATAGCCAGAGATATTTGGACTAGTAGGGTAGCACAGATATGTACCCCTACTGGCAACAATTAGTTACAATTACCAAACTTTATCTATTGTATTCAAAGAATCAATGCTTACTCAAGTGAGCTATCTTCACTAGAAAATGCCTGTTAACCTTGATTTAACCAACCTTCTACAGGCGACAAAGTATAAAGAGATTATAAAGATTCTCAAATACTTGCATTTATTATTGAGTTCAGTTACAGTCAAGGCAGATGGATATAATCAAACCCTGACATGAGCTTCAGGAAGTTAGATTAGGTAAAAGGGTAAATAACAGGTTTGTTAATGTTGATGTCAGTGACGCTGCTAATAATTAGTCACTAGTTTAAAACATTAACTTATGGGGCAGAAGTAAGGGGCACTAAAGCATTTACCCCTAAATTAATTGTTTTTATTTTTCTTATTAAATTGAGAAAAATTCTCAATATAGATATATGGATAAATACGTGAAAAACAGATAGTGAGAAAAAAGTTTTAAAACAGTATCAGACTACCAAATTATTTATATTTTGTTCATGTGTTTTCGCATCTATCTTTAGAAATATATTTCTTAGAATATCATTACAAAATTATATCTTTATGTATAAAAACAGGCATTGTAACTAGCTATGTAGATAATTTCAGCAAAACTTCAAATAACTATGCTGCTACTGAAATATTTTTGATTGTAATATCAGCTACATCGATATTATAAGGAAGTTTATTGCCTATTACTCTCCAAGCAATTGCACAAAATTGAACATATTTGATTTTGGGAAAAAACCAAGTTCTGAAAAGCCGAGTTTCAACAAGTGAAAATTTATAAAATACCAAATAGCAATAAAACTACATACAAAATTAACACCGCTCATACGGAAAAATCTATCTTGACGCTGTTTATCTCTATTATGGATAATTTATTAACCGGAAAGACCTTGATCAATAATGATGTTATTAAGTGCCTACCTAGTTTGAAATGGAAAATGAATATTGTTCTTTTTTATCTCCTTTAGCCAAGGGCATTGTAGCTAAGAACACAATTGCATTTTGTAATACCTTTTGTCCATAAAATATGCTAATGAGTACAGCGAGATGAATACTTTTTTTTGTTCTGATGATTCACAGCAAGCGGGAGAAGATGTCATTGGTAGCGCCACTAATTATCAAACTTATATTTTAGTTGAGTGTCTTTTACCTTGGACATCAGAAGCCTTTAATTCCAAATGGGTGCCTGAGAATTTAAGGATTTTGGTAAAGGAAGTGAAGCGTGCTAAACTACCGATTAGATTCCTCTTAATTGCTAATGATGTATCACACAAAGTAAACCACACTACGCTTTTGATTTATCAAAAAGAAGAGGGGCTAAGTAATGGATACCATAAGCAAGAGTTTAAGCTAGCGAATATTGAGCAAGTAGCAGCAGTTGTGCAAAAATGGTTATGGGGTATCAGTTCTAATTCTGAGGTAGAAACTAGTGCAACTAAAGATATTTTAGTGTGTACCCACGGTAGCCATGATAAGTGCTGTGCCAGATATGGCGCTCCCTTTTACTTCAATGTTACAGCGAGTAATGCTGATTTGTGCTTGGACAATGTGCGAGTTTGGAAATCATCACACTTTGGTGGACATCGCTTTGCACCAACAGTCATAGACTTGCCAGAAGGAAGATACTACGGTCGTATCGATCAAGATTCATTTAGATCAATTTTGACTCGGACTGGCGATATTCAATACTTAAATAAAGTCTATCGAGGCTGGGGAATTCTGCCTGCTGCACTTCAGATTTTGGAAAGAGAACTAATCCTCTGCAATGGATGGGATTGGTTTAACTACAAAGTTGCAGGCAAAATTTTGGAGCAAAGTTTAGACAATAATACTATTCTGGGTGAGCTAAGTTTTGAACAACCTTCTGGTTCTCTCTACACTTACCAGGCTAAACTTGTGAAAGATGAAACTAAGACTCAACAACTGAAGAGTTCATGCAATGCTACACAAGAGTTGGTCGTCACAAAATATGCTGTAGCTAGTCTTTGGCTTAGTTCTAGTAAGGTGATAAGTTATAGTGCATAAAAAGCTAGAGGTATGCATCTACCTAATTTGTAATTCGTAATTCATAATTCGTAATTCGTAATTCGTAATGACGCTCTCTATATGACGCGAACTGCCTAACGCTGCGTACTCCTACGGAGAAGCAAGGTACGCAAAGCGGACGCAGCAGAAGAGAATAATTAAGAAAGTCAGTCAGATTTCATCTGGGTTTCCAGGCTTGTATCTGTAGCCTGATTTTATAAAATTGGTATAACTCCTCATTTAGAATCCAAATTCTAAATCCAAAATCAAGATTGACCCATATTTAGCACTTTTCGTAACAGTACTTGGTCTTCTAATTTGACTTTTAAACGACCATTTTCGATATCTCGAATCCAGCTTTGGCTTTTATTTGTGAGCTTTGCCAACTCTCTCTGGGAAAGATTCAAATTTACTCGCGCCTCCAAAATCTGTTCACCCAGCAAATCGTTTGTAGTTTTAGGCTTTCTTTTGGCTTTAGCAGTTCTTGTTTTCTTTTTTTCTGATTCTGAGATTTGCTGTTCCCACTCTGGTGGGAGTTCAAAAGCCAAAATCCGCGCATTCATTAGCAGATTCCACTTCCCACGGGGGCCTGTGTCTGTGAGGCGAGTTTCAGCACCACCGTCATTAGTCCAAAATTCTAATGCTTCATCTGGATCTTCAGGAAGATCAACTAACTTTGCCCACAAAGGTTGAATTTCTGGTGGGTAAGTAACTGGGTCGAAAAGTGGTTTCATTCCATAATGATTAAGAATTTCCAAATCGCTTTCAAAAGTTCGCAGTAGACGTTTGCGTTCTTCCCGTTGTCTAGATGCAAGGGCGACTTTTTCTTCACCGTAAGCGATACGCAGCAAGGTAGGAATAGTAATGCGTTGTTCTTTGCCCATTTTGGTTTTAAACAGCAACCACAACATTAGTCGGACTGCACCTTCATGTTGCTGCCAAATGCTCATGACTGTGGTAAGTAGCGTTTTAGGGAGAGTACCATATTGATAGAATGCAGTTCGCTCTTTACATGCTTGTTTGTTTAAGAAATATTGTGCCCATACGCCTGCTCTGACTTTAAAAGTTAGCCCAACAAGATATTTGCATCCAAGATTGTCTTCTTGAAAGTGGTGCTGAATGTCCACCAAGTGCCATAAGCGGCTGCCTGTAACAGAGAATCCGTTAATTCGACCTTGTTGAGGCCAATCAATCGAGATAATCAGTGAGCAAGCTTGCTGAACGATATTTTTCATTAAAGCTAGCTTGGCAGCTTTGCTCAAGTCTTTGCGTTTCTCCATCCCCAAATATTTCTCAATTTGTCGCTCGTCGATCGCAAATTCTTGCTCCCAAGGTTGCTCTAAGGCTGTGGCATAAGCTGCAAAAATCAGATGTATGCAAGCGGCTCTAATGTCAAGTCCCTCAATTGCTGCTAAATCTGTGGCCTTGTCGCTAACTTTAAATGGATCTTGGATGTGAAAAGCGATCGCACCTCGGCCTTGGTTGACTTGTCGCCCATAAGATAGGTAGCCTTCTTCATCAGCTTCCCAATGTAGCGATGTGCGTTGCGCTAGTACATTACAAGCTTCCCAAATAGCGATCGCCGAAGCAAATGGGTTATTCTTGCCGTTAGAAAACAAGTCTAAGCTAGTAGCATCTCTAGGTTCAACTTTGCATCTCCCCTTTTTCGCCTGCCAGGGAATTGGAGAATTAATTGGACAGGCTATCACACATTGGGGTTCTGAATAATAGCCCTCACAATTATTACAAAGACCAGGATCAACCCAGTATTCATTGTTCTCTATTTTGATTGCACCCGTAGGACATTGGGGGCGGCAGTTGTCACATCCAACGCAACTGTTGTTAGGAATTGTATAAGGCATATGGCTCTTTTCCCACTCTAATCGTTGAGATGTCTGGCTCAGGTCTCCCCTGGATGAGTCCTGTTTATTCATGACTCGCTACCACATTATTTTTCTGGCGAGAATAATCTTTTCTCACCACATTCACTCCCCACATCCATATTTTGACTTCGCATCCAATTGGAAGCTATTTAAGGCTTTAAAATTAAGCCTAATAAAACTTCTTTATTAACTATACATTTCATAAAAAAAATGATGAGTTTGTTCCTCCTGAGCTTAAAAAAAAACTTAATATTTATTTAATTACGTACTTAATGAACATTTTATCTTTCACCATAAACTCTTTTTATGATATATTCAAGCCTATTTTAATTGGATTTTCTCTGATTTATTAATAACTTTAATATTTGATGCATGATAATATTCTGCCATAAAAATCACAGTTTATTCATGAATTAATTCTGTTTATTAATGGCAAAAAACAATATTTATTTTGTGAGCAATTATCTAAATATTTTAATCAAACTAAATTGATAATTATTGTTGCTTTATAAAATACATATTGCATATATGAAATTGTAGCTAACGAACATATGATTTTGTATATAAGTATACTGTTTATTTATATTTATTTGCCTAAACATAAATATAGTTGAAAAAAAATATCATTACTATTATAGATATAGTTGTATTTGCTAGAAATAATAGTTAAATCGGCGGTTAGAAACTGCATCTACACAAGGCTTTACCCACGGAGGTAGGTTGCAAACTCTCAATTTTTCCTTCTCTTGTTACTATGCTCTGCATAGTAATGCTTGATTAAGGGCTGCTGCCTCCAGTCAAACATTGAGTCAGAGACTCTATGAATGCGTTCCCATACGAAGCATCGGAACGAGGAAAACTTAAACATTCGTAATTATTATTGTGAATAAATTTCATCTATTATTTGAAATAAAAAAATATAAATTTGTGTTCAAGGTTATCTAAATTTGATGAGACAAAAGTAAAATTTGAATATAAATAAAGAAAATATTAGGATAATATGATTAAAGTCCAAACAGATTGACAGGCAAAATTGCCGAGGATTTCTTCATGGCACAACTCACTGGTTTGACATTTGGCGGTAAGACTTGGACACCAAAATTTGCTCACGAAATTGACAAAGAAAAATGTATCGGCTGTGGCAGATGCGTTAAAGTATGCGGGTACAATGTGCTAGGTTTGAAGGCACTCAATGAAGAAGGGGAATTTGTGGAAGATGAAGATGATGAAGAAGTTGAACGCAAAGTAATGGCAGTTACTTCTCCAGATAACTGTATTGGTTGTGAAGCGTGTTCACGGATTTGTCCCAAGAACTGCTACACCCATGTTGTATTAAACAATTAAGGTTTTTAGAGTTAGTCGAAATTGTTGTTTCTTCAAGTAAACACTGTTTGTATAAAGTGCATATGCGCTAGGCAAGGTAACTTGAGGGGAATACTAAATATTTACTGTAACTAGATAAAAAGTTCACAGTAAACATATTCGTAAATCGCAAATTGTTAGCTATTATCAAATTTAAACTTGCTGCTAATATAGCCTAATCAATATTAGGACTAACAGTGCCCTCTTGGAACAACTAGCTTTTCTGGAAGCAGGGGGCTACCTTTGTCAGAGGAGTGGAAATATAATTTTTAATTTGATGGGGGAAAGATATGGAAAAAATCTGGAAGTTTTTCCCCTTTTTTCTAGCTACACGTTAGAAAGTTAATAAGTGAAAACAAAAAAACGCTGCCCTGTGAAAATGTAAAATCTAGTAGTTACAAACAGGGAATGGGAAATGGGGAATAGGGAATAGATAACAATGCCCAATGCCCAAAACCCAGAAAATCACACCTTTAAAGACGGTTTACAAAGCAGGTAGCATGTATGCAACAAGTTCCTGTTTCACTATGGACTCTGGTTGCTGGGATAGTAGTTACAGCAATCAGCATTTGGATTGGTCAAAACCACACTCTAATGCCGGTGCAAGCTTCGCTTCAAGCGCCTTTGGTAGACGGTTTTTTCAACGTCATGTTTACCATTGCGATCGCTCTCTTCTTAGTGGTAGAAGGAACCATTGTAGTTTTTTTGATTCAGTTTCGTCACCGTCGGGGTGACGATACCGATGGGGTGGCAATAGAAGGTAACTTGCCCTTAGAAGTCTTTTGGACAGCAATTCCAACAGTGATTGTCCTCCTTTTGGGCATCTACAGTGTAGATGTTTTCAACCGAATGGGAGGCTTTGATCCTGCGGGTCATCCTCATTCAGCAGCTCATGTTGCTCAGATGCCGGGAACCGCTCTTGCTGCCACATTAAGCGATACTTCTCAAGCAACAACTGCCCCATCAATTGCCCCAACAATTGGTATCGGCGCGTCTCCTCAAACCCTAAACAAACCAGCCGACTTAGTTGTTGATGTCAAAGGGATGCAGTACGCCTGGTTATTTAACTACCCCGATAGTGGCATTACCTCTGGGGAATTGCACATTCCCGTCGGTGCTGATGTGCAACTCAACCTTTCAGCACAAGATGTGATTCACTCATTCTGGGTGCCAAACTTTCGTTTGAAGCAAGATGCGCTTCCTGGTATCCCTACTGAACTACGATTTGTCGCCACCAAACCAGGTACATATCCCGTAGTTTGTGCTGAGTTGTGCGGTGGTTATCACGGTTCAATGCGCACACAGGTAATTGTCCACACACCAGAAGAATATAAAAGCTGGCGGACAGAAAACCAGATTGCTCAACAGCAAAACCTAAATCAAGTCGTTGCTGTTAATCCAGCCGACTTATCAATATCAGAGTTTCTCGCACCCCACACCCATGATATGGGAATTAGTGCAGCAACTCTAGAGTCAGTAGTCATGAGTCATTAGTCAAACGATTTTGGATTTTAGATTTGCGATAGCGCAGCGTTTTGTAGAGAAGAACGAGCGTCCGTAGGAGAGTCTTTTAGATTGGTTCCACCCAGAAGGGACGGGACATAAACCAAAAGATTCTTTTAATCCAAAATCCATAATCAAAAATCTAAAATTGCAGGTCAAGAGTCACATTTAATTACTTTGGACGTTTGACCCTAGACTCCGCATAGTGGTAAAAAATATGACGCAGGTAGAATTTCCCCGGAATACTCCACCAGAAGAAAATAAACCGAAAATGGTAGTTGGCCATACCTCCCATCCGCAGGCGTGGAAATGGCAAGACTATTTTACATTTAATGTTGACCACAAGGTTATTGGTATCCAATACCTAGTAACGGCGTTCGTGTTCTATCTGATCGGCGGGCTAATGGCGATCGCTCTGCGGGTCGAATTAGCAACACCAGAATCAGACGTACTCGACCCCAATCTGTATAACGCTTTCATGACTAATCACGGGACGATTATGATCTTCCTGTGGATTGTCCCCAGCGCCATTGGGGGATTTGGTAACTTTTTGGTGCCCTTGATGGTCGGTGCTAGGGATATGGCTTTCCCGAAGCTGAACGCGATCGCCTTTTGGTTAAATCCACCAGCAGGTGCGCTCATTTTAGGTAGTTTCATCTTTGGCGGTTCGCAATCTGGTTGGACAGCTTATCCACCCTTGAGCTTGGTGACAGCACCTATCGCTCAAACTATGTGGATACTTGCGATCGTCTTGGTAGGAACTTCCTCAATTTTGGGTTCACTGAACTTCGTGATTACCATTTTGTTGATGAAGGTTCCTAGCATGAAATGGGATCAAGTACCCTTGTTTTGCTGGGCAATCTTGGCAACCTCCCTGCTAGCACTTCTCTCCACACCTGTATTAGCAGCGGGTTTAATTCTGCTGTTGTTTGACCTCAACTTTGGTACTTCCTTCTTTAAACCAGATGCAGGCGGTAACGTTGTAATTTATCAACACTTATTCTGGTTTTATTCTCACCCGGCAGTATATTTAATGATTCTGCCCATCTTCGGCATCATGTCGGAGGTAATTCCAGTTCACTCCCGCAAGCCAATCTTTGGCTATAAAGCGATCGCTTATTCTAGTGTGGCAATCTGCGCTGTGGGTTTGTTCGTCTGGGTACACCACATGTTTACCAGTGGCACACCCGGTTGGATGCGGATGTTCTTCACCATCTCCACGCTGATAGTTGCAGTTCCCACTGGCGTTAAGATTTTTGCCTGGGTTGCTACCCTTTGGGGTGGTAAAATCCGCTTCACCAGCGCGATGCTTTTCGCCATTGGCTTATTGTCCATGTTTGTCATGGGCGGCTTAAGCGGTGTGACGATGGGAACAGCCCCCTTTGATGTTCATGTCCACGATACATATTATGTAGTAGGACATTTCCACTACGTCCTGTTTGGCGGTTCCGTGTTTGGCATCTACGCCGGCATTTATCACTGGTTCCCCAAAATGACCGGACGAATGCTGAATGAAACCTGGGGTCGCATTCATTTCGCCCTCACCTTCATCGGCACTAATCTGACCTTTTTACCCATGCACGAGTTGGGTTTGCAAGGAATGCCGCGACGAGTGGCAATGTATGACCCCCAATTTATCGACCTCAATAAAATTTGTACCTATGGTTCAATTGTTTTGGGGATATCGGTAATTCCCTTTGCCATCAATATTATCTATAGTTGGCTGAAGGGCCCCTTGGCAGGTGATAATCCTTGGCAAGCTTTGACCTTAGAATGGACAACTAGCTCACCACCTGCAATTGAAAACTGGGAAGTGTTGCCGGTTGTGACTCATGGGCCTTATGACTACGGTCATGGTAACAGTATTGAAATACAGCCATCTGCAACACCGGAAGCTACTGCTTAGTTAGTAGAGTGAGTACTGCGATCGCTCTCAAGGTGACTGCAATTTCTAGTTATTTGATTTGATAACTCGAAACTCCAAGCTTGGAACTCGAAACTTGAGCATCATTACTCGGAACTCCGAGCTTGGAACTCGGAACTCCAAGCTTGGAACTTGAAACTCCAAGCTTGGAACTCGAAACTCCAAGTTTGGAACTCGAAACTCCGAGCTTGGAACTCGAAACTCCAAGTTTGGAACTCGAAACTCCAAGTTTGGAACTCGAAACTCCGAGCTTGGAACTCGAAATTTGAGCATTATTATTCGGAACTCCGAGATTAGAACTCGGAACTCCGAGCTTGGAACTTGAAACCCGGAATTTTGAGAATTCCTGAACAAGTGAAGAGTTTGGTTAAATAAGGATTTTGGATGAGGAATGAAAATTTGCCGCTTTAAACTTCATTCTTTATTCAAACTTCCACAACAGACACAGTGGATAATATTGTCAATAAATCTATGACTATAGCTACAACGACGAGCGAAGATCACAGTGTAGGACATGAAGAACATCCAGATTTAAGAGTTTGGGGACTGTTGACATTCCTCGCCTCTGAATCCCTAATGTTTGGGGGATTTTTTGCCACTTATTTGTTTTTCCGAGGTACTACAGCAGTTTGGCCTCCAGAAGGAAGTGAAGTAGAACTACTTGTACCGACGATTAACACCATTATTCTGGTGTCCAGTAGTTTCGTGATTCACTTCGGTGATACAGCGATTAAAAAGAATAATGTCAAGGGAATGCAACTGTGGTATGGAATTACTGCAATCATGGGGGCAATTTTCTTGGGTGGTCAGGTTTATGAGTACTCAACTTTAGGATATGGTCTGACTACCAACGTCTTCGCCAACTGCTTTTATATCATGACTGGGTTCCACGGTTTGCACGTTTTTGTGGGACTGTTATTGATATTACGTGTATTGTGGCGATCGCGCCGTCCCGGTGAATATTCTGCAACCAATCATACTTTCATCGAAATGACAGAAATTTACTGGCACTTCGTAGACATTATCTGGATTGTTCTGTTTACCCTAGTGTACGTTCTTACTCTGTTTTAACAAAAATGAGGAGTTACAAGTTAAGAATTTCTAACTCCTCACTCCTAACTTCTAACTCTCAAAGAGATTATTATGCAACTTGATGCAAACAAATTCTCATGGTTCCAGGTTCCAGAGAAAATAAAAAATTTATTAATTCTAGCTGCACAAAGCTGGGAGAATACGTCAGAATCGGAAAAGTATATTCAACAAGCTTTAGCCGAAACTGGTGAAAATACAGATGTATTGGTAGCAGCATATAGATATTTATATTATAAAAATAATTATTTTTTTGCTTTGCAAACAACAGTCAAGTTATTAGATAAAATTAAAGAACGAGAGAAATTTCCTGATGACTGGGAGCAACTTAAGCCTATATTAGTCAATCGCAAAGAATACCCACAAACCCGATTGTACTTAAATGCTTATGCTGCTTCTGGATTAGTACTAGCAAATTTAGGAGAACTTGAGCAAGCAAAAGAAATCAGCACCAAAGTCAAAGAAATAGACGAAAAGAATGATTTTGGAGCCGGAATTCTCCTGGATATTTTGACACGTCCAGCAGAAGAAGATGATTAATTAGTCAACAATTAAGGTGAACAATCATGAACAATTGGTTATCTACTACGTCATATTCCTCTTACTCCCTCTTGGGAGCGGGTACTAATAGTAACTCTATCATTCCTCCTATTAACGTACCTACTAAACTTGATGTAGGCAGTCTTCCTAATGTCTCTCCGCTCCTTGTCCTCCAATCTTATAAGCTATCAATTTAAAAGTATGAAAGGTAAGGATTGGCTGCTAACGGGGGACGGTCAGTATCAAGCCTGTAAATCTGTGAGAGCATGGGATTTATTGAGAGAAAATTACCGCCTTTATCGATTTTTAACTGAGGTGGAAGATGTTCTCAATAGCGTTGACGATGAAGCCAGTCGTCTACCAGAACTTCAGATGCTCGTAAGGCGTTTGATAGTAAATTCTTACTGGGTGCAAAGTCAATATTTAGAGCCTTCGCCCAAAACGGGAACCTCTGTTTCACTCCTATACGATGAATTAGGTTTTCCGTTGACAGTGCAAACAGTAACATTTGCACCAGGAACCCGATCAACCATTCATAATCATGGGACATGGGGAATAGTAGCGGTGTTAAAAGGTCAAGAAAAAAATACTTTTTGGCGACGCACCCATAGCCCAGAATTTCAGGACAAAATTGAACCTACGGGAGAGGTAACTTTATTTCCGGGAGATATTATCAGCTTCGTTCCCGATGCAATTCACAGTGTAGAAGCAGTCGGTGATCAACCAACTGTGACTTTTAATGTTTACGGCGAAACTGATCCCAAAGAGAGATTTGAGTTTGACTCAGTTACCGATAAGGCTAGGAATTTTTAATTAGGAATCGTCAGGATTAATTTCATCGGTTCGTAATTGGTGCTTTAGCATTAAAGCGCCAACTACAAACAATTGAGTAATTAGGAGGTAGCTAAATGGCAAGAGTAATTTTCTATACCAAACCAGGCTGTCAAGGTGGTACTAAGCAAAAAGTTTTGCTAACAGCTGCTGGTCATGAGGTGGTAGCATACAACCTGTTAACAGAACCTTGGACAGTTGAACGTTTGCGTTCATTCTTTGGCGATCACCCCGTAGCCGAATGGTTTAATCCTTCCTCCCCAAAGATAAAATCTGGTGAAATAGTTCCTGAAAAAATCGATGCAGAAACCGCTTTGCAGTTGATGTTGAGAGAGCCACTATTAATTCGCCGTCCTTTGTTAGAAATAGGCGATCGCCGCGAGGTAGGATTCGATGTACAAAAGATTGATACTTGGATTGGCTTAAAGCCAGCGGATGAGTCTTTGCGAGAAATGAGCGAAAACCTGATGAACCAGGATTTGCAAAATTGCGCCCACGGTAACGATGGTGGTCAGAAACAGCATAATCAGCAGAGTGACTGTAATCACGGTCACGGTTCTCAACAACATGAAAAGCAAGGCAACTGTAAACATTAGTGTTACAGCAATTTTCGTTTGCATGAAGTAGGGGCATACAGCTGTCATTGGTGTCAACTTAAGCTATTTCTAACTTAACTGTTGGCTGACTCACCCGCCTGGAACTTTAGTTCCAGGCGGGATATGACTTTTAGCTTACAGCTATTTTCAGGTAAATAGACCACGCGGTAGGGGCACAGCATTGCTGTGCCCTTACGACAGATGTGGTTCAAATACTTTAATTCTGCTGTAAGTTGACACGTATGTACAGATGATTCTGTTGCTACCTTGTCTCCTTTCCTACTCTCCTTAACGGACACCAGCAGTTTCTAAGGACAAGTCTTGAAACATGGGTGTGCTGAGGTAACGTTCTCCAAAGGAAGGCTGAATCATCACAATTAAGCGTCCGGCATTTTCTGGACGTTTACCTACTTGAATTGCGGCGCACAAAGCTGCACCAGAGGATATTCCAGACAATAAGCCTTCTTCTTTTGCTAAACGTCGCCCATAAGCGATCGCTTGTTCATCGCTGACTCTAATTACTTCATCAACCAATTCTAGACGCAGAACATCTGGGATAAATCCGGCACCAATACCTTGAATTTTATGTGGACCGGCTTCACCACCAGAGAGGACTGGGCTGTTACTGGGTTCAATTGCGATCGCCTGAAAAGTCTGCTTACGCTGTTTGATTACTTCTGCAATACCAGTAATTGTCCCACCAGTACCTACCCCAGCAATAACGATATCCACTTCCCCGTCTGTATCTGCCCAAATTTCTTCTGCGGTGGTTTCTTGGTGAACTTTGGGATTAGCAGGGTTGCGGAACTGTTGCAGCATAAAAGCATTGGGAGTATTAGCTACAATTTCTTCAGCTTTGCGAATAGCTCCCCGCATCCCCTCAACACCTGGTGTCAATTCTAAAGACGCACCATAAGCTCTGAGCATAGCTCGTCGTTCTTGGCTCATCGTCTCTGGCATTGTCAAAATCAAACGGTATCCACGCGCCGCTGCTACCATCGCTAGAGCAATTCCTGTATTACCTGAGGTAGGCTCTACTAAAATGGTTTTTCCAGGGAAAATTGAGCCAGCTGCTTCTGCTGAGAGTACCATACTTAACCCAATGCGGTCTTTCACCGAAGCCGCTGGGTTCATACCTTCTAATTTGACAACTATTCTTGCTACTACTCCCTCAGCTTGAGGAATCTTGTTCAGTTGAACTAAAGGAGTTCGTCCGATAAGTTCTGTTACATCTTGAGCAATTTGCATTATTTAACTCCTAAAATCCTTAATTCTAAGTACAGAATATTTATTTATAACAATAAGCTTTTGTGTATTTAATTTTTAGTTTAGTGTCCATGAGTGCATATACTATGTATTCTAACTCAACCACAAAAAATGAAAGTTTAGGAAGAACTTTTATCCGATGTTCCCATTGATTCTCACTTCAGCAGAGGTCTGGCAAGCCATACTTCTATTTTACCATTTGGAATTGCTGACTATTGCCTCTTGGGCTGAAATTCAATTTCTCTAATTCTGTATATATATAACTTTTACGATTTTTTTCCATATTTTCTATTTGTTATAAAAATATAATTTGCTTTCAAAACATTTAATTGTTTTTCCTAATTTATTAGTCTATCTTTATCAAGAGACATTGATATTTTATTTTGAGTGCAGGTTTCTTTTGCTCAAAATTGCATCACAAACAGTCCTTAAGCGTTGCTTATATTGCTTTGAGGTTGAGTGCATAAATACTAGAACCCCACCTCGGAAATACTAGAACCCCGTCCTAAAAACACTAGCACCCATACCCCAATAAATTTTTGTAAGACTTATCAGATGGGAATTACAAGCTTTGAGTACTATTCTAATAAATTTAATAATCTTAACGGGGCTAGAGTAAACTGTTTTGTAGAGAGCGGCTGATATAAATCGTATAGGATTTACGCAGAGATTCCCCTCTACCCCCCAACATTCCTGAGCGAAAGCTTAGTGAACTAGGGGGGACTTCTTAATCCCTCTTTTGAGAGTAGGATGAAACTATATTCTTTGAATCTGAGTGCGTTATTTCTGACTGAATAATTCTACATTTTGTGACAAAGTTGGTAAATTTTAAGTAGTCAGTAGTCAGTGGTGATTAGAAAAGTAACTGACAACTAATGATTATGAAAATTACCTATTACACATATTTTAATATCAAAACTGTTTGAAAGGTAGAAATATATAACTACTTTGGATAAACAGCAAAAGATATTTTCTTACTGGGTGGATACTACCTAGCAAGGGAGAGCCAAGATGAAAGCCAAACTTTTAAATGTTCTTATAGTTTGCGTAGTTACCTTAGCAGTGCTTTCTCCAGAACTAGTAGTATTTGGCATAGTTTGGGAGCGACATCTTGAGTTAGTAAAATCCCAGAATTTAGCCTGCGAAGTTAACAAGAGTAGTACAGATTCTCCCACCTTGCCTCCCCAGACAGAAGGTACACATTCCCCTCAGACTAGCATCCAATTCTCTGACCGTAATGTGGTTCATCAAATGCTAACTGTTGCTGAACAATATAAATTTGCCACTATCCTACAATGGTTCTTCTTGTTAACCCCTATTTGTATTGGGTTTGGGATTCTCTTTTACGACAGATATCTTGTTCATCGTGCAGCTGTTTTAAAAGAACAAGTTGAAATGTTGGAAAGACTATGGCAGCAAAGTATCGAACAGTAACCAATTCACAATTTACTCACTCAACTCAACAAAAGTATCATGACAGAACAACGCGAACAACTGTATTTTAATCTGATTGATGAGTTACTTAAATGCCCTAATGGTCAGGAACCAGAAGTTTTAGAATCTCACTCAGAATTGATTGATTCTGGCTTAGTAGGAACAATGTTACAAGTAGCAACTATGTTTGCCCATCAAGGCAATCAAGATGGTGCCCAATTTTTGTTTTATGTGGGGCGTGAGTTAGCTAAAGAACTCGGTTTATACCCGGAAGTTGCCAATACTGAAGTTCCCAATACTGAAGTTGCAAATCCTGAAGCTGCAAATAAGGAGTAAAAATGCTGTTGACTTCAACGGATGCGGGACAAATAGCTTTAGAACTGCTCATGGCAGATTGGAACATTTCAGAAGAGAATAGGGAGTGGTTTACAATCTTTAACTCTCGTCTGATTGGCGAGAGTTGGTATACTGTAGAACTAGGTGTACAAGGATTTCCAGATAGATGGTTTCTTCAAGTATATGACAATGGAGTATGTGATCCAAACTATACATTTATATCACCTATCGGTGGTTCTGAAGGATTCACAGACGTTAAAAATGTGCCAGATATCGTAGCAGAGATCTTAGTTTGTGAACGGAATACTCGATAACAAAACTTAATATTTGAATTGTATAAATTCAAAATTTAAATGTGCTACTTCAATGCACTTTTGTTGAATTTATAATTTTCAATTGAATGTAATTTGTGTTTGGGAATTAGGTAATTTCAGGAGAACTGTTTTCTGCTTTAATCCCAATACTTTTATATTTAATTTCTAATAAAAGTGCTGAACGCAAAAAAGAGGTGAAACCAAATAAGGTACACCTCTTTTTTTTATGTAATTTGAAATTGAACATTTAATACTTTCTTCCAAGCATATCAGCTAGTTTATCATATTTTATAGACTAAACTATGTTATATTAAATAACGTGATGGACGCTACAAAAATATCATTTCAAATGATTGCTGAAGACATCTTAGCCAAGGAATTTACAAAAGTCCTCAACCATTACTACCCGCAAGTTGGGGAATTATTAGATGGGTGTTATGTGAAAGTTATCACCTGTTTTTGGGGACTGCCTGCCAGACGCTTGCAATATATAGGAATTTATTGCTCTGATGAAATGATTTCCTATGTGCAGGCTCACAAATAAATACTCAGAGAAATAGCAGACAACATGGGTCTAGTGCAAGTAGTCTGTATGAATGCCAAGCGATTGTTGCGCGATCCGATGTCGAAGCTCAAACAAAACAACCCACGCCTATGGTTGGAGTTGCAGTGGGTTGCCACCTAAAATAGCGATCACAAATAAGTAATGAAAACTGGAATTTTCTGCAATTACGATAATCATCACCAAGATGCTCGTCGTGCCATCTTTGAGCAAGTCGCGTTGGTAAAACAGGCAGAAAACTTAGGTTTTGAGGAAGCCTGGGTGAGTGAACACCATTTTAGTGAATCCAATCTCAGCCCGTCCATGTTGGTTTTAATGGCACACCTAGCAGGATTGACTTCAACCATCCAATTAGGGACTGCGGCGGTGTTACTGCCATTCCATAACCCGATTAGGGTAGCGAAAGATATTGCCACTTTGGATAACCTCTGCAATGGACGATTATTATTTGGAGTTGCCAAAGGCGGCCCCTTCCCCCAACAAAACAAGCATTTTGCGACACTCCCAAGTGAATCCCGTCCCAAGATGCTAGAAGCGATCGCATTGATTCAGAAGCTGTTATATGAAACTGATGTATCATTTAATGGGCAACATTATCAATGCGATCGCCTGACAATTTATCCAAAACCATTGCAGAGTCAAATACCAGTGTATGTTGCTACTGGCGGTGATGACGGTATCAAGTTTGCTGCTAAACATTCCTTCAGCTTGATGGGTGGGCCGCCGTTTTCTCTGGAGAGATTGAAGGATACTGTTGCTAAATATCGAGCCTTAAATTCTGGTGGTGCAGAAAACTTTGTGCTGGCACGCTTTTTTTATGTTGGCAAAACATCTGATGAGGCAGTGAGTGAGGCATTACCTTTCATCCGCCAATTCAGCCAGAAAATGAAAGCTAATTCGGCTCAATTATTGCAGAATAATACCAATCTCAACCAAAAACCATTTGATCGCACAAACATTTGTTTCGACGAAGATTATTTGATTGAGAACTCAATTATTGGTGATGTGGAGACTTGTCGAGACAAAATCAATAAATTTCAGGACGAATTAAATTTAGGTACGCTAGGACTCAAACCCTCGTCTTCAAATATGCAAAAAAATTTGGAGAGTTTGACACGCTACAACCAAGAGGTGCGAAATTATGTCTTCTAAACTATACCTGCTTCCTCCCGATGATTTACCTCCCGCTGAGGTAACAAAAGAGGATAGAATGTTGCAGATGGAACTAGAACAGTCTACTGGCAGATGCTTTTATCAAGCCTGCGATCGCATTACACGAGTACTGTTATTTAATTGTCAGTGGTATCTTACAACAAATGCTAGCATCCTAACACTAATAATTGACTGCCCTGACATCTTATCTTACTGGCATATAGTCAGTAATATTCCCCAGTTGGGTAATAGGTTAGAGCGGTTTGCTACAAATGGCAAAATCCGCGTTTATCCCCCATTTGGCAAAGGGATGCCGTTTGAAATCAGCATAAATGAAATATCAACTTATCGAGATTGGCTTTGAGGTAAATAAGTACGAACTGGGAATCACACAAAATATAGCTTATTCATCCTTATCGCTGTCTTCCCCCCTGTACTCCTAAAGTGCAGGGTATTGCAATTTTATAACATTAGGTATTCGTCAAGTGGGAAGAGATTAGTGTTGACAAGTTTGTTACCTTTTGAGTTAGCCACGCATACCAATTCTCTAAGCCAGCACCAGTAGTTGCAGAAACTTGAAAAATCTGAATTTTAGAATTTACTTTTTGAGCATATTCTATGCACTTTTGAACATCAAAATTTACATAAGGTAGCAAATCAATTTTAGTGAGAATCATTATGTCATTAGCACGGAACATATGCGGGTATTTTATCGGCTTATCTTCTCCTTCCGTGACGGAGAGAATCACGACTTTTGCATTTTCTCCTAAATCAAATAAGGCTGGACAAACTAAATTTCCCACATTTTCAATCATCACAACTGAATTCAGCGGCGGATTCAGTTGTTGTAAACCTCTGTCTATCATTGATGCATCTAAATGACAGCCTGTTCCAGTGTTGATTTGGATGACTTTAGAACCTGTTTCTTTAATTTTTTTGGCATCGTTAGCAGTTTCTTGGTCACCTTCAATGACACTGATAGATAATTGATGCTTTAAATCATTGATAGTGCGAGTTAAAAGAGTTGTTTTTCCTGCACCGGGAGAACTCATTAAATTTAAGGCGAGAATATTTCGACCCTTAAACCATCCCCGATTTTGGGCAGCTAGCAGGTTGTTTTTTGCTAAGATATCCTGTTCTAAGGATATCGTTGTGTTGTGTATTTTGGCATGAATTTGAGGTGCTTCTATATGAGTGTCGTGACTGTGGGAATGAGTGATGACAGTACCATCTGGTAAAGTGTGAGTATGATGGTGATTATCCTCAGTTTCACCTGTTTCCAGATTGGTAATTTTCGTTTCGCCATCATCAGAACAACCGCAAGTTACACACATAAGTCCTCTATTTCTATTTCTTTAATTTTCAGTTCTTCACCAGTAATTAAATCTAATTGCACGCTACCGCAGTTACAAATACCAAATGGTTTATCTAAATAAATTTCTGCACCGCATTGGCGACATCGCCCTAAGCCAGGAATTTCTAAAATTTCTAATGTCGCCCCTGCTAAAACTGTGCCTTGAGTGCAAATATCAAAACAAAATTGGATTGCATCGGGCATGATGGCTGAAAGTTTGCCAATTTCTAATAAAACTCGCTGCACTTTTGCGCCTTTAGCGTGTTCAGCTACAATTGCCACAATATTTTGGGTAATTCCAAGTTCGTGCATACTATAAAATCTATTAAAAATTAACAAATTCGTGGCAATTGGTCGCCTACTAACATATCAACAATCCTTTCAGCACCAAAAACTGTTTTTAACAATACGATACCGGGAGGTGAGGGAATAACTTCGCCAATAATACAAGCATCTTTGCCTGCTGGGTGTAATTTCATAGCTGATAAAACAGTTTCTGCGTATTTAGCTGCCACCACCACAACTAACTTACCTTCATTAGCTAAATACAACGGGTCTAAACCGAGAATTTCGCAAACTCCGTTAACTTCTTCCCGCACTGGAATAGATTCTTCAAAGAGACGCATTCCTACATCGGAACTGAGGGCAAATTCATTTAGTACTGTAGCTAAACCACCGCGTGTGGCATCTCGCATAGCATGAACTTGGGGACATGCATGGAGAATAGTTTCCACTAAACTATGTAACGACTGACAGTCACTTTCAATATTAGTTTCTAAAGCTAATTCTCCACGGGCAATTAAAATTGCTGCCCCATGATTACCTAATTCACCATTAACAATTACGGCATCTCCAGGTTGAATATTGTGGGCGGAAATATTAACTCCTTGCGGGATGATACCAATGCCAGCAGTATTAATAAAGAGTTTATCGGCAGCACCACGATGTACAACTTTTGTGTCACCAGTGACAATTTGAACACTAGCTTTTTCCGCGGCTGCTTTCATACTGGCTACTACACGGCGTAACGTTTCTATAGGTAATCCTTCTTCTAAAATAACGCTACAAGTTAAATATAAAGGTTTAGCACCGCTGACAGCTAAATCATTAACTGTGCCGTTTATAGCTAATTCTCCTATATCACTACCGGGAAAAAATAACGGGTCTACAACATAGGAATCTGTAGTAAATGCGAGTCTGTCTCCTTGTTGTAAGAGACTGGCTAAATTGAAGCTGGCTTGGTCTTCTAATTGTGAGAGAATCGGGTTATCAAAGTTGCTGACAAAGATATCATCTATTAAATCACGCATGGCTTTACCACCGCTACCATGTGCAAGAGTTATATGAGTATCTCGCACTTTCCCTTGGCGACGGCGGACTTGTTCAATTTTCTGGAATAGAGGATTTTGTACTTGATTCTTGGAGGATAAATCCATATTAAAATTGACTTGTTTTTAACGCAAAGGTACGCAGAGGGAAGCGCAAAGGTATGCAGAGTATTTGTGAGATGTATTAGTCGGAAGAGAAGCCGCAGGCGGGGAGAGGTTCTTGAGTTATAGTTACTTTTGGTTTTTGGGCGATTGTTCTTTTGGCAATAGTGGAGAGTCGTCCATATTTGTAATAGGCTGCACAAGCACCTTCAGAAGATACCATGCAAGTACCAATGGGTGTTTCTGGTGTGCAAGCTGTACCGAATACTTTGCACTCCCAAGGCTTTAAGACTCCTTTGAGGATTTCTCCACATTTACAAGCTTTATGGTCGGCTACTTTGAGATTAGGAATGGTAAATTTAAGTTCGGCATCAAATTGGGCATATTCAGGTTGAATTTGTAATCCTGAATAGGGGATGTCACCCAAGCCACGCCAATCAAAACTATCTCGCATGGCGAAAACTTTGTTTATTGCTTGTAGCGCTACAGTGTTCCCGCTTTTTTGGACAATTCGGTTATATTGATTTTCGACTTCACAACGATTTTCTACTAGCTGTTGCAATAGCATCCAAATCGATTGAAGAATATCTAAGGGTTCAAATCCTGAGACGACTATTGGCTTATTATATTGTTGGGAAATAAATTCATAAGGGTCAGTGCCAATTACCATGCTGACATGGCCAGGGCCAACAAATCCATCCAGTTGCAAGTCGGGATTATCTAATAGTGTTTTGAGGGCGGGAACCACGAGGACATGGTTGCAAAACATACTAAAGTTATAAATTTCTTCGGCTGCGGCTTGCAGGATGGTGAAGGCGGTGCTGGGGGCTGTGGTTTCAAAGCCTAAGGCGAAGAAGACTACTTCTTTATCGGGGTTATCTCTAGCAATTTGCAGGCTGTCTAGGGGAGAGTACACCATACGGATGTCTGCGCCTTGTGCCCTAGCTTGCAGTAAAGTAGTATTGGAACCAGGAACTCGCATTGCGTCGCCAAAGGTAGCAAAGATGACGTTATGATTTTGGGAGATTGCGATCGCATCATCTAATCTCCCTTTTGGCATTACGCATACTGGACAACCAGGCCCATGAATTAGTTCAATGGCTTGGGGTAAAATTTCTTCGATACCATATTTAAATATAGAGTGGGTATGCCCGCCGCATACTTCCATAATTTTAATGGGTTTTTCTAGCTGCTGGCATAATTTGGCGATTTCGCAGCGTAAGGCTTCAGCTTTTTCAGGTTCGCGGAATTCGTCAACATATTTCATAAGGATTAGCGAATAGTAAGTTTTATGTCAATACAGCACAGTTAAGTATTTCTTTCTTCTCTCTGTGCCGCGCCAGTTGCTTCTCCTGTCGGAGACGCTGCGCGAACAAGTCGGGGAACCCGCCCAACGCACTGGCTTCTCTGCGCCTCTGCGGTTTGTTAAGTTAAGTACTAATCCCTGCTTGTGCTGCTGCTAATTCTTGCAAGAGTTGTAATGTTTCTGCGGCTTCTTGTTCGTTAATTCGATTCATGGCAAAGCCAACATGCACTAGCACCCAATCCCCAATACAAGCTTCGGGGGGATGTTGTTCATCTACGATACAAGCAATATTTACTTCGCGCTTAACACCAGCAATGTTAACTATGGCTAATTTATGGTTAACGTTGGTAATTTCTATAATTTGTCCGGGGATTCCTAAGCACATTTTTATTTTTTAAGAGAAACGAATTACTGAGGCGCAGAAAACGCAGAGGAAATTATTTATGAGGAAACAGTTTGTCAAATATCAATACTCATGTATTAATTGTGCAGCTGCAATAACTGCTTGTCCTAAAGATAACCCGCCGTCATTAGCTGGAACTAAGCTATGAGTAAGTACTTTTATTCCCAAGGTTTGTAATCGTTTGGTAACTTGCTCTAATAATATACAATTTTGAAATACTCCTCCTGTTAAAACAACCTGATTAATCAGATTTTCTTCACAAAGATGCTTCACCATTTCCACAATCGCATTAGCTAAACCTTTGTGAAATTTTGCAGCCATAACTGGTTCTGGAATCTGCTGCTGTAAGTCATTGAGTAAGGCTTGCCACATTGGACGCGGGTCTATACAATAGATCCTATCTGAAAATATAAAATTAAAAGGATATATTGGCGTTTCTTTATCATTATTTAAGCTGTTAACATCTACTATAGCTTCCATTGCGATCGCAGCTTGTCCTTCATAGCTACATTCGTCACGGCAAATACCGATAGCCGCTGCCACTGCATCGAACAACCGTCCCACGGAGGAAGCTGGAGGAGAGTTAATCCCTTTCTCCATAAGTTGATTGAATAGCTTTAGTGGTTTTTTATTCAGAAATTTTACGATTTCTAAATCACTATATTGTTGTTGGCAATCATTCCAAAGGTTAGCAGATATTAATTGAGCATAAGTATTACGCCAAGGCTGATAAATTGCTTGTTCCGCACCAATCATTACTACTGGTTTAAATGTTGCTAGCCGCCGAAATTTTCGGTAATCAGCTAAAATAAATTCTCCGCCCTGGAGTGTACCATCATCACCGTAACCTAAACCATCTAAAGCGATGCCTAATACCGGAGGTGAATTTAGAGGAATACCATTTTCTGCCATGCAAGCAGCGATATGCGCGTGATGATGTTGAATTGGATAGATTTTGATTTGATTTGTATCCGCAAGTTCTTTACCAAGTTTGCTTGAGAGATATTCAGGATGTTTATCAATGGCGATTACTTCTGGTTTATGTTCAAATAAATTTAAGTATAAATTTAAAGTATCTTGGTAAGCATTGAAAGCCGCACCATTTTCTAAATCTCCCAGATGTTGAGAAAGAATTGCTTCTCCTTCACGCAACAGGCAAAAGGTACTTTTTAACTCACTACCCATTGCTAAAATTCGCGGTACATTCTGAAATCCTAATGGTAGACTAATAGGTGCTGGTGCATATCCTCTGGCACGGCGAATTGTTTGGGCTTTATCGCCGATAACTTTCACTACCGAATCATCTACCCGATTAATAATCTCTCGATTGTGAAAGAGAAAATAATCAGCGATTGTCCCTAATTTTTCTCTTGCTTCGTCATTATCAATACATTGTGGTTCATCAGCAAGATTGCCACTTGTTAAAACAATTGGGCGATTCATCCGCCGCAGAATTAAATGATGTAAAGGCGTATAAGGTAGCATGAAACCGAGGGTATTCTGCCCCGATGCTATCGATGGTGCTACTACTTTTTTTCCTGTCGCTTGTAGTAAAACAATTGGTGCAGCAGGACTTGTCAATAATTCTTTTTCTTTGGCGTTGACAGTGCAGTATTCTTCAATTATCTCAATATCTCGCGCCATTAAAGCAAAGGGTTTGTGATAGCGCCTTTTGCGCTGACGCAGTTTTTGTACAGCAGTTTCCTGAGTCGCATCGCAAGCCAGATGAATACCACCTAACCCTTTAATTCCCACAATCTCACCTTTTTGCAACAGGGTACAAACAGCATCGACATCATCCAGCATGGAGAACATGGAAGCAGTAACTGATTTACCATCGGCGCGTTCTAACCAAGCTGTGGGGCCACAAGCATAACAAGCTACAGGTTGGGCGTGAAAACGGCGGTTTTCGACATCATGGTATTCCTTTGCACATTCTGAACACATGGCAAACGCAGACATACTGGTATTGCATCTGTCGTAAGGAATGGCACGAATAATACTCAGGCGGGGGCCGCAATGAGTGCAGTTAGTAAAGGGGTAACGATAAAAACGGCTAAAGGGGTCGAATATTTCTTGTTGACATTGCGGACAAGTGGCTGCATCAGGGGTAATTTCTGTTTTAATGGCATTACTGACACTAGTAGAAATCACAAAATTATCAAATTTTAATTCACGTTCATAAATAATTCTTGTTAGTTGATTAATTTTTGCCAACGGTGGACATTCTGTTTGCAATCTGGTAACAAATTTGGTTATTGCTTCCTCACTACCAGATACCCTAATTAAAACACCTTGACCATCATTACAAACATCTCCCCGCAAACCGCAGGCTTTAGCAAGACGATATACAGTAGGGCGAAATCCTACTCCTTGAACGGTACCACAAACTCTAATTTCTTCAGTGGGCATAGTTGAACTGCCACAGCAATATTCGGTTATTTCCAGAATCAGCTATTATCGCTGTATTGCCACAAATTTTTATTCCGTAACACCAATTTAAGCTATCTCGTTTAGGTAATCCGAAATTACGATTTTCACCTTTACTTTGAAAACTTGTTTGTCCTGCCAACCCATTTGCCATTACACCTTGCAGTGATAAAATTGATTCTGGTTTTCTCCATCCTAACAAACGGGAATTAGCAGTATCTGCAACTACTAACCAATCATCAGTTACCCCTACACCATAAGGCATACTCAAACTACTAGCATTAGGATAATAAACTCCTTGATTCATTTCCACAAAATCAAAGTTTTGCTGCCCTAAAACTACTGCACAAGGGGTATTGTTTTCTGTTGGTATTCCCTGCCAAATCATTACCCGGTGATTACCTGCATCACTGACAACCAGATTTTCTCCCCAAAAGGTGATATCGTGACACCAACGCATACTCGCTGCGGTTGCAGAAGCACCGCCGTTTTCATTGCGAGATATCATATCTGGTTGTCCCAAAACTAAATCAGCAGGTTGACCATTTTCTGTTGGTAATTGATGCCAAATTAATACTCTTCGATTACCAGTATCAGCAATCAATAGTCGTCCTTGATAATAGAAAACACCATAGGGCCAGTGCATTGTATTGGCTGATGCTGCTTGATTTCCTCGATTTGGTTCATTATCAGTAAAATTAACTTGCCCTAACACCAAATCCGCTGGAACATTGCTATCTTCAGGTAAGTTTTTCCAAATCAAAACCCGATGATTCCAAGCATCTGCTACAGCTAATCCTTTGCCGCAAGCACAAATTCCAGTTGGTACACTTAGGGTTGCACTTCCTGGTGAACTTTTAGCATTTTGTCCCTCATAATAAAAGTCAGGTTGTCCAATTACCCAATCAGCAGGTTGACTATCTCTGGTGGGTAAATTCTGCCATCCCAATAATCGATGATGTCCCGTATCTGATACCCATAAGGGGCCAGTTTCTGATAACAAACAAGCAGCACGAGGCCCGAACATTGTTGTGGGACTGGGTGCTACAGGTATTACTAATTGTTTTGGTTCAATAATGTTACCTAAAATTACCTCTGCACCTTGAGGTGATAGAGGTAAATATTGAGAAATTTCTGTTGCTTCTGGCGCTAATTGTGATATTGGATTAATTTTGATTGGGATATCCATGAACCGCAGATAGACGCTGATAATTATTTAAAAACATTAATGTTGAACAGCATGTAACAACAGTAACAATTTTAGATATGTTTTTATTTTCAATTAAATTAAAATCTTTAATAAACTTCCGTATTAATCAATCTGAAAAAATTTTGGTTATCATCCAGTGGCTTTTGTTACACAGCGATATTTGTCATGAGTGCGCGATATACTGAAATGAGAAAGCAATCAGATATTTTGAGAAAGCAATATGCCTTCTTGCTTGCTGAATCTACTGAAATGAGAAAGCAATCAAGCATTTTGAGAAAGCAATATGCCTTCTTGCTTGCTGAATCTACCGAAATGAGAAAGCAATTAGACATTTTGAGAAAGCATTTAGCCATTTTGCTTTCTCAAAACAATAGAATGAATAACCGAATTACACAAATGAGAAATAATTCAGGTATATTGAGAAAGTAATCTGCCTTTTTACTTGCACGAAACACTCAAATGAATGCGCGAAATACTGGAATTTAAAGGCAATGTAGTCCTGATTTCCTAATTGGCAAGTATATTTGATGAGATATTACCTTCGCATGATCATTTTTGCAGTTTTACAAAAACCTTATCGTCTTTAATGTTTACTGGATACGATTGAAGCGAAATATCAGGTGCAGTTAAGCATTCACCTGTCTCTAACTTGTACTGGAATCCGTGGGAAGGACAGGTAATAATACCATTTTCAACCTTACCCTCTTCTAGGGGAGATCCTAAATGAGTGCAAGCATTACGGTAACATGTTACCGTAACACCTTGACGATGTAAAATTAGTGAATTACCAGCAAGTTGTACTGCCAACACACTAAATTCAGGAACTTGGTCAATAGTCGCCACTTTGATCCAAGTAGAAGTTATTTTTGAAGAAAAGGGACTGATTAAACCAGAATTTGCGTTCTTAACAGTAGGGTTGTTATTGACTGCAACTACTTTGGTAATTTCGGGACAATTGTTTTTGATTGCCTGTTCTACTCCCTGAGATAAAGTCAAAGTAGAAGCCAGACAACTGCTGCAAGTTCCGATTAATCTAACTTCTACTGTATCTGGTGGCTTAATTGCTACTAGTTCTACATCTCCATTATGGCTTTTTAAATCTGGGCGAACTTCTTCAAGGGCTGTCTGAATGCGTTGTGCTAATGGTAGTTTTGGTGGTTTTACTAGTTCGTGATACAGTAAAACTGCATACACTACTTCATCAGTAACAGCATGACGTAAAGCTGACATTGATTCTTGTTTTAGACTTTTAATCAAACTAGTCAATGCAGCTTTATGCAAAGCTTCAATTGCTCTTTTTAGACCTACTGCTACACACCGTTGGCTTTCATCCCACTCGGATATAATTGCCTCAAAGCGGTTAATTTCCTGAACTAATTCTTCAAGGTTAGTCATTGGTGATTGGGCATTAGGCTTTAGTAACTGTAGGGTGTGTTACCGCGTTAGCGTAACGTACCATTTCAGGTTTTCGGTGCGTTACGCAAGCCGTAACACACCCTTCACCATTTTCTAATTATTTGCGCCTATCTATTTAGGCATTAGTTATTTATAAAGGACAATTTACTTCATTTTGAAATCCTTGAGGAGAAATGGCATAATCATGCCTGTCACTAAGCTAGATAATATTATTGGTAAGTATAAAGGAATTGGGGCTTGTGCGAGTAACACTAGTAGCAAGAAACCTATAGCAACACCAATAGTAGTTTGTTTTACAAAAAATATTGGGTCGCGTAGTAGCTTTCCTTTTAAAAATAACTTGACAGAAAACCATCCTATCTCTAACATATTTTCTCCTAATAATTTGTCAAAAAACTTAATACAGCAAGCCCTAAGATGATGGCAGGAATTACACCGGCAGGAGCAAATAATGCACCAAGCATTGCTGAAAACTGATAGCCTATATCTTTTCCAGCTAACAGCATTCCACCAATTGCACCGCCGACCATAGACAAGGCTGTTGCTATAATTACCCACACGAATTCTGTTGCTATATTCAGGTCACCATCTGCTAAACTTGTGAGAAAGTTTATCACATTTGCATAGGTAAAAATGTCTCTCATGCTGTTTTGTCCTCTTGATGAAAGTGAAGAGTGAAGAGTTAGGAATTAAATTAGAGTCATAACTTATAACTCCTAACCCTTCATTTCTGCTTCAATATCTTGTAACGCTTGTACTACTACCTCTGCTTGTTCCATTTGTTCATATTTCGTAAATATTTCTAAAGCGTCTTGATAGTAGATACGCGCTTGCAAAAGATTTTTAGGATTCCCAGCTTCTGGTTTTTCCTGGTCGTCTGGTAAGTTGAAGAGGGCGTTAGCTTTGTTAGAAATTGTGTTAGCGTACTCTAAAGGTGTATCTTTGGGATTACGCACTTTTAGCGCTTCGTCATAAGCTGCGATCGCCCTTAAATTATTTTCCACAGGATGGGAACTCACTAAATATTGCAAAGCGTTACCTAAATTGTTTTGCAACATCGCATATTCTCTGGGATGGTCAATCAAATTAATATGCTTTAGCGCCACCTCAAATGATTGCACTGCTAACCCTTGACGCAAGTATTCCCGTTCCGATGCTAAGGGCATAGAAAGGTAAGCGATCGCAATATTGTTATATAAAATCGCGTATTCTTGGGGGTAATCGTCCCAAGTAAACACCCGCAACGCCTCATGATAGGCTTGGATGCTGTCGGTTATCCGTGCCAAATTGAACGGTACAAGCGACTGCAACACCAGCCCAAAATTCATTTGCGTCTCTGCCACTTCCTGAGGCGTTGCTAATTGTTGTAAAATCGGTAGAGCTTCTTCATAACTTGCTTTCGCTTGCAGCAGCAGTTGGTAATCAGCATCCGGTATTGCCTGTAACGTTCCTGCCATGCCCACTTGGGCCCTAGCTTTCAGCAGGGGATATTCCTCACCACACATCTCATAGGCCCGGTAATATAACCCAACTGCATTTCGCAAGTCTTGGGCAGCTTTGGGCTTTTTTTGGAAGCCCTGTGCTATCTCGATCAGCATCTGGATTTTTTCCTCTGTCGAGGCTGACTCCGATGCAACAGCTGCGATCGCAGCCTTCACCGCTGAATCTGTAATGCTAGGGGTCATAACTCTGCCGTACTCTAGCCAATTGGGAATTGAGTCTGTCAACGCCCACGAATGATCAAGACACGTTTTACGCATCTGATCACGGGCCATACTGATTTACGCAGGCTTCGAGTCCTTCAGGCGGTATTCCCCTTTTTTATCTGAGGCTAGGATTAGGGACTAGGAACTAGGGAAGAAACTTAATCCTCTACAGCCAATGTCCTATACCATGCCCAATAAAATACTATAAAACACCCTATTTCTAAAATTCTAGGGGGAAATTGCTAATATTAATGTCAGCTTTAAACACCTAATATTTGAAAAATATTTTTTGTATCATCACTTAACACAATTCCAATATTATTTATTGAATTGTTGACATACATATATACACTATCTTACTAGCCAATTTTTGTGTACTTCAAAGAGTCGCCACGGGATCGTCGAAGTGTAAAATATGTTCATCAACTGCAAAATTAGCTCCTTTGAAAACAGACAGTATCTTCTATCGCATCTTCCAAAGTATTCCCAGCACTTTCTTTGAACTGATTAACCAACCGCCGCAACTAGCTAGTGTTTACTAATTTTCTTCAGTAGAAGTCAAACAACTGGCGTTTAGAATCGATGGTGTATTCCTCCCCAATGAACCAGATTTACCTATTTATTTTGCCGAAGTCCAATTTCAACCAGACAAAAAACTCTACTCACGTTTGTTCACTGAAATCTTTAACTATCTTGACAAAACCGAATTAACCAACAATTGGCGTGGTGTAGTCATCTTCCCCAACCACAGCGTTGATACTGGAGATACCGAAAGATATACAGAATTACTCAACTCACAACGAGTGACTCGCGTCTATCTTGACGAATTAACCTCAATTGAGGCATCATCAATCGGCATCGAGACAGTTAAACTGATCATCGAACCTGAATCAACAGCGACAACAAAAGCTCTAGAAATAGTCAACAGTGCCCGACGGCAAATTTTAGATGTTGCTACTATTAGGGAAATTATACAATTGATAGAGACGATATTAATCTACAAGTTGCCGCGATTGAGCCAGGAGGAGATTGGAAAAATGTTTGGATCAAATGAGTTAAAGCAAACTAGATTTTACCAAGATGTTTTTGCAGAAGGTAGACAAGAGGGCAGACAAGAAGGTAAACAAGAAGGTAAGTTAGAAACGATACCTCAGTTATTAGCGATGGGTTTAAGTATTGAGCAGATAGCTCAAGCGTTAGGTTTGGAGGAACAAGTTGTTAGGCAAGCTGCACAACCAAAATCATAAAACAATAAACTGCTAGGTCGGGGCACAAAACCTTGCGCCCCGATATTTTACTGTATTTGACTCAGTTATTGTATTAAAATCTGACGGCTTAAAATACTTATGAACTCACCCATATTAACAGTTGTGAATAATTTTTATTAATAATTCGAGAGTTTGAACTGCAATAAATCAATACCGTTTATTAGTAAAGCTTTTTTATTTGTTAAATGTGTAACACATCTAACAGACATAAAACTTTAAAATAATCTTGATAGAATTTTAGTTATTGTTAATGATTAATTTTTTTAAGGAAAGGGAATTAAATAAAGAAATATCTTAGAATTAAAAAATAAATATTGATAACCAGGTGAGGTTTTACAAGCATTATCACCTACATCATGCATGTTAAACAATAGAAAAACACCTAGCTAATGACTAACGTACTATGGCTACAGGGTGGTGCTTGTTCAGGCAACACCATGTCATTTCTCAACGCCGAAGAACCGACAGTCTGCGATTTAATTGCCGACTTTGGCATCAACTTACTTTGGCATCCATCCTTGGGATTGGAAATAGGCAACGACTTGCAAACAATGCTGCGAGATTGCATTTCTGGCACAATTCCCCTAGATATCTTGGTATTTGAGGGCAGCGTTGTCAACGCCCCCAATGGCACAGGCGAATGGAATCGGTTTGCCGATCGCGCCATGAAAGATTGGTTAGCAGACCTCGCCAAAGTTGCTCATTTTATCGTAGCCGTGGGAGACTGTGCCACATGGGGAGGAATTCCCGCCATGTCACCCAACCCCACCGAGTCGGAAGGTTTGCAATTTCTCAAGCGTCAAGAAGGCGGCTTTTTAGGTAAAGACTTCTTGTCTCAAGCCGGATTACCTGTAATTAATATACCTGGATGTCCCTCCCATCCCGACTGGATTACGCAGATATTAGTTGCGATCGCTACTGGACGCATAGCAGACATTGCTTTCGACGAACTAAATCGTCCTCAAACCTTCTTCAACAGCTATACCCAAACAGGTTGTACCCGCAACGTCCACTTTGCTTACAAAGCATCAACCGCCGAATTTGGTCAGCGTAAAGGATGCCTATTTTATGACTTGGGTTGTCGCGGCCCCATGACTCATTCTTCCTGCAACCGCATCTTATGGAACCGCGTCTCTTCCAAAACTCGCGCCGGAATGCCTTGTTTAGGTTGCACAGAACCAGAATTTCCTTTCTTTGACCTCAAACCCGGAACCGTATTTAAAACCCAAACAGTCATGGGAGTTCCTAAAGAATTACCGCCAGGGGTGAACAAAAAAGACTACGCTTTACTCACAATGATCGCCAAAGATGCTGCACCAGCTTGGGCAGAAGAAGACTTTTTCACAGTTTAGGGAATGGGGAATAAAGAATAGGTGAATTTTCCCCACTCCCACTCCCCTTAACAATTAAAGGAGAAGAGAATGGCAATTCAATCATTAGACATTTCGCCCGTCGGTAGAGTTGAAGGCGATTTAGATGTCCGAGTTGACATTGATAATGGACGGGTAGTCAACGCCTGGACACATGCCGAACTTTTCCGAGGATTTGAAGTTATCCTCCGCGGTAAAGACCCCCAAGCAGGATTAATTGTTACACCTCGCATTTGCGGCATTTGCGGCGGTTCTCACCTGACTTGTGCATCTTGGGCATTAGATACAGCTTGGGAAACAGAAGTTCCTCGCAATGCAATTTTGGCGAGAAATCTCGGTCAAATTGTCGAGACAATCCAAAGCATACCTCGCTATTTTTATGGTCTATTTGCCATTGACTTGACCAATAAAAAATACCGAAATAGCCGTTTCTATCAAGAAGCTGTGAGACGCTTTGCCGCCTTCACTGGCAAATCTTACGAACTAGGCATAACAATTTCCGCTAAACCCGTAGAAATTTATGCACTATTAGGCGGACAATGGCCGCATTCTAGCTACATGGTTCCCGGTGGCGTGATGTGCGCCCCGACTTTAACAGATATTACCCGCGCTTGGGCGATTCTAGAATATTTCCGCACCAATTGGTTAGAACCAGTATGGTTGGGTTGTTCTTTAGAACGCTATGAACAAATCCAGAGTTATGATGACTTCAGGGATTGGTTAGATGAAAACCGAAATCATCGAGATTCCGACTTAGGTTTTTATTGGCGCATGGGTTTAGATATCGGTCTAGATAGATATGGTGCTGGTGTTGGTAAATATGTCACTTGGGGATATTTAGCCCATGAAGATAAATACCAAAAGCCGACTATCGAAGGACGAAATGCGGCGATGATCATGAAAAGTGGAGTGTACGACAGCTTCACACACACTCACACCTTAATGGATCAGTCATTTACCCGCGAGAATACAACTCACTCCTGGTACGATGAAGGAACAGCAGACATTCATCCTAGCGATCGCATAACTAAACCCACTGCAAATAATACAAAAGATTTTGATAACGCCTACTCTTGGTCGAGTGCAGTCCTGCACAAAGACTTCGGACGTTTAGAAGTTGGCCCCTTAGCGCGGCAATTAGTTGCAGGTGGCAAACATGGTGAATCTTGGCAGCACTACGACGGCTTTATCCTCGATGTCTTCAAACGGATGGGTGGCGCTAGTATTCATGTGCGTCAGCTTGCACGACTTCACGAAATTGTCAAGTTATATCGGCAAGCCGAACACTGTTTGCGCGAATTCAAATTAAACGATCCCTGGTATATTAAACCCAAAGAAAAAGATGGTCGCGGTTGGGGTGCAACAGAAGCAGCACGAGGTTCCTTGTCTCACTGGGTAGAAGTGGAGGGCGGTAAGATTAAGAATTACCAGGTGATTGCCCCAGGTACTTGGAATATTGGCCCTCGTGACGGTGAAGGAATCCGCGGTCCCATTGAAGAAGCTTTAATTGGTACACCCATTTATGATTCTAGCGACCCGGTGGAAGTTGGTCATGTGGCGCGATCTTTTGATTCATGTTTAGTGTGTACAGTTCACGCCCATGATGCCAAAACTGGTGAAGAATTAGCACGTTTTCGCACTGCTTAAGTTTAAACGAAAAGTGGTGCAAAGGTAAGCGCTGAGGTACGCAAAGAATTTTCTATCGTACCTCTATCTTACTTTTCGATAGTAGTATTTACTCAATAGTTGTCAACTCTTCTTCAAAATCATCAACTAAATTCGATTGTCCTTTTTTGTCTATTTCCTGCTTAATGATTCTTTGGGAAATTTCTCGACTAACAACTTTTGCTCTTTTAGATAAAAACTGCTCATAATCATCATTCCAAATCCCAAAAGTATCTAAATTCTCTATTAAATGAGTTTTCATAGTAGTCTCCAAGTTATGATTTATTGCTTGGAATTTAGCCATGTACTTTGAAGGCGCATTTACCTTAATTTCCCTTTTGTTCAAAAAGTCATCTACTATGGTGATGTTTAGAATATGGTTTATGTACCAATCTAAATAATCCTGTTTTTTTAAGTGTGCTTTTGGAAAAAAATGATGATAGTTTTTGCTATTTGCTTGTTTTAGCCAATAGTTACTGACATTGACAATAGCGTTATTATTAAATGACTTTGGTTGATGATACACATATATACACAATATTGCTTTAATATAACTTCTAGATGTACTAAACCAACCATTGTCCTTAATAAATTCTGCTGAAGTATCAATTGACCAGTCATAGCTAGGTAAATCTCCAGCAAGAATTTCGTCTATTCTTTTTATATCTTGTGCTAATTTACTTTCTACAGAAGAAGAATAGCGTCCAGATAAAGAACATCTCCAGAAAAAATCTTCTAGATATTTTTGTTTATTATCAGTTGGTATATCTTTGTGGTAAAAAAAGAAATATGAAAAGGGAATGATTAAGGCATTATATGGAAGTAACTGAGAAACCGGAATACGATAGAAATTTCTGAAATACTCTACACTGCGTTCAATAGAATCTATTGCCTTATCCCAAACATCAATAAAACTATTTTTATCAAGTTTTAATATAACTTGTCTTTTACACTCTTTGGAGAGAATGATTGAGACAACTTGCAGTACAGTAGTATCAGAAATAGTTTCATAATTGAGAGGTTTAAGATTTTCTATCAACTCTTGAAACTTTTCTGTTAAATCGAAATTTTTTTCGTAATCAAACGTTTTAGCAGCCATAATTTCAAATAAAGATAAAGCTAGACCACTAACATTAATCCTTGTAAAAATTTCTGTAGCTATTTCTATTGGTGCATCTTTGACCTGAATTATTGAATACTGATAGCTTTCAATCCTATTTTTATAAGCTTGAATTTTGTCATGATAGTTATGAGGATATGCTGCTAAAAGCAAAAAACTCCCTTTGAGTAAATTGAGAATACTAATCAGACTTTTTTCATCTTTACCCGCAATATCAGTAATGACGATTTGCTCAGAGTCTTGAGCTTCTAAATCGATGAATATTTGTGAGAAATTATCTTCTCTTCCGTCTTCTCTGGTTAAAATAACGCCTTGCAGACTAGCAAATAAGCTAGTTAATCGCTGCTGTCCATCTAAAACGTAATCAACAAACTCACCTGGCTTTGGTTCTGGTAAATCTAGCTTACCAATGTTTTTCACTGAGCGAAGACGTTCATTAGTGCGCCAAAAAATGAATGTGCCAATGGGATAACCTTTGATAATGCTGTCAATAAGAGCAGCAGATTTATGCATTGTCCAAACGAATTCTCTTTGAAATTGGGGAATTTTAATTTGACCATTTTCAATTTCTCCTACCAAAGTTGAAAATGTTTTTGTTTGAGGTTCTGGTAGTTTCATATCGCACTCCTAGACAAATTTTTTATTTTGGCCGCTTCATCATAGCCTTCGCAATCAACTATGTCAGCAAGGTGAAGCAAAAAACTAGTATCTAATTGTTTGACGAGTTATACGTATAAACCAAGTGTTGACGAAAAGCGATCGCCCTTGTACCACAATGACAACCAGACTAAACTTAGTTTACAAACTAAGTTTAATCTTATGGAAACCGTAAATATTCATCAAGCTAAAACGAATCTCTCAAAGCTGTTGTCACGCGTAGAACTTGGAGAAGAAATCATTATTTCCAACCGAGGTATTCCGATCGCCAAGTTGGTTCGGTTTCGCTCCTTATCAAATCGACTCAATAGTTTAGGGCAAGATAAAGGGCGTTTTGTAGTGCCAGATGATTTCAATGCACCTTTGCCAGAAGAAATTTTGGGATTAAATTAGCTCTCAGCCGCAACCTAAAAGAACGATGACAAAAGTAGATGGGATTAGCGATCGCTCTCTTTTTGGGTCAGCGATGCCTACGCCTAGCTACGCCTACGCATTTGTTACTTCGGCGTTCGCATTTGCTATTTCGGCGTTCGCATTTGTTACTTCAGCGTTCGCATTTGTTACTTCGGCGTTCGCATTTGCTATATCGGCGTTCGCATTTGCTATATCGGCGTTCGCATTTGTTACTTCGGCGTTCGCATTTGTTACTTCGGCGTTCGCATTTGCTATTTCGGCGATCCCATTTGCTATTTCAGCGATCGCATTTGCTATTTCGGCGACTACATTTGCTATTTCGGCGACTACATTTGCTATTTCGGCGATCGCTCCATCAACTTTTTTAACCTGTTGACACTCTCAGCGCTAAAGCGACTGAGATTTTGCCTCACTGGGAGTCTAATGCCCTATGCCCTTTTATTCAAAACTCGTAGCGTAACACACTAAAACTTATAGAAATAGTGCGTTAGGCTTGCCTTAATTCACTTCAACAAAACAGAAATTTACAGGGTAAGCTTGTGTCTGATTTAGCGCTACACGAATATCTCCCTCGCGTTCCCGATGCAGCATTGCAAGAATACATAGAATGGTGTGTTTTAGAGCAAGCGAAAGCCGCAGAATGTAACTTTACTCCAGATAGAAGTAAGTTAGATAATTTGCCGCCAGCAGAGTACATTCCAAAACTTGTTGATCAGTTCATGAAAGTTAAACCAGACCCAATTAAAGCAGGTCTAGTATCAGCGATCGCTGGAAAGGAAGCTGACAAACATGCTCTATCCGGTTTAGCGATCGCTGCCGATTTTGTGTCTCTTTATGTCAAGTACTTAATTCCTAAAGAGGGAAGTACTAGAGAAGAGGCTGAAGAACTCTTGACTAAAGCATCACAACATCAGTCTGAGAAACTTACTGAAATTGCCAAGAAACATGGTGTAGAGTTCTAGTTTCTTACTGATAACTTAGTTCTTCAGAGGCTTTGTCTATATTATTAGCCAGAGCCTCTGTTTTAGTCATTTCTCATTGCCTGAATTAGAGCCTACTCGATACCAGTATTCATAAATTGGTTTATAGCCGAGTTTTTCATACAGGTTGCAAGCTGGAATATTCGCTTTGACTACCTGTATATAAGAAAAGTAAGCTCCTTTATCAATACCCCATTGAAGCAAACCCTGAATAATTGCTGTTGCATAGCCACGCCGCCTTTGTATTGGACTAGTAACAAGGTCAAATATGCCTAAACAACCACTTTCTAAAACACCCATTCCACAAGCAACAATTTCCTCATTTTGCTTGAATGACACAAACAGTATTTCTGACTGTATTCCTGCCAATATCATATGATGAGTACTTGATGGTTGCTCTGCCAAAGCTTTCAATTTATGGTAAGCAACCAACCAATCCTTCAAAGTTTCCTGATTTATAACAGGTAGAAGATTAAGCGATCGCTCTGATAATGTCATGCCCATTACTAGGGATGGCTCAATTAGTTGATATCCCCTTGTGGCTAGCCGTTCATCTAATACCTCCGGGTTAGTGAATGAGAGCAAGCGAAAAATAGGGTTTTGTTTACGATCTCGATATTGGCAGGACTTACGCATTGACAGAAATTTGACTATGTGCATTCAAGCCTACCTGTTGTTTAAGCTGTTCCAGAATGAAGTCACGAGCTATATGAAGA
>NZ_JBALCO010000181.1:0-3588 GCF_036919595.1 Nostoc sp. | reverse complement strand
ACTATACCGAACCTTTTATAGACTACCACTTATGTGATCCCCCTAGCTCGATGAAAAATACGACTAGGGGGATCTTGTTTTTAGGTATTGGGCATTGGGCATTGATTATTTCTCCCTCGTCTCCCTCATCTCCTTCATCTTCCCCTGCCCCTGCCTTATTCACCGCCACCCTAAAAGGCGCAATCCAGGCACAATTAGGTAGTAACTCACTCCTAACCAGAAGCTGATCAAGAAGCCTAGAGAACCAAAAAAAGTCAGAGTTAAGTATAACTCTGACCAGGCTGGTTGACTAGAAAATTGGAAGATCGGAGGTGCTAACCTCAAAAGAATCAAAACTGCATAGGCGATCGCACTACCAAAGGCAGCGAACACAGCGTACACTATGTGATGGCTGCGAAGACCTAAACTCAAGGTGAGTAGGCAAACTGCCACCAAAATTACTGCCACTAAGCCCTCGCCGCTGTCTTTTGGTGTGATTAATTGCAAAATCAACCAGCCGAAGCCATAGCTAATCATGCCCATCAGCGACGCCACTAAAAAGCGCCGCCGTTGACCAAAACACCCAGATACTGTTAGTCCCCATGCGGTTCCCCAGCCGGCGGCGACGAACACCAAAATATCTGCCCCGAAGACGGGTTGAGTATTTGGCACTAATTGGTTTAGTTGACTTAAAATCAATTCCACAACCTGACGACCCAAGCTGGTGCGATATGCCAAAATAAAACCAGCGATCGCACCAAAACAAGCGCCGATACTAGTCAGGATCATCGCCCAAATCGTCGCTAAACAAGCTTGGAAGGTTTTGATGATTGCCTGAGCAATAAAAATAACGGTTTTAGTTACAGCTTGGCTAAAGTTAGCTAAAGCTTGTTTAATAGCTTGTGTTAGTAGTCTAAATCTCTGGGAAGCTTGTGTTGAGGCTTGCTTAACGTTATCCCGTAGTTGGAAAAATAACCCTGGCGGCGGTAATGGTCGAGAAATCTTCGCTAACCGTTTTTGAATCATAGCTGCATTTGCTGGACGCGATCGCACATCCTCCTGCACCATTTCATCAAGCAAAGAAGCTAGTTGCGGGTTGACATTTACCGCAGTTCGCCAGCGCAATTTCCCCGTTTGCTGATCCTCCAACTCTAACGGGTATTTGCCTGTTAGTAGTTCAATCACCGTTCGACCGAGGGCATAAAAATCAGCACTTGGCCCGACAATACCTCCAGTCACTTGTTCTGGTGGACTGTAGCCCGAAGAAAATAATCGGGTGGAACTAGAGTGAGAACGTAGCTTAGAGGCGCTAAACTGTTTTGCCCCTCCAAAATCAATTAGTACCACGCGATCACCCTCTATTTGCCCTTGAAGCGGGGTTACAGATGGCGAAGAGTCCAACATTAAATTAGAAGGTTTGATATCGCGGTGAATAATATGACGTTTATGTAATTCCTGTAAAATCTGTACAGCTTGGGCGAACCAGTTTAAAACCAAATCTTCTGGACACCCTTGGGGAAACTTTTTTAATATCTCCTCTAAAGTCCGCCCATTGATTTTTTCCATTACCAGACAAGGCAGTTGGTGTGGTTTGGGATTAAACAATTTCACGTGAAAATACCCATCGGCATCAACTTTGGGGACGCCTGGATGCTGCAAGCTAGATAAAACTGCCGCCTCTTGGGTAAATAATTCCAGTGCCTTTGGTGAATCTTCTACCAACACTTTCAGCACTTTTTCGGTTTGAGTTTTTTCATCCCAAACCGTATAAATTTGAGCAAATCCTCCCGACCCTAAAGGCTGAAGTGGAACATAGCGGTCTAACAACTCTAGCGGTGCGCCACAGCTGTTACAAAATTTGTTTCCCCAAGGCTGAGGATAAGGACGTTGACAATCAGGATTTATGCAGTGAACCGCACTCTGAGTGATGTGGGACACAACCGCTACAATACAAAGGCTGACTTGATTTTAGCGTTTCTTTAGGTTTCCTGATTTTAAAATAGGCAAAAAGAAAACCCTCATAAAATCTATGAGGGCATTCGTTTATATGTATGTCAGTCCTTAATTACGAAAACTTCTCTTACTCTGCCTGTGCTTGGCAACTTCTTTGCGCTTGCGTTTTTCTAAGGGCGTTTCAAAATGACGATGTTTTCTCATGTCTGGAAAAATTCCAGCCTTGGAAACTTCTCGCTTAAATCGTCGTAAGGCTGACTCAATGTGTTCATTGTCACCTACAATTACTTGGGTCATTATTTCTCCTACTAAGTTGACTTCATCAATAGCTATGCAGGCAGTAGCAGTACAAAAAAAAGACAGACTCTTTGTCTGACCTTAAGACTCTTGGCAAATTTTTTTCCAAGGTTAGTAGCGGGAGCGTCCGCCACCGCCACCGCCGTATCCTCCTCGGTTACCACCAAAGGAACCTCTATCACCTCTGTCTTCTTTAGGTTTAGCCTTATTCACTTTCAGGTCACGACCCATCCACTCAGCACCGTCTAGAGCTTCAATGGCAGCTGTTTCTTCGGCTTCAGTTCCCATTTCCACAAAAGCAAAGCCTCGTGGACGACCAGTTTCACGGTCAGTAGGTACTTGAACCCGCTTTACAGTACCATATTCTGCAAAAATACCACTTAAATCCTCTTGTGTAACGTCATAAGAGAGGTTACCTACATAAATTGACATCGATTCTCTCCAAAATCATCACTGTGTAGAGATTTTAATTTCTCTGAGAAGTCTGTAAATACTAAAAGGAAAAAGCCCTTCAATACTAAAACCAAAGACATCACCGAATTAACTCTCCTAAATCTAGGATGACATAGGAGACAACTCTCTGCATCCAGTAGATAGTTAACCAGTGATGCGATCGCACCTACGCGATCGCCTCCCCCCACCTACCCTAAGTACAGCCCATTGCAAAAAAGGTTTGGAAATGCAAGAAGATAAATTCTGTAGGGTGATAAAGGAAATCAGACATGGAGGGGCGCATCTTTAATATCCGAATTGAACGTTTGACTGCATTAACCATAAAGCATTACTCCCAAATTTTAATATGAAAGGCAAAGTCAGGCAACAAATAAAGGCTATGTCGGCTTGTACTCCTTTGGATAACCTGCTATGAAAGCAACTGCGGTCTTCTCCCAACTTGAAGGAGCATCGTCCAAAAGTTGGGGAGCAAGTGGCGTGAGAGGCTAAAGGTTGAACTCCTCCTATGCCCGCGGTTACACAAACGATGGATGATTTTGAATTTTTTTATGACATTTTGGCTATGTCTGCTTATCATCACCTTTCCAAGCCGTTTGCAATTTGGCTTTGACAACTTGAGCGGCCTCATGTTTGCTTAGTGTCTGCAAGCCAAATAGAGAACGCCCATAGGGGATACTTTTTTAAACTCTCTATAATCCCCCTCAGCCAAAAGCACACTGCCCGAACATTCCCGCGTGGGAAAGTAGAAGTCTGGTGATTCCAGGTAATCAAGTCCGGTATAATTTGAGTTACGTTTGAGAACAGATTCCAAAACCTGACTTTTCCCGTTAAGTCTTGAAAGGCTTACTAGTAAAGGATTTAAGAAACAGCACAGCAAATACGGTAAAGTAATTGCAATCGAGTGCT